>JAWLBG010000006.1:0-144924 GCA_041395065.1 Prosthecobacter sp. | reverse complement strand
CGCCGTGCATGAAGAGCCAGATCACGCGTTTCGCCTTCGCCGGGAAATGCGATCGCGACTCGGCCATCAGGGACGACAGCGCCACGCTGGAAAGACCCATCGCCGTCGAGCCGAGAAAGCGGCGGCGGGAGAGCGTGGCGAGGTCCGTTTGCATGGCGTCAAGACGTGGAATCGGACCGGGTTCTAGCGTTTTTGGGCGCCCGATGTCAATGCTGGAGCGCTACAGCATCTTTTGCATCCAGATCACATCGAGCCAGCGGCCCTGTTTGAACCCGACTTCCTTGAGATGGGAGACTTTTTCGAAGCCGAATTTCGCGTGGAGGGCGATGCTGGCCGTTTGCTCGGAGTCCGCTCCGCCGAGGACGGTGTGATGGCCGATGATCTTCGCGAGACGCAGCAGTTCACCGAGCACCAGAGAGCCGACGCCTTTTCCCAGATGCTGATGATGGAGATACACCGAATCTTCGACGCTATGGCAGTAGGCCTGCCGAGGATGAAAGCGGCTCAGCGAACCCCAACCGATGACGATCCCATTTTCCTCGGCGACGATCACGGGATGCTCAGGCCCGTGCGCATCGAACCAGTCACGTCGCTCCTGCGCGGTGCTGGGCACGGTTTGATAGGTGCAGGTGCTGTGCTCGACGTAATGGTTGTAGATCGCGTTGATCGCGCTGAGATCGTCGAGCGTGGCCGGGCGGGTGGTGACGGGCATATTGATTGTGAAAGAAGCCTTCAAACGATGGATGTCGAGCCAGTCGCTGCGATGATTGGGCGCCGCCGCTTTCCAGTCTTGACTCTGCGGCCCGCGCCCGACATCCTCGCGCCCGGATTCTATCCATCAACCACCTAAAAACACACACATTTATGTCCATCAAAGTCGGAGTCATTGGAGCAGGCGGCATGTTGCAGTATCACGCAGCGGGGTTTCGTCAGGCGGGAGCGGAAATCGTGGCCGTGGCGGATGCGGCCCCGGGCGCGGCGGCCAAAGCCGCCGAGAAGTGGGGCATTGCCTCGGCCTATGACTCCGTGGACGCCATGCTGGCGGGAAGCCCGGAACTTGAAGCCATCAGCATCATCGTTCCGAACAAGTTTCACAAACCTCTGGCTGTCCAGTGCCTCAATGCAGGCAAGCACGTCTTCTCTGAAAAGCCGCCCGCATTGAACGCCGCGGAAGTACAGGAAATCATCGATGCCGCCAAAAAGGCCGGCAAGCATGTGCTCTTCAATTTCAACAACCGCGCCCGCCCGGAGTCGGTGGCGATGAAGGCCTACGTCGACCAGGGCGTGGTCGGCACGATCAACTCCGCGCAGGCCAAGTGGATCCGCCGCACGGGCATCCCCGGCTTCGGCGGCTGGTTCACCACCAAGGAACTCGCCGGCGGCGGTTCGCTCGTGGACCTTCTCCACATGGTGGATCTGGCGATGTATTTCATGGGCTACCCCGAACCTGCCCACGTGCTGGGCCAGACCTTCTCCGATTTCATCCATGACAAGCAGTTCAAGGGACCGTGGGGCATCCCGGACAAGGTGGGCGGCACGACGGACGTGGAGAACGCAGCCCACGGCTTCGTGACGTTCAAAACGGGACAGGTGCTCAGCCTGCAGGTCTCCTGGGCTGAAATGGTGAAACGCGAGGAAGTCTCCGTGGTCTTCCAGGGCACCAAGGCCGGCGGCAAGGTGGAACGGCTCTTCGGCGTGGACGGCTTCGACAACACCGCCATCGACACCTGCGAACTCTACGTCCAGGAGAACGGCAACAGCGTGGACCGCAGCATCACCACGGAGCCCTGCGAGGACATGGGTCGCATCGGATCCGCGGCAAACTTCATCGAATTCCTCGACGGGAAAGCCGAACCGCTCAACACACCGGAACAGGCCCTGCGTCTGATGCAGGTCATCGACGCGGTGTATGAGTCGGCGAAGACCGGGAAGCCGGTGACGATTTGAGCCAATGATCGAAATAAAAAAGGCGCAGGCGGTTTCGCCTGCGCCTTTTTTGTGATCTTCGCGAATCAGCTCAAGCCACCACGATCGCTGTCGAGCGACGCGTCGCCGTATTTTGGGCGCTCGGAGGGCGTGAAATCCAGCGGCGTCCAGGCGGCGTTGTTGGCGGAGGAGGCAACCACGGCCTCAATGAAGGCCATTCCGGAGACTCCGTCTTCAATCGTCGGGTAGTCCATGTCGAGCGGGTTCGGCGCCGTGCCGGCCTCGACAGCGCGGATGTGATTGACGAAGTTTTTGTAAATGTTGGCAAAGCCTTCCAGATAGCCTTCCGGATGACCCGCCGGCGTGCGCGTAGCGGCTGCCGCAGCGGTGCCGAGGTAGCCCATGCTGGTGCGATAGATTTGTTTCGGCTGATCCAGCGAGGTGACGATCATCGTGTTCGGATCGAGCTGGCTCCACTCAATGCCACCGAGTTCACCGTAGACGCGCAGGCTGAGATTGTTTTCACAGCCGACGCTGATCTGGCTGGAGTGCAAAACGCCCTTCGCGCCGTTGCTGAAGCGCAGCAGCACGTTGCCGTCGTCCTCCAGGCGGCGTCCCTGCTCGCCAAGGAAAATCGTCAGATCGGCGGCGAGTTCCTTGATGTGCAGGCCGGTGACATATTCGGCGAGATTGATCGCATGCGTGCCGATGTCTCCCATGCAGCCGGCGGCACCGCAGATCGCGGGATCGACACGCCAGGAAGCCTGTTTCTGACCAGTGTTTTCAAGCATTGTCGCGAGCCAGCCCTGCGGATACTCGGCGACGACCTTGCGGATTTTGCCCAGCTTGCCCTGCTCGATCATCTGGCGCGCCTGGCGGATCATCGGGTAACCGGTGTAGTTGTAGGTGACGCCATAGAGCTTGCCGGAGGCCTTCACGATGCCGGCGAGTTCCTTGGCCTGGGCGAGATTGAAGGTCGCGGGCTTGTCGGAGAGCACGTGGAAGCCGTTTTCGAGCGCGAGTTTGGCCGCCGGGAAGTGCATGTGATTCGGCGTGACGATGGAGACGAAGTCCATGCGCTTGTCAGCCGGCAGCGAGGCCTCCGTCTTGATCATTTCCTCAAAGGTGCCGTAGCAGCGCTCGGCGGGCAGGAAAAAGTCGGCGCCGCTGGCCTTCGATTTTTCAGGGCTCGAGGAGAAGGCGCCGCAGACGAGTTCGGTCTGCTGGTCGATTGCCGCCGCGATGCGATGAACGCCGCCGATGAAGGCGCCGCGTCCGCCGCCGATCATGCCATAACGAATTTTCCGGCTCATAGGAGTGCTGTGATGAGGTTTGTGGGTTGGGAATGAGTGGGAACTGCGATTGTGCGCAGAGCGGAGAGGCGGGTCAAGTCCGCATCCGGGCACAAAAAACCCCGGAGAGAGTTACCCAACGCGCTCAGGTGTGTCTCTCCGGGGCTGTGTCGTCGAAACATCGCGGTGCGATGCGCATGGCGACAAATCTTATGCGGCAAGCGAGGCCGGGGCGCCGTTCTTCATGCGGCTGCGAAATTCCGTGGGAGATTCGTCAGCGATGCGGCGGAAACTGCGGTTGAAGTGGGACAGGCTCTGGAAGCCGACGTCGTAGGCCACTTCCGTGATGCGGGCGGCGGGCTTCATAAGCATGCGCTTGGCCTTTTCCACGCGGGCGCGGTTCACGAAATCCGTGAAGGTGAGGCCGGTGGCGCGCTTGAAAAGCTTGCAGAAATGGAAGGGGCTGACATTCACCGCGCCGGCGACGGCTTCGAGGGACATCGGCTCCGCGAGGTGGTCGTGGATGAATGCCTTGGCGTTGCGCACCGCTTCAGGTTCATGGGTGGCGGTGGCAAACAGGAGGCGGTGGGCACTGTCGCCGAGCTGAAGGGCAAAGGACTGCAAGATGGCCACTGCGGCCTCATAGCGCTCCGGTTGCATCACCGGAACCTGTTCGAACTGCAGTTTCGCGCTGCGGATTTCAGCGGCGGAGCGATCTTCATCCAGCAAAGCCTTGGCCACGGGCGCGAAGGTGTCGGCATTGGCGGGCTGCAGACGGACACCGCCGGTGAGCATGACAGCGATGGTGTTTTTGCCGACGCGGACCGGGACCTGTGTTTCCACAACTCCGGCTACTCCCGTATGCGTGGTGACACCGTCGATGTGGACGCCCTCACCCACGGACTTGAGGTTCAAAGGCAGGCTTGTAAGCGTGTGGAAGGCCTTCTGATAGTGCTGGAACAGTTCGCTGTCCGCCAGATTCTGGATGAAACGTTGGCGGGCATTTTTCGGGGAGGGGGTGGTGGTATTCATGGCGCGTTCTTGGTTTGACTTCACGCTGCCCATCATGCCATGCCGGAACCCATCCGATATTGTCGTCGGCTACGGTTCACAGCCTCATGACCCACCGCAATATACGCATAGTGGAATCCATTACTCCCACCGCCTCCAACGGGGCGGCGCTAGGCCAGCGGTTTGCCGATTCCGTAAACTTTGAACCCAATCTCGCGCAGCCGTGCATGGTCTAGAAGGCCGCGACCGTCGAAAACCCACGCGGGTTTTACCATTGACTGGTAAATCGCCTCATAATCGAGCGATCGGAATTCGTCCCACTCCGTAAGCACGAGCAGAGAATGAGCATTCACCGCCGCCTGTGTAGCGCTCGTGGCGAACTCGACGCGGGGATCATCCGGCTCGATGCCGAGATCTTTGCAGATCTGGGCTTTGGAAACCTTCGGGTCATAGATCGCGAGCGTGGCTCGTTCCTCCAGGAGGTCGCGACACACATAAATCGAAGCTGACTCGCGGGTGTCATTCGTGTCCTTCTTGAAGGCGAAACCGAGGATGGCGATGCGTTTACCGGTGACGGTGTTGAACAAGGTTCGCAGGACGCGCTCCGCGAAGCGGTGCTTCTGCCAGTCATTCATTTGGATAACCTGCTCCCAATATGCCGCAACTTCCGGCAGGCCGAAGTGTCCACAAAGATAGACCAGATTCAGCACGTCTTTTTGGAAACAAGAGCCGCCGAAACCCACGGAGGCCTTCAGGAACTTCGGCCCGATGCGTGAGTCGGAACCAATGGCACGGGCCACCTCGTCCACATCCGCGCCGGTCTGCTCGCAAAGCGCCGAGATGCTGTTGATGGAAGAAATGCGCTGTGCCAGGAAGGCGTTGGCTACCAGTTTCGAGAGTTCCGAGGACCAAAGATTCGTGGTGAGGATGCGCTCGCGCGGCACCCAGTTCGCGTAGACGCCGACCAACTTCTCCACTGCTGCCAGACCTTCCGGCGTTTGCTCGCCGCCGATGAGAATGCGGTCGGGATTGGCGAGATCGGCCATGGCCGTACCTTCCGCGAGGAATTCAGGATTGGAGAGCACCTGGTGCTTCAGCCCCTTCTCGCTGGATGCAAGGATGGTGTGAATGGCCTCCGCCGTGCGAACCGGAATCGTGCTTTTTTCGACGATGATCTTTGGTTCCTCCGCCACTTCGGCGATGGTGCGCGCTACCGACTCGACGAACCGCAAGTCAGCCGCCTTGTTCGCGCCGACTCCAAAGGTCTTGGTCGGCGTGTTCACGCTGACAAAGACGATGTCCGCCGCGTGAATCGCCTGCTTGACCTCACTTGAGAAAAACAGATTTCTTCCCCTTGCTTCGACCACGATCTCGTCGAGACCGGGCTCGTAGACCGGCAAGTCGGAGGAATTCCACGCGGCGATGCGCTGCTCATTCAAATCCACGACATCGACCCGGATGTGCGGACATTTGAGCGCGATCATCGCCATCGTAGGGCCACCGACATAGCCGGCGCCGATGCAGCAGATTCGCAATTTGAACTCGGGGCAGGTTTCTTCCTGAGACATGCTGGACGGAGGGAATAAAGGTCTTTATGCGTTACGCGGACGGGGCATGAGGGTTGGTCGCATTCCCTGGGGGTTTTCGAGCAGTTTCGCAAAGTAGGCGATGGTGCGGTCGAGTCCCTCAGAAAGCGGTACCTTCGGCTCCCAGCCGAGGCGGGTTTTTGCGAGAGTGATGTCCGGCTGACGCTGTTTGGGGTCATCCGAAGGCAGCGGACGGAAAACAATCTTCGATTTGCCGCCGACCTTCTTCAGCACCTGCTCTGCCAATTCCAGCATCGTGAATTCGCCCGGGTTGCCGAGATTCACCGGCCCCGTAAAACCGTCCGTTTCCATGAACTTCACGAAGCCGTCGATCAAGTCGTCAACGTAGCAAAAGCTGCGAGTCTGTTGGCCGGTACCGTAAATCGTCAAATCCTCTCCGCGCAGCGCCTGCACGATGAAGTTCGACACCACACGCCCATCGTCCGGCAGCATGCGCGGCCCGTAGGTGTTGAAGATTCGCACCACACGAATGTCCACGCCGTTCTGACGGTGATAGTCGAAGAACAGCGTCTCGGCCACCCGCTTGCCCTCGTCATAGCAGGATCGCACTCCAATGGTGTTCACGTTCCCCCAGTAGCTCTCCGGCTGCGGATGCACAGCGGGATCCCCGTAAATCTCCGACGTGGAAGCCTGAAACACCCTGGCATTCACCCGGCGCGCGAGACCGAGCACGTTAATGGCCCCCATGACCGAGGTCTTAATGGTCTTGATGGCGTTGTACTGATAATGCGGCGGCGAGGCCGGACAGGCCAGGTTGTAAATCTGGTCCACCTCCACGCTGATCGGCAGCGTGATGTCGTGACGCATGAACTCGAAATTCGGATTGTCCCGCAGATGCGCAATGTTCTGTTTCCGCCCCGTGAACAGGTTGTCCGCACAGATGACCTCGTGTCCCTCGTTCAGCAGCTTCTCGCAGAGATGGGACCCCAAAAAGCCGGCTCCGCCGGTGATCAGTATGCGTTTGCTCATGTGTTGCTTTGAAAAATGATGTGCATGCCTGGAACTCCGCCGGAAACAAGCATCATAGCGATGCACCGGGATACGCAATCGGCAGGGCGGAATTGTTTCACGACGCCGTCGCCACTCCTCACTCGGATCTCAATCCCACCGTGTTTACTTGGATGACCCGGTAACTGTATTTTTTGCCAGCTTCCGCCTTAGTGTCGGTGAAGGTCATTTGCGCCAGGGGCTGCACGGGCGTGTCGCTGTATTGGAGCCCCTGAAAAAGGGGCCGGCCGAAAGGATTCTTCGCCTGCTCGGGCACGGTGCCAATCACTTCACCATCGCGCTCAATGATGAACTGAGCCGTGCCGCTCTCCAGGTCCGATTCCGCCTCCCATGTGAGCACATTTCCCTCGACGCGAAGATTCCGAGGAACCGGTGGCGGCGTGGGATCGGCCACCGCCGTGTCCTTCACATACTGCATCCACTTCTTAGCCACTGCTTCATTCGGCAGCCATACAGCCTGCTTCGTGTCGCCTGAATACTTCACTGTGGGAACGGCTTCGGTCGTCAGCAGTTCGGCCAGCCAAACTCCCTCTGCTGGCATCGCCTTGAGAGGATCACCGTTCTTCTCCGGCAACCGCGCAGCAAGGCATGCGTCCAGCCAGGCGATCGCCAGATAGCGCTGGTTGCCGCACTCGTGTGCGGTCAGTGGATCCACCGCCACACCGATGAGGCCACCTTTCGACCTCACCTCCATGAAAAAGGCTTCATTTGAAGGCCAGACTCCGGCAAAGCGCCCCTCCTTCACCGTCACGCCTTCCTTGGTTCCCGGATTGCACATCAGCGGCACGCCCAGGGCCGCCTCCGGCACCTTGTGTGTTTTGATCGTGGCACGCTGTGGATTCTCCTTCAGCAGGGGAACGCCCGAACGCAGCCACGCGGCGGCGACGCGATCGGGATGCAGCAGCACCATGCCTCCGGCCCAGTGACCGCCTCCGCTGTGTCCCCACAGCGCCCACGGCACCTTGGAAAGTTCGGAATGACCGCTTTGAGCGCCAAGATCCACCAGGCACTTTTGGAAGGTGTCACTTGAGCCGTTGCGCGGGTCACACCACATCTGGCACTCCGCCTTGTCCGGCTGCTCGTATGAAGGTGCCAGCAGGGCGCAGTCGTGTTTTTTTGCCAAAGCCTGCCAGTGCAGGTCAAAAGCACCCGTGAGGCCGGATTTGCACGATCCCTCGCCACAGCCGTGCTGATGCACGATCACACCGCGAACCGTCTTCACACCCGGCGGGATCCAAATCGTGTAATTCACGGGGTAAACCAGTTCCCCGGGCTGCGTGGACGCTTCATATCTCACCCGATAGTAAGGCGGTTCCGCGGACGGAAACACATCGTATGGCGAATGCTGAGCGGCCAGCGGCGTGGCGAGAAGAAGGGAAAAAAGTACGGTGATGCGCATGGTTGGAGCAAGGCTGGGTGAGATTGGCCAGTTCAGTCTGGCGTCCGACACTCATCTCTTCCACATGAAACTGCTTTCCTTTCTTGCCGCCCTCGCCGTTACCGCGCACGCCGAACCCCTGCCCCTCTTCGACGGCAAGACCTTTGCCGGCTGGGAGGGAGATACTGGAACGGTTTGGCGAATCGAGGACGGAGCCTTCGTCGCCGGATCGATGGATAAGAAGCAGGAGAAGAACAACTTCCTCGCCACAGAGAAAACGTTCGGTGATTTCGAACTCACGCTGAAGTGGAAACTCGAAGGCACCGAGGGCTTCGTGAATGGCGGCGTGCAGTTCCGCACGGTGCGCATCCCGGACCACCATGAGGTCTCCGGCTACCAGGCCGATCTCGGCAAGGGCTACGACGGCGCTTTGTATGATGAAAGCCGCCGCAAAAAGATGCTGGCTCAGCCGACGCCCGAAGTCCTTGCCAAAGCCCAAAAGCCGCTTGGCGAATGGAATGACTACCGCATCCGCGCCGAAGGCCCGCGCATTCAGATCTGGCTCAACGGCGTGCAAACCGTCGACTACACCGAGACGGAGCCGGGCATCGACCTCACCGGCATTATCGCCGTCCAGATCCACGGCAACGCCACCTCCATTGTCAGCTACAAGGACATCATGATCGAGGAACTAGGCGGCAAAGCGAAGTAATAGTCTTCATCCGGATTTTCCCGCCAGCCGCTCAGCCACCTCCGGTCCGAAAAAGCGGCGCAGGTGGGGACGAGGCATCTTGGTCAGGTCCACGCGCAGAAGACTGTACAGGGCGTCGCCGAAGTCACGCTCGACGTGAAAGTCGATGAAACGCGCGTTGAGCGAGAGGTAATGGCGAATGAGAGGGGGGATCACGCACGGCGTGCCATCCGGCGCGCGAATCACATCCCGCAGGGTCTCGATCGGCTCCCCGTCATGCGCATCAGCGATGAGACGGTGCCCCATCCCCGGCGCCTGGAAGGGCCGCCGTGCACGCACCAGCCTGCGCAGCGACTCGTCCTCGGAATGATGTCGGCGCAGATACTCCACGATGACGGCGCGCGAGGCGTCACTGACCGTGGCTGGCGTCGTCACTGATCCGAAGACGCTGCGCACGCCCTCGTCCTCCGCCATGATCCGGCACACGCCCTTCCAGAGCAGAGCCAGGGCGAGCGGCTCCTTTTGATAGTCGGGATGAACGAAAGAGCGCGTCAGCTCGACCGCCGGTCCGATCCGGTCAAAAAAAGCGGGATCCATGTGGAAGACGTGACTCAGGTACAGCGCCTCATGCCCACGTTCGCGGATCACCTCCTCCGTCAATCCCATGCGATAGGATCCCACCAGCCGCGACTGTTCGCGGTCCCACAGGATGACTTGGTGGTAGTAGTCATCCTCAGGTGTGATGTCCACCGCAGCGCCTCCCCCCTGCCCCGCCGCGCGAAACGTGATCTCCCGCAGGCGCGAAAGTTCATGGAAGAGAGCCAGCGCCTCAAACCGCTGAAACCTCAAAACGACGTAGCGTCCCTGCTCGAAGAGCAAGTTCGCACCCGCAGCCAAAGCCTCCACTTCACCGCGCAACTCCTCCGCATCACCCGGCGGCGCGATTTCCGGCGGCGTGACGTCCCCTTTCGGATCCATTTCGCGCGAACGACCGATCTCCGGCAGCAGATGACAGCGGGCACGAAACTTCATCCCCGCCCTCCCGCCTCGAACCAGCGACTTCACTGTCGCTGGCTCTGTGACGGGACCGACATCAAAGCGCACTGCGGGTTTCGACCTGCGCAGCATTTCATGCGGCAGAAAAAGTGCGCGAAGCCGCGGCCAGCGCAGCGGGACGTTCAGAAACAGCTCGCTGTTCGAGCCGGGTACATGCACCACCGCCACGGCGGCCCCAGCGGCGGCGGCGAGACGCGCAGGATGATCACTCCACGGCTGGTCGAGAACGGCTTGAAATTCCTCATCCCAGCCAGAGACACGGCCCGCCGGAAAAGCACCGAGCAGTCCCCCGTCCTGAAGCCAGCGGCGCGCCTGCGCGATTCCGGCGCGGTTTGACTGCTGCGCTTTTGAAAAAGGATCCACCGCAATGAGATGCGGCGCGAGTTCCGGCGTCCCTGCCAGCACGGCATTGGCAAACATGCGCCATGCGCCGGGGCGCAGACGCTCCAGCAGCAGCATGAAGGCCAGCGCCTCCGTGCCACCAAAAGGGTGGTTGGACATCACCACCAGTGGCCCGCGCCACTCGCGCAGCGGCGCAAGCTGCGCGTCCGTCGGCAGCCTCACGTCCGCATTTAGCAGGCTCAACCCTTCCCTGCAAAAGCGCTCCGGCGTCATGCCCGGCACCTGCAGCTTCGCGTAGATTTCATTCATCCGGTGAAAGCCGCAGGCGCGCTCCAACAGCGGACGGATCAGACGAAACATGCTTCGCGCCGGCCCCGGCGGGAGCAGCGCGGCACTATCGACGAAAAGACGCGGCTGGCTCATGCAGCGAGGACGAAACCGGTCTCATGCCGGAAAATGGAGAAGGACGGCTCGTTCATGTCCCGGGGCTGCTGGGTCATCTCGGCATGAAACGCCGTCATCCGCACCGTGTTCAGGCTGACGCTGCGCGCATCCGGCCGCCACATGCACACCGCATAGGCGCTGCCCCGCGGGTGAGTTGGGAGGCAATGGAATGCGCGCATGGCAGCCATCGTCGGTGTTGGATTCCTCCTCAGCCATGCGCGAAACATGCCCTGACGGGAAGCCGTCACTGCTTTGGTGTTCCAGGAGGAACTGGTGATGAATCCCGCGTCGTCATCATGACGCTTTCGCGTCAGCTTCTTCCCATCCCAGGTGAAAATCTCCGTCTCCTGGCGCAGACCAAGCACCACCAACCGGAACGGATTGGTGTTCTTCACTCCCAGCTCACGCATCAACTCGATCGAAGGTTTTGCGCCAGCCCCAGCCAAGGCTGCCACCAGTGCCCCACGGCTCGACGCGTCATAACGCCGCTGGAAGTCCTTTGGATAGTGGTTCAGCAGCGCGAGGACGACACCGTCACGTCGCACGGCGAGCCATGTCCCGCCAGCGGTCACATCCGTAGGAGCAAGAAACCCCTCGTTCCAAAGTCGCGGTGGGAGAGAGACAGCCCTTGAGTGCTGCTCGTCCCGATTGAAGCAAAGCACCAGTTCTCCCGGGCTGCGAGCCCAGGTCATCGAGCACATGCAGCAGTCATGGTTTGCCGCGCCCTGTGTCGCAGCGTTGAAGGAGCCACGCCGAACGTCTCCGGCAGCGCCATGCCGCGCAAGCGCAGCAGGACGGCGATCAACGCATAGTGGTGAATCGTGTGACTCAAAAGGAAGCGCAACTCGCGACCGACGCTGGACGCGGACCACGCGGGTTCCTCACCGTTGTGATTCTCCACGATTTGCAGGCCGCGCCCGATGTCCTCAGTTCCTGCCAGACTTGTGAGATTCTTGGCCAACTCCCTTAACGCCTCGCAGGCCGTCGCGGGATCGCTTTCGATCAAGAGATTCCGCGCCCGCACATCATAGTCCATGCGGCCTTCGCCAAGCCCTTGAATAAAGCCCTGGTAAAACTCCACACAATGCCGTGCGTGTCCGCCGATGCTGCCGCCAAGACAGCGCTCGTCCTCCATCACGAAATCTTCGACCGATAATTCTTCGAGCAAGTCCGCACCGTCCAGCAGCAGCCGCGCATTGTCGGCAAACAAGCATTCGGAATCTGGGAGAACGGCGTCGGCAGGCATTGGCGGGCGGGGCTCGTCGTCGGGGAATGCGGGACGATCACGATGGCTTTCGAGAACCTGCTTCCGGATTTATTCCCGTCGACTTGTGATCCTCGTACAGTACGGCCACGCCTGTGCCGCCGATGAAAAGACGCGTCTCGAACGATTTCATCACCGGATGTGAACGCTTTCGGAGCAAAGGTCAACCGACGATGCGTCCACAAAAGCCTCCCTGAACCACCTCCGCCGCAGCTCCATTTGGGGCGGATTTGGTGGAGGATCGAAGCTAAAGCCGCGTTTGATCCAGTTCGCGAATCATGAGACTCCCCATCCTTGCACTTTTGGCCCTCTCCACTTTTTCGAGCGGTGCCCAGGACTTTGAACTTCAATCCAACGACGTCGTCGCCCTCACCGGCGCGTCAAACATCGAGCGCACGCGCTTCAACGGCCTGCTTCAGACGAATCTCATCGCGGCAAAGCCGGAGCTGAAGATCAAAGTGCGGAACTTCGGCTGGGAGGGAGACACCGTCTTCGAACAGTGGCGGGACGGCGGCAGCGTCGACAACCTCGACAGCCGACGTCGCGAAGCGGAGAAGCGCATCCAGGCGGAGGCTGGCACCACCAGCTGGCGCCAGCAGCGCGACTGGCGCGAGCAGCTCGGTGACGTGGGCGCAACGGTCGTCATCGCGCAGTTCGGGCAGATGGAATCCCTCAACGGCGTCGACGACCTGCCGCGCTTCATCGCAGCTTATGAGAAGCTGATTGCTGAGTTTGCGGATCAGGGACGGCGCGTGGTGCTGGTGGCTCCGGTGGCGTTTGAAGGGAAAATGGCCTCAAGCAACACCTCCCTGAAGGCCTACTCCTCAGCCATCGGCGATCTCGCGAAGCGCTTGGGACTGCCATTTGTGCAACCGGTCGGAGAAGCTGGAGGTCCGTTGACTGAAAACGGCTTTCAGTTCACCGAGGAAGGCCATCGCGTCTTCGCGAAGCACCTGGCCGAAGCCCTTGGCCTCAGGCATGTGAGCAACGAACCCGTTCGCGCCCAGGTCCTCGAGTTCGAGCGTCTGTGGTTCGACTACTGGCGGCCGATGAACTGGGCCTTTCTCAACGGCGACCGCACGACGCAGCCTTACTCCAAGGATTGGAAGGACACCTCGAAACGCATCTTTCCGCAGGAAATGGAGGACTTCCTGCCGCTGCTGAAGCAGGCGGAGGAAAACATCGCCAGCGCACTCGAAGGCAGACCGGTGACGCCGATCGGCGTGCGCTCCTCCATTCCCGTCGAGCCCCCGAGCGCAAAGCCGCTCTCCCCGGAGGAGGAACTGGCGTCCTTCAAAATCATGGACGGCTTTGAAGTAAATCTTTTCGCCAGTGAAGCCGACGGCATCGTGAAGCCGATCCAGATGCGCTGGGACGAGCGCGGACGCCTCTGGGTCGCCTGCGCGCTCAGCTACCCGCAGATCAAACCGGGCGAAAAGGCGAACGACTACGTGCTCGTCTGTGAAGACAGCGACGGCGATGGGAAGGCGGACAAGTTTCACAAGTTTGTCGAAGGTCTGTTCATGCCCAGCGGTATCGAACTCGGAGACGATGGCCTCTACGTCGCCCAGGGCACCGAGTTGCTGCACTTCAAGGACACCGACGGCGACGACAAGGCGGACACAAAGCGCATTGTGCTCGGTGGTTTCGGCACTGCCGACTCGCATCAGATGATCAACGGGATCAACTGGGGCTTTGGCGGCGAACTCTGGTTCACGCAGGGACATCACATCTACTCGCGCGTCGAAACGCCCTACGGCGTCGAGACACTGAACCGCGCTGGTGTCTGGCGCTACCGCCCCCGCACCGGGCACCTCGATCCCTTCTTCCAGTGGTCCTCAGCCGGCGCGAACTGCTGGGGAGTCGTAACCACCGAATACGGTCAGCCATTCCACAAAAGTGGCGCGAATATCGGCAGCTACTTCACCACGCCTGGTCTCGTCCGCTCCGGTCTCGCCGTGGACGCGCAGGCGCTGAATCTCTGTCTCGCACCCATCAAGCAGGTCGGCATGGAATTCCTTCACAGTAGCATGTTCCCGCCTGAAATGCAGGGCCGTATCCTCATTGGGGGCTATTACGCGAACCTGCTGGAATGGCACGAGTTGAAGTTCGAAAACGGCATGTACTCCACCACGCTGCTGCCGAACATCATCGAGACGAACAACAATGTCTTCCGCCCGGTGGAAATCCGCATGGGACCGGATGGTGGCATTTATGTCGCCGATTGGTACAATCCCATCATTGGCCACTACCAGGCCAGCTACCGCCATCCCGACCGGGACAAGGAACACGGCCGCGTGTGGCGCGTGACGTGGAAGGGAGGACAGGTGGTCAAACCGGTCAAACTGGCCGACGCAAGCATCGCTGACCTTCTCGAACAATTGGATTCCAAGGAACGCTGGACTTGGTATCAGGCAAAGCGCCTCCTGATTGAGCGTCCGGCCGATGAGGTTCTCAAAGCCGTCGATGCATGGCTCCCGAAGCAGCAGGACAATGAATACCGCCGCCTGCTGGCCCTCTCGCTCTATGAAGCACATGAAAGCCCCCGCCCGGAACTGCTCAAAGAGCTGCTGCGCTCCGCCGACGCACGCGTCCGCGCCTACGCCACACGCGTCATCGGCACGTGGGCGCGTGACGACCGCCTGCCTGATGCACTGACGCTTTTGGAAACTCAAATCGCTGACGAAGACGCACTCGTGCGTCTGGAAGCGATCGTCGCGGCAAGCTACATCCGTGATGCGCGATCCGCCTTCATCGCGGCCCGCAGCTTGGACAGCGAATTCAACGCCTACCATCTCCACGCGCTCACCAAAACGCTGAATGTTCTCAACCCGCTGTGGTCATCCAACCTCGACTTTGAAAAGGACGAGCACCTCATTTTTGCCCTCCAAAACGGCTGGGTGGAAAACAACCCGGACGACCTGCGGAATCTCAACGGCCCGCCGAAAAACCTCCGCCCCACAGCAGGAAGCAGCGTGGCCTCCATCATGCGCGAACAGGTCGCGAAGCATGACGGCGACCCCGAGCGCCGAACCACCTGGCTGAAGGCGCTGGCCGGCGTGGCAAGCGTGGACGATTTGCCTTTCATTTTCGAGCGTGGAGGAAAAAATCCCGCCGTCCTCGCCGCGCTGCGCTCACGCCGGCCGGAAAATGCGGACGCACTCCTCGCACCCCTGTTTGAAGACAAGAATCCCGCACTGCGCGCACAAGCCGTCCGCCTCGCCGGAATGTGGAAGGTCGCGTCATTTGCGAATCGCATTCAGAAGCTCGCCTACGACGAAAAACTCCCCGTGGCGCTCGATGCGCTCATCAGCCTGAAGCCGGACGAAGTCGCCAAAACCACGCTGCAACAGCTCGAAAAACTCAAGACCGCCCAGGAGGCCGCGCCACTCCTCAACGCGCTTGTTTCCCGCACCGAAGGCCACCGCGCACTGATGCTGGCTCTGAAAAAACCGAACGCCATCTCCGCGGCCACCGCAAAGCTCGCACTCCAGGCGCTGAACAGCATCGGCAGAACGGATGCCAAGCTCTCCCCGCTGCTCATGGAAATCGCCGGCATCAACTCGGCACTGCCTCCCTACACCAAGGCCTACATCAGCAACGTGGTGAAAGCCGCCAACACCTTCGGCAACGCCGAGGAGGGCAAGAAAATCTACGAACAAGCCGGCTGCATCGCCTGCCATATCCCGGGCGCTGCCCAGAGCAAGATCGGCCCGGATCTGAGCGCCATTGCCCGCGGCCTGCCCATCGACATGATCGTCACCGAGGTCGTCTGGCCGGCGCTGAACGTGAAGGAAAACTATGAGGCGGCCACCGTGACGATGAAGGACGGCAGCGTGGTGACCGGATTCAAGCAGACCGACACCGCCGACACCATCGGCATCCGCGATCTTGCCGGCGCCATCCAGACCATCAAGAAAGCCGACACGCAGAAAATCCAGTTCGGTGGAACTCTCATGCCCGATGGACTCACCGCGACCATGAACGAGCAGCAGCTCGCGCATCTCATCAAATACCTCAGCGAACTCGGCAAATGATACCGGGTGTGGTCTGAAAAAGTGCCGATGGCCGGACTCGAACCGGCAAGGGCGTTTCCGCCCAGCGGATTTTAAGTCCGCTGTGTTTACCATTTCACCACATCGGCGTGGTTTATCACCGCGCCGCGAGTGTAGCGGCAACGAGGCGAACCTCAATAGTCGAAAATCTCGCCGTGATGGAAGAACCGCTCGATCTCGATGGCGGCGGCTTCCGGAGAGTCGGAGGCGTGAACGACATTTGTCATCTTGTCGCTGCCGTAGTCGCCGCGGATGGTGCCCTTCGGGGCTGCTTTCGAATCGGTGGGACCGAGCAGGTCGCGCACGTGGGAGATCACGTTTTCACCGCCCAAAACAATGGCGATCACCGGCTTGCTCTTCATGAAGCCGGCCACGTCCGGAAAGAACGGGCGGTCGGCGATGTGCGAGTAGTGCTCCTTGAGCAGCTCGTCGGTGAGGTGGATCATCTTGCAGCCGCGAATGCGGAAACCTTCGTCTTCAAAACGCTTGATGACGGTTCCGTTGATGCCTTGGGCGACGCAGTCGGGCTTGAGCAGGATGAGTGTTTTTTCTTGGGCCATGATTCTTCTAGGGGAAAGGGCGCGCATAGTGCCGCCCCGCCCGCCATCCGTCAAGGATGGGAATCTTTTGCCATACGGAAGCGTGGCGCGTAGGCTTCCATCTGCTTCATGCCGGCACGATCCTACGCCTTTTTCGATCTCGACCACACCCTGCTGCCCTTCGACACGCAGGCGCTGTTCTGCAACTTCGTGCTCAAACGCCAGCCCTGGCGGATCTTTTTGCACGCGCTGTTCCTTCCCGTCGCGCTGGCTCGCGCCTGTGGCCTTGCCAGCACCGCCTCGGCCAAACGCGCATTTCTGTCCTACCTGTGGGGCATGTCCCGCGAACAACTGGACGCCTACGCCCACGAATTCGCCGAAGTCTGCGTCCCGCGCTGGGCTTATCCCGACCTGCGGGCCGAAATCCTGCGCCACAAGCACCAAAACCGCATCCTCGTGCTGAACACCGCCAGCCCGGACTTCTACGCGCACCAGATCGCGCACGCGCTGGACTTTGACTACTGCGTCGCCACCCGATTCGAGGTCGGGCAAACCTTTCCGCACATGCCGCGTCTCGTGACGGGAAACAACAAGCACGAAGCAAAAATCGGTGCGATGGAGGAGGTCGTGCCGGGACTCACGGAACTCACCGAACGCGACCGCGCCAACTCCTGGAGCTACTCCGACAGCGCCGCCGACCTACCCCTTCTCGGCTATGCCGGATTCGGAGTGCTCGTTCACCCTTCCAAAAGTCTCGCCGCCATCGGCAAGGCACGCGACTGGGCGATCCTCCGCCCGGCCCGGCCCTACGGCTCCAAAGTCGGTGACATATTCCGCGTCGTGCTGCAAATGTTCGGATTGCATCCCGAGTGACTGCGCTCTTGCTCATCACGCGGAGGGAACTATCATCGCGCACCCGCGAGGCGCCTGTAGCTCAGTGGACTAGAGCAGCGGATTTCTAATCCGTAGGTCGCAGGTTCGATCCCTGCCAGGCGCGCCATGCTGAGAGTCACTCCAGCGTGATCCCGCCCCAGTAGGCGAACTCCCAGGCCCAGTCGCTGGCGTGTGCTTCGAGCCGCAGCGTGACCTCCTGGCCGGTGAACTTCGCCAGATCGACTTCGACGGTCTTCCAGCGCGGCTTTTCGTGATCGACGGCCATCTCTTTGACCGCCTGATCGTTGACCCAAACCTTGAGCAGCCAGTCGCCGCGATCATCTGCGGCCACGCTGAACTTCAGCTTCGTTTTTCCGACCTCGATCTTCATCTTCCGCTCCAGACTCGCGGGTGTTTTCTTGTCCGGGAACGGATGCATGAGCAGCACGTTCGTCTGGCCGTGGTATTCGGCCAGTTTGACCGGTGTGCGCTCGAAATCGGGCGCGTTGACCTTCCAGTCGGGATTCCACAGGCTGACGCTTTCCCAGTCGATCGCGCGCCAGTTTGGTTTTTTCGGCTGTGAGTTCGTTTCAGGAACCTCGACACCCTGAATCAGCAGCTTCTTCTTTTCCGGCGTCAGCGGTCCTTCTTCCGGCGGAGCGAGCACATACCAGATGAGGTCGCGGAAGGCCGTGTCGGGCAGATTGCCGAATCCCATCGGCATGAGGCTCTGTTTCGTGTTCGTGAGCGAGGCAATCTGATCGCGCGGCACGACCTGCGCGGCGCCACCGGCTCCAAGCAGTTTCACGTGCCCCGGTGTGTCCTCCACGATGCGGCCGGCGAGCGAGCGGCCGTCCTTCGTGCTCACCGTGATGTTTTCGTAGCCGTTGCCGATGATCTGGTTGGGATCGATGACGTTCGCGAGCAGCGCATCCAGATTGCTGCGTCCGCTGCCGATCAAATCCGGCCCCACCTTCTGCCCGCCGCCGTGAAACTCATGGCAGACCATGCAGGTGGCCGTGAAGATCATCTTGCCGTTCGCGAGATCCGGCTCGCCCGTCAAACACGCCTGCTTCTTCTGCGCGATGAGCGACTTCACATCGTCCGACGAATCCTGCCAAGCGCCGAGCACCTTGAACGCAAGATCGCGGATTGCTTTGTCCTTGTGCGTGGCGAGCGCACGGCGCACAGGCGCGGGAAAACCGGTCGCGCTGACTTGTTCGGCCGCGATGGCGTCGAGCATGGCCTGCGTCCATGTCGTGCGGCTGCTGAGAGCTTCGATGGCGACATTGCGCACGCTGAAATCCTTCGAGGCTGCCTGCCTGACCAATGGCGAGATGAACTCATCACCGCCGAGGTCGGCTAAGGCACGAATGACCGCCACCGCGAGCGCTGTGGATGTGCCCGGGACCAGCAACGGCTTCAATCCCTCCTTCACCACGTCCGTTTTGACGTTCCGCAACGATTGCAGCACGGCAATGCGATCCTTCTCCGGCTTCGTTGTGTCATGCAGTGCCACGATCATCTCCTTCACCGCTGCCGCATCGCCCCACTTCACTGCGAGCGTTTGCGCATGCTTGCGCACGTCCGCATTTGCGTGAGAACGCCACTTCGCGAGGCTGATGGAAACATCGTTCGTGGGTTTGATTACACCGCCTTCCTGGCCTTTGACGAGTCCGTCGAGCGCATGCGCGAGCAGGATGTCATGGAGCTCGATCTTGTCGCAAAACTCGATCGCGAGATCGAGGTTCTCCGCCTTTCGCGTATCGCACAAGCGGCGCATGGCTTTGTGGGAGATAGTGCGATAAATGTGAGAATCTGGTCGTGCCAAATCGGCCAAGTATTCAAGCCAAGATTCAGGTGAGCCGACCAAATCAGGCTCAACAAAAGACCAAATCATGAAGGGCAAAAGACGATCATTCGGGCTAGTGTCTCGTTCAATGTATGACGCCACAGCATCAGCAATGGCAATGCCATGATCGGTAAACCCTCTGGCTCCATATTTATCCCGGTCGGGTGGCGTCTTTGTTAACCACGGAGATGTGAAACGGCGTAGTGCTGTTGCCGTGGCAAGTCTGACCGCGTCACTTGGATCATTGGCGAGACCACGGAGATAAAGAGGGGCGCCATTCATGCTATCCACGGCAAGTCGTGCGGACCAGATTCGAATAGCTTCCGCAGAATCTTTGCTTATTCGAGCAACAAGGAAGTCCAACTCTTCATCGACTCTGTGGTGATGCGCGTGAACCAATGCATGGGACCACAGCGCTTCTAAGCGTGTGGGCAGTTGCTTGTGACCTTTCACGAAGCCCTCAAGCATCTGTTTTGTCTCATCTGCCCATGTCATGTCAGAACGGGCAGCTCTCTCCACTAACATCCTTCTCGCCATCCTTCGCATCCAGTTGTTGGGATGCTCCAGGATCTTCACGAGGTCGGCGGTGGCGAGTTTTTTGAGATCGAGGTCGGCTCGATCGCGGGTGTAGTCCGCGACTCCTGTCGCGGTGGGTGTTCCTGAGCGCCGAGTGCTTGTTGGCGTCTGGGGTGATTCGCCGCGAGAGGACTCGCGGACTACGCGCCAAATCCGCCCGCGTTCGCGGTCCACACCTTCGGGGTTGGCCTTGGCATTTTGGTAGCAGGGATACTTGTCGCACCAGTCCATGATCCAGAGGAAGCCGTCGGGTCCGGTCTGGGTGCTCACGGGACGGAACCAGCCGTCGTTGGCGCGGAGGAAGTCGCGACGCGGCTCGCATTTGAAGGTGGCACCGACGGGCGTGAGGATTTCCTCGTGGATGGCGTTGTCGTGGATGTTGCCGATGAAGGCGTGGCCGTGCGTGTCGGCGGGATAGTGGCCGCCTTGATAAATCTGCACGCCGGCATACGCGGCGCGGAAGTGTTTGTGCTTCACGATGCTGGGCAGTTGCTCATAGGCATACGGATTCTCCGGCGCGCCGCCCTGACGCACGTAGATGCCGCCGGGCGCCATGTGGAAGAAGTGGTCGATGACGCAGGCGCTGACGAAGAAGTTGCCCGCCGCATCGTAGTCGCAGCCCCAAGGATTGCTGGTGCCGTCGGCGAAGACTTCAAATTCCCACGACGCGTCTTTTTCGTGGCTCATGGGCCGTGCGCGACCAATGCCGGCGTCGAATTTGAAACCTTCGCTCTCCGGCTGGCCGGGGCGGCGGACTTTGCTGTGGGTGAAGACGCCGTGCGTCATGTAAAGCCAGCCGTCGGGGCCCCAGCAGAAGGAGTTGAGCAACTCGTGCGTGTCCTCGCGGCCGAAGCCGGTGAGCACGATGCGCCACGTGTCGGCGTGATCGTCGCCGTCGGTATCGCGGAAGTGAAGGAGGTGTGGCTGCTGGCCAACGTAGATGCCGTCATCGCCGCAGAGGATGGCGGAGGCGAGGTTGAGTCCCTCGACGAAAACGGTGCGCTTGTCGGCGGTGCCGTCGTTGTCAGTGTCTTCGAGGATGATGACGCGGTCGCGGGGAATCGGAGGCGGAGCTGTCGTCGTGGCAACAGGGGTTCCCTTGCAAAGCTCAGGCACCGGGTGGTACTGATCGTCCTTACCCTCGCCGCCGAAGGGCGCGGGATGGGGTGAGCCGTTCGGGTATTCGTAGGCTTCGACAACCCACAGTCGGCCACGATGGTCCCAGGTCATGGCGACGGGATTCTGCACCATGGGCTCATGCGCGAAGCAACGGACCTCGTAGCCCTCCGGCACGGTCATTTTCGCGCGGGCCTCCTCGGGCGAGGGGCAGGTGTTGGTGGAGGGCAGGTAGGTGCCGGTGAGTTCCTTGCCCGCGGCGAGGAGGTGCGTGGTGGCGAGGCAAAGCGGGAGGAAAAGGAGCGGGCGCATGGTTGAGTGCGGTGTTGTAGCAGGAACTACGCGGCGGCGACAAGCGTGTTGTCTGGCCGAAAAGAACGAAAGACTTCAAAAAAACCAACCCTCTGAGTTTTTTCCATTTTTCGTTTCTTTCGGCCAGTCCTCGCCTGTAAATCTCAATCAATGTCCTCCTCAACCTCCCCCGCCCGCAAGACTCCCGAACAACTTCGCTCCTGGCGCTGGTATGGCCGCGATGAGCTGCGCTCCTTTGGCCATCGTTCACGTGCCAAGCAGAACGGATGGGGCAGCGAGGACATCGTGGGGAAGCCGGTGATCGGCATCCTGAACACCTGGAGCGATCTGAATTCCTGCCACATGCACCTGCGCCTCACGGCGGATGCGGTGAAGCGAGGCGTCTTCCAGGCAGGTGGGCATCCGATGGAGATTCCAGTGATGTCCGCGGGCGAGATGCTCACGAAGCCGACAGCGATGTTTCATCGCAACTTCCTCGCGATGGAGACGGAGGAAATGCTGCGTGCGAATCCGATCGACGGCGCGGTGTTGCTCGGCGGTTGTGACAAATCCACGCCAGGGCTGCTCATGGGGGCGTTCAGCATGGACATCCCGGTCATCTACATGCCCTGCGGCCCGATGATGAAGGGCAACTGGCGCGGCGAGACGCTCGGCAGCGGCAGCGACGTGTGGAAATACTGGGATGAAAAACGCGCCGGCAATCTGAGCTGGGACCAGTGGTGTGAAATCGAGGACGGCATCGCGCGCAGCCCGGGTCACTGCATGACGATGGGCACCGCGAGCACGCTCACTGCTTTGGCGGAGACGCTCGGGCTCGTGATGCCAGGCGCGTCGTCGATCCCCGCCGTGGACAGTGCACACACGCGCATGGCCGCCTCGGCAGGACGTCAGATCGTCGAGAACGTGTGGCTGGATCGCAAACCGTCCGGCATCGTCAACGAGCGCTCGTTTGAAAACGCCATCGCAGTCGACATGGCCCTTGGCGGAAGCACGAATGCGATCGTGCATCTCGTGGCCATGGCCGGACGTCTCGGCATTCCGCTGCCATTGGAAAAATTCGACGAGATCAGCCGCAAAGTGCCGCTGTTGGCAAACATGCGTCCTGCGGGTAAATACTTGATGGAGGAGTTTTATCTCGCCGGCGGCCTTCAGGCACTGCTCAACGGCATGCGGGAGCTTTTGCACACCGATGTGCTCACAGTGACCGGCCAAACGCTCGGCGAGGACATCGCCGATGCGATCATCCACAACGAAGACGTCATCCGCACGCCGAAGAACCCGCTCCAACCCGACGGCGGCACCGCGATCCTGCGCGGCAATCTTTGCCCGAACGGCGCGGTGATCAAACACGCCGCCGCCACGAAGGAACTCTGCACGCACACCGGTCCTGCGCTCGTCTTTGACAGCTATCCCGACATGAAAGCCGCCATCGAGGACATGAACCTCGATGTGACGAAGGACACCGTGCTCATCCTGCGCAATGCGGGCCCGGTCGGCGCTCCCGGCATGCCGGAGTGGGGCCAGCTCCCGATTCCGAAAAAGCTCATCATGCAAGGCATCCGCGACATGGTGCGCCTGAGCGACTGCCGCATGAGCGGCACCAGCTATGGCGCGTGCGCACTACACATCGCGCCCGAGAGTGCCATCGGCGGACCGCTCGCGCTCGTGAAGAACGGCGACCTCATTGAGCTCGACGTGCCGAACCGCAAACTCCACCTCCATGTCAGCGATGAGGAACTCGAAAAGCGTCGCGCCGCCTGGAAACCAGCCCCGCCGCGTTATCACCGCGGCTACGCCAAGCTCTACGTCGAGCACGTCACGCAGGCCGACCAAGGCGCCGACTTCGATTTCCTCCAGCACGGACCACCTGTGCCGGAGCCGGACATCTTCTAGCTTGCGCCTTTCCCGCGAGAGGCTACAAATCCCGTCCCGCTCGCGGGTTCGCCCGTGAGATTTCCGCAGATTTTCGTCAGAGATGACAAAACAGCGGGCTGTGGCTCAGCCTGGTAGAGCGCTTCGTTCGGGACGAAGAGGTCGTGGGTTCGAATCCCGCCAGCCCGACCATCCAACCAACCGGCGGAAGCGTAAAAGTAAAAAGGCGAACCATGGCGACACCTCCTCCACCCAAAAAAATCCTTCTCGCCGAGGACGTGCGAGCCATCTCGCTGAAAATGTCCCATGCGCTGGAGCAGCACGGATATGTGGTGAGCGTAGCCGAGGACGGAGAAGAATGCCTGGAGCAGATTGAGGAGTTCAAGCCCGACCTGCTGGTGCTGGACCTCATCATGCCGAAAATGAACGGTCTGGAAGTGCTGCGCCATTTGCGGTCGCAACAAGCCACGCAGCACATGCCAGTGATCGTCTGCACGGCCAAAGATTACTCCACGGAACTCAAGCACATCCAGGCGACAGGCCCCGTGGATGTTTTGATCAAGCCTTTCGATCCGGAACTGCTTCTGGAAAAACTGACCCAATATTTTCACAAGGCCGGCTCGGCCACCGGGATCACCCACCGCTCCCACTTGCCGACGCCCGCGGTGCAGTACGCCCCCACGCTGGACACATCCCGCCCTCACGTAAAATTTTGGGGCACACGTGGATCGATACCTGTCTGTGGTGCGCGCTACGCACAGCATGGTGGAAACACCACGTGCTTTGAATACAACACCGGTCGGGAACGGATCATGTTCGATGCAGGTTCCGGGCTGCGCGATGCGGGCCTTTCATTTTTGGCAGGCGGCCCCTGCCACATTCATCTCTTCATCACACACACCCACTGGGATCACATTCAGGGCTTTCCCTTCTTTACTCCCATCTACGTTCCCGGTTTTGAAATCACCGTTTACGGCGAGCGCGGCTTCGGAAAAAACATTGAATCCCTGCTGTGTGGGCAGATGGACCGCGACTACTTCCCCATTCAGCGCGAAGATCTGCACGCGAAGATCAATTTCGTTTTCCTCGACGACTCGCCGGTGAAAATCGGCGACGTCTCCGTCACGCGCGAATTCACCCAGCATCCAGGTGCAACCGTCTGCTTCAAAGTCGAGCACAACGGATGGAGCGCCGCATTCGTCCCGGACAACGAGTTTCTCCAGGGGCACACTGGTTCCCCGCTGGGGCTGACAAGCGACCACGATCTGGTGGTTCCCTACCAGCCGATCGTGAATTTTTTGGACGGCGTGGATCTGCTCGTCCACGAAGCGCAGTACCTGCCGACCGACTATCCAAAGCGCATCGGATGGGGACATTCGAACCTAGCCATGGCCTGCGCCCTTGCGAAGATGGTTCGCGCCAAAAAATGGATCGTAGTGCACCACGACCCAGATCACGACGATCCCGCGCTGCACTCGAAGCTCAATCTCACCCGCCAGATTCTGAAGGAAATCGATTGCGATGTGAACGTCGTCCACGCCTACGACGGCCTGGCCGAATACATTTGAGGACCAAACCTCACTTGGCAGACTTGCGACAGGCCGCCAGCGCCTCTCCCACCCGGGCACATTCCTGCTTCAATTGATCCAGCATGATGCGGGCGCCCTTGAGATCACCGGCACGCGCATATTCAGAGAGTTCTGAAGCAAGTCGAACGGCCTTCGGCGCTGCATAAACTCCCAGCATGCCTTTCAGAGAGTGCGCCGCCTCGTAAACGAGTTGCGCCTTGCCCGCAGTCATTCCCTTTTCGGCGCGTTTGAGATACTTCTTTGTGTCCTCAGGAAAGATGGCGATGAGTTTCTGCAGCAGTTTTTCGTCTCCGGCAGATTCGCGGAAAAGCTCCAGGTCAAATGGTGCAAGCTGCGCTGGCGCGGGAGGAAGGGGCGGGTGGTCGACGTCGATTGTTGACGAAAGCGACGACTTCGGGACGGAATCCGCGGCCAGAGTCTCGATGGTTTGAAAAAGTTCTGCGGACCGCAATGGCTTGGACAGATAGTCATCCATCCCGGAGGCGAGACACAATTCGCGATCCCCTCTCAAAGCGTTGGCGGTCATCGCCACGATCGGCACGTGACCGCCTTTCGACTGCTCCATTTCACGGATGGCCGCAGTGGCCTCGAGACCGTTCATGCCCGGCATTTGAACGTCCATCAAGATGACGTCAAACTTGGCGCTCCTGAAGAACTCAAGTGCCTCCTCGCCAGTAGAAGCGAGGGTGACGAGATGACCGCGCTTCTCGAGCATGCGGGTGCTGACGAGTTGGTTCACATGGCCGTCCTCCACGACGAGAACCTTCAGGGAGGAATGTGCTGCGGGCACCGGCTCGCTACGGGGGGACAGGGGCTTGATGGAAATGCCGCTGGTCCGCCCGAACGCGGCCGTGAAATGAAAAGTGCTCCCGACTGAAGGCTGGCTGTCCACCCAAATGCGCCCGTGCATCAGCTCCACCAGATCGCGGCAGATCGCCAGTCCCAACCCAGTGCCTCCATAACGCCGGGTGATGGAGTTTTCAGCCTGGGTGAAGGCTTCGAAAATGCGCTCGTGAAGATCCCCGGAAATGCCGATCCCGGTGTCGTTGATCTTGAAGTGCAGGACGATGAGGTCGGCGGTTTCGGACTCCACGTTGACCTCAATGGTCACACCACCCTTGTGGGTGAACTTGATCGCGTTTCCGATCAGATTGACGAGAATCTGCCGCAGACGGCCATCATCACCGATCAAACGGGAAGGCACCTCCGGCCCGATGTGATGAAGAAGCACGAGGCGCTTCTGAAACGCCCGCACTCCCATGGCCTTCACAATCTCCGTGACGATCGCGTTCAGGTCGAACTCATGCGAGTCCAGCTCCATCTTTCCCGCCTCGATCTTGGAGAAATCCAGAAGATCGTTGAGCAACTCCAGCAGTGAATCCGCGGACTGCTTCAGCATTTCCAGGTATTCGCGCTGCACATCCTTCAAATCCGTCTCCAGCAGCAGTTCCCCCATTCCAATGATGCCATTCATCGGCGTGCGGATCTCGTGACTCATGTTCGCGAGGAAGACCGACTTGGCACTGTTGGCCGCCTCCGCGTCCAGCCGAGCCTGCCGCAGTTCCTCCTCGTCATGCTTGCGCTCCGTCACGTCCGTGTGAGAGCCGGCCATGCGGTAGGGTTTGCCAGTAGCGTCCCTCATCGCGCGCCCGCGCGCCAGAATCCAGCGCCACGAGCCGTCCTTGTGATGGAAACGAAATTCGACCGCATAACGTTCGGAGCGACCCTCGAGGTAGTCGTGCAGCGACTCCATCACCCGCGCGTGATCGTCGGGATGCAGCAGCCTCTCGAAGGTGGCGAAGCTGT
Source organism: Prosthecobacter sp. (assembly GCA_041395065.1). GTDB lineage: Bacteria > Verrucomicrobiota > Verrucomicrobiia > Verrucomicrobiales > Verrucomicrobiaceae > Prosthecobacter. Next base: position 118,315 of record JAWLBG010000006.1, on the reverse strand, counting down.
TTTCGAGCTCGTCATCTCCGTAGCCGATCATCCTCTTCCAGCGCGGAGAGAAAAAGACGTTGTTCCTGCGGATGTCCCAGTCCCAGATGCCGTCGTTAGTACCGCGCACCGCCAGTGCGAAGCGTTCCTCGCTAAGGGCCAGCGCCTGCATTGATGCCTTCTGTTCAGTAATGTCGGTGATGGATCCCGCCATCCGGTAGGGATTTCCCTCCGCGTCCCGCAGCGCGCTGCCACGAGCGCGAAACCAGCGGAATTCACCGTCCTTGCAGCGCAGGCGATACTCCACGTCGTAGGGCTCGCGATTCTCGAGGTGCCCTTTCAGCGCCGCCATGACGTGCTCATGATCGGCCTCATGGAGACGCACTTCGAACTCGGAAAACAAATTCTTCATCTCATGGTCTTCGTAACCGATGAGCTGCTTGAAGCGCGGAGCGTAATAGACTTCGTCCGTGCGGATGTTCCAATCCCAGATGCCGTCGTTGGCGCCGCGCACCGCCAGCGCAAAACGCTCCTCGCTCTCCGCCAACTCCCGCACGGCTTCGGGATGCGCTTCGGGGAGACTCTGCCGTGCCGCCTTCAACTGCTCCTCCAGCTCTTGAATGCGCAGTTGCAACCCCGATACGGAGTCACCCTTGGCTGGCTGGCTGGATTCAAGCATGGACAGGATGGGGGTTCCAAAATGGAGGTTGGCAGGAACTCGTGAAGGATAGGCGCATTTTGCCGCAGACAAACCAAAAGCTCGTTCGCAGATGCAAAATGACGTGTTCACAGCGGCCTGTAAATGATTCAAACGCAGACGAGATGCGTGTTTGGGGTCGCCCGGACCGTTAACAATGGGAATGAATCGTCGTCATCTCCTGCTGTCACTGGCTCCTTCTCTCGTTGCCTCGATCCACGCCGCCGAAACAAAAAAGAAGTTCAGCGTGGGTGTCATCGGTCACACCGGTCGTGGCAACTACGGCCACGGACTCGACACGATGTGGTTGTATATTCCCTCGACCGAAATCACGGCGGTCGCCGATCCAGACGAAAAAACACTCGGGAGCCAGCTCAAAAAACTGAAGGCTCCCTACGGCTTCGGGGGCTACGAACAGATGCTCGCGGAGGTCCGACCGGACATCGTCGCCATCGGCCCACGCCACGTCGATCAGCATCGTGACATGCTACTCGCCGCCATCGGATCCGGCGCGAAGGGCATCTACATCGAAAAGCCCTTCGTACGCAGCCCGGCCGAGGCCGACGAGGTGATCGCTGCAGCCGAAAAGGCCGGGACAAAAATCGCCGTCGCCCATCGCAACCGCTATCACCCCGCCCTTCCCGTCATCGCGAAACTGCTCGAAGACGGTGCCATCGGTCGCGTCCTTGAAATGCGCGGGCGTGGAAAAGAAGACACGCGCGGCGGATCGCTCGACCTGTGGGTTCTTGGTTCGCACATTTTCAACCTCGCGACTTTCTTCGGAGGTCCGCCGAAGACATGCACCGCCACTGTTTTGACAGATGGCAAGCCGGTGGCACGAGCCGACGTGAAGGAAGGCGACGAGGGCATCGGCCCGCTCGCAGGCAATGAGGTCCACGCCCGCTTCGAGATGACCCGCGGCATGCCGCTGTTCTTTGACTCCGTACAGAACGCGGGGGACAAGCAGGCCGGATTCGGCCTCCAGATCATCGGCACTGGCGGGATCATTGACTTTCGAATCGACAAGGAGCCCATCGCTCACATCCTCGCCGGCAACCCGTTCAATCCTGCAAATGCGGAGCCCAGGCGCTGGCGGCCCGTTACCTCCGCCGGCATCGATCAGCCGGAGGTTATTCCCTCACTCGGCCGATCGCTCTCCAGTCATCAGGCCGCTGGGCTTGACCTTGTCGCCGCGATTTGTGAAAATCGAAGTCCACTGTGCGACGCTGCGCAGGGACGGGAAACCGTTGAAATGATCTGTGCCGTCTTCGAATCCCACCGACTCGAAGGAAGGCGCACCAACCTGCCGCTGCAAACGCGCGTCAACCCGCTCACGCTCTTATGAAAAAGAAAAACGCGCCTCCCCTTCTTATTCAAAACGGCACTCTCATCCTGCCGGACAAGCTGGTCGAAGGCGGTTCGGTTCTCTGCGAGCGCGGGAAAATCAAAGAAATCGGCAAGCGTGTCGCCGTGCCTGACAACGCTGTCGTGATGGACGCGAAAGGCGGTTACATCGCTCCCGGCTATATCGACATCCATGTGCACGGCGGAGCCGGGGCCGACTTCATGGACGGCACGGTACCGGCGGTGCGAACGGTCCTGGAAGCCCATGCGCGGCATGGCACGACGACGATTTTTCCCACCACCACGACGGGTTCGTATGTGCAGATCATGGCCATGCTGAACGCGTGCCGGGAGGCGCGACGCGCTTGGGAGCCCACCCACGGCTCCCGCATTGAGGGTGTACATCTCTACGGCCCCTACTTCGCTTCGGACAAAGTTGGCTGCCACTCCCGCATGGGACGCCGTGATCCGTCCCCGAATGAATACGCGCTCTGGTTTCGCGACGACCTCGTGCGCATCGCCACCTGCGCCGCCGAACTGCCCGGAGCGGAAGCGTTTTATCAGGCTGCGCGAAAGAAGCGCTGTCTCGTCACCTGCGGGCATTCGAACTCCAACTGGGCGGAAATGCAGGCCGCGTTCAAGGCGGGTGTGCGACATGTGGACCACTTCTGGTGCGCCATGAGTTCCGTTTCTTCGCTGCGCTCGCGCTTTGGAACGCCCATGCAGGCAGGCATGGAACAGTTCGTCCTCGCGACTCCCGATATGAGCACCGAAGTCATTGCCGACGATATGCACCTCGCGCCCGAACTTCTCGAATTCGCCTTTCGCATGAAGGGCGTCGAGCGTCTCTGCCTCGTCACGGACTGCAATCGCGCCATGGACATGCCGCCAGGACGTTACCGCTTTGGTCCCGAAGACGACGGCGATTTCTTTGAAAGCGACGGCAAAGTCGGCTTCGTGCCCGGCCATGGCCTCGCCAGCTCAGTTGTCGGTCTCGACCACATGGTTCGAACCATGAAGAAAAACACCTCCGCCTCGCTGCCGGATGCCGTGCGCATGGCCAGCCTCACACCTGCCGAGCGCGTCGGTATTGCGAAAAAATGCGGCAGTCTGGAGGCAGGCAAGCAGGCAGACGTTCTCGTGCTCAACCGGCGCCTGGAGGTCAAACAAACCTTCATCTCCGGCGTCGAAGTGCCGCGTGAGTGAGCATGTCCCTCCGCATTGCCTTCGTCCTCGCCCTCGCCGGCATCCCATTCGTTGCACAGGCAGAAAAGTCTGACTTCGCCCAACGCCTCGTGCGGGCCGCCATGGAGCGCACCCTCCTCAACGTGCGCTACGAACCCGCCTATGTGCGCCTCGACTATCCAAACGGCGATGTGCCTGCCGACACAGGCGTTTGCACGGATGTCGTCATTCGCTGCTACCGCACTCTTGGTTTCGACCTGCAGAAACTCATCCACGAGGACATGAAACGCTCGTTTTCTGCCTATCCGAAAATCTGGGGATTGAAGGCGCCGGACAAGAACATCGACCACCGCCGCGTGCCCAATCTTCAGACCTTCTTCAAACGACGCGGTGCATCGCTGCCCGTAACTCAGAACCCCGCTGACTACCAACCCGGCGACCTCGTCACCTGCACCGTTGCGGGCAGGTTGCCGCACATCGCCCTCGTCGTTCCTGCGTCGGACGGCGGCTCCACCCCGTGGATCGTTCACAACATCGGCCAGGGACCAAAATGCGAAAACCGTCTCTTCGAATTCCCACTTACGGGCCACTATCGGTTCCATCCCTCCGCGCCATAGTCCATAGTCTAACGGCGACCGCGGATGCCGTCGTCAGTGCCAAAAAAGAAGGGCGGACCGGAGTCCGCCCCTCAATTCGGTTTTGGGGTAAAAATTAGGCGAGACGCGGCTTAACCAGCGTCTCCAGGCGGTTCACACCGCGGCGGATGCGAGCTTTGATCGTGCCAAGAGGCTCGTTCAATCGCTCGGCGACCTCAGCCTGCGTCAGGCCGCTGAAGTAGGTGAGTTCGATGGCTTCCCGCTGATCCGGGGTGAGTCGGGAGACGGCCTGGTGCAGAATGATGTCACGCTCCTTAAACTCGAGATTCTCATGGCCCGAGGGTTCAAACTCGAACTGCTCCGTCTTGTTCTCCGTTTCGTAGTCGCCGTTCAGTCGGGATCGGCGCTGTTTCGAGCGAATGCGGTCAATCGCCCGATTGCGCGCCATCGTCGTGAGCCAAGTCAGCGGCTTGCCTTTGCGGGGTTCGTAAAGGTGAGCCTTGTTCCAGACCTGCACGAGAACCTCCTGCATCACGTCCTCCGTGTCATGGTGGTCGTTCAGGACGTTGGAAATGGAGGCGAAAATCAGACCGCTGTATTTCCGGTAGAACGCCTGATAGCTGGCCGGATCACGTTCGGCGATTCGCTTCAGGAGTCGCACGTCTTCTTCAATGTTTGGATCGACTTCGTGGGGAATAGGGGTCGCAGTCATTGGATGAATGGTGAGTTTTGCCATCGAGAGAGTTGCGACAAAAGCCGTTATGTCAAAGTTTTGTTTTCAATTTGTCTAAATTTTAGATCATTTTGTCTAAGTTTTGACCGCCTCTGCACACGTTGACGCAATCGTAGAGGGACACCTTGTCTATTTTATTCCCACCCTCATGCCGGTTCTGGAACGACTTGATTTGGGCTCAGCCAAGACCGCTTCCCCGAGGAGGGGAAGTAGCCGCTGAGGCACCGCAACACCCGACTCCCAGATGATTCTGGGCCTAGGATATAATTCGGGACTACTTGTTTCCTTTTTTGGGCCCCTTCGCCTTTCCAGCAGGGCGATTGGCACTGCGACCGTCCGGCTTGGCGGCATCGTAGGCGGTGTTCTTGATCGGCAGGAGGGCTCCGACATCCTTCCGCCAGGCTTCCAACTCGGCGAGCAGAGCTTTGACCCGCTCCGGCTCCTGAGCGGCAAGATTCTGCGTCTCACCGATGTCCTTCCGCAGGTTGTAAAGCTCAGGCGCGTCCGGCTTTTCGTACCACAGAACAAGCTTCCAGTCACCGCGGCGGATCGCCGCGCCGGGCGCGCCACCTTGATTCCCGTAGTGTGGGTAGTGCCAGCACAGGGCGCGTTCAGGCAAATCACCCGCGCCTTCCAGCAGCGGGCGCAGGCTCATCCCGTCGATCTTTGCGGAAGGCTTGACGCCGACGACATCGGCCATCGTGGCGAAATAGTCCGGGCTGCAGACTGGCGTGTCGAGAGTTTGTCCAGCTTTCAGCACCGCAGGCCAACGCACGATCAGCGGCTCGCGAATCCCACCCTCGTAGAGCCAGCCTTTGCCGCCTCGCAGCGGCAGATTGGAGGTTGGCCAGCCCTCACTTGTGCTCAACCCCCCGTTGTCGCTGGTGAAGATGACCAGGGTGTTCTTTGACAAACCCAGTTCCTCGAGCTTTGCCAACACCTTGCCCACAGCGGCGTCCATTGCCTCCACCATGCCGGCGTAGACCGGGTGCTCTTGAACGAGTCGCACATCGCGCGGCTCCTCGCGTCCCCACTTGGCCTCCAAGCCGAGTTTCGTGCGCTTCGCCTCATACTTGGCCTCCAGATCTGGACGACTGATGAGCGGCGTGTGCACCGAGTAGAAGGAGAAGAAGGCGAAGAACGGCCGGTCCTTGTTGGTCTCGATGAACTTGTTGGCCTCCGTGGCCAGACGATCCGGCAGATGCTCGCCTTCCGGGCCGTCGGGAAGACGCGGGTTGCCGTAGGGTGAAAAGTAGCGCTTGCCGCCGTAGGGGCCGCCACGATCGATGCCGCCCATATTGATGTCGTAGCCCTGGTTCTCGGGCCAGAAGCCCTCGGGTCCGAGATGCCACTTGCCGGCAAAGAACGTCGCATAGCCGGCGCTCTTCATGAGTTCGCCCAGCGTCACCTCCTCATGCGCGAGACGGTCCGAATACGGCGCCGGAAGCAGGATCGTGTTCCGCTTCCACAGCTCCGGCTTCATCGCCGCGCCGATGTAGTCCGTGATGCCTGTGCGCTGCGGCCAGCGGCCCGTTTGCACCGCGGCGCGGGTGGGCGAGCACACCGGACAGGCTGCGTAGCCGTCGGTGAAGCGCGCGCCTTCCCGGGCGAGGCGGTCCACATTCGGCGTTTCGTAAAACGTGCTGCCGTAGCAGCCCAGATCGCGCTGGCCCAGATCATCGACGAGGAAGAAGACCACGTTCGGCTTTTCCGCGGCACTCACCGCGACCGATAGGCAACCCATGAAGCAAAGTGTTTTCCAAAACATGGCCGATGGGAACGCCGCCCGCCCGCCCGACCTTGCCCCGATCACCGGCTTTCACCATGCCTTCTCCCTTGCACCGGAGCCGATTCTACCGACTCTACGCGCCCTTTTTCAGCCATGATCCCGAATATCTTCCGCACCCTTCACTGCAACGCCGTCCGCAAGGAGCACATCGGCCAGACCGTCACGCTCTGTGGCTGGGTGAATTCGGCCCGCGACCACGGCGGCGTCATCTTCATCGATTTGCGTGACCGCGAAGGTCTGACCCAAGTCGTGTTTCGTCCGGAAGAAAACGCGGAAGTCGCCGCGCAGAGCCATCATCTCCGCGATGAGGACGTGCTGCAGATCACCGGCAAGATCGCCGCGCGTCTCGCCGGCACCGAAAACGCCAAGCTGCCCACCGGCGATGTCGAGATCGTCTGCACAGAGTTCAAAATCCTCAACAAGGCCGACGTGCTGCCCTTCCAGCTCGACCGCGAGCTGTCCAACGAGGACATGCGGATGAAGTACCGCTACCTCGACCTGCGCCGCGAGCGCATGAACAAGAACATCCGCACGCGCCACAAGATCACCAACGCCGCGCGCAACCACCTCGACGCCGCCGGCTTCATCGAGGTCGAAACACCCATCCTCAGCAATCCGACGCCCGAAGGCGCGCGCGACTTCCTCGTGCCTGCCCGTTTGAACCCCGGCAAGTTCTACGCGCTGCCGCAGGCTCCGCAGCAGTACAAGCAGCTCATGATGGTCGCTGGTTTGGAGCGCTACTTCCAGATCGCGCGCTGCTTCCGCGATGAAGACCTGCGCGCCGACCGCCAGCCCGAGTTCACGCAGATCGACATCGAGGCGAGCTTCATCGAACGCGACGACATCATCAATCTCGTCGAAGGCCTGCTCGTCAGCATGTTCAAGGCCGGCACCGGCCGCGACATTCCCTCCCCCTTCCCGCGCATGACGTATCAGGAAGCGATGGACCGCTATGGCTCCGACAAGCCGGACACGCGTTACGGCAACGAGATCGTCGATATGGCCGATGTGTTCGCGAACAGCGGCTTCAAAATTTTCCGCACCACCATTGAAAACGGTGGCGTCGTTCGCGCCATCAACGCGAAGGGCTTCGCTGGCATCACCACCGGCCAGATGATCCGTCTCAACGAGATCGCCCTTCAGGCCGGCATGAAAGTGAAGCAACTCGCCTTCATCAAGGTGGAGCGCGATGCGAACGGTGTTCTCGAATACAAATCCCCGCTTTGGAAGTTCTTCAGCGAAGACGAACAGAAGGCGCTCATCGCGAAGCTCGACGTCGTGGAAAACGACATCGTGTTCTTCTACGCCGGCACCTGGCAGGAAGCCTGCGACATTCTCGGCCGCGTGCGCGTCGAGATCGCCCACATGTGCGAACTCACCAAGGACAGCACCGCGTTCAACTTCCTCTGGGTCGTTGATTTCCCGCTGCTCGCCCACGATGTAGAGACCGACAGCTGGGTCGCCGTGCATCATCCCTTCACCCGTCCGAAGACCGAGGACATTCCGCTCATGGACGCCGGCGAATACGCCAAAGTGCGCGCCGAAGCCTACGACGTCGTCCTCAACGGCTACGAACTCGGCGGCGGCTCTGTCCGAATTCACGAGAAGGACCTGCAGGCGAAGATGTTCAGCGTTCTCGGTGTGAACGAGGAAGAGCAGGCCCACAAATTCGGCCATCTCCTCGACGCCTTCCGCTTCGGCGCTCCGCCGCACGGCGGTCTCGCGCTCGGTCTCGACCGCATCGCCATGCTCGTCAGCGGTGAGGAAAGCATCCGCGAAGTCATCGCCTTCCCGAAGAATAACAAGGGCAGCGACCTGATGACCGACAGTCCGACGAACATCGACTACAAGACGCTCCGCGAAATCTACATCCAGAGCACCTGGAAGGAGAAGAAGCCGGAAGCCGCCGCCACGCCAGCGGCTTCCTAATCAGACAAGCTCCAAAACGCCAAACGAGGCCGGAACATGAAAGTCCGGTTTTTCGGTTTGCGGATCGACCCACGGCATCCATCCCTGATGGATCGTTCCGTCGGACTTGTGGTAAAACTCAGCGCGGTAGATCCCGGCGAAGATCTCGGGGTCTCGCAGCACCTTGAGCTCTCGCAAAGTGGCCAAGGAAATGCTTCCGGTGACAGAATAACGCCCTCCTTCAATGCAGGCCGTGATCTCAAGTCCCGCACACTGCCAGTCCCAGTTTACCTGTCGGTAGAATCGCGCCTCGTAAGCCAGTGCATCGGCCTTCGGCGACATTTCCAGGCAGTAGTATGGATTCAGGCTCAGATCGGGCGCGAAGAAAATCTCCACGCGATCCGCAGCCAGCACACGCTCTTTTGCGGTGGGACCGTCCGGCAGCACAAGGTCGTCGTCCATGCAGTCGAAGCGAAAATGGAAACAGGTTTCGTCCCAAAGAGCGCGGAATTCGGTTGGCGGGGCGTTACGTTGCTCCCATGGAAAAGTGAATTCGGCGAGCACATCGGCGCTGGGCCAGTCGGGGCCGGATTCGAGCGTGTGGCGGACCTGATAACGTTTCATGCGGCAGTTGTGGCAGGTCCGTGCGGCAATTCAACGGCGACGGAGAGTTGGGATGCAGTTCGACCGTTGGTGAAGGATGAGATTGATCCTGACGGGGTGCCTGGTCCTGAGTGTGTTTTCGGTGAGAGCCGATGATCGGGTGCTGGAAACAAAACGGCTGCATCTTGGCAGGCCTGGACAGTTTGAATGGGACGCGTTCAAGGATCGTGCCGTCGATGCAGAGCGGTTTGAAAAGCGCTTTGAGGCGAAGTCGAACGCGATCGAACACACACTGCGCATCTGGCAGCGGGATGTAAAGCAGACGTGGCCCGTGCTGCTCAACGGACGCAAGCTGGGCTCGCTCGTGAATGCTGAAACGGCGATGGAGAGCGTGCTCGCTATTCCCTCAGGTGCTCTGCGCGATGGAGAAAACGTTCTGACGATCGAAGCACCGTCCAGCCTCGATGACATTGAGATCGGTCCCGTGTCGATCGCCACCAGACCAGTTCAGGATGCGCTCAGCGGGGCGACAATCGAAGTGACGGTGACCGACGCTGATAAGGGAGGTGAACTGCCCTGCAGGCTGACCGTGACACGTGCGGACGGCACGTTGCAGCCGTTGCGTGCGGAACCTGCGGGCGGCGTGGCGGTGCGTGTCGGCGTGGTTTACACGCGTGATGGACACGCGGCGATCTCACTGCCGCCGGGCGACTATGTTTTGCATGCCGGACGTGGTTTTGAATGGGGTGTCGAACGCGTGGCGGTAAAGCTGGACGAAGGCGAAACCCGGCGCGTGGAGGTGAAACTCAAACGCGAGGTGGATACCAACGGCTGGATCGCCGCAGACAGCCACATCCACACGCTGACCCACAGCGGTCACGGGGACGCGAAAATCGAGGAACGCATGCTCACGGTGGCAGGGGAGGGGATCGAACTGGCGATCGCCACGGATCACAATCATCACACGGATTACGCACCGAGTGCGGCGAGCATGGGAGTGTCGGACCGGTTCACGCCGGTCATCGGGAATGAAGTGACGACGAAGCATGGTCACTTCAATGCGTTCCCGATCCAGCCCGGTGCGAAGGTGGTGGACGTGAAGGAGGATGACTGGGCCAAACTGCTGCCCAACATCCGGGCGACGCCCGGCGTGCAGGTCATCACGCTGAATCATCCACGCGACGTGCACAGCGGCTTCATTCCTCTCGGCGGTGTGCAGTTCAATCCGAAGACGGGCAGGCATCGCCAGGATGCGGCGCTCGACATTGATGCGATGGAGGTCGTGACCTCGGCGGCGATGCAGTCGGACATCCATCTGCTATATCGCGACTGGTTCGCGCTGCTCAATCACGGGCACCGCATCGCGGCGGTCGCTTCGAGTGATTCGCACGACGTGAATCGCTTCATTCTCGGCCAGGGCCGGACGTATGTGGCCGCGAAGGATGCGGATCCGTCGAAGCTCGATCTCGACGAGGTGTGGCGAAGTTATCAAGAGGGTCGTCTGCTGGTCAGCCTCGGTTTGCTGGCCCATTTGAAGGTTCAGGATCGCTTCGGCGTGGGCGATCTGGCCACCGGACTGCCGGAGACAATCAAAGTGGAGGCCGTCGTGTCCGGTCCTTCGTGGACGCAGGCGGATCACGTGGAGCTGTATTCGAATGGCAAGGTGATCCGCGAGCAGAAGATCACCGATGATCATCGCGCCGGTGAGAAGGGGCGTATCACGTGGGAAATCCCACGACCGGTGCATGACGTGCATCTGGTCGTGATCGCCACCGGGCCGGGAGTGACGGAACCGTTTTGGGAAATTCCGCGGCCCTATCAGCCAGCGAGCAAGACGTTCACCTCACGTGTCATTGGCTCGACCAATCCCGTCTGGATCGATGCGGACGGTGACGGCAGGTTTGAGTCCGCCTTTGCCATCGCTCAGCGTTTAATCAAGCAGGCGGGCGGCAATGCGGAAAAACTGCGCGAGTCCTTGAAGCGTTGCGATGAGGCGGTGGCGGTGCAGGCGGAGTCTTTGAATGGATCGGCGTCGGAGTGACGTTTTGTGAGCCACCATGAATCACTCCGCCGACCTCAGCCGCCGCCAGTTTCTCCGCCATGCCTCGCTCGTCACCGCAGGTGCCCTGCTGCCCGCCACGCAGCGCGCCATGGCCGCGCCTGATGTATCTGACGCTCTGGTCGGCCGGATTTTCAAGACGCTCAAGATTGGCATGATCAAAGTGAACGGCAGCCTGACCGACAAATACAAGGCGGCCAAGGCGGCGGGCTTCAAGGGAGTCGAGATGAATGCGCCGGGCATGGACGTGGCGGAAACGAAGCAAGCCATTGCGGATTCAGGACTGCCCGTGGACGGCACGGTCTGCGGCTCGCATTGGAAGATCCGTCACACCAGTCCGGATGCGGCGACCCGCGCCCAGGCGCTGGAAGATTTGAAAACCGCGCTGCGCGATACACGCGCGGTCGGTGGCAGCAGCGTGCTGCTCGTGGTGGGCAAGGGCGAGGACGGGCCGGAGAATGAGATCTGGCCGCGCTCGATCGAAAACATCTCCAAGGCGCTGCCGGTGGCGGCCGAGGAAGGCGTGCAAATCGTAATCGAAAACGTCTGGAACCAGTTCCTTTACAACCACGACGGCGGGCATGACCAGACGGCGGACAAGTTTGTGAAGTATGTCGACGAGTTCAATTCGCCGTGGGTCGGCATGCATTTCGACATCGGTAACCACTGGAAATACGGCAGCATGGGCGACTGGATCCGCCAGCTGGGCAAGCGCATCTATAAGCTGGATGTGAAAGGCTTTTCACGTGAGGATGGCAAGTTCACCCCCATCGGCGAAGGCGATATCGACTACGCCGATGTGCGCAAGGCGCTGCGCGAGATCAATTACTACGGCTGGCTCGCGGCCGAGGTCGCTGGTGGCGATCTCGACTACCTCAAAGGCGTGTCCTCGCAGATGGACACCGCCTTTGGCCTGTGATTGAGTGTTGGCATGGACACCCCAGCCGATCTCAAACGCCGTTCTTTTCTTCGCGCCGCTTTTTCCGGAGCGCTCGTCACGCCGGGCGTGATGACTGCCGCCGAGGTGGAAAAGGAAATCGCCGGTCAGTTTCATGAACCGGCGCATGATCTGCCGCTCGTCGAGGACGCGGATGTGATCGTGTGTGGCGCCGGACCGGCGGGCATCGCAGCGGCGATCACCGCCGCGCGTGCGGGCGCGAAGGTGCGCGTGTTTGAATGGCGCGGCTGTCTCGGTGGCGTGTGGACGGCGGGGCTGCTCGGCTACCTGCTCGATTTCGACAAGCCGGGTTTGAATCAGGAACTGTTGAAGCTTCTCGAGGAACGGGATCTGCGCCGTGGCACTAGCAAGTTCGACGTTTGCTATGAGCCGGAGGGCATGAAGCTGCTGCTGGAGGAGTTGTTTGTGCAAAACGGGGTGAAGTTCCAACTGCATACGAAGGTCTGCGCCGCGTATCGCGAAGGGAAACGGCTGACCACGGTGGTGACCGAGTCCAAGTCTGGACGGCAGGCCTGGCGTGCGCCCGTGTTTATCGACACCACCGGTGATGGTGATCTTGGCGCGCTGGCCGGATGCTCGTTTGAATACGGTGAGGCCGACGCCTGCCCCTGCCAGCCGATGTCGCTCAATGCGCTGCTGGTTTGCAAGGAAGTCTCCCTGCTGGGTGACTTCGTGCGCTACGGCACGATTCCGGCGGGTGACAAGCCCAACGAGGCCAAGAAGAATCTGCTGCGGGCCGAGATCGAGCGCACAGGCCACTTCCCCTCCTACAGCAAGCCCACGCTCTGGCAGATTCGCGACAATCTGCTGCTGGTGATGATGAATCATCAATATGGCGTGCCGTGTTTCGACGCGGCGAAGATCACGGAAGCCACGGTGATGGCCCGCGCGGAACTGCACAAGATCGTCAACGGCCTGCGCAAGCTCGGCGGTCCTTGGGAAGGACTGCAGATCGCCGCCACGGCCGAGCAGATCGGCGTGCGCGACGGGCGTCGCATCGCAGGACGTTACACGGTGAGCAAGGACGACTTGATCAATGGTGCACGTTATGACGACGGCGTGGTGCGGCCGACCTTCAGCGTGGACATTCATGCCCTGAGTGCCGAACACAACAAAACGGCCGGTTATTCAAACCGTGGCATCAAGACCAAGCCGTATGACATCCCGTTGCGCGCATTGATCGCGAAGGACGTGGACGGCCTGATGATGGCCGGCCGCTGCATCAGCGGCGATTTCATCGCGCACGCGAGCTATCGAGTCACCGGCAACTCCGTGGCGATGGGCGAGGCTGCCGGCGTGACCGCCGCGCTCGCCGCGACAACAAAACGGATGCCGCATAACGTGCCGTGGAGCGAGAGCGAGACGAAGCTGAAGACGATGGGACAGCGAGCGTGATCGTCACTCCACCGCGAACAGCGCCTGAATGTCCGCCTGCGTAAGTTGCAGCTTGTCGGCACGACCGGCGAGTAGTCCCTCGACGAGCGCCGCTTTTTTCTGCTGCATCTTCACGATGCGCTCTTCGATGGTGCCTTCGCAGATGAGCTTGTGAACGAAAACGGGCTTCGTCTGGCCGATGCGGTGCGCACGGTCACTCGCCTGCGCCTCGGCTGCGGGGTTCCACCAGGGGTCGTAATGAATCACGGTATCCGCGGCCGTGAGATTCAGCCCCGCGCCACCCGCTTTGAGGCTGATGAGGAAAACGGGAATGTTCCCACTCTGAAACTCCCGGATCGGCGTCTCGCGGTCGCGCGTGCTGCCGGTGAGTTTGACGAACTTCGTGCCCGCCTTTTTGAGTCCCGCCTCAATAAGAGCGAGCATTTCCGTGAACTGCGAGAAAATGAGGATGCGGCGCCCTTCGTCGATCAATTCAGGCAACAACTCCTCCATGAGGAAAGCTGTCTTGGCGGATTCCTCCACGCTTTGCGCGGTCTCCTGTTTGAGAAGTTTTGGATGGCAGCAGACTTGACGAAGTTTCAGGAGCGCGTCGAGCACGACGATCTGCGAGCGATCGAGACCATTCACGGCAATGGCTTCGCGAACACGTTTATCCATGGCGGCGCGAATCGTCTCGTACAAATCGGTCTGCGCCCTGCCGAGTTCGATGGTGTTGAGGATCTCGGTCTTCGGAGGCAGTTCCCTGGCCACGGCGTCCTTCGTGCGGCGCAGCAACAGTGGCTGGATCCGCGTAGTGAGCTGCTTCTGGCGCTCGTCATCGGCATCACGTTCGATGGGATTGCGATAGTGCTGACGAAACGTGTCCGCATCGCTGAGCAGACCGGGCATGAGAAAATTGAAGAGACTCCAAAGCTCGCCGAGGTGGTTCTCCATCGGCGTGCCGGTGAGGCAGAGCCTGTGCCTGGCCTTCAGACTGCCGCATACCTGCGCGGCGAGGCTTTTCGGATTCTTGATGTTCTGGGCCTCATCAAGTGCGACGACATGCCACTCCTGATTGCGCAGCACTTCAGCATCGCGCACGAGCAGCGGGTAGCTGGTGACCACGAGGTCATAGCGCTTGAGGAAGCGAAAATCGCTCTTCCGCGACTGGCCGTGAAGTAGCAGCAAACTCAGCGAAGGCGTGAACTTGATTGATTCGTTAATCCAGTTCCGCAGAACGCTGGTTGGCGCCACGATGAGGCAGGGATGCTCCATGCGACCGCTTTCCTTCTCAATAAGGACATGCGTCAGCGTTTGCAGTGTTTTGCCAAGCCCCATGTCGTCGGCCAGGATGCCGTGCAGACCGAACTCGCGCAAAAACTGCATCCAGGACGCCCCTTCCCGCTGGTAGTCGCGCAAACTGGCCCGCAATCCCTGCGGCGGCTCCACAAGGGAGATGCGCTGAAAATTCTCCAGCCGCTGCGAAAGCAAGGAAAGCTCCTCTGGAGCACGAATCGGCAGTCCGTCGAGCGTGGCAAGCTGCGCGGCGCGGAGTTTGTCGAGTTGCAGCTTGCCGTCTTTGCGCACCGGACGCGTTGAGAGAAGTTCTTCAAAGAATCGCAGCAGCACCAGCAATCGCTCAGCAGGCACGGAGAGTACGCTGTCGCTGTCACCGCCGAGCGAGAGGAGAAAGCGCTGGTCCAGGTTTTTCTCCAAAACCGTGGCGCTAAGTCCTTGGTCGATGCAGTCGACGAGCAATGGCACGAGCGAGATGCGCTTGCCCTCGATCTCCACGCCAAGGTCGAGAGAAAACCATTCCCGGCCGCTCGCGTCACCCTGCAGGTCGCTGAACCAGGCGTCTTCGTCCGCCTCGTGAATCTGAAAGCCGATGTCTTCCGGCACCTCGATGCGCCAGCCGGACGCGCTCAGCTTTCCCGTCCGCTCTTTGAGAAACTGCGCCCAGAAAAGGGCCTGGTCTCCTTCAACCGCCATGAAGCCGAGCGTGGACTCCTCCGCCTTCGCACCCGGCAGAGCCTCAGCGAACGGCTTGAACCCCAGTGAAGTCAAGTCGGTCAAAAAAAGGCGTTCGGAACGCTGGTCGCGCACGACGGTGTGTCGCCGGCCCTCGTCATCCGTCCATTGATGCGCCGGGCTGCGAACGAGCATTTCAAAGCGCCGCGGACAGCCGTCATACTCCGCGCATGGCCACGCGATGGCGATGCTGCGTGAATCCCAGCCGCCGATGCCGCGCCTAGAGTTGACGCGCGGCACCTGAACAGCGATGCGCCGGATCACGAGCACGGGTTTCGGCTCCGCAGACGGCAACTCCTCCGCCGTGGTTTCTGTGGACTCGTGACCAGCCGGCTCATCAGGCGCTGGGGAGGCTTTCTCCTGCACGCGAGCCATCTTTTCTATGCGCTGCCGACCTTCGTCGATGTCAAGCATCAGCATCAGCGCCGCCGCATGCTGGCAGAGCGTTCCCTGAATGCAGGTACAGTGCGAAGTCATTGTGAGCGCACCGTCTTCACGCAGCCGCAGATGCACGGTGACGGAGGCCGTGTTGAAAAGGCCCGACCCCATGCCCGCGATGATTTCCACCTCGTTCTCCGCGCACACGCTCACACCTGCCAGGCCCACGTCTCCCTGTTTGAGCAGGCGTCCGCCGTCCTCGATCTGCTGCCGTCGAAACAGCCACAGCCATGACTTGGAGCGCACCTGCGCCCAGAGCTTTGAAAATGAAAAGCCGCCGAGGACCATGGAGCCTGACTACTGCTTCTTCACCGCATCCCACGCTTCGTCCATTTCCGCGAGGCTGAGCTTGGAAAGTTCCCTGCCCTGCTCCCGCAGATGCTTTTCCATGGTGTGAAAACGGTTCATGAACTTGTCGTTGGCTGCGGCGAGCGCGGATTCGGACTCGACGCCGAGTTTGCGGGCGAGATTGACGACGCTGAAAAACAAATCGCCGATTTCCTCCTCGATGTGCGCATTGTCGCCGCTGTGCACGGCTTCTTCCAATTCGGCGGTTTCCTCGCGGATCTTGTCAAAGACGGGTTTCGCGTCCGGCCAGTCGAAACCGACACGCGCCGCTTTTTTCTGCAGCTTCTGACCGCGCATCAGCGCAGGCAGCCCGCCGCCGGTGCCGTGCAGCAGGCCTTCGTTCTCGGTGCCTTTTTCGACGCGCTTGATGGCGTCCCATTGTGACAGCACCGCATCGCTGGTGGCGGCGTTGGAGTCGCCGAACACATGTGGGTGCCGCCGGATCAGTTTCTCGGACAGGCCGTGGGCCATCTTGTCGAGATCGAAGGCGCCTGACTCGTTCGCGATCTCGGCATGCAGCACGGGCTGCAGCAGCAGGTCGCCGAGTTCGTCGCAGATTTCGTCCGCATTGCCGCCGCGGATGGCCTCCGCGACTTCGTAAGCCTCCTCGATCACATGAGGGATGAGGGATTCGTGCGTCTGCTCCATGTCCCAAGGGCAGCCGCCCGGCGCACGAAGTCGGTGCACGATGTAGCGCAGGCGGGTGAGGGCATCGGGATGATTCAGCATGGTGGCGTCGTCCATGCGTGCAGGTAGGCGGTCGCAGTCATGCGGTCAAGGCTGCGCCGGTCCGGAAAGTGAACGCACGCGCCTGCCCACCCTCTTGAAGAGCGGGCGGTAGAGCTTAGGCACGAACTTTTTTCAATCTCGCATGATGATGTCTTGGCAAAAGGAACGTTTTCCTTGAAGATCAGCTTAACAACCCAATCACGAGACATGCCGCGCAAACTCAGCCACATCGCTCCGGACTGGTGGGACTACACCACACTGGAAAATGATCTCATCAACGACGCCGCGCGGCTAAGCGAGCGCGACCTGCGCCAGCTCTCGCGCCCCGGTTTCAAGGTGGTGATGTATGACACCCTGGAAGATTTTTACCTCGCCGAAGCTCTCGAGTACATTCACGCCTGGAAGCAGGCCACGCCGGACAATCCGACGGGCATCTGCGGCCCTATCGGCCCCACGGAACAGCTCCCGCTCGTCGCCCGTCTCATTAACGACCTCGGCATCTCGATCAAAGACGGCCATTTCTGGGGCATGGACGAGTGGTATGACGAGGACACCAAGAAGGAGGTGACCATGGAGCATCCGCTCTCCTTTGAGCGTGCAGACCGCGGCCTGTGCTTTGACCGAATGCAGAAAAAGCTCTGCATGCCGGACTCCCACCTGCATTTCCCAAAGGCCAACGTTACCGAATACGTGAAGAGCTGGCAGAGCGGCGTGCGCTGCATCGTGATGCAGGGCGGCCAGGGGGACATCAAGCACTGGGCCTTCAACGATCCGCTGAAACGCGCGGGCAAGTGGAAGAACGAGCCGCCGCCGCCCGCCGAGTACCGCAAACTCGGCACGCGAATCGTTGACCTGCATCCGGTGACGCTTGCTCAAAACGCCCGCACTTCCGGCGGCGGAAACATCACCATGGTCCCGAAGATGGCAATCACCGTGGGGCCGAAAGAAACCTGGATGGCCGAGAAGGTCAGTATCTGGCAGGCTGGAATGCACGACAACCCGCTGGGCCAGCGCCTCACCGCGCTCATGATTTCGAAGCGTCTGGCGGACAGCGCCGTACCCATGTCGCTGCTGGCGGACCACCCGAACGTGCAGTTCAACTACTTCCGCGGCGGTCTGGGCCACTGCGATGTCGAGATGCACTGACCGCCTGCGGCGGTGCTGACGAAGCCGGAATGACGAATGAGTCACCTAGTGTGTTTCACTCGTCATTCTGAATTCTGGTTTCGTCATTCGAAGCATTGAGTAATCTCTACCACCAAGACCTTCTTCCGCGCCATGCTCCAGACCCTCGACGTCGCTCTCGGACTCTCGTTCATCTTCTTCCTGTTCAGCGTGCTGGTCTCGACGACGAGTGAGATGATTCTCTCCTGGTCGAACGCCCGCGGGAAGATGCTTTGGAAGGCGCTCGCTCACTTGATTCCAAACGCCGGACACGGCAAGGACGCGGAACCTTTGAAGGACTTTGTGCAGCACCCGCTGATGACCAGCATGCATCGGCATACCACGGCTGACGACGGCGTCGCGAAGCATTTTCCCTCCTACCTTTCCAGTGGGCAGTTTGGCCAGGTGCTGATGGATATTCTCGAAACCAAGGGAACCGAGGCTCAGGCTGAAACGCGCTGGGAGCAGATGAGGACAGGAATCAGCCAACTGCCGTCCAACACTCGCGGTGCCTTGCAGGCGCTCAGCCGGGAAGCGGAACGCAATCTGCTGCCAGGCCAGGAACCGGCGAGTGTGTTCCAGTTTCTTGCCGGTCAGTGGTTTGACTCGATGATGGACCGCAGCACGGGGTGGTACAAGCGACTCACACAAGCCTGGAACTTCGGGCTCGGACTCGCGCTTGCCGTTGCGTGTAATTTGAACGTCATCGCCATCACGCGGGCGCTTTCCACCAACGACGATCTAAGGGCCGCCTTTGTACAGCGCGCGGAAGCCTCGGTCCAAGCGCAGAGCGATCTCATGGTCAAAATGGGAGTGGAGGAATCCGCGGGCGCGCGGGCCGAGTTCGACAAGGCGGTCACTGAACTTTCTAATGCTGGATTTCCCGTCGGTTGGAACAAAACCACCGCCCAGGCCTGGGGCACTTATCCTGTCAGCACACTGTTTGAAAGCCTGCTCGGCTGGCTCATGGCGGGAGCGGCGGCGGCTCTCGGCGCGCAGTTCTGGTTCGATCTGATGAAGAAGATCATCAACCTGCGCGGCACAGGGGCAAAACCGGATTCTCAACAGAATGTACCGCTTGGAGAAGCAGGCATGGCAGCAGGCCCGATCCCGCCCGCAGGACTCATCATAGACGGGACGGAGTCGCGTCAGTGACGGGTCGCGAGATGAACTATCATTTGCTATTATCCAAAAGCAGACGACAGACCCGCCGCACGTTAACCTGATAAAGGCTAAGTAAAGTTGCTCATCAGGTTGATTCTTTGGTGTTCTGAAATCCGATAACGGAACTTTCTTCAAGTCTTGGCGCAGGCTGAACGAACCCAGAAATAGAAATGAACACCAAAATGTATGTGGGCAACCTGCCCTTCAGTGCCTCCTCCGACGAGATCAACAGCCTGTTCTCCCAGTATGGCGGCGTAACCGATGTCTTCCTCCCCATGGACCGTGATTCCGGCCGCCCGCGCGGTTTTGCCTTCGTCACGATGGACAGCTCCGAAGCCATGCAGGCCGCGATCAATGGTCTCAACGGCCAGGAATTTGGCGGACGCAAGCTCGCCATCAATGAAGCCCGTCCGAAGGAAGAACGTCCTTCCGGCGGCTACGGTGGTGGTGGCGGCGGACGCGGTGGCCGTGGCGGTTATGGTGGTGGTGGCGGCGGCGGTGGCCGCGATCGCTACTAATTAGCATCCCAATCCAACCTCTCTCGGCGGCATTCCGGCAACGGAATGCCGCATTTTCATGCTCTTTGACGAGCTGGCTCCGCATAGGAATGCTTGTTCGTCATGAAATAGTGCACAGGCACGGCCATGCGATTGATGAACAGGCGTGTGATTCCACTCTAGGGCTGGATCATCGACGGAACGGAATCACGTCTGTGACAGAACCATCCAACAAACGCGGAAGACAATTTATGCACAATCGACGCGATTGTGTGCGAGGTGAAGACGTAGGATGAAGCCGCTCAAAAATGCGCTTCGTCCGCCCTGCATCATCACATGGCTTGATTCCTCAACTCGGAAGAGTTGGGATCGTGTTGCTTGTGTGTTTGTCGCTGGGTCTGCATCGTGGAGTCGTGCAGAGTGTTGCTTGGACGCAGATGCTGGTGCGCTACGCGAGTGAAAACTCATTGCTGGACGCAGTGAAGATGACGTTTGACGGGATGCATCCGTGTCCGCTGTGCGAAGCGGTCGAAGATGACCGGGAGACGGAGCGCAGACAGTCTTCGGAGTCCCCTCAGCAGGATAAAAAGATGTTTGCGGTGCTGGTGGCCTTGCCGGTCCTTGAGGCTCCTCCTGCCACGAGCGGATTCTTCCCAGCGGTCAGTCTTTTGGCCGTGCCAGCACCCGGAGAGCCTGAGACGCCGCCGCCACGACGCGGTTGAGCATTAAACTCGCCTCTCCTGCCGGCGCTTTCCTGAAAGGCGTCCGGCTCCTTTGAACTCGTGCTGTCACGCATGCCAAAACCGCATGTTCGTGGCCAGCCATCTCCATTCATCTTCCATCATTTCATGAAATTACGTTCCATTTTTCTCTTCGTTTCCCTGGCTGGTGCTGCCGCAGCCCAGCCTGCAACCCAACCAAAACCAACTGCCAGAACTGCTTCCAATGCCGGCCAGCCTGCCACGCAGCTCAAGGAAATAATCGTCACCGACACTAAGCTTCCCGAGGGGGCTCCGCTGAGTTCTGACTCGGTGGACATCGACACGATCCATGCACGCAGCACGGACAGCGCCTCCATGCTCAAGAACACGCCCGGCGCCGCCATTCTTCGCAATGGGCCTCAAACCGGCATCGTGCAGTTGCGCGGCCTGAGCGGTGATCGCGTCAAGGTCTCCGTCGATGGCGCGGCCATCACCCCGGCTTGCCCCAACCACATGGACCCGCCGCTTCACTATGCGGCACGCGGATCGGTGGACAGCATCGCCGTCATGGCAGGCCTCAATCCCGTGAGCCAGGGCGGCGACAACATCGCTGGAACTATCGTTGTGCGATCACCCGATCCTCGATTTGCCACGGCGGAGCAGCACTCCATCGCTTCGGGAGAACTCGGCAGCTTCTTTCGCGGCAGCAACGACGCCCACGGATTCAACCTCGGAGGCTCCGCGGCCAGCGAGGCACTCAGCGGCACCTACCAAGGATCGTGGGAACACGCCAATGAACTGCGTTTCAACGGCGGACGTGTGCGTGCCTCTGGATACGAAACTCAGCAGCATCAGGTCATCACCGCCATGCAACTCGGTCAGGGGATTCTCGCGCTGGACACGAGCTTTGTCCGCACCCGTGACTCCGGCACGCCGACGCTTCCCATGGACATGATCAAGGACGACGGCGTGCGGGTGGGCCTTCGTTACGTCGGCCAGCATGAATTTGGGACGCTGGAGGCCCGTGCCTACGTGCACACGATTGATCACTTGATGAACAACTACTCTCTCCGCCCGCTGGCGGTCGGCACCATGCCCATGCAGTCACCTGCCACCAGCAACGACTATGGCTTCAGTCTGGGTGTCACCGTGCCACAGGGGCGTCACACCTTGCGCGCCGGCACGGATTTCCATCGCAATGAGTTCGATGCCTCCCAGCAAAACATGATCACAGGAGCGAGTCAGGACACGCTCAACAACACCACTCGAACGCGCTGGGGAAGCTACGTCGAGTGGCAGACCGATTGGTCGGATGAATGGACGACCCAGGTCGGCGTACGCAACGATACCGTCTTCAGTGATGCCGCCAACGTCACCTCGTTCTTCGGTCCGGCTGCCGCAGATGCAAGGGCGTTCAACGCCCGCAATCACAGCTTCACCAACGTGAACTTCGACGCCGTTGCCAGCCTCCGCTACACGCCGAACGACTGGAGCACCTACGAACTCGGTTTCGCACGCAAGAACCGTGCTCCCAGCCTGCTGGAGCGCTACCTCTGGACACCGCTTGGGGCAAATGCCGGTCTGGCCGACGGTCGCACATATCTCGGCAATCCAGACCTCGATACCGAAACCTCCTACCAGATCGCCTTCACTGCCGACTATCATGGGGAAAAGTGGCAGGTGAAGACGACTCCCTTCTACAACATCGTACACGATTACATTCAGGGCGTGCCCATCGCGCGGCTCGCCGCCGGTCGGCCTGTGCTGCAGTATCAGAACGTCGACCGCGCCGACCTGTACGGCATCGACAGCTCCTTCCGCTACGCGTTCACGGAGAACTTCGGCGTGCGTGGCAATGTGAGCTATGTGCGCGGCATCAATCGCAGCAACGATGACAATCTCTATCGCATCGCTCCGCTGCATGGCTCGCTCAGTCTCGATAGCCGCATCATGGGCTGGAAGAGCAGCCTCGAAGTCGTCTTGGTAGCCGAACAAAACAAGGTGGCCGCTTACAACGGCGAACCCACGACCAGCGGATATGCCTTGTTGAATTTGCGCCTGGGCCGCGACTTCAGCAGCGGACTCGGCTTCGAGGTCGGCATGGAGAACGTCACGAACGAGCGCTATACGGACCACCTCGGCGGCCTGAACCGTGTCCTCGGCAGCGATGTCGGCATCGGTCAGCGCATTCCCGGAGCGGGGCGGTTTGTCTATGCCCAGTTGAAGTTCAAGTTCTGAAGCAGGCGCTTTCTCTTTAACAGATTTCAGACGGCGTCTGGCCCGCAAGGCTAGGCGCCGTTTCTGAAAACGGACACAAGGACAAGGGATGCTGCGTCATCGACAGCATGGGTGAAGCATTGTTGCGGGAAAAGACGTTTATGAGCCAACCCATCAGCTCACCCATGAACGCACTTCCATTCATTCTTCGTCATCAGGCCACTGCTGTGCTCGCCACGATCTGCTGCGCTGTCACCCTGCCCGCAGCAGCGGCTGATCATGCATCCGCCGATCATACCAAAGCCCATCAGGATCACCTCACATGGAAGAAGGACCATGAGGCATGGAGCAAGGATCACAAGGAGGCCGAGGCCATTTTGGAACGGGCTGAAAAGGCGCTCGAAGATCACGAGAAGGCCGTCAAATCACACGAGAAAGACATCTCCAAGCACGAAAAGCGCATCGCCGCTCATGAGAAGGAAGGGGATGCGAAGTCAGCCACCTCTCATAAAGAGTCCGAAAAAGAGCACGCTGCTGATAAGCAGAACCACGCTGTGACCAAGGCTCGCCACGAGCGCATCATGAAAGCGCTGCACGCCCTCGATGCTGCCTTGAAGTGATTCGACTCCAAGGCGGTCGTTCGTCCTTCTGGGGAGTTCTCCGTCCTGCTTTTTACCTGTGGCGGTTACTCCTCCAGCAGGCTGCGCAGCATCCAGGCGGTCTTTTCGTGAAGCTGGATGCGCTGCGTGAGCAGGTCCGCGCTGGCTTCATCGGTCGCCTTTTCAACCACCGGGAAGATCGAGCGCGCCGTGCGCACCACGGCTTCGTGCCCTTGCACAAGCAACTGGATCATCTCTCTGGCCTTTGGCACGCCTGACACCTCCTTGATGGAGCTCAGTTGAATGAAATCCGCATAGGTGCCGGGAGCGGGCATGCCGAGGGAGCGAATGCGCTCGGCAATGGAATCGACCGCCATGGCCATCTCTGTGTAATGCGTTTCAAACATCACATGCAACGTCTGGAACATCGGACCGGTGACGTTCCAGTGAAAGTTGTGTGTCTGAAGATACAGCGTGTAAGAGTCTGCCAGAAGATGTGAAAGTCCGGCTGCAATGTCCTTGCGATCTGCTTCGCCGATTCCGATGTCGATGGAAATGTTCATGAGATGATGCGGGTGGAGTTAATGAGGTGAAGAGGCGGCCATGAGAAAGCCCAGAAAGCCGCCATACAAGGCTCCGCGCCACCAGGTGGAGGTGAGCGGGCAGGTGCCGGAACTGCACTGGCCGAAATAGCCCATGAGCGATCCGAGCGCAGTGCCGATGGCGACTGGTATGAGGTAGCGGGCCATGGCCGATGCGTTATGAGCCGCAACCACCTCCACAGCAGCCACCACCCTTGTGGTTGCCGCCTTTGCCAACGGTGCTGATGCCAAGTGGGCAATACAGCGGACAGAAGCGGATGAAGGCGGTCAGGAGAGGCACGGCACCGATGGCTCCGAGCCAGGTGTGATTGACGATGCCATAGGAGATGATGCCCAGGCCGACGATGATGCGCAGGGCGCGGTCCACGGTTCCGATGTTTGGTTTCATAGAGATGTGTGTTTAGAGTTTCAGTTCAGGATGGGAATGCTTGTTCGCCATGTAGTACAACACGGGCACGGCCATGCGGCTGATGAACAGGCTTGCGATTTCACCCGCCATTAATGCGATGGCGAGGCCTTGGAAGATCGGATCGGCGAGGATCACTGCGGCTCCCACCACGACCGCCATCGCGGTGAGGAGCATGGGACGGAATCGCACGGCTCCGGCGTCGATGACGGCTTCGCTGAGCGGCATGCCTTCCTTGATTCGCAGTTCAATGAAATCGACGAGGATGATCGAGTTTCGCACCACGATGCCGCCGCCGGCCATAAAGCCGATCATGCTGGTGGCGGTGAAGAAGGCGTCGAGTAGACCATGCGCGGGCAGAATGCCTACGAGCGAGAACGGAATGGCCACCATGACGATCACGGGTGTGAGGAAGCTGCGGAACCAGCCGACCATGAGCACGTAGATGAGGATCAAACACGCGCCGAAGGCCGCGCCGAGATCGCGAAAGACCTCGATGGTGATGTGCCATTCGCCGTCCCATTTCATCGAGGGCTGTTCATCGCTGAAGGGCATCGCGGCGTTAAGGATCTTCAATTCGGCGCCGCTGCCGCCGAACTCGCGCGTGTCGAGCTTCTTGAGCGCCTCGTTCATCTGGAAGATGGCATACACGGGACTTTCGACGACGCCTGCCACATCGCCGATGACGTAAGTCACGGGCATGAGGTTCTTGTGATAGCGGCTCTTCTCGACGGTGGTGTGCTCGACTTTCACGAGTTCGCGCAATGGCACGAGCGGCGATCCGGAGGCACTGGGTTCAGGCAACGCATTCGCATCGCCCGAGCGCACGCGGAGTGCGAGCAGTTCTTCGGGTGTGGTCTTCGCACTGCGTGGCAGTTCGAGGCGGATGTTCACGTCCTCCTTCTCGGCAGGCTGATGCAGCAGATCGACCGTTTCACCATCGACGGCAATCTTGAGCGTCTGTGAAATCGTGGCGGCGCTGATGCCGTGCAGTGCGGCTTTTTCCTTGTCGATGATGAAGCGCGCCTTCTGCTGATCGGCCTCGATATACCAGTCCACATCCACGACGCCGGGCGTGGATTTGAATATGGTCTTCACTTTCTCCGCGAGCTTGAGCCGCGACTCATCATCCGGGCCGTAAATCTCCGCGACGAGCGTTTGCAGCACAGGTGGTCCGGGTGGCACTTCGGCGATGGCGACGCGAGCGCCGTAACGTTCCGCGACGGCGGCGACTGCAGGCCGTACGCGTTTGGCGATGTCATGGCTCTTCGCCTTGCGCTCGTGTTTGCCGACGAGATTCACCTGGATGTCCGCCACGTTCGCGCCGCGGCGCATGAAGTAGTGACGCACAAGGCCGTTGAAGTTGTAGGGCGAGGCAACACCGGCGTACACCTGATAATCTGTGACCTCCGGCTCCGTGCGGATCGCCGCGGCCATCTCGCGTGCCACGGCGGCGGTCTGTTCCAGCGAAGTGCCTTCCGGCATGTTCAAGATGACTTGAAACTCGCTCTTGTTGTCGAACGGCAGCATCTTCACCTTCACCCAGCCGATGCCGACGGTCGCCATCGAACCAAGCAGCAGCGCAGTGATGCCGATGAGGAACATCCAGCGCCAGCCGGTGTGATGAATGAGCGGCCCCATCATGCGGCGATAGAGCTTCGTGAAAAAGTCCTCGGGATGCTCGCTGGCGTTGTGATGCGCGAGATCCGCAGCTGAGGCTTTGCCCTCCGTGAGCTTGGAATACTTCTTTCCCCAGCGCAGGATGCGAATCGAAGCCCAGGGCGTGACGATGAACGCGATGAGCAGCGACCAGAACATCGCGGCGCTCGCACCGATCGGAATCGGGCGCATATAAGGCCCCATCAGGCCGCCAACGAAGGCCATCGGCAGCACGGCGGCGATTACCGCGAAGGTGGCGAGGATGGTCGGATTGCCGACCTCACCCACGGCCTCGACCGCGATCGTGCTCCAACTGCGGCCTTTGTTCTGCGGCAAGTGGAAGTGACGCACGATGTTCTCCACGACCACGATGGCGTCATCGACGAGGATGCCGATGCTGAAGATGAGCGCGAAGAGCGTGATGCGGTTCAGCGTGAACCCATAGAGGTAGAAAATGAGCAGCGTGAGCGCCAGCGTGGCCGGAATGGCCACGGCGACGATTCCCGATTCCCGCCATCCAAGCGTGAGCCAGATCAGGATTGCCACGCTGAACACAGCGATGCCCATGTGAAACAACAGCTCATTCGATTTCTCCGCCGCAGTCTCACCGTAGTGACGTGTGATGCTCACGGTCACATCCGCAGGAATGATCGATCCTTTGAGTGTGTCCACCTTTCGCAGCACCTCGTCAGCGACGCTGATCGCATTCGCACCGGGGCGTTTCGCAATGCTGAGTGTGACGGCGGGTTCTTCTTTGGCTTTCGTACCGTGGAAGACGTATTGCGTCGGCTCCTCGCCGGTATCGAGCACCTCCGCGACCTCGCGCAGATAAACAGGGCGTCCGCTGAAGACGCCGATGACGACATTGCCGACGTCTTCGGCAGTTTTGAGGAAGGCGCCGGTCTCGACGAGCACCTCGTTGTTGCCGGTAGTGAGTCCTCCCGCGCGGAACTGACGGTTTGCCTGCTGCAGCATCGGGACCAGACCCGCCGGGCTCAGATTGCGGCTGGCGAGTTTCACGGGATCAAGCATCACGCGCACGGCGCGGCGCGATCCGCCGAGCAACGTCGTCTCGGCCACCAGCGGGACCTGTTTGACGGATTCATCGACCTGCGCGGCAAGACGGCGCAGCGTGAGATGATCGTAGCGATCGCTGTGGAAAGTGAGCGCGAGAATCGGAACATCATCGATGCTCTTCGGCTTGATGAGCGGCATCGTGACGCCCATCGGGATGCGGTCGAAGTTCGAGCGCAGTTTTTCGGTGAGCTTGAACAGGCTGCGCTCCGGATCTTCGCCGACTTTGTAGCGCACGATGACCAGGCTCTGGCTGTCGCTTGACGTGCTGTAGATGTATTCGACGCCGGGAATCTCCCACAGCAGTTTTTCCATCGGCCGCGTGGCGCGTTCTTCGATCTCCTTCGCCGACGAGCCGGGCATGGAAACCATGACATCGACCATGGGAACCTTGATCTGCGGCTCTTCCTCGCGCGGCAGCAGCACAATGGCCGCCGCACCGAGGAGCACGGATGCGATGACAACAAGCGGCGTCAGCTTGGAGTCGATGAACGACGCGGCGATGCGACCGGCGATGCCGAGATGGCTGGATGAAGGCTCGCTCATGGCTGGATCGTCACAGGTTGGCCATCGGCGATTTTCGTCACGTCGCTGATCACGACCTGCTCGCCTTCTTCGAGACCGGAAAGGATCTCAACCTGGCCGTCGAGCGACTTGCCGGTCTTCACCAGACGCAGAGACGCCTTGCCATCCTTGACGACGAACACGAGTTCCATCTGCCCGCGTTTCATCACGGCGCTCTTGGGAACGAGCAGCAGCTTCACTTCCGCCACAGGCACCGAGACGCGACCGAACTGGCCGGTGCGCAAGCCGTCCGCCTTTGGCAGATCGAGCTTCACCTGAAACGTGCGGCTCACAGGATCGGCCACAGGCGCGATCTCGCTCACCACGGCTTCCAGCGGACTCGAAATGGAGGCGACCTTCACCTGCATCTTCGCACCCATCGTGACGCGGTCGAGAATCGCCTCCGGCAGATCGGCTTCGAAGCGCAGTGCGGTCGGAGCTTCGATCTCGAGCAAAGGCTTGCCTGGCATCGCGAGATCGCCCACGTCGGCAAGCTTGCGCGTGACCACGCCATCGAAGGGCGCGGTGACTTTGGCGTAGCCGAGCATCGTTTCGGCCTCGCTTACGGCAGCCGTCGCCACTTTGACGCGAGCATCGGCGGCATCGTAGTCCTGACGTGTGGTCGCGTTGCTGGCGATGAGCTGCTTCTGGCGGTCAAAGTCGCGATTGGCCTGGTCGAGCATCGCCTTGGCCTGATCGACCTTCGCCTGAATCTCCTGCACATCGAGCCGCGCCAGCAGATCGCCCGCCTTCACCATCGCGCCGGGCGTGGCGGTGTACTCAAGCACGCGCCCGCTGACCTTGGCCTCGACCATGGCGCGCAATTTCGAGCGCACCGTTCCCACGACTTCCTCGGTGGCCGTGTGCGGCTGCCATTTGGCCGCCTGAACTTTCACGGGGACATTGGGAAGATCCGGGGCCGCATGCTGTGCCGGGTCGTGTTTGCCACAGGCAGCGAGGAATAAGATCGGGAGAAGTCGTTTCATGGCGTGGGATGGATACGGCATTGACGCTGCTCAGGACTTTGAGCAGCACGAGCCGCCAACGCCAAGCTTTTTGAGCACCATTTCCGCCGGGCAGAAGCCGGTGAAGGCGGACTGAAGCAGGTTGGCGCCGACGAAGGCGGTGAACCAGAGCCAGTTGGGGCTGACGTAGTGTGCGAGGGCGAGGCTGATGAGGATGAAGGTGCCGGCGAGGGCGCGGATGGCGTTTTCGAGTTTCATGGTGGTGAGGATATTGGGTTTCGGTTTTGGGAGGGGAAACGTCAGCGGGTCACGGTGTCATGCTTCTTGTCGTGCTCGCTCCAGCCGTGCGCAGCAAAGGCGGAAACGACCTTGGCGTGATTCTGCGCGATTTTAACGGCATTTGCTGTGCGCCCCTTGACGGTCATGCGCACACCTTTGTCCGTGGTGGTAAATTGATGGTCCATTTCACTGTAGTGGTCGCAGTATTCGGCGAAGGCGGGATCCCAGCGGCGCACGCTCAGACCTTCGCCGAGCCGGGCCTGCATTTGCTTCACATGCTTCTTCAAGGCGGCTGCGATCTTGGGATCGTCGCTCTCAGTGACCGCGGTGTAACCGTCTGCGGTGAGTTTCAGTTCACGACGGACTTTGTCATGCCCGTCAAACAGGGCGTGGATCTGCTCACGGGCCTCGGCTGGCATGCCCGGCCCGCCACGCTGCTGCGCGCAAGACGTGGAACAGGCCGAGGCGATGGTGACTGCAATCAGGAACAAGGTTTTGGTGGACGAAGTGGTTTTCATGGTGTTGTCTAATTCAACTGTATGAGCCTATACGCATATAGTAGATGCCTGCAAACCCTTTTTAACATCATGCCCGCCGCACGAAAAAAATCCCTGCCGCCGGTCACCGATGAGGCGCTCTCTTTGATCGCCTCATGGTTCCGCACGCTCTCCGAGCCCAGCCGCCTGAAAATCTTGCGCGCCCTGGAGGAAGGCGAAAAGAACATCTCCGAGATCGTCGAGGCCACCGGTCTCACCCAGGCGAACGTCTCCCGCCACGTGCAGTCCCTCGTCGATGCCGGCATGGTGGGCCGGCGCAAGGAGGGCCTGACCGTCATCTGCTTCATTGACGATCCCAGCATCACCGACCTCTGCGACAATGTGTGCAGCAACCTGCTGAAACGCCTGTCCAACCAGGTGAAGAAACTCAGCGGTTCGTGACCGAAACCTCATGCTCTTCCGCTTCATGATCTGGACGATTCTCATTCTCGCCGTCGTTGTTGGTGGCTGGTATTGGTATGAAGGCGGCTGGGACCGCCAGCTTTTCACAGCCGCTCCCGGCTACGTGTGCGAAAACATCAACGCCGGTCAGGCGAATGCCTGGCTGCGCGAGCATCCCGAGACGCAGGTGCTCGATGTGCGATCCACCGGTGAGTTCGAAGGCGGTGCGCTGCCCAAGGCGGTCAACATTTCCATCGGCGATGACGCCTTCGACTCCAAGGTCGCCAAACTCGACAAGGAAAAGCCGGTGCTCGTTTATTGCGCCGGTGGCTTCCGCAGCCGCAAGGCCGTCGCACGCTTGAAAGACCTCGGCTTCAAAAACATCCAGCACATCCACCGCGGCTACATGTCGTGGAAACCGGAGGCCCAACCGTGAAGCGACTGCTGGCAGCCACATTCGTTTCACTCACTGCCTTTGGCCAGACGACGTCTGATCCGTCCGTCGAAGGCCCGAAGATCATTGCAGAGGCATTTGGCCGGCTCAGCACCGCTTTGGCAGAAGCCATCAGCAAAGACGGACCTTCGGGTGCTTTAAGCGTGTGCAGCGAAAAGGCACCGCAGATCGCCAAGGAAGTCTCCAAAGCGCACGGTGTGACCCTGCGCAGAGCGACGCACAAGCCGCGCAATCCCAAGAACGCGGCCGATGATGTCGAGAAGGCCACGCTGAAAGCCTTCATGGCCGCGTTGGCGAAAGGCGAGGCGCCGAAGCCGCAAGTCATCACCAACGCCGATGGCAGCCGCGCCTTCCTCGCGCCCATCGTGCTTGGCAATCCGCTCTGCCTGCAATGCCATGGCACGCCGGGGAAAGACATCGCGCCTGAGACACTCGCGGCGATCCAAAAGCTCTATCCCGATGACAAGGCCACCGGCTTCAAGATCGGTGATCTCCGCGGCCTGTGGCACATCACTTTCCCATCCCCCAAACAACCATGAAACACATCCTCACCACCCTTTTCGCCCTCACACTCATCTCTTCAGCCGCCGAACCAGAAGTCATTCCGATCCAGGTGCGCGAAAACCTGCGCATCGTCTATCAAGTGACCGATGACGCGCAGCACGACGGCGTGAACAAGGGGCTCTTTTACGCCCGCAAGCTGATCAACACCTACCAGACGCACGGCATCGCACCGGAGCAGGTGCATCTGCATCTCGTCTATCACGGCACGGGCATCGCGGCTGTGGTGAATGACGAGGCACGGAAGCGTCTCGGCGTCGAAACGGCCAATCCCAACGGCGATGTCCTCGCGGAGTTGTTGAAGCGCGGCGTGCAGGTCGAATTGTGCGAGAACACCATGCAGCAGAAGGGCGTGAAGCCCTCTGAACTGATGCCCGGTGTGAGGCTCGTCGTCGGTGCCTTCCCGCGCCTGATCGACCTGCAACTTCAGGGCTTCGCCTACATCAAGTTTGAGTAATCTCGATCATCCCATTCTCATGAATCCCCAACGTCTGGTCATCATTGGAGGCGTCGCAGGCGGCGCCAGCGCGGCGGCGCGTGCCCGCCGTCTTTCCGAAGCCTGTGAAATCATCGTGCTGGAGCGCGGCCCTCACGTTTCCTTCGCCAACTGCGGCCTGCCGTACTTTGTCGGCGGTGAAATCGCCAACGAAGACGATCTGCTGGTGCAAACACCGAAGAGCCTGCACTCGCGCTTCAATCTCGACGTGCGCGTGAACAGCGAGGTCGTGTCGATCGATCGCGCAGCGCGACTGGTGAATGTGCGCGAAGTCACGAACGGCCGCGAGTACGCGCTGCCCTACGACGCGCTGGTCATTTCCACCGGGGCGGCGTCGCTTTCGCCGCCGATTCCCGGCATTCATCGCGAGGGCCATTTCGTTGTTCGCAACGTGCCCGACGTGGTTCGCATCAAGTCCTGGATCAGCGAGACCGAGGACACCCGCGCGGTGGTGGTCGGAGGCGGTTACATCGGTTTGGAGATGGCGGAGCAGCTCGTTCGTCATGGCGGAGTCGCTGTCACGCTGGTCGAGGCGCTGCCGCAGGTCATGGCGCCGCTCGATCCTGAGATGGCCGCGTGGTTGCATCAGGAGTTGCAGCAACATGGCGTCGAGCTTTGCACCGGCAGCGCCGTGGCCGCGTTTGAAGCTTCCACCGATGAGGAACCGGCGCGTGCCTCCATCGTCGTGCTCAAGGATGGTCGTCGGCTGCCGGCGGACGTCGTCGTGCTCGGCATGGGGGTGAAACCGGAAAGCACTCTGGCGAAAGCCGCGGGTCTGGAAATCGGCGAGCGTGGCGGCATCCGCGTGAACGAACACATGCAGACGAGTGATCCTGCGATTTATGCCGTCGGCGATGTCGTCGAGGTTCGCGATGTCATCACAGGTGCCTGGAGTTTGATCCCGCTGGCCGGTCCCGCCAACCGTCAGGGGCGGATCGCGGCGGACAACATCATGGGCCGTCGTTCAACCTATCGCGGCACGCAGGGAACGGCGGTGTTGCGCCTCTTCAGCCTCACCGCAGGATGCACCGGCGCCAATGAAAAGACGCTGCGTGCCGCCGGCATCGCCTGCGAGGCACTGCACATGCATCCCGCTTCCCATGCGGGCTACTATCCGGGCGCGGAACCCATCGCGATGAAGATCCTCTTTACGCCGGACACGGGCAAACTCCTCGGTGCTCAAGCCGTGGGTCGCGACGGCGTGGACAAGCGTCTCGACGTTCTGGCCACCGCGCTGAAGGCTGGCATGACGATGGATGATCTTGCCGAACTGGAGCTGGCCTACGCGCCGCCGTTTGGCTCCGCCAAAGACCCTGTGAATCTCGCCGGCATGGCCGCGCAGAATGTGCTCGCGGGTAATGTCGCGCTGGCGCAGTGGCATGAGATCGCCACGCTGGATCCAGCCAAGACCGTCGTGCTGGACGTGAGCGGTGCCGGCGAACGCGCCAAGGGATGCATTCCCGGCTCCATGCACATCCCGCTGGACGAACTGCGAGGTCGTCTCGGCGAACTGCCGAAAGACAAGGAGATCATCGCTTCCTGCCAGAGCGGCCAGCGTAGCTACTTCGCCTGCCGCCTGCTCGCGCAAAATGGATTCCGCGTCCGCAATCTCGCCGGCTCGTGGCGTACCTTCAACACCGCAACCTTCAAACCCACCGCTCCATGAAATCCAAGATTCTCCTCACCGCCATCCTCGTCTCCAGCCTCGGCCTCGCTCAGGACGCGAGTGTCAAGCCCGGCATCAACGACAAGTTCCTCGATCCGAAGCTCAACGTTGAGGAATGGACCAAGAAGTTCGAGACGGAGAGCCGCGAGATCTTCCACCAGCGGGATAAAATCGTCGCCGCCATCGGTTTGAAGCCCGGCATGGCAATGGCGGACATCGGCGCGGGCACGGGCCTCTTCACGCTGCACTTCGCACAGGCCGTCGGTGAAAACGGCAAGGTCTATGCCGTTGAGATCGCGAAGAACTTCATCGAGCACATCAAGGCCCGCGCTTCCAAGGCTCATGCCTCGAACGTGCAGACGATCCTCTGCACCGGAAAAAGCGTCGAACTGCCGGAGGCGAGCATCGACCTCGCCTTCATCTGCGACGTGTATCATCACTTCGAATATCCCCAAGCCACGCTCGCCACGCTGCACAAGGCCTTGAAACCTGGGGGTGAACTGGTGCTCATCGACTTCAAACGCATCCCCGGCGAAAGCAGCGACTTCGTCATGGGCCACGTCCGCGCTGGACAGGAAGTCTTCGAAGCCGAAGTCACTGAAGCCGGTTTTGAAAAGGTCGGTGAAGTCAAAGACGTGCTGAAGGAGAACTACTTCGTGAAGTTTCGGCGCAAGTGAGTTCCATCAAGCTTTGCGCGCGGGCTTTCCTGTCTTCCTCAAATGATCCATCAACGCCTTCGTGGCCTTGCTTTGGAAGCGATAGGAGTTCCAGAGCATGGCCACGGTGCGCTGCGGTTTCTCGCCGTTGAAGGAACGGTAGACGCGCCGGTCGCTGGTGTCGATGCGTCGTGCCATCTCGGGAACGATGGACACGCCGTGGTCGAGTGCGACGAGTTCCTGCACGGTGGTGAGCTGGCTGGTGCGTTCGACGGTGACGGGCTGCACCGCTTTGCGTCGGCAGAACGAGGAGATGTTTTCGGAGAGGCAGTGTGCCTCGTTGAGCATCACAAAGGGAAACCCTTCCACGGCATCGATCGCCACTTTCTTCGCCGTGGCTAGCGGATGGCCAACGGGCACCACAAGCAGCAGTTCCTCGTCAAACAGAGGCTCAACTTCGAGGTATTTGGCGATGATGGGCAGCGCGAGGATGGCGAGATCGATTTCACCGTGGCTGCAGCGCTTGATGAGATTCTCCGTCGTGTCTTCTTGAACGATGACGGAGATGTCCGGATGCTTTTCAGCAAAACTGCCAAGCAGCCCGGGCAGGAAATAAGGCGCGATGGTGGGAATCGCACCGAGCCGGATGCGACCGCGTCGTCCTGACTCGGACAGCTCCGAAAAGGTGTCGTCCACGAGTTGCAGGATCACCTTCGAGCGCTCCAGAAGCAGCTCACCGAGATCGGTGAGCACGACTTCACGCGGTTTGCGCTCAAAGAGCGGCCGGCCGAGCTGTTCTTCGAGCTTTTGGATGGCACGGCTCAACGCGGACTGGGAAAGATGCAGTTCATCTGCCGCTCGCGTGAAGTTCTTGGTTCGCGCCACGCAGACGAACTGTTCGAGCGCTTCGAGTTTCAGGTCGTTCCTCATGCGGCAAACTAGCGATGCGTCACATGCATCGCAAGCATTCTCACGATGCATTGGATGCATCAACAATTTTCAGGCAAGACATTGATCATACGGCCCTTCCCCACGGCCGAGGAATCGAAACACAAACCAACCTGACATCATGAAACCATCCACAACCAAGGCCTTGCTTGCCTCCCTGATGCTGACTCCGGTGGTGTCCGCATCCGCCCAGGACAAGCAGGCTCAACCCAGCGCAGACAAAGCCATGAACGATATCAGCAAATGCCCCGTGATGGGCGCCCAGGCCGGTCCCGGCCGTCACACCGCCGCCGGCGCCATGTCCAACAGCGACTGGTGGCCGAACCAGTTAAACCTGAAAATCCTCCACCAAAACTCGGTGAAGGGAAATCCGATGGGAGGGAACTTCGATTACACGGAGGAGTTCAATAAGCTCGACTATGCCGCGCTGAAGGAGGATCTGCGCAAGCTCATGACCGATTCGCAGGACTGGTGGCCTGCCGACTACGGCCACTACGGCCCGCTTTTCATCCGCATGGCCTGGCACAGCGCGGGCACGTATCGCGTGAGCGACGGCCGCGGAGGCGCTGGCTATGGCACGCAGCGCTTCGCACCGCTGAACAGCTGGCCGGACAACGTGAATCTGGACAAAGCCCGCCGCCTGCTGTGGCCGATCAAACAAAAGTACGGCAACAAGATCTCCTGGGCGGATCTCATGATCCTCACGGGCAATGTGGCTCTCGAATCCATGGGCTTCAAAACCGTCGGCTTCGCCGGTGGCCGTGCCGATGTGTGGGAACCGCAGGAGGACATCTACTGGGGACCGGAAACCGAATGGCTGGGCGACAAGCGCTATAAGGATCAGCGCATGCTCGATAATCCGCTCGCCGCCGTGCAGATGGGGCTCATCTACGTCAATCCCGAAGGCCCCAACGGCAAGCCTGATCCGCTGGCTGCGGCGAAGGACATCCGCACCACGTTTGCCCGCATGGCAATGAACGACGAGGAAACCGTCGCGCTCATCGCCGGAGGTCACACGTTTGGAAAATCGCACGGTGCCGGTGATGCGAAAAACGTCGGTCCCGATCCCGAAGCTGCACCACTCGAAGAGCAGGGCCTCGGCTGGAAAAACAAGTTCGGCAAAGGCAAGGGCGAGGACACCATCGGCAGCGGTCTGGAAGGTGCCTGGACAGCCACACCTCGCGCTTGGTCGCACGGCTACTTCACGAACCTGTTCGCCTTTGAATGGGAGCTTCACAAAAGCCCCGCCGGAGCCTGGCAGTGGCAGCCGAAGGACGGTGCCGGAAAAGGCATGGTTCCGGACGCGCATGTGGCGGGCAAGACGCACGCGCCGATGATGTTCACCACCGACCTCGCGTTGCGGACGGATCCGGAGTATGAAAAAATCTCCCGCCGTTTCCTCGCCGATCCACAAGCCTTTGCGGACGCTTTTGCCCGTGCCTGGTTCAAGCTCACGCATCGTGATATGGGCCCCGTTTCGCGCTACGAAGGTCCGGAGGTGCCGAAGCAGACCTTCGTCTGGCAGGATCCCGTGCCCGCCGTCGATCATGAACTGATCAACGGGCAGGACATCGCGCAGTTGAAGAGCAAGCTGCTCGACTCCGGCCTCTCCACCTCTGAACTCGTCTCCACCGCGTGGGCTTCCGCAGCCACCTTCCGCGGCAGCGACAAACGTGGTGGCGCCAACGGTGCGCGCATCCGCCTCGCGCCGATGAAGGACTGGGAAGTGAACAATCCCGCACAGCTCACCAAGGTGCTGGCCGTGCTGGAGAAGATTCAGAGCGAGTTCAACAGCGCCCAGAAAGGCGGCAAGAAGGTCTCGCTGGCCGACTTGATCGTCCTCGGTGGCAATGCGGCGGTCGAAGCTGCTGCGAAGAAAGGCGGTCACGAATTGACGCTGCCTTTCACGCCCGGCCGCACTGACGCCTCTCAGGAGATGACAGACGTCGAATCCGTTGCCTTCCTCGAACCGAAACACGACGGCTTCCGCAACTATCTCGGCCATGAGCTCGATCGCCCCGCGCCCGAAAACCTCGTGGACCGTGCCCAGTTGCTCACGCTCTCGGCACCGGAGATGACGGTGCTCGTCGGCGGCATGCGCGTGCTTGGCACGAACACGGGTCATCCTGATCTCGGTGTGCTGACGAAGAACCGCGGGGCGCTGACCAACGACTTCTTCGTGAACCTGCTGAACATGGACACCGAGTGGAAGGTCTCGCCACGCTGCGAACATTTCTACGAAGGCACCGATCGCAAAACGGGTGAGATGGAGTGGATGGCCACCTCCGTGGACCTCGTCTTCGGCTCGAACTCACAACTGCGCGCCATCACCGAAGTTTATGCCAGCGCGGACGGTCAGAAGAAATTCGTGAACGATTTCGCCGCCGCGTGGACCAAAGTCATGAATTTGGATCGCTTCGATCTCAAGAAGTGATCTGAAATCCAAAACCCCACGGAACCCCGTTCTGGCATCAGTCAGGGCGGGGTTTTGTTTTCTGAGCTCACCACATTATTGGAGATGTCTCGTTCCTGTCGCGTAAAGAAAGTTCAACCATGAACAACCTCACACGACGCCATCTCCTCGGAACTGCCGTTTCGGGCGCAACGGTCCTTTTTTCCCGCAGTGCACTTCATGCCGCCGACGCTGATCCTCGGGTGCGCGGGCCGTTTCCGATACTCTCGACGCCGTTCACGGACTCGGGTGCCGTGGATTACGCGGTGCTCGCAGATCAAGCACGATTCGTGGACTGGGGCGGCTGCCCGGGCATGATCTGGCCGCAGTCGGGCGACAGCGTGGACCTTTTGACCATGGATGAGAAACTGCGGGGAATGGAGGTGCTCGCGGATACGGCAAAGGGCTTCAAAACGTCAGCGCTCTGCCTCGGAGTGCAGGGACGAGACACGGAGGAGATGCTCGTCTATGCGCGGCACGCGGAAAAGCTC
Organism: Prosthecobacter sp.; assembly: GCA_041395065.1. Taxonomy (GTDB): domain Bacteria; phylum Verrucomicrobiota; class Verrucomicrobiia; order Verrucomicrobiales; family Verrucomicrobiaceae; genus Prosthecobacter. Next base: position 80,991 of record JAWLBG010000006.1, on the reverse strand, counting down.
GCACCCCCAGCGATCATCTCGCGTCCACCGGACTCGGGGCGTACGGAGGACGACCTGCGGCAGTATTGGCGGGCATTGGGCAAGGTGGCGACACGGCCTGTCATTTTTCAAACGACCGGCGGCGTGGCCTACAAAGGTCCGGTGCCGTCGGTGAAACTGATGATCGAACTGGCGAAGGAGTTTTCAAATTTCGGCTACATCAAAGAAGAAGCCGCGCCGATCATCGCCCGCACCAAAGAACTGTGCGCCGCGAAACCGGTGATCCGTCGTGTATTTAGCGCCCGCGGAGCGCATGGCTGGCTCTATGAATCCCATCTCGGCACCGAGGGGCTCATCACGGAGCGTGCGGTGTATGCGGATGTGCTCGCGAAGGTCTGGGACCTCATGCAAAGCGGCAAGGATCCGGACACCGTGCGCGACATCCACGCCAAGCTGATGCTGCTCTTCAATCTCGGCCAGCATCTCCCTGGCGGCGACCTGCGCGGCTTTCAGCTCCATCTGTGGAAGAAACGCGGCGTCTTTAAGAACATGATCTCCCGCCAGTACGGCCCCAATCGCAGCATCCCGGACAAGCCGGTCTTCTCCGAGCTGAAGCTGACGGCGGATGAGATTGCCGAGATCGATTTTCGCTTTGAGGCGTTGCGGCCTTATTTGAAGGCCAAGTAGCCATCCTGCTCCGCAAGACGAGCCTGCGATCATCAAGACTGCCGCACCCACGCGAGCAAGCGTGCGGCAGGCTGAAAGCCGCTCGTTTGCGCGACGAGTTTGCCGTTTTTGATCAAGGCGAACGCCGGAATGCCCTGCACACGGAACTGTCCGGCGATCTGCTGCTGCTCGTCGGTGTTCACTTTGACGAAGATGGCTTCGCCAGCGGCCTCGGCGGCGGCCTTGGCAAATTCGGGCGCCATCATCTGGCATGGCCCACACCAGGGCGCCCAGAAGTCGATGACGACAGGCAGCGGACTTTGCGAAACAAGAGCGGCAAAGGCCTCAAGGGCGGAAACCTCGACCGGTTCGGCGATGCGGGGCAGGTCCGTCTTGCAGGTGCCGCAGCGGCCCTGCTGCGCTGTTTTGGCGTAGGCGATGCGATTTGCGGTGCCACAGGCGGGACAGGGCTGGATGATACCGCGTTCGTCTGAGTCGAGGGAGTGGCTCATGATGACAAGATTAGAGGAGAGTTAATTCTTGCATATACGCATACACTCATATAGCTCTGGTGCAAACGGAACGTATCTTCAACCATGAGCAAACACCTTCTCATCCTCGGCGGCGGCACCGCCGGCACCATGATGGCCAACCACCTCCGCAGACGGTTGTCCAAATCCGAGTGGCGCATGACGGTGGTGGACCGCTCCGACAAGCATCTCTATCAGCCGGGGTTTCTCTTCCTGCCGTTCGGCAAGTATGAAGAGAGCGACATCATCCGCCAGACGCGGGATTTCATCCCCCACGGCGTGGAGTTCCTGCAAGCCGAGGTGGATCTGCTCAAGCCCGAAGATCATGCCGTGGCGTTGAAAAACGGGCGCGAGCTTCACTACGACGTGCTGATCGTCGCCACAGGATGCCGCACGGCACCAGAAGAAACGGAAGGCATGCTGGGGCCGAAGTGGCGCGTGAATGTGCATGACTTCTACACCCTCGACGGCGCACGGGCGCTCCGCGAGAAACTGAAGAACTTCGAAGGCGGCCGTGTGGTGGTGCACATCAACGAAATGCCGATCAAGTGCCCGGTGGCACCGCTGGAGTTCACTTTCCTGGCCGACACGTTTTTTCGTGAGCAGGGGATTCGCGACAAGGTTACGCTGACCTACGTCACGCCGCTGTCCGGCGCGTTTACCAAGCCTAAATCCTCGAAGAAGCTCGGCCATCTGCTCACAGACAAAGGCATTGAACTCGTCACCGACTTTGTGGCGGAGAAAGTGGATCAGGAAAACAACAAGCTGGTGTGCTTCGACGGCCGCGAGGTTCCTTACGACCTGCTGGTGACGACACCGACGAACATGGGTGACGAATCCGTGCGCCGTTCCGCGCTGGGCGACGATTTGGACTTCATCCCGACGAACAAGCACACCCTGCAGTCGATCGAGTATCCCGACGTGTTTGTCATCGGCGACGCAACCAACCTTCCCGCGTCGAAAGCCGGGTCCGTGGCCCATTTCGAAAGCGAAACGCTCGCCGACAACGTCATCCGTCATATTGAAGGCGAGCCGCTGAAGGAGGAGTTCGACGGCCACTCGAACTGCTTCATCGAATCCGGCAACGGCAAGGCGCTGCTCATTGACTTCAATTACGAGTATGAGCCGCATGAAGGCAATTTTCCCTTCGCCTTCGGCCCCATGAAGCTGCTCGAGGAAAGCCGGCTCAATCACCTCGGCAAACTCGCCTTTCGCTACATCTACTGGAACGTGCTTCTTCGCGGCTGGCCGCTGCCGGGCATCAGCCGACAAAAGAAGAAGCCGGCCGCGTTCGCGGAATGACGAATTCAGAATGAAGAATGTCGAATGAATGATTGAAGCCTGAAGCGCCGAATTTGATTCGCCATTCTGGTTTCGTCATTTGCCACCTTTCAAAACAACCCAGAACCACAACCATGAAGAAAACCATCGCAGGAACCGAAGTCGACGTGAACGAAGAGGGCTACCTCACCGACATGTCACAATGGAATGAACAGATCGCCGCTGCGATCGCCACGGAAGAAGGAGTGGGCGCTTTGACCGATGCCCACATGAAGGTCGTGCGCTACTTGCGCGAACAGCAGGCCAAGGGCGCGGCACTGACCATCCGCAGCATGGGCAAGAGCGGCGTCGTGACGACGAAGGAACTCTATGACCTCTTCCCCGGCGGCCCGCTGAAGAAGGCGTCGAAGATCTCGGGCATTCCGAAGCCGGTCGGCTGCATTTGATTCAACAAAGAACAAGGAACCAAGAACCACGCACACCTATGTCCGACGACAAACAACCTGTGAAGAAAGTGTCCATCATCGTGAGCCGCGGCTCGCTGGATGGGATTTACCCGGCGCTGATCATGGCGAACGGCGCACGCATGGAAGGCATCGAAGCCTCGCTGTTTTTCACGTTCTTCGGCCTGAACGCTCTGGCGAACAAGACGCTCGACAGCCTCAAGGTCGCCACCGTGGGCAACTCCGCGCTGAACATGGCCATGCCCATGCTCGGCATGCCGATGACGATGCCGTTTCCAACGTGGATGGGGGCGATCCCCGGCGTGTCCGCCTTTGCGACGCATCTCATGAACAAGGAGATGGAGAAGCTCGACATCCCGCCCGTGCGCGAATTCCTCGAACTCATCTCCGACTCCGGCGGCAAGATCTTCGCCTGCAAGCTGGCCATGGACATGTTCAAGCTGAAGCGGGAAGACCTCATGGAGCGCGTCGACGGCGTGCTGACCGTGGGCGACTTCTACAACGAGTCCGCCGGTGCGGGCACGCACATCCTTTTCACCTGATCCATGCCTGCACTCTGCAATGACCCCGTTCGCTGCGAGGTGATGAACCTCGGCTGGGGGCCGAAGGGGCATGGTCCGTATCTTGTGCGGCAGGAAGGCTATGCTCCCGGCAGCGTCGATTTTCGCCTGCAACGCTTCATCCTGCTCAAGGACGGCCGCTGGCTCATCAATCTGGCCTTCGTGATGCTGCCCGAATCTGAGCAGGAGGCGCAGTTGTTTCATCACCTCAGCGACGTGCTGGTGTGCCTCGATGCCCTCAGTGACAAACCGGTGGTGGCAGATGCCGCCTTGCCTCCAGACACCAGCGCGGAGGAAATCATGGCGCACTTCGAGCAGTGCACGCACCGCATCCTGCGCGGCATGCGAAGCTGCACGGTGACACCGGCGCGACAATGAAGCGACGGTCAGCACGATAAAATGACTCAGTAGCCTTCCGTTGCCTCGCTGAAATTCCACGGAGCCTGATAGGCGCCGGTGCGTTGTTTTTCGAGCTGGCGCACGAGGTCGTTCAGCAGTGCGGAGGCGCCAAAACGATAGCGACGATTGTTCAGCCACTCGTCGCCGAGCGTTTCTTTGACAGCGACGAGGAAGTGAAGCGCCTGCTTGGCCGTGCGAATGCCACCGGCAGGCTTCATGGCAATGGGAACGCCAGTCGTGAAAAAATGGTCACGGATGGCCTCCAGCATCACCTGGTTGTTTCCGAGCGTCGCGTTTGAGGATGTTTTGCCAGTGCTCGTTTTGATGAAGTCACCGGGCCGGATCACGCGCATGGCCAGGAAGCTTGCGGCACGAACGTTGTCATAAGTTTCGAGTTCGCTCACTTCCAGAATGACCTTCAGTGTCGCCGCCCCACATGTCTCGACTACGGCGGCGATCTCATCCTGCATGCGAGCAAATTCGCCAGCGAGGAAGGCTCCGCGATTGATTACCATGTCGATTTCATCGGCACCGTCGCTCACGGCGGCCCGGACCTCGGCGAGGCGCGTCTTCAGCGGTGACTGACCGCTGGGAAAAGCGGTGGCAACGGAGGCGATCTTCACACTCGTGCCGCCGACGTGCTTTTTCGCATGCTTCACCATCGATGGATACACGCAGACGGCGGCGGTTTGAGGAATGTCACCCTGATCGTGAGGGCAAAGCGCTTTCCGGCAGAGCGAGGCGACCTTCCCGGGCGTGTCCTTGCCTTCGAGCGTCGTCAAATCGACCATCGACACGGCTAGGCGCAAACCAAACACCTTGGACCGCCCCTTGATGCTGCGAGTCGTGTACTTTGCCACGCGCTCTTCGATCCCGACACGGTCCACGGTGCCGACCTCGTCGAAGAGGCGGCGAAAGCTGGCGGGCGCTTGAGCGGCGGGCATGAGGATTTCTACATGCGAGAACCAGACTCTGACAATGGAAGATTCCAGATGACGGCAGGCTCTAAAGTTCGACTCAAGCCTTACTGCAAGACCTCGGTCGGACATTCCGGCAAGGATGCCAAAAAGGCGCGACCGTAGGGCTTGGTGAGGATGCGATTGTCGAGGATGGCGCAGATGCCTTTGTCGGTGGCAGTGCGGATGAGGCGACCGACGCCCTGGCGCAGTTTGAGTATGGCCTCGGGAACGCTGTATTCGGTGAAGGCGTTGAGCCCCTGCTCCTCCAGATGCTCGATACGTGAAGCGGTAAGTGGATGGTCCGGCACGGCGAAAGGAAGGCGCGTGATGATGACATTGCTCAGGGCCTCGCCGGGCACGTCCACACCGGTCCAAAAGCTGTCGGTTCCGCAGAGAACGCTGTGCGTGTCGTTCTTGAATTCGGCGAGCATTTGATGCCTCGGCATGCCTCGCCCCTGCACCAGCAGGCGCCACCCGCGCTCCGTGCAATGAGTCTCAAGCATGTCGGCCAGCGAGGTCATCTGGCTGTAACTGGTGAAGAGGATGAAGGCGCGGCCAACGCTGAGGTCGATGAAATGGGTGATCCAGTGCCCAAGCCTGTCGAGGTATCCCGGATCGCTCGGCTGCGGCATCTTTTTGAGCAGATAGAGCGTCATCTGCCTTTTGAAATCAAAGGGGCTCTCGATCAGCGCGGCGCGTGCGTCCTCGGCGCCCACGCGGTTGCGGAAGTAGCTCAACTGCTCGTCATGACCGATACCGAGCGTGGCGCTGGTGAAGACGCAGGCTTTGCCGCTGGCGAAAAAGATCTGCCGCAGTCGGGGCGACACATCCACGGGCGCGGTGTGAAAACCGATGGTCCGCTGTTCGGCTCCGGTGCGCTCGACCCAGTGGACGTGGTCTTCGTTTTCCTGGTCGAGGAAGGCTTTCAGCCCGACGCGGATGGAAGTGAGCCGTTTCGCCAGATCGTGCAATTCGAGCCGCGTGCCCTCCTTCGGAGTCGCGTCACCCGCTTTGTTGGCGCGTTGCGCGAGGCGTTGCAGCGGGAGGCTGAGCGTGTCCTCGACGAGGCCGGGCTCACGAATGCGGAACTCGCGACCGACGGCGTTGAACTTGCAGCCGGCTTCGGCGCCGCGGAAAAAGGCGTCCACGTTCTCAAGAGTCTGCAGGACCTCGCGAATGCCGTCCTTGTCGCCGACGAGTTGGAAGAAACCCTTGCGTGTCTTCGGATTGTGCAGGCGACCGAGTTCGAATTTGATGTTCGATTCGCTGATGTGCAGGCCGAAGGCGCGCGCGGCCACGTTTTCAATCGTGTGCGCCTCATCGAGAATGACGAAGTCGCGGGGAAACAGGAAATTGCAGTCCTCGGTCGTCGTCTCATCGGCGGAAGCCAGCAGTGTGAAGAAGAGCGTGTGATTGAGCACGATGACGTCCGCGGCCTCCATGCGACGACGCACATCCTGATACCAGCAGCGGCTGCCGGGCGGGCAGCGCCGTGGCGTGCAGGCATGCGGCTCACTGCATACGAGAGACCACACGCGGGCGCTGGGGCTGAAGTCGAGATCGCTGAGCGTGCCGTCCTCCGTTTCAGCCACCCAGTCGAGCAGGAGCTTGAGCTCGGAGGCTTCAGAGGTGGAAAACAGATCGCCTGACTCATTCAGGGCGCGCTTGAGGCGCGTCGGGCAGATGTAGTTGCCACGCCCCTTGAGGATCTCCGCATGGAAATCACCGACGAGCTGTTTGACGATGGGGATGTCCTTGGTGATGAGCTGCTCCTGCAGATTGATCGTGTGCGTGCAAATGATCGCCTTGCGCTTCTGCTCCAGGGCAAAGGTGACCGCCGGAACCAGGTAGGCGAGCGACTTGCCAACACCGGTCGCGGCTTCGCAGACCAGCGCATGATTGCCGTCCAGCGCGGCCCCCACCAACTCCGCCATGCGCTGCTGCTGCGGACGATATTCGAACTGGGGCGACTCCGCCATCTTCCCATCGTGCGAAAAGGCATGATGCATGCGAGGCGCCAGCGGCGGTCGCGAGATGCGGCCTGCGACTCCTTCTTCGTGATCTTCGGCAACGTGAAACATGCGGGGCGATGGATAGCAGAGAGCTTCGAGCGGAGGGCAACGGGTTTTTCCGGTCGAGCCAGCCCGTCCTCTTTTGTCTGCACGACGAGAGTGTTACGGCTACGAAAAACTCCGCTTCACATGAGCGACTCGCAGTGCGGGTTTTCCTCCATGCGACAGACTCCAGTCTGCAGCCGGGCGGTCAACGGTAGCCAGTGACCATGGAGCAGGGAACCTCCTTGCGCTTGCCCTGTTCGGTCTGATGGATGGCGATCATGTACATGCCGGTTTTCTTCGGCTTGTAGAAGAGCACAAATCCCCAGCCGTCGAGCACCGGCAAAATCTCGCCGCTGGGCTTTCCCTCAAGATCGAGAACGGCCCCCGTGATGTGCACGCCAGACTTGCGCGGCACAGCGACGCAAAAGCAGTATTCATTGCCTTTGTAGAGCTGCATGCGCATGGCTTTGCCGACCTTTGGTTCGAGATCGCGGTTCCAAGCCTCGGCCCGAATGTTGAAGCCCTCATTCTCCTGATCGTAAGCCAGAGCTTGAGCTGCTTTTTCAGCCTCCTCGCGGTCGTCCGCGAACAGTCCGGCGGGAGCGATAGACAGCATCACGGCGGCAAGTGTTGCTCGCATGATCAATGACGGGACGAATGGAGTGCGCATGACAAAAGAAAACGGGACTTTTCAATCTCTCATGCGAACATAGCCGTTGCATCAGGAAAATCCCAAGATTCTGTTAGGCCGTTCGTGCCGGTTCTTGGTCCTTCGAACGCTCATCCCGAATCCCGCGCATCTCTATGGCAGCTTTTGTTTTTTACATGGAAGACGGCACCACGCTCGTCCACACCCTCGAAGGCGAAGTCACCACCGTCGGCCGCCATCCGGAAAGCGATGTCGTGCTCACCTGCCCTTCCTCCTCCGGCCGCCATGCGGTGATCAAGTATTCGGGTGGCGGCTACTACGTGAACGATTTGGATTCCAGCAACGGCACCCGCATCAATGGAGCCGAGATCGAAGAAGCGCTCCTGAAAGACGGAGACCGCGTCGGTTTCGGCGATGTGCAGGCCGTTTTCTATGCCGGCAATCCACCTGCCGTCCTGGAAGAGCCCCCAGCAGCTGCGCCTCCCCCCTCCATCGGCTTGCCCGCTCCCGATGCCGCGCCTGCGGAGTCCACCCCCAAACCCTCTTCCGCCGTCGCCCCCGGTGGTCGTCCGGTCAGCCCGGTGCGCCGCGCTTACGCAAAGAGCACGCCCAGCAGCTACCCGGACACTGGTGAAAGCGGCTGCATGTCTGCCATCATTGTGACAGGGCTCTTTGTCATCGCTTTTGCCGTCGGACTGGCAATGCGCCACTCGAAGGAGATGAACGGTAATCTCATGACCGACCTGATCGAAAAGATCACGAGCGGCATGCCCAAGATCAAGGTAGAGCGCAACGAAGAGTAGACGAGGTTACAGCGGACGCTTGTAACCTTCGCATCGGTTGTGCCAGCCCGCGAGCCACCGCTTCTCGCCGCGCTCCAGAGGAGAATTGGCCACGCGGCGACTGAGAACGCGTTTGGCGGATTCGGCGAAGGCGTGTGCACGGCTTGTTTTGGAGGCCTTCGGCATTCCCTCAAGGACTTGCAGTAGCCCCCAGCCCTCGCCTTGATAGCGCTCCTTCGGGCTGGTCCCCTCCCCCTTAAAATTAACATAGTCTATCAGGCAAAAGGCACCTTCCGGAGTCTGCATTAGCGAGTCAAAGTTCGCTCTCACGACGGCCGGATTCGCTGCCTGCGCCAACATCTTCGGCAGCGCCCGCTGCATCCGCGCCATGATGAACTCGGTCTGCTCCCGCACGGTTCGGCTCAGCATAGTACGCAGTTCCTGCTGACGAGGGCCGTTCCTGTCCGCCTCAAAGGCTGCTTTGGTCGGCCAGGGGCAGGCAGCGCGCATCCAGGCGGGAACGGCATGGCCGCGCGAGGCGAGCATGGCCACCAGCGATGGAAAGCTTTCCTCAAAGGGACCGCTCCGTCCCTGCGGATACCAAATAAAGTGCCCGATGCCTAAAGAAGCAAAGTCCTCACCGGCATTCCAACTCGTCAGTCCGGCCACCGTGCCCCCACACTCATTCTGCCAGATGCGCCCGCCCACCCGGTCGATTTGAGCCGATGTCAATCGGGTGCCACCCGTCGGAGGCGGAAGCGGCGATTCGGCGCAACTGCCAAGACAGGTCAAAAAAAGACCCAAGACAGAGAGGCGAGACGATAATAATGAAGTAGTCATATTTTAGAAATCTTAAATGATGCGCTCCAGTCCACTGCTTTTTAAAACAATGGATCAGTCGGGGGCATCTGCTTCTGGACTAATTTCATTAAGTTTGATTCACTGATTTTTCACCTTTAATCTCCCGGCTCTCCTGCCCTTTTTGCTCGTCCGGCATGCCGTATCTGGCCTTCAACCTCAACGATGGAAATGAGTTCGTCTTCGACATCCTCGAAGAACGACTCACGATCGGTCGTGACGCCGGCAACGACATCGTCATCGACAACACCTTCATTTCCGGCTACCACGCCGAATTTCTGCGTCAGGAAGACGGAGGATACGAAATTGTCGATCTGAAGTCCTCCAACGGCACCTTCGTCAACGGCAAACGCGTCGAGCGCGCCCGTGTCAAAGGGGGGGATCGCATCATGTTCGGCCAGTTGGAGAGTCGTTTTCGCGAACGTGCGCCCAAGGGTCTTGCCCCGGACCGCGGATCAAAGACGGTCGCAGCGCCCAAAGGCCAGCCCAGCCGGGAGGACGGTCGCAAAGGCGACACCGAGGGGGTTCCCGCCCGTGACAAGCCTGAAGCACCGCCATCAAGGCCGGATACGGGCAAGATCGAAGTCACCAAACCGGTCGTTCAACGCGCCCCCGCCGGTACCCCGCCCGTCTCACTGATACCCAAGCCCTCAGCCCTTGGGGGGACCTCCGTTCCAGATCCCGCCGCTGGTCGACAGGCCGCCGAACTGCGCGAGGAGATCAGCAAGCTCACCAGCCAGCGAGATTTGCTGCAAGCCGAAAACGAGGTCGAGCAAAAGCGCCGAGCGGAAATCCGCTCCCTGGAAGCCACGTTGGAGGCGCGGAAGAAGGAACTCGACAAAACCCAGGCCGAGATCAGCAGCTTCAAGGGCGAGGTCGAAAAACTCCGCACAGACGTCCAAAACGCCCGAGCCGAAGTGGAGAATGCCAAGAGCGAAGCCGGCAAGTTTGACGGCAAACGCCGCGACCTGGGCAACCTTGAAAGCAAGCTCGACTCCACCCGCACGCTGACTGCCAAGGCGGAGGGCGACTTGGAAACCGCCCGCAAGAGCCTGCAAACGCTGCACGAGGAAGCGGACAAGCAGCGCAAAGAACGCAGCGCCGCCCTCGCCGGGCTGAAAGCCGAGGAGGAAGATGCCAAGGCCAAAGTCGCCGCCATTAACCTACTGCTCGCCAACGCGCAAAAGTCCGAAGCCGAGCTTAAATCCCAGCACAGCACAGAGCTCCAGGCCCTGGAGACCGAGGTGGCCGCCAAGCGTTCCGCCCTCGACGAACTCAAAGCCCGGCTCTCCAAGACAGAAGAGCAGGTGAAGTCCAAGGAGGAGGAAATCTCCAAAAAGGCGGTCGAACTGACCTCATCTGGGGAAAAACTCGCGACACTTCAAGCCGGGATCACCGCTGCCGAGACCAAGTTGCAGGAGGTTTCCCGGCTGCAGGAGGACGCGCAAAAGTCCGAGAGCGAACTCAAGTCCAAGCGCGGAGCGGCGCTTCAGGAGATCGAGGCGAAGCTCACCGACCAATCCGCGGCCTTCGAAAAAGCGCGGGCTGAAACGGAAAAGGCGCAGGCCGAACTCTCCTCGAAACAGGAAGCACTCGCCAAAACCGGCGAAGAACTCAAGGCGCGGGAAGCCGCTGCAGCAAAACTGACCGCCGAAGAAACCGCGACAGCCAAAAAGCTGGCCGATTTGGAAAAGCAGTCTGCAACGGCTGCAGCCGAAGTGAAACGGCTCACCGAGCTCCAGTCTGCAGCGCAGAAATCGGAAGAGGAGCAGCGCTCCCAACGCAGCACGGAGCTGCAGGAACTCGACAAGCAGTTGGACGCCCGCCGAGCCGAACTCGGCAAGCTGGACAGCGCCAAAGACGCCAAGAACGACGAGATCGAAGCCGCCAACGCCGCCCTCGCGAAAGCGCAGGAGCAGCTCCAAGGCCTGCAGTCTCAGATCGCCCAACTCGGCGGCGAAGAGAAAGCCGCGGCCGCCCGCGTCAACGAGCTCCGTGGCAATGAGGATCGACTCAACGAGATGACCCGGAGCCTCGGAGAGTTGGAAAACCAGCGCGGCATGCTCGACGCCGCGATCGGCGTCCTCCTCGGCAAAAAACAGTCGCAGGAATCCGAGACCTCAGCCGCCGAAGAGCGCATCACATCCCTCCGCGCCCAGCTCGCCGACTTGGACAAGCAGCGTCTTGCGGCGGAGGAGCGAATCGCTGCACTCAACACTCAGAAGACCGACGCCGAAGCCGAAATCACTCAAAAGCAGGATGAGGCGCAGGCCAAGCTGGCGGAACTCGACAAAAAAGCCCGGGATTCACGCACGGCGGACGATCAAGCTCGGCAGGACGCTGAAAAACGCCTGGCCGACATCCAGTCAAAGATCGCCCAAAGAGAGACGCGTCTGGCCCAGGTAAGTGCCGAGGCGACAGCCCTTGAAGGCAAGGTCGCCGATCTGAACAACAAACTCGACGATCTGGCTTCGACAGACACGAAGCTGAATGACGCCTCCGAAGCCCTGAAAGCCGTGGAATCCCACAAGGCGGAGGTGCTCGCAGCCGTGGCGGCGCTGGTGAAGGATCGTGACGAGCGGACACGGGAACTCCTCGCTGCGACCGAGCAGGGACGCGCGCAAACCCTTCTCACGCAGACGCTCACGCAGCGTCGCGAGGAAGTGGAGAAGGAGGTGCACCAGATCGAGCAGCAGCAGACCGAAGTTTCTCAGGCTATCGGCAAATCCCGCGAACAGTTGCGAAAGATCGAGGCGGACCTGAAGGAGCGAGAATCGCAAGTCGCCGCGGCCGAGCAACGCTTGAAGAGCCTGGAGGAATTGGCCTCCACGGCAGACAAGCAGTTCAAAAGCCTGCAGACGGAACACACGAAGCTCGACGAGCAGCTCACGCTGGCGAAAACGGACTTGGAACAGGCCACCAAGGACGCCGCCGAGAAGAAAAAGGCCGCGTCGGAAGCTGCCGCGCTGGCGGAAAAAAGCTCCCAGCAGCACCTCACTCTGGCGGAAAAAATCAGCGGATTGGAGGCCGTGATCGCCACGCTGACGGCCACGCATGCCTCGACGCAGCAGAAGCTTTCCGCCGCCGAGTCGGATCATCACAATGTGCAGGACCGGCTGACGGAACGGCGAAAGGAAATCGCCGAAGCAGAAGCCCGCGTAGCCGAACTGACGCAGCAAACGACCGGCCTCGAAGAGCGCGTGAAGGAACTCGCATCGGTGAACAAGCAGCACGCCGACCTCACCTCCGCCGTAACCACCGCCACGCAGGAACGCGACAAACTGGCCGCCGAAACCCAGCGCCTGAGCAAGGAAAAGAGCGAACTCGACGCCCAACTGCCCGACCTTCGCGCCACTGTGACGCAAACCCGAGCAGAGGCGGACAATTTGAAGACCGAACTCGCCGGACTGACGAAAGACCGGGACGCGGCAGCAGCGGCTCTCGCGGAATCCGTCGCCGAACGCAAGAAGACCGACTCCGCGCTCGAGATCATGCGAGTCGAGTCAGCGAATCTGGACAAGATCCTTGGAGACAAGCGCGTCAATCTGGAGACAGAGACCAAGGCCAAACTCGCCGAGGCGAATGCGGCTGAAACGCGCCTCGCTGGGATTCAGGAGCGAATCGCGGCGGCTGAAAAACGCATGGCCGAGCTGGCGGATGTCGACGCCCGCATCGCTACGGCCACCAAGACACTCAAAGAGGCCGAAACGAACCGCCTCACCGAAGAAAAGAACCTCGCCGAGCTGGTGCGGAACCAGGACAAGTTGAAGAAAGAGCTGTCCGGGCTCGAAAACACCATCAAGACGGAAGACCTCCGTCTGACCGAACTCGGCAGAAGCGTCAAAGCCGCAGAGGCCAAAGCTGCGGAAGCAGAGCAGCGTGCTGAGAAAGCCCTCGCCGCGCAGACCAACGCGGAGGCGAAGCGAGCCGAAGCGGAGACCAAGCTCCAGACGGCGCAGGGCGAGGAGAAGAACCTGCGGAAGCAGATTCCCGCGCTCAACACAGAACTGGCGGGCATCCAGGCGATGCTGTCCAGCCTGACCAAGGAGCGGGAGGAAGCCTCCCAGTTCGTCACCCGCCTGAACGTCAGCACCGACAATCAAAACAAGAAGCTGGCCGAACTGCAGCAGCAGATCACCCAACTCGAAGAGGCGCACAAACTCCGCGAGGAGCGTGTCATGAAGGCCCAGACGGACGTGGACCGGGAGGCCGCACGTCTGAAAGCGGCCCAGGAGGAATCTCGGTCGGCGGAGGCCCAGTTGGCCGAAATTCAAAAAGAGCTCAAAGAGACGAAGGTGAAGGCGGACACCGCCCGCAAGCAGGCTGCCGGCTTCGAAGACGAACTGCGCGAACGGCTCGACCGCGTGCAGCATCTAAAGTCCGAGGAAGAGCGCATGACCAAGGAGATCGACGCCCGCAAGCGCAGTGCCGAGAATGCGGACATGGAAGTAAAGGAACTGCAGACCAAGATCGAGGCGCGCAAAAACGAGTTGGGCGACTATTTGAAGGTCGGCGGCCAGATCCTCGGACTCGGCCAGGCGCTTGGCGGCATGGAGGCACGGCAGGCCGAGATCAACAAGTCACTGCGCAGGGCTGCGGAGGAAGAGTTGGCGGTCCAGGTGAAGCTGAACGCGGCGCAGGAGATGCTGAACCGCGAATCCGCCCGGGCGGAAAAGGCGCGCAAGGACCGCGAGGCGGCCGAAGCCGAGTTCAAGCATTTCAGCGACGGTGTGCAAAAAGAGGCTGCCGCCCTGCAAAACTACGAATTGGAGCAGAAGAAGCGCATTGCCGAACTGGAGAAGCGCATCACCGACCTCGGAGCCATGCAGCAACGTGTCAGCAGCCAGATCGAGCTGACACAGGAGGAGCTGACGCGCCTCGAAGACCGGAAGCAGGAATTTGCCCGTGCGGAGGCGCAGTTGAAGCACTGGCAGGACATCGAAAAGCGTCTGCGTGGCCAGTTGGAGGAACTGGAGGAAAAGCACGAAATCATGCGCCGCGGCCTGCCCACCGAAGATGGCACCGTGGTCATGTTCGCCAACGACATCATCAAGCGAATTGACCTCATCGACGCGCTGATCGCCCGCTATGCCGGAGCAAACGGCAGTTCAGACGTGCCGCAGCAGTTGACCACCCTGAGGGCCTCGTTTGAAGACATCCTCCACCAGCACGGTGTGACCGAGTTCGACGTGCCGCCCGGCACCATGGTGGACATTGACCTCCGCAAACGCATCGCCGTGGTGGACTCCGTGCCCGGGAAATCGAAGCCGCGGGTCACGGAAAGCTGCCGCAGCGGTTTTATGTTCTCGCGCGGAGAAGGCCACGAGATTATTCTGCGCAAAGTGGAGGTTCGCACATCGAGCCAGTAGTCACTCTCCCCATCCTTTTATCCCCACTCTCATTTTATGGCTGAATACGTTGGAATCGACCTTGGCACCACCCTTTCCGGGCTGGCCTATCTCAAACCGGACGGCAATCCCGAGATCGTCCCCAACGCGGACGGCGAGAGGCTGACGCCTTCGGTGGTCTTTTTTGACTCCCACGAGGACGTGAAACTCGTCGGCAGCGCAGCACGCGACGGCGGGGAACCGGACCGCACGATCTTCCAGATCAAACGCTACATGGATGACCCGGAACATCTGGTGGACATCGACGGCAAAAAATGGACGCCGGCGGAGATTTCGGCACTGATTCTCTCCAAACTGAAGCGCGACTGCTCCAAGATCTGCGGCGACATCAACGAGGTCGTCATCACCGTTCCCGCCAACTTCAACGAACTGGCCCGCAAAAGCACCATCGCGGCGGCGGAGATGGCCGGCATGACGGTGAAGCGCCTTGTGAACGAACCGACAGCGGCGGCGGTGTACTACGCGCATTCGCAGGGTGTGAAGGGGCGCGTCCTGGTTTTCGACCTCGGAGGCGGCACACTGGACACGACGATTCTCGAAGTGGCGGGCGACCAGATCAAGATTCTCACTTCGGAAGGGGCGCGCCACCTCGGAGGCAGCAACTTTGACGACCTCCTGCTCGAAGCCTATGCCGAGCAGTATCGCAAGCAAACAGGCACCGGGCTCTACAGCGACGAGCGCCACCGCCGCCGCGTACTGCAGGCCACCGAGGACGCGAAGAAGATGCTGTCCAAGCTGCAGCGCGTGAACGACACGGTCGCCAACGACCAGAACAGCGGCATCGCCCGCATCGATCTCACCCGCAGCGACTTCGAAGCAATGATCCGCCACATGCTGACGCGCACCATTTTCCTGGTGGAGCAGGCGCTCGACTCGGTGAAGCTCAAGCCTTCGGACATTGATCACGTGGTCCTCGTCGGTGGTTCCACCCGCATTCCGAAAGTGAAGCAGCTATTGGAAAAAATGTTCGGCAAGACGCCCAAGTCCTGCGGAAACGTGGACGAGTGCGTAGCGCTCGGCGCGGCCCTCTTCGCGAAAAAGTCCGCAAAGATCCAGGAGGTCTGCAATGCCAGCTACGGCACCCTGGCGATGATCTACAACGCGAAGACCAAGGAGGAAAAGCTGGCCAACTCCATCGTGATCCCGAAGAACACGCCAATCCCCTGCTCCCGCTCCCAGGTTTACCAGACCTCTGAGGACAACGAGCGCGTCATCGAGGTGGACATCACCCAGGGCGAGGACGAGGACGCAAAGTTCATTGACGTCATCGGCCGCATCACGCTCGAAGTGCCGCCGAACCGGCCGAAGGGCTGCGAGATCGCCGTGACCTTCAGCTACGACGAAAATCAGCGCGTTCGCGCCCTCGTGGTAGACAAGCAGTCCGGTCGCAGCAAGGAAGTCGCCGTCAGCTACAAGGGCGCGGGAGTGCTTTCCCCCGAAGAACTGAAACGCCGCAGTGCCCACCTCCGCGCCATGCGCATCGAGTAGTCTCAACGCACCTCAAGGAACCACGCCATGTTCAAGATTCTCAAATCCCTCTCCAATTCCCTCGGCGGGAAATCGGCCTCCAAGAAACAGGCCGCCCCCGCCAAACCCGGCAGCCTTCTGGACAAGGTCAACAAGGGATCCCCCGCCACGAAGGCCGAAGCGCCGAAGACGCCGGAGGAACTCTGCGGCCTCACCCCGAAGATGAGCAAGGACGAGGTCATGGCCCAGCTCAAACTGCTCTTCCGCCGCTACAATCGCAGCGCCTCCAGCCTCGACGCCCAGACGCGGGAGCAGGCGGAGAAGATGATGGATGCCATCGTGCAGATGCGTGAAAAGCACTTTGGCGAAATCTGATCCGGCGACCGCCGGGATCGCGGCATGAAACTCGACCGCCTCATCGCCGCGCACGAGTCGCTGGGCAGGCAGGCGGCGCATCATGCCATCGCCACCGGGCGGGTTCGCGTGAATGACGCCGTGGTGACCGATGGCCATCATCCGGTGGACCGTTTCACGCGAGTGCAGCTCGACGAGCAGATCGTGCAAAGGCCCGAGCGGGCCGTCTATCTGATGATGCACAAACCCGTGGGCGTTCTCAGCGCCACCAAGGACGACCGTCACCCGACGGTGATCGATTTGATCGACCATTCGGACAGTTGCAGTCTGCACATCGCCGGAAGGTTGGATCGCGGAACGTCGGGCCTGCTGCTCCTGACCAACGATGGCCGCTGGTCAAAACGGCTGATGGCCGCCGAGCAGAAGGTGCCCAAGGTTTACATCGTGGAGACAATGGCCCCCATCGCCGCAGACGCAGCGGAAGCATTTGCCCGCGGGTTTTATTTTCACACCGAAGACATCACCACCCTGCCCGCCGAACTCGTCGTGCTTGAGCCACGCCGGGCAAGGCTGACGCTGCACGAGGGGCGCTATCACCAGGTGAAGCGCATGTTTCACCGCGTCGGGAACCGGGTGGCTTCCCTCAACCGCGAAAGCATCGGCGCGATCCGTCTGCCCGATGATCTTCCGCCTGGTGGCTGGCGACTGCTGGATCCGGCAGTCGCTTGGGGGACTCTCGACTCTGGAGATTCTCCGATTTTCAGAAATTCCGGCTTTCGCGGATGAATTTCACCCTCTACTCTGACAACCTTGTGACTCACCCCCGCATGTATTTCAGCATTTGGTTAGGCATCATGCTCGCCGCAGAATCCGGCTGCACGACTCAAAAAGCCGAGAAGCCGGACAAACTCGCCAGCGAAGAGGCGCGCAAGGCGCTGCCTGCCGAGGACATTCCCAACCCGCTTGTAAAGCGGTTGAACAATCCGTCCTCCATGCCCGTCGTCCCCCCCGCCGGCGCACGCGTGTCTTATTCCTCAGTCAAGATCGAGCAGAAGACCCTGGCGATGACCTTCGACGACGGCCCGCATCCCAGCCTGACACCGAAACTGCTGGACCTGCTGAAGGAGCGTAACATCAAATGCACCTTCTTCCTCGTCGGCAATCTCGTGAAGGTCTATCCCGACATCGTGCGCCGCATCATTGCTGAGGGGCATGAGATCGGCAATCACACCTGGTCGCACTGCAGCCTCACCAGCCGCTCCGACGAGCAGATCCGCAGCGAACTCAAGAAATCCGAGGACGCTGTTTACGAAGTGGCCGGCATCCGTCCGCACCTCGTCCGCCCGCCCTACGGCGCGATCAACACGCGCATCAAAAACCTCATGTTCACCGAGTTCGGCTACTCCACGATTTTGTGGTCGGTCGATCCGCAGGACTGGCGTCGTCCGGGCGTCTCCGTCGTCACCAACCGTCTCGTCAGCGGCGCTCATCCGGGAGCCATCATGCTCTCCCACGACATTCACCCGCCGACCATCCAGGCCATGCCGGCCATGTTCGACCAGCTTCTGGCCAAAGGGTATCAGTTCGTCACCGTCAGCCAGTTGCTGAACATGGAGAAAGCTTCAATGCCCGTCGGTGTCATCATCCGCCCCGCCGCTCCCGTGGGAGACAAGGACCCGACTCCGCTGCCCATCAAGCCGAAGGCCTGAGCCGACCAGGAGATCGGTCCAAAAAGAGAAAGCGCCCCGGGCGGAGCCGGGACGCTTTCAAACCCACCTGTGCCGTCCGAATACAAAGGGCTCACGTATCCCATGAGACCAGGTGGGAACCCGCGTTGAGGAAATGCTGTCTTCCAGTAAAGGCATGACAAGACACTTCCGCGCGCAGCCCCCGCATTTGAAGAAACGGGCCGGGCCACAAAGCTCGAAAACGAACACTGCAGGAAAGGGATGACCGACGAAAGCGGCCGAAATGTCAAAGATCACATGCCGCCAACCGGCACGCCATCCATCCTAAGGCGTGTTTGAAATCCCTCAACCGGCATGTCGCCCCGAGTTAAAATGCGCAAGCAAGTCGGATGCCCGGAGCGCATCTGCGATTGACCCCGCCGCGCCGCTGTTCTTGATCCTGCCCCCATGACCCCACTCCACCAACTCCGCGCAGGCATCATCGGCACAGGCTTCATCGGTCCGGTTCACATTGAGGCTCTCAAGCGGCTCGGCGTCACCGTGAACGGCATCTGCGGCTCAACGAAGAGCGCACGCAAGGTGGGCGAACTGTGGGGCATTTCCGAGATCTACGGCGACTACGATCACGAGGCGATGTATGCCTCGCCGAACATCGACGTGATTCACATCACCTCGCCGAACAAGGTGCACGTCGAGCAGACGCTGAGCGCACTGGCCATGGGCAAGCATGTCATCTGCGAAAAGCCGCTCGGCATGACGACGAAGGAAACGCAGCTAGTCGTCGATGCGGTGCGCAAAGGCGGCAGGAAAGGTCCGGTCTTCGCGGTGAACTACGTCTGCCGATTCTTCCCCGCCGTCCTGCAGATGCGCGCGATGGTCGCCCGCGGTGATCTCGGCAGGATCATCAACGTCCAAGGCCACTTCTTTCAGGACTGGCTGCTGCATGAGACCGACTACAACTGGCGCGTGCTCGCCAGCGAAGGCGGCAAACTGCGCGCGGTGGGCGACATCGGCACGCATTGGATCGATGCGGTGAGCTTCGTGCTCGGCGCGAAGGCGAACTCCGTCTTCGCCCACATCGAAACCTTCCACAAAACCCGCAAGCGTCCGAAGGGCGAGGTGCAGTCCTTTGCGAAGGCGGGGCAGAACAAAATGATCGACTACAAGGTCGACACCGAGGACTTCGGCAGCGTGCTGCTGAAATTCGGCAAGGCCGGTCACGGCTTCGCCGACGGCGTGCATGCGAACGCGAGCATCTCACAGGTCGCCGCGGGCTGGAAGTGCAGCCTCAGTTTCGGCATCTACGGCACGAAGGGCAGCGTGCGCTGGGACCTGCAGGAGCCGAACGAGATCATCCTCGGCCGCCGTGACGAGCCGAATCAAATCCTGCAACGCGGCACCCCCGGATTTCTGGAGGATGTCGCCAACTTCACCGACTACCCGCCCGGCCACGCCGAAGGCTTCAACGACTGCCACAAGATGCACTACCGCGCCGTCTATGAACACATTGCCAGCGGCAAGAAAACGGAAGCCCTCTTCGCCACCGCCGCCGACGGCCACCACGAGGTCAAACTCTGCGAAGCCATCTTGGAAAGCAGCAAGGCGAAGAGCTGGGTGAAGGTGTGAGACTTCGGCCATCAGCGCCTTGCATGCGACGCGTTTTACGTTCTCCTTGAGCCATGAACATTCGCCACTTTTCCAGCCTGCTTCTTGTCCTTTTCATTGCCGCATGCTCGACACCCTCCGATCCCGAAACGAAACCGATGGGCGAGAATGTGCTGAGCAAGGAGGAGATCAAAGCCGCGAAGAGTGGGCCGGTTGATTTTGCGGTGCATGTGAAGCCGGTGTTGGAAGCCAAATGCGTCATGTGCCACAATCGAAAAGCACTGCCGGGACACATGAGTCTCGAAACACGAAGGGAGGCGATGCGCTCGGGTGCGCTCGGTGCCTACATTGTCCCCGGGCATCCCGAAAACAGCCTGCTGGTGGCCAACGTGCATTCCGCACATCAGAACGTCAGCGTCATGCCAGCGGTCGGTGAACGACTGACGAAGGACGAATACGCGATCCTGAAGAAGTGGGTCAAGGAGGGCGCCATCTGGCCCTCCGGCAAGGCAGGGACGCTGGAGATCATCCGGTGATGGCGAATGGCTTCTCTGGCTGATGAGTCCACCAGTTCACGGATCACCTGTCCGCCTTCAGTTTGAAGAAAACCGAGCCATGTGGAACCTACACGCAACACATCTCAACGACCGGGACCGAAACTGCCGGTGATGGCATGAGTTTGTGGAATTCATGCGCGGGACGGTGCGTTGCTTCTAAATCTACGGCACCGCACCGCCTGACTTGCCGAGCGACTCAAAAGAGTCGGGGCTTTGATTCAGGAAACAGCGCCTGCAAGGCACGCACGGATTGATTAAATAAAGCGTCTGTCCTTTGTTAAAAGCTCAAGGCATGCGGGAGGGCTCCCACCTGAGGGATAGAGCTCGAGCGGACGCCACGCGGCAGCGGCGCAGTATCACGGCTAGACATCCGGCCAGCACCAAAGATGTGCGGCCCGGCTCGGGAACGGCGATGCCCTCGAGGGCGAATCTTGCGCTCTCGCCTTCACGCAAGGCCCAAGTGCTGCCGGAGTCCGGGCTGTAATAACTGTCCGGCGGGGTCGGGAGCATAAAGGTGCCCGTATCCACAGCTTCAGAGTGGGTCATGGACAAGGTCGGTGAAAGGTAGTTCTCGTCTTCATTCACCGCGATTGCGATCCAATATCGTGTGTTGGCAGCCAGCGGAATGCCCGTATGGGAGAAGAAGAGGCCTTGCATAGTCTGTTGTGAGCGGGCGAGGAGATCTCCCGTGAATGTCGCCAGCAAAGTGGAAGGCGCTCCACCACCGGTATCGGAATACAGATAGGCACTGACGGTATGGTCGATGTTGTCGGCATTTTGCATGAGCACTGACAGCCCCGTGACAATGCTCGCAGTATCGTCCGTCACAAATGCGGTGGCGATTCGCACGGAAGCTAGACCCATCACCCGGTAATCGTCATGGGATTGGGCTTGTGAACGCGAGCAGGAGCCCTATGGCGGACAAAGTGAGCGGTCGTTTCATGTCAGGTTTGCTTCGAGCGGGATTCATTTTGTACTGGCATGTCACATGGAAAATCCGCCAAACCCAGTGAGCCGATACCCATATCGCGCCTGCTATGAGGAAGTTGTGGCGGTGCATGCCTGAAGGACTACTCGCAATGGTCACCATGAACGCATCAAATACGTCAACGCGCCACGCCGACTTTCCCTTCAGGCTCTACTTTGCCGGAGGCGTACCCTCAAGGACCATTGTGCTTCGAACAGCAACACCATGGATCACCTTTTCCAATCACAGGCATTCGGATTTCGTCTTGGCCTGCCGCGTCCCGCATGCTCTACATGCCGCATGCCTGACAACCGAGCCCTCATTTCGAATCCTGCCGACCTGAAGCCCACCACCGCCTGGAACGAGACGGTCTGGGCCTACACGAGCGAGGAGGAACTCGTCGATCACTCGACAAAAGCACGTCTCTGCGTCGCCACGCTGCTGCCGTTCAAGGACAAGCAACCCGACTGGGACGGCTTTAACAAAAGCGTGCGCTGGATGCAGCAGTGCGCGGCGCACTACGGTGTCGAAATCGTGTTCGTGCTGAATGCGGACACGGGTTACATCTTTGATTTGAGCAACGATCTCTACGCCGAGGTGCTGAAGCGTTTCCGCGCGGAGTTTCCGGATCAGCGCTTCATCGCAGGCGTTACCGCACGCGGCGCGGAAAACGACAGCGCCTTCAAAGCGGAACGTTACTGGCCGCTGCTCGACATCGCGCAGGAGCACGACAACTGCGAGATGATGATCATGACCAGCAAGCTGCTCAACACGCTGGAGAATGAGCCGCGGCGTGATGCTTACTTCCAGATCGCCGAGCATTTGATCCGTCCGGGCATCGCGCACGCGCTGGAGCCTTCCTTCGTGCCGTGGGCCACGCCGTTTGATCCGTGGCTGTTTCATGAGATCGCGCTGCATCCGAAGTATGTCGGTGGCAAAGTCAGCACGCTCGACGAGCCGCACTTCCACTACTGGGCGTCGATGTGCAAAGGGCTCAACCTGCCCTTTTCTCCGCACAGCGGCGACGACTACGGCATCGCCACCGCGATCAAGCTCGGCCTGCCGCTGCTCATCGGCGCGGGCGTGAGTGCCTGCCCGCTCATTTGTGCAGCGAAGGACATGTGGCTGCTCGACAGCGTGGCCGACAAGAAATTCAAGACCGGCACCGACCGCTTCGACACACGCGTTTACAAGCTCTTCGAGGCCTTCCAGTCATTCGAGGATCTGGTCTTCCGGCTCGACGAGCGCATGAGCGCATCCCCCTACAAGCACAGCACCGCGCACGTGCTGCATCAACTCGGCCTCATCGATGCGCCCGAGTCGCATCCGGATTGCAAAGATGTTCGCGGCAGCGACGAAGCCCAACGCATGGAAGAAGCCATGCGCCGCCCGAAACGGGTCGCGCAGAAGCTGGGTATTCCGTTTTTCGGAAACTAAGAGCCAAGCCACGGAGACCATCCAGCGCCGATCAAGGTCTGTCCGCGAGTTCCTCCCACCAGTTCGCATATCGATCCAGAGGCTTATGCAACGAAGTGTTGTCATACAGCCACAGGACGGGTGCATAGACGACACCCATGGTGTCCGACACCGCACTGGAGGCGTGAAGTTTTTTCATGAAGTACACCGCCGGGCCTATGCTGAGAAGATAGGCCAGCGGCAATACCACCAGCAGGCCCCACACGGCAGAACTGGAATCGGGTCGTGAATCTTCGCCCATGCGGTCACCTTCGCACAAAGACCCCCATGTCACCGGCTTTTCTTCTTTTGCCACCAAGCCGGCATGGACTTCAGCGGACGCTGAAATAGCTCGCCGGTTGGACGTCGCGGATGAGATAGCGGCAGAGGATCTTCAGGAAGGTCTGGCTGTAGCGTGAGCAGGTGCGGCCGCCGCTGGCCATGCTGGCGATGACACGGTTCACGTAGCGGTCGAACTTGCGCATGACGTGCGTTTCCGGGTAGGTGGCGCAGAGTTTGCGCCCGCCCTCGTAGGCACGGAAGATCTGTCCGTTGTAGAAGTATTCGACGAGCTGGCTCCAGCTCTGATGCCAGCGGGTGACCCTGGCGCTGTATTGGGCAAGAGCGGCATTTTGCGCGGGGCCGGGAAGCGGATGCGGTTGAAGCACGAGTTCATCGAGCAAACGGGCGCCTTCCATGCTCATGAAGAGACCTGGGGAAAGCATGGGATCGACGAAGCCGAAGGCATCGCCGAGCAGAATCCAGCCGGGGCCGTGTCCACGCTCGCTGAGCAGTTGATAGTTCGTGTAGGTCATCACGTCGGTGACACGGCGTGCGCTGGCACCGTGATCGCGCAGCAGCGGTTCCTGACGGATGATGTTTTCGAGGCGTTCCTCGGCGGTGCTGCCGAAGGCGGCGGCGTGATCCTTGGAAAGCACGACGCCGACGGACAGGCGGTCCTTCAACGGGATGCGCCAGCTCCAGCCGTGCGTCAAAACGGAGATGATGACGGTGCCGGGCGTCACCTCGTCATGCCGGAAGTTCTCGTAATGGGCGAAGTAGGCGACGTCGTTGCGCGGTCCGCGGTGTGCAGGGAGTTGCAGTGTGCGGGCAAAGAGACGCGAGCGGCCGGAGGCGTCGATGAGCAGCGGTTGCGGGTCGCTGGGTGCAAGGCCGGCGAGGGCGCGGCTTTCATCGCTGAGCCGCAGTGTGTCACCGTCCGCAGTCACCTTGGCATGGGCTTTGACAAAGCGTGCGCCGAGCTCTTCGGCACGCTGGCGCAGCAGATTATCGAACTCCGGCCGCGGTGTGTTGTAGGAGTAGGGCGGGAGATGGTCCGCGACGTTCTGAAAGCTGAAATGAAGCTTCTCCCCGGTGGTGGCAAAGAAGGAGGCGCCGGGCTTGTGCACGCAAAAGTCCTTCACTCGTTCCTCGATGCCGAGCTTGCGGAACAACGGCACGACAGCCGGTATGAGCGACTCCCCGACAAGCAGCGACGGGCGCTTGTCATCGTCAAAAACGAGCACCGGCACGCCGCGCAACGCCAACAGGGCGGCGAGTGTGCAGCCTGCGGGGCCTGCACCGACGATGATGATCTGCGGACTCACGCCTGAAAACAGGGCTGCGGGTTAGAGCCTCCAGGAGAGACCCAGCGTGAAACCGACGGCGTCGATACCGGGATTTGGAGTGGTGGCGCCACCATTGGACATGTGTTGAAACATTGCGCCTGCACGGAGGCACATACGCTCGGTGAGCACGCGCTGGATGCCGAGGTGAGCGAACCAGTTGAGGGTGAAGTCCTGCCCCTGACCACCGGGCACGCCCTGCGAATCCACCCAGCCGGCGCCGCCACCGGCACCAAAGTAGAGGCCAAAATTCTGCGCAGCATTCCAGTACTCGATGGAAGGCGAGAGCATGATGCCGAAATAGTGGTTTTCAGCGCCCTCCGCGATCCAGGTGCCAAGCAGCGCCGCGCGATGACGCAGGGACAGGCTGGATCCTGATTGGAAATCATACCCGAGCACTCGCGGCGAGCGCCAGGCGATCTGTGTAGGCACGAGGCGGTAATCGAGCGTGGTGCTGGATCCCGACTGGAAGAGCAGCCCGGACTCGAAGTCGAGCGCGTGCACGTCGTAGATCGGTTTGACCTGTGGAGACAGTGCGACGGGAGCGGGTGAATCTGCGGCACAGATCACCGTGGTGATCCAGAGAGCGAAGAGGATGCGTGATTTCATGATGAAGGCGGCGGGGTGAAGACAAGACGGCTCTGCTGACCTGCAGTCAGGGATTCCGGCGGATCGAAGCTCAGCGTAACGGTGCTGCGATCGGCCTGCGCCACGCGCATCTGGAGCAGGCGGTTGGTGGGACGATGGATCTGGATGTCGATCTGCAAAAGATGCCGGCGGAGGATGGCGCTCTTCGGCTTGAGTGTGACGGTGCTGACCGTGTCAGACTGGTCAGTGAGGCTCGGTGTGAAATCACGCGTGATGGCTTCCACGGACATTCCCTCAGGATGAAGAAAGAGCGTCCACATGCGCGCCGCCCTGTGAGTGGGCGGCAGCGTGTGCCAGCCCTTTTTCTCGTCCTCGCGCGCATGCATCGACTCACCGTCGAAAAGAATCACCGAAGTGGGCGGCTGCCCCACTTCGAGCCGAAAACGACCGTCCTTGAGACGGTAAAGATTCCCCCGCGAGCTGGCGGGCTCCTTGAGCGTGGGCACCGCCCGCGTCATGCGGAAGGGCACATGCATGTCCGGGAGATTCTTCTGCGCCGCCACCCACTGCGTGAGGAGTTCCGGGGTCTGCGCACTCGCATGCGCACACAGAACGATGGCGAGGAAAAGGCGGAGCATGAAGAGAATGTGTCCGTGCATTCATACGCAGATCACGCGGCGGTGGCAATTTGCATTCTCGCCAATGCCATCCCATGATCGCGGCCCCGCCATGCCCCGACTTTTACGCGTGATTCCCGTCCTTGCCCTGGTGGCGGCGTTTGCCGGCTTCACGCAGGTGCGGCTGGACACGGACACCCTTTCGCTGCTGCCATCCGCGGTTCCCGGCGTTGCCGAACTGCAGCGCCTGAATGCCCATCTGGCGGATGAACGTACCCTGGTCCTGCTGGTGGAACCGAGCGACGCGGACGCAGCTGAAGAGGAGGTGGCCGAGGTTCTGGACGCCCTCGCAGCCGTTCCGGGCACGCACTCGGTGCGTGACGCGATGGATGGCCCGTCCATGGAGGGAAACTTCGCGGAACTGGCGGCCTATTTGACCCTGAATCAATCCGAGGCGGCCTTCTCGCGGCAGATGCAGGCCCTTGAGAAGGACAAGCTGCCGGAGATTCTGCAATCCGCCCGCAGGACGCTGGCCACGACCTTTGACGGACTCGAAGCCGCACGCGCCGGACATGATCCGCTCGGCTTCACACGGCATCCGGTTTTTGGATGGCTGGAAAGTGGTCTCGCAGCGGCCGAGGAGCACGAAAGCGGCGTGCGCGTGCTACTCGCGGAGGCGGAGCCGAATCTCGCGGGCTACAAGGACTACGCGGGTTGGATCGAACGAGTGCGCACGGCCACAAGCGGACTGCCGACACGCATCGGCTTCACGGGATCACCCGCGTTCGCGGCGGAGATTGGATCGGCGATGGAAAAGGACATGAGCGGCACGGCGGGCGTGTGCTCGGTGCTGGTGGTGCTGATGTTTCTCGTGTTTCAGCGATCGGTGAGGCAGCTGGGTGCCCTGTTTTTCTGCCTGATGCTGATCCTTGGCGGCGCGCTGGGAATGTATGGCTGGGCATTCGGCAGTCTCGGCCTCGTGAGCGCCGGTTTCGCGGCGATGCTGGTCGGGTTGACGGTGGATTACGCGATGGTGGTGGCGCGTGAGGTGATCGGCGCTGGCAACGTGAGCGAAGGGCAGGCGCACAGCCGAAAGGGCATCTTCTGGGCGGCACTGACCACGGCGGCTCCCTTTGCGGTGATGATGACGAGTGTCATGCCCGGCGGATCGCAGCTCGGCTTTCTCGTAGCCGTGGGACTGCTGATCGGCGCATGGGTGATGAACGAATGGTATCCGTGGCTGGCCTTTGGAGCGAAACCGCAGACACGCGCCCTGGTGCTGCCGCTGCGGGCTTTTTCACCACGCGTCTCACTGCGGGCGGTGCTCGGATTGATCATGCTGGTGGCGGCCCTCATTTTGCCCCGACTGGGAGATGTGCGGATGGCGTTCGACGTGGCGCTGATGGAACCCGCCAAAACCGAGGCGCTCCAGACCTTGAACCGACTGCAGGATTTTTATCCGCAATGGAGTCAGGGCGTGGTGCATCTGGTGGCGCATGAAGGCGCGGCACTCGATGCGGAAAAACTGAGTCGCGCCATCGATGAACTGAAAACAGACGGGATCGTGGAGGATGCCCTGTTGCCCTCCGGCATGCTGCCGGACCCGGCCGCTTTTGATCGCAACACGGCCTGGATCGCCGCGCATCCGCAATGGCTGAAGGACGTCCGCACGGCCCTCGATGCGAACGGATTTACCGAGCAGGCGGCGGGTCTGCCGCAGGCGATTTGCGAGGCGTCCGCACGCTGGGGCATCGGCGGCGTGGAAAAGGCCTTTGCGGAGGTGAAGGCGCATCCCCTTTTCTCCGGCAGGGTGATCGAAGATTCACAGGGTCGCGCTGCGGTGGGCGCGCTGCGCCTGACGAAGCCCATGGACGCGATGCTGCACCGTCGCATTCGCGCGCTGGATGCCAGCGGCGTGCGCTGTGCCTCGTGGAGCATGGTGAAGTTTGACATCGAGCCGATGCTCGAACGAGACGTGCGCCTGACCGTGCTGCCGATGATCCTGGCACTGCTCGTCACGCTGCTGATCGCGCTGAGGAGCTGGCGCGAGGCGCTGCTGGCGATGGGCCTGCTGCTGCTCGGCGTTCTCGTGGTCTTCACCCTCGCACTTTGGACGGGGGACGGCTCGCTGCACTTCCTGCAGGTGCTGGGCCTGATCATTCTGATGGGAGCCGGGCTCGACTACATGCTGCACATGACCTTTGCCCTGCGGCGCGAAAACGGAGACGTGACACGCGTGCTGCATGGCACGGGCATGGCGGTGCTGTTTTGCGCCCTGACGACGGCGGTGGGCTTCGGCTCGCTTTTGATGGCCTCCAGCCGGGCGATGGCCGACCTCGGCATGGTGGCGGGCGCGGGCGTGATGATCATGATGATGCTGTCACTGCTCGTGCTACCCGGACTGTGGCGACGCGTGAACGGCAAATGACACGCGCTAGGAAGAAGAACGCGCCAGTTCGCCTGCGCCCACTTGATCGGCCTTCTGGCCGGCTGACACGGAGCTGCGGGAGGTCGCGAACGCGGTGGTGATCTCCGCCTTGATCCACACCAGGATGCCTTTCACCAATAGGCGCAGGACACGGGTGTTGGGTGAGAAGTTTTCCGCGAGCAGATGCCGCTGGTGAAGATTCCTGCGACCAAAGACGCCTTTCTCCCGACGCTTCTGCGCGATGCGACGCAGTCGGCGGTTGTAGAACGCCATGAACTTGGCGACGAAGGTGCCGATCGCTCCATCATAGGGCAGCCGCGTCCATTCTGTCTGCGGTGACATGTACACGAGACGCACCGGCCCGATGAAATAGCAGGACAGATCCAGAAGGAAGGCCGCCCACATGAGCTCGGCATCGCCCATGTAGTGGTACTTGCCCTTGTAGAGCGCCTCAAACCAGTGCCGGTAGCTCCTGCCGTAGGCGTTGCCCTGCAGGAGGGCCTGTGCGGCGGCGAAATCACCCCCGCGGAAGTCTTTGGCCAGCATATCCACCACCGCACTGACGGTGTGACCGCAGTAGTCGAGTCCCTGGCTGTAAAGCGGGTCGATGAAGCCAGCCGCGTCTCCGAGCAGCGCCCAACGGTGGCCGCACATCTGCGCCGAGTAGTAGGAGAGGTCCTTGAAGTAGTGCACGTCCCCCGGCTCCTGCTGCGCCTTTTCAAACATCAGCCTGCCGACGGGATGACTCATCAGGTGTGCGTGCAGCCGCTCGCCAAGCGAGGGGCCGGCGGGCAAATCGAAAAGAGTGTAGTCCCAGACGATGCCGACGCTGAGGGTCCCGTCGGACAGCGGGATGAGCCAGCACCACCACCCATCGCCCATCAGATGATTCGTGGCGATGGAACGCGCCGCCCAGACGCTGTCGTGAAACTCCGGCGTCGCACGGTCGCCTGTAGCGACGCTGTCCACGTCATTGACATCACGATAGCGGGTCCACAGCGCCGCTGTGGGATGCTCCGCACCGAGCTGCCGGTAGAGGCCACGCTGGCGTGAAATGACGGCAGCTTTGCCCGATGCGTCGAGCACCCATCTGGCCGAGCAGCGCCGCATTTCACCGCTGCCGGTGGCGAATTCGACGGACTGAGGCGCATCACCTTCTTCAGTGAGAGAGATGGTCTTAACCGTGGCAGGACGGACGAGTTCGCAACCCGCAGCCACGGCCTGGGACAGGAGATGTTCGTCCAGCTTGGAGCGATCGAGCTGATAGGTGGGCAGGCGGGACTGAAAACGCGGCCCGATCTCGGTGCACTCGAAGGGGTCGTCCTCCGGCGCGTGGCAAAACCACAGGCGCAGGCCATGCTTGTTGATGTGATTGGCGGCCAGATAGGCGGACTCGCGGAGGACGCGCGTCATGAAGCAGCCAGCGACCTCGCTGGTGCTTTCCCCCACCTTTTTGTCAAAGACCTCGGCGCTCGATGATCAGCACGCGGAGGTCCGGCAGATCGCGTTTCAAAAGCAGGGCCGCCGAGGCTCCGGAGAAGGCGCCGCCGATGATAATGACGTCGAAATCATCAGACTTCGGCGTCACTTCATTTTCGGCTCGCATAGTGGGATTTGGCATTGCATTACTCGCTCGCGCTTGGGCTGTCGTTTGCGGCGCTGTGCGACACCACCAAGAAACCAATGACCGTTGAAGGAACGACAGAAACACTGACCGATCAAGCCCAAAGGCCGCCAGCGAGCGGCCTCTCCCTGCACGGAGCGCTCTGGACGCATCTGCTGCTGTTTTGCCTGCGCATCCTGCCCGTGTGGTTGTGCGAATGGCTGGCTCGTCCGGTGGTCGGTGTCGTCTACCTGCTGGCCGGGGAGGCGCGACGCGGGCTGTGCGCGAATCTGGAAGCCTTGTTTCCCGAAGACGGACCGCTGCTGGTGTGGGTGAAAGGCTGGCGCGTGTTTTTGAACTTCGGACTGACGTATCTGGACCGTCTGCTGCATCTCCACCTGGGCCGCAGGGTGCAGTGGGAGGCGGTCGGCGAAAACTGCGTGAGCGAGCTGCGCGAGGAACCCGGCGGAGCGCTGATTTTCACCATTCACCCGGCAACTACACATTGGCGCCACCCTGTTCGCCGAGCATCTGGACCGCGAGCTGCACATCGTGCGCGTGGAGGAGCAGCAGAGCCTTGCAGGAGCCTCCGTGCTTGAGCTCCCGCCGCATTCATCCGGAAGCTGCACATTCACTACAACAAGCCGGATGCGCACCTCGGCCTGCTGCTTTGGTAATCTGATCCGCGACGGGCAGGTGGCCGCCGTGCAGGCGGATCGCGTGCTGCTGGAGGTTTCACCGATCACGCACCGGCATGAGGGTGTTTCCTTCAAAATGCCCCGCGGGCCGCTGATGCTGGCGGAGATGACCCGCGTGCCGTGCTACCCCATTTTTCTGAGAAGGCTGTCGCGACTCCGCTACGGCGTGGAAATCCACCCGACGCTGACGCAGCGGGGGAGAAACTGACCGGGCGAACTAAGGCCTGGCCGGCTGGACGTATTCCACCCCTTCCTTAAGCAGCACTGGGATCAATGGTTCGTCTTTGAAGCCCTGGCACGCTTTCACGCGCCGTGACGCCGATGCCGCCAATGCCAAAAAGATCGTGATGCTGGGCCCCGTCTCTCAGGGCGGCCCGGATTGGCGCTGGGCATGCTGGCCTTGATATCCCCGCCGTGGAGGCGTTCTGATTCTGAATCCCTCGATTACGCCAACACTTCGCCGGGAGGCGACCATTGCGTAGGTGCTCGACGCGCATGAGGTCGAAGGCCGTGTTTTTTCTCATAGGGAAAGCCAAGCGCTGGCCGGAACTCGCGCGAAATCCAGCGCCGCGGTCATGAAATCGGCAACCACACCGAGCATCACCCCGCGACACGCTTTTGGTGCCTCACACCGGGCGCGACGTGGCGGGAGATCTCTGACTGCCAGGAGACGCTGCATACAATCACTGGCGTGCGCCCGCGCTGGTTTCGGGCGCCGGCGGGGCATTATCAAAGCTTCACTCACCCGGCCCTGGACAGCCTCAACCTGCGGCTCATGGGCTGGAACTGCAGAGGTTACTACGGCATCGACACGGACGTGAACCGCGTCTGCGGGCGCATCGAAAACACCCTGAAGCCCGGCAGCATCGTTCTGCTCCACGAATCCCGGCCTTCCAGCGTCGAAGTGCTCCACCGGGTGCTCGGACACATCCGCCAACGCGGACTCACGCTGGCACGACCGGACGCTCTGCCCGAATGAGGTGGTTGTAAAAAGGCGTCCTCCCCCACAGCGGCGTAATGGCGACGCTCAGGCCCTCCGCCCCCAGCACACGGTGGAACTGCTCGGCGTTCGGATACACGATCGGGCTGGATTTCATCCAAAAGGTCAGCCTTGCCAGCCAGTCGCAGGCGCGGGTCAGATCGTAGCGCCAGGAGCCGCCGCTCATGCCGCTGCGAATCAACAACCGCCCTCCCGGCGCCACGCGCTGCGCCGCAGCACGCAGCAGCTCATCCTGCTCTTCCGCCGGAAAGTACTGAAGCGCGTCGAGAATGACCACATTGCCCTGATGCTCCGGCAGATCGGAACGCGCGTCTCCGGTGAGGTAGCTGACGCCCGACATCCCCTGCGCCATGTGGTGCGCGGCAGTGATCTTCCTCTCGTCAAAATCAATGCCCACCGTCGGCAGTTCGACACCGCTGCCGCGCAGCCAGTGTGTCAGTAGGCCAATGCCACAACCGATATCTAGCACGGGCAGAGAGCTGCCACGCAAATCGTCCTCGATGGCGCCATAGACAGGATCGCTCTTCAGCTTGGCCTTCGTGTAGTAGCGATCCCACTTCCGGACGCAGAGCGCGGCGACTTTTTCGATGTCTGGAAGAGTCAGCGGCATGGGGAGGAAAACAGGCGGTGCACCAGCAACCAAGGCAGGCGCACCAGGGCACCGAGCAACAACCGCGTGTGCATCCACACAAACAGCAGATTGTCGCGTCCGTAACGAAACTGCGAAACGCCGCCTTCGGCGCTGCTGAGATAACGCACGTCGGTAAGGACGTTCCGCATCGGCGTCTGCATCCACGCCAGGCGCACGCAAATCTCCGCGTCAAAGTCGAAACGCCGGGCAAAGGACGTGCTCTCAAAGGCTCGCAGCAATGCGGCGCAGGGATACATCCGCATGCCGAAGAGACAGTCCACGGCGCTCCAGCCAACAGTTTCCAGCCAGACAAGCGCGTTGGAAATCTTGCGTCCCTGGACGCGAACCGCCGGAGCCTCCGGACCGAAGTTTGGCCTCCCCATGAGCACGGTGCCGGACTGTTTCTCCGCAAGTTCAACGTAGGATGGAATGGCGGCAGCGGGATGCTGCCCATCAGCGTCCATGGTCAGAACATGGGTGAATCCCGCCTGCGCAGCCGCTTTCACACCATGCAGGATGGCGCTGCCTTTGCCGCGATTCTCCGGCAGCACCAAGCAGCGCAGGCCGGCATGCCTGGAGCCGAGTTCCTTCAGGGCCTCCGCACTACCGTCGGTGCTGCCGTCGATGACCACCCAAACGTGGGCCGATTGCTCCAAGACTTCAGTCACCGTGCGGACCAGCAGGTCCGGACCGGTGTTGTAGCTGGGAATCAGGACGAGCCAAGTCATCGGGGGAGGCGGACAGTACGGAGAGATAAACCGCACGCAACCTTGCAACGAATTCCTGCGCGGTTTCGCCCTGTTCCACCTGAATCGGATCGAGCAGAAGGAACTCAATGTTCACAGGCTGCCGGGGCCAGCGCCAGATCGGCCACCCCTTGCTGAGATACAGACTGTCCGTGCGCACCACGAGCGGCCACACCGGAGCCTCCGTGCGGTCCGCGATCATGCCGATCCCCCCCTTGATCTCGTTCAGTGCACACTGGGGTCTCAGGGTCCGGGTGGATTCGGGGAAAATCAGCAGGTTCTGCCCCTCCCTCACCGCCCGGACGCCCAGGCGCACCATGTTCAGCGGCGGCGATCCGGGAATGAACTGAGCCAGCCGTGCGCCGCCGCTGAGCAGCGGGTTGTGGAGCAAGCTGGATTTCAACACGCAGGTCAGTCCGCTAATCCGGCCCATGATCAGGAGAGCATCCCACAGCGCGGGGTGATTTGGCGCGATGACCTGCCCGCGCAGTTCCGGGTTCCATTTTTCGAATCCGCTGAACGTAATGCGGATGATGCCGCACGCCTTTAAAAGCCAAGCGAAGCCGGCAAATCCCCGATGCAAAAGCCGCTGGCCAAATTCACGCGAGCGCTGCTTCGGCAAAAACCAGACGACTGTCCACGCCAGCAGCAGGAAAACGGAGGCGCCTCCGATCCAATAGACGGCGTTGCAAAACACGGCGATCACCACACGAAGATGCCACTTCCAGGATGCGCTGGAAATGGACGGAGGAGAATCAGCCGGGGAAGACATACCTGCGAACACCATTACTTCACTAAACTCTCTGCCGACGCCGAAAAACAAGCACTAATGACCATGCGACACGCGTGAAGAAAAAACACATTGAGTAAACGACGAAATCCAGGGTTCGGATGTATTTGCCCCCAGATCCTGCATCATCGTCTGAGGCGCGGCATTCAATGAGTCATTTCACGCGACGAGCCGCTTCTTTCATCCCACTGGCCGCAACTTTAAATGACGCAACGCATAGAGCGGAGAGTCCACCTGAGCGATGTATCTCGCGCCTCGCTTTCTCTTCGGGCTAAACTGCTCGCGTTGCGCCTCGAAGATGCCTTCGTCGAAGAGGTTGCAGCGATACGCCTCCGCTGCTCCGTGACGCGGGCGTTGGTCGCTTCCAGCGTGATTTGCTGGGGCGGCGCTTCACCGATCCCGGCGACGGGCCAGCAGGACACACAGCAGGCCCAGAATGATTGTGGATCTCGGTTCCGGAACGCTGGAGAGCACCACGTTGTCATAGGCGACGTAGTCGCTCGCCGACAGCAGTCCGATGGAGCCCAGCATGCTTCCGGACGCCAGATCGAAATCCGCACCAGAGATCAATTTTGAAAAACCGTCGAGTTCGACCAAAGCCGTCCGCTGGATGCTGTCGATGGTGACGCTGAGGTGGTAGGTCACACCATTGGTCAGACTTGGAAGAGCGAGCTTTTGCTCCGCCTGGGTGACCGCGTTCACCCGGCTCCAGATAGTGACTTCGTCCCAGTGCGTACGCAGGTATGCCGTTGAAAAATTATCAGGCGAGGCCAAGGGCGAGTCGAGACCCCAAATCAAGCCAACGTGCCCCCAGTCACTGCCGCCGATGCTGCCGAGCACCTCGACGTCCGCCTCGAGTCGAAAAGCCTCCGGGGTGCTGAGCCCCGCGATGACGCCGGTTGCAAGCGGTCCGCCAGCATTTCCCGAGGGTGCGTTGTGGATCAACCGACCGTTTACCACACTCCAATCAGCCGTATTGACACCCTGAAAGGTCCACCCCAACGTGTCTCCGTCCTCAAAATCGTCCGAAAACAAAACGGCACAGACGGCATTGTCTGCGTGTCCCATGAGCAAAAGCCCAAGGAAAGCCAGGAGTGACGGCTTCATGTAGGCGAGGATACCCGGCGGGCTTACCATTCACAAGCCACAATTCGAGTTAACTGCTAGGAAATTGCTTTTGAGGGAGTCTGGCAAGAAAGAGACCGAACTCTACCGAATCAACTCTTTCGCTTCGTCAATCGCCACGCGCCCCGCAATCACATCGTTCCAGTTCAGCTTGGTGAAGTCGCCCCGTTGAATTGCCTTTTCCGCGTCCGAGAGAAGCCGGCGCGCCTTCGCGGAATCATTTTGCCTGAATGCCACCATTGCGCTGTAAGCAAGACTGGAAACTTTCTGTAGAGGATGATTGGCGCTCGCGGGCTTCCTCAATGATTCAGCCGCTCCCACATAGTCCCCCATTCGGTACTGAACGATACCGCGCGACAGTTCAAACCACACGTGTGACGGGTTGGATGCAGCCTTAAGCGCACGCGCCGAAGCCTTGTCCGCCTCCTTCAACAATTGCGAATCGTCCGCTCCCGGAAATAGCGCATAAGCCTTGGCCGGGCGCTCGGATTCCTCCGGAGATTTTGGATTGGCGTACTTTTGGAATAGCTTTTCGCAAAGTCGGCGATGTTTCTCCTTGTCCCTCGTCGCCGCATAGAGCACAGCCAGTCCCAAGCCTCCCATCGTGTCCAATGCCGAAGGATCGGCGGCGAAGATCTCTTCTTGCATCGCAGCTGCCTGCACGAGTTTGCCGGCAAGGGCAAGGCGGACGGATTCTTCGATGGAAGCGCCGGCCGCCGGCTTTGGCTCAACCGCGGCGGTTTCCTCAATCTGTCGAAACTTCAAGTCCCTGACCTCGAACCGATAGGCGCCATTCGGACGGTATTGCAGGGCGATGCCGTCGCCGGACGCGCGCTTCTTCGGATCGCGGTCGAAGACTTCAGCAGCAAGGGCACCGTTGAAAAACAACTGTATGTGCTCCCCGATGGCACGGATGACACACTGATTCCATTCGGGCGGCTCGCGGAACGCCTTGCGGACATTGAATCCTCCCGGCAACGGCTTCGACTCAATCTTCCCGTTCGGTTGCACCGTCGAGATTTGGCCACGCCGGTAAAACGCCATCCGTTTACCGTCATGGAGGTGTCCGAAATTCTTGCCTTGCTGGACGAACCCCCGGCGATTGGGAACGTCCTTGTCCGCGTAGAGGTAGGCCGTGTCCAACTCGGCCTGAATGCTTGGGAGGTGGGAGAGGCCCTCCCCATGCGGTCGCTCGATGCGGAAGTTGATGCCCGCATCCTCCGGCTTGGTCGCCGAAAACCGAAATTCAAGACTCAGCTCGAAGTCCTTGCCGACCGATCCCTTCCAGGAAAGAAAATGAATCTCGGGCAAATCGTCGCCCCCCTTTGATTCGGCAATGATCACCCCGTTCTCCGTGCGCCACCATTTGTCGGGATCGCTCCACTCGTTGAGATTGTCCGTTGTGATGACCGACCACTCGGCACTGAACAAACGGCAGTTCCCGCCGAGAACCATCAACGCTGAGAGTCCCACAATCGCTTTGGAAAATGCCGGAGACATGGGGCGACCGTAAGAAGCAATCTGTCGTGTGTCCAAGGAAAAAGGCGTTCCGAAAAGGACGACGTTTGTCCGCCAGATAGGAAGCGGACTGAAATCTACCGAATCAACGCCTTTCTGCTAGAAAATTGCTTTTGAGGGGGCGAGGTCGAGTCGGGGCTAGACGTGGAGCGGGAAAACAAGATGCTAGGCATTATGTCGAACCACTTCTACAAATCTTTGATCATGAATAGGTTGGCGATGAATGTGGGTCATTCGCTAGCAGTGTAGGAGGTGTATGTGGGTCGATGTTTTCTGCCGGGTTGCGGGATGACGGCTGCCGGTTATGTCATTGTCTCCATGCCCGCCGAAGCCATGATCCAACAAGCACTCTCAGCGTTGCCCCACGGTCCTGAGTTTCGCTTCATTGACGAAATCTCCGAACTTGAGCCCGGTGTTTCGGCGTCCGGCTCCTATCGCATCCGCGAGGACACGGAGTTTCTGCGTGGTCACTTTCCCGGCCAACCGATGCTGCCGGGGGTCATCATGGCGGAAGCGGTGGCCCAACTCGGCGGCATCATACTGCAAACCCGACTGGGCATCCCGGCCCTGACGGGCCTGAAGCTAACTGCCATCCAGCGCTTCAAAATCTTCGGCTCCGCCGGCCCGGGGGAAGTGCTGACGATCCACGCCCGGCTGGAACAGGTGCTGGGAACGATGGGGCAGGTGTCCGGCGAGGTAAAACTCGCCGACGGCACGGTCATCGCCAGTGGCACGGTGATGTTGGCGGGGGAATGAATCGCCTACCGGCGCGTCGCCACCCAGCGCCGGGGCAGTTCCCAGGGCGCCAGACTGGCGCAGGCCCGCTGCCGCAGTTCCGGAGTGAGTTCAGCGGGAGACAGATCGACTTCGGCCACGACCTGCTGGCAGCGCTCTGCATCCGCGCTCGCCTGACCGCTGACGCGAACACCTTCGACTCCCAGCGCCTGACGCAGCTTGGCGGCGATCTCTCCGGGGGCGAGCTTGCGGCCCGCCACGTTGATCCCTTCCCCACGGCAGCCGAGCCAGCGCAAGCGCTCCCCAGCTACCTCCGCCTCGTCACAGGTCAAAAACTCACCGCCGCCGAAAACTTCGCCGGGCAAAAGATCGTCGTAGCCAAGGCCCACCGCGTCGCTGTGGACCTGCAGCAGGCCGTTTTCCGTCACCCATGCCTGAACACCGGGCAGCAGCATGCCGACATTGCTCGCATCTTCCCGCAGCACGTCACTGGCGTCGAACGATATCGCCCCGGCCTCACTCGTGCCGTAAAGCGAATGCAGCTTCATGCCGCAGGCTTCGTGAAAGCGCCGCTCCAATTCAAGCGTCAGCGGCGACCCCGCGCTTACGCACAGGCCAACGCAATCCATCGGCACACCGGCCATCAGCCAAGCTCGCCACAGGGCGGGAATGCCCGGAAGAAAGGCGCACTTATGAATCTTCAATGCCTCTCCCAAAAGTTGCGGAAAAGGCGCCGCCACGGCATGCAGCGGCAGGCCGTGCAGCAGGGTCTGCAGGACGGTCGTGGTCAGGCCGTAGGAGTGGGCGGGGGAAATCGCCGAAACGACCACATCGCAGCCATCGAGCTTCAGCGCCGCGTGCAGGCGATCCACATCGGCGAGGATCTGAGCGGCGGTGAAAAACTGACAGCGGCGCAGGCCCGAGCCGCCAACCGTCTGCTTGATGAGAAAGGTGCCGGCCGGCGGCGGACGACTCGGCAGACGTTGTTCGCGATCCTTTTCGACCACCTGGACGTAATCCCCACGGAGAATCGCCGCCAGTATCCCCGTCATGACCTCTTCCGCCGATCCGCGAGCCACCTTGCCGTCAAAGTCGCGTGCCGCCGCGTCGAGCGCGGCAAAGGTCAGCGTGCGTTCCGCAGAGTACAGAGCCACCGCGTCCCGCCGCCGCTCCAACACATGTTGCCAACGCTGTAGGA
The DNA here is from genome assembly GCA_041395065.1 of Prosthecobacter sp. Lineage (GTDB taxonomy): Bacteria > Verrucomicrobiota > Verrucomicrobiia > Verrucomicrobiales > Verrucomicrobiaceae > Prosthecobacter. Next base: position 43,004 of record JAWLBG010000006.1, on the reverse strand, counting down.
TCATACTAACGATGCCCAGCTAAACTGTTGATGCTCCGTTGTCCACCACAGGCCGATTCCCAGCCGCCCCAAATCGTCGTCACCGGTGTCGGACTGGTCTCAGCGCTCGGCACGGGCTGGCAAGCACACGAGCAGGCTTTCCGCGAGGAGCGGACCGGATTCGGCCCGATTTCGCGCTTCGACGTCAGTGAACGCACCGCGAGAACGGCCGCCCTCGTGGACCTGCCTGAGGAGCGTCTTTTTCACACTCTCAGCGCACGCGCGGAAAACCGTGTGGATCACGGCACCCGGATGCTCCTGCTCGCCCTTCGGGAGGCCATGGGACAGGCGGGGCTGAAGTCTGCTGAGCCGGTGCAAGCCATGATCATCGGTACTTCCGCCGCCGCCATGGAGCACGGCGAATCCTACAGCCGAGCCCTGCTAACGAGCCCCCGACGCATCCGCGGCCAAACCACCCGTGTGGAGCACTACCAGCCACAGACGCAAATGCGCACCCTCGCTGGCGAGCTCGGCTGGCCGAGGCAGGTCATGCTCGTTTCAAACGCGTGCGCCTCCGGTGCCAACGCTGTCGGCATGGGACTGGAACTTCTCCGCTCCGGCCGCGCCCAATGCGTCATCACGGGCGGCTACGACGCCGTCACGGAACTCGTTTTCGCCGGCTTCGACGCCCTCCGCGCTCTCGCCCCCTCCGGCCTGCCGCGCCCCTTTGATGCCGAGCGCGATGGCCTGGCTCTGGGCGAAGGCGCCGGCGTGTTGATCCTCGAAACCAGCGCCCACGCCCACGCCCGTGGTGCCACGCCTATCGCCCGCCTTGGCGGCTACCACACCGCCACGGACCTGCATCACCTCACGCAGCCGGATCCCGCAGGCACCGCCGCCGTCCGCACCATGACCCGCGCCTGTGAAATGGCGGAAGTCACACCGGCAGAAATCGATTACATCAACTCCCATGGCACAGGGACGCCCTTCAATGATGCCGCCGAATCCGCCGCCATCGCCACCTGGGCTGGCGACGCGCTCAGCTGCGTGCCGGTCAGTTCCACCAAGTCCGCCATGGGCCACCTGCTCGGCGGCGCGGGCGCGGTTGAGGCCGGCATCTGCGTGATGTCGCTGGCAGGGCAGTGGCTTCCCGGCTCCCTGAACATCCGCACCCCGGATACCATCGCCGGCTTCGACCTGGTGCGGAATTTCCGTCCCGCACGAGTGCGCAACGCCCTCACCAATTCCTTCGGATTCGGCGGAACGAACGCCAGTCTCGTCTTTCGCTCAGTCTGATGATGCCCGACGCTACGCAGATGCCTCCTCTCGTGATTCGCGGCCTCGGTGCCGTGAGCGCCGCCGGCTGGTCTGCCGGAGACATGCTCGCTGCCGTGAGCGAGCAGCGGATGATCCCCGCCACACCCGTTCCGCGTGCAGGCGGCACCCGCGACTGGGAGGCGACTGCCAGGCTCGTCCCCCCAGCCCCGCCCGGCCTGCTGCCAAAGCATCCGCGCCTTCGCCGCGCCAGCCCCGTCACCCGCTTCATGGTCGCCGCCGCGCAGGAGGCTCTTCAGGGAGTCGAATTCGATCCTCAGCGCCTCGGCATCCTCGTCGTGATGACCAACGCCTGCGTGCAGTTCACCAGCCGCTTTTACAACGAGGTCATTCAGACGCCCGCGCTCGCCAGTCCGTTGCTGTTTCCCGAGACCGTCTTCAACGCGCCCGCCTCCCACCTAGCCACCCTGGTCGGCGCTTCGGGCCCCGTGTCCACTCTGATCGGAGAGTCTAATCTCATCGCCGAAGCCCTCCGCCTCGCAAGCCTGTGGTTGCAAGCCGGTCTCGTGGATCACTGCCTCGTCATCGGTGCCGAAGAGGCGGACGCCCTCGCGCTGGAAGCCATGACCTACTACCACAAGCGGCTCGTCGGCGGCGAAGGGGCGGGCGCTTTGCTGCTCGCTCTCGAGGGAAGCGGCCCGCGCATTGAATCGGTCCACGGTCCCTTCAGCTACGCCACCCGGGCGCAACGCCGCGATGCGATGTCGGAAATGATTCCACAGCTCCCCAAAGCCTCCGCCCTCGTGGACCGCGCCGTTGGCATCGACCGACTCGACCGCGACGAGCGGCAGGCCTTTGCGGCGCTGTCATTCCAGTCTGTTCATCACCCTCTCGAAATCCTGGGCGAATGCATGGGCGCCGCCTCCGCCCTGCAGCTCGCCCTCGCCGCAAGTCTGACACAGCACGCCTTCACTACCTGCTGCGTCTCCATGCCCGGCACCGGTTCCGCCGCCTTCGCGGTGCATCTCAACTCTTGAGCATCCTTCCATGTCAGCCCCATCCGATTCCTCCCCCCGCGGCATTCTCATCACCGGCGCGAACGGCGTTTTGGGACACGCGCTGGCGCATTATTTCCTTCAGAAGGATCCGGCCTGTCACCTCTTCCTCGGCGTGCGCAGGCAGCGTGAGCGTGTGGAAGCTCTGCAGCAGGAGCACCCCGGACGAGTGACACTGTTGAATCTGGACGTGACGCAGCCGGAAGCCTGGGAGCAGGCCGTGACCGAGATCGAAGCCAGTGGCACACCGCTGCTCGTGCTGGTGAACAATGCGGGACACCATGACGACACCCTGCTGGCGCAGATGTCGTGGACCCAGTGGCAGGACGTCATCCAAGCAAACCTCGGCAGCGTCTTCCTGGGCTGCCGGGCCGTGCAGCGTTCGATGATGAAGTCGCGCTTCGGCCGCATCATCAACATCGCCTCTCTTAGCGCCTTCCACCCGCCCGTAGGCCAGACGAATTACGCCGCCGCCAAGGCCGGCGTGATCGGACTGACGAAGAGCTTGGCGAAGGAAACCGCCCGGCTGGGAATCACTGTCAATGCCGTGGCGCCGGCCCATCTCGAAGGCGCCACACCGGCACACTGGACGCCGGAACAGCTGAAGGCCGCCCGCATGCAGACGCCGCAGCGGCGCTTCGCCCGTCCGGACGAGGTGGCGGCGGCGGTTTTCTTTCTTGCAAGCCCGGAGGCAGCTTATATCACTGGCACCACACTCCACATGGACGGCGGCTTGGTTTAGCGGCACAGCGCGGTCGCACTCGGTGTCTCATGCGGTTTGGCCTCTATTTCTCACATGACCCTGCAGCAGCGAATCAAGAACATGATCATCACCAACCTCATGCTGGACGTCAGCGAGGAGGAATTCGCGGATGACGCCAGCCTGATCGGACCTGCGGGCATGGGCCTCGACTCCGTGGATGCACTGCAGCTCGTCGTGGAGATCGAGAAGAATTTCGGCCTCAAGATCACCGATCCGGACGTGGCCCGACGCGTGCTGCAGAGTGTGAACACCATCGCCGCCGCCGTCGAAGAACACGCCGCCGCCAAGTAGCCGCACGATGAACCCGCGGCTCAAGAAGGCGCTCTGGCTGTTGCTGCGTGTCGCCGTGAGTCTGCTGCTGTTTGCGATTTTGTTTCGCGAACCCGGACTGAAGTCCCGGCTGGCCGCACGGCTTCACGACATGGGGGATCATCTGGAATGGGTGCTGGCGGGACTGGGCTGCGTCCTCGTTACGATCATGCTCATGGCCCTGCGCTGGTGGCTGGTGCTGCGTCCGCATGTGCCGGAAGCGCGGCCGCTTTTTCTGCTTCGCACCACCCTGGTCGCCTGGTTTTTCAGCGTCACGACCCTCGGCACCCTGGGCGGGGACGCGTGGCGCATCATCGAAGTGCAGCGCCGCTTCCCCGGGCACGGCGTTTCCGCCAGCGTCAGCGTGCTCGTCGAGCACGCCGCCGGCCTCGTGGCAGCCCTCGTCTTCCTCATCGTGACCGGATCCCTGGCCCTGTTCTACGCGGACGCCTCCTCCGGCGGAATGCAGGGTTTGTTTTGGCAGCTTGCACTGGTCATGCTCATTCTTTCGGGACTGATGACCATGGCCCTCGGGTCGATTTCGCCGCCGTTTCTTCGTCGCTTCGGTCAGCACACTCCGGCACCCTGCAGGCCTTTCGTTGACAGCGCATCTCAGCGCATGGTGGTCATCCTGCAGGACGGGCGGGCGCTCGTCCGGGCGGTCGTGGTCTCGCTGGCGCTGCTGACCACCCATTTCCTCACGTTCTACTGCGGCCTGCGGGCCGTGGGCGGCTTCAGTGCCCTGCTGCCATTGTTTTTGGCAATGCCACTGGTCGATCTTGCAGCCTCCCTGCCGATCTCCGTCGCCGGACTCGGCGTGCGGGAGAAGACCTTCGAGTCTCTCATGCACGCACTGATCGGCATGCCGGTGGATCTCAGTGTTTCCGCCTCCCTGGCGGGCTGGCTGCTGACCCTCACCGGCGGCCTGGTCGGTGGTGTCTTGTTTGCCATGGGGCGCAGCCGGGCGGTCGAGCGAGCGCCTTGACAGCATAGGTCCGGGCCGCTTTATGCCGCTGTCCCATGCCCGTCTCCGCCACCCCTGAACTCGTGCTCGAACTCATCCGGGATCACCAGCTTCTCGAAGCCCCCGAATCGCTGACCGTGGACACCCCGCTCCTCGCCGCCGGTCTGGACAGCATGGCCGTAATGCAGCTCCTCTTGCATCTCGATGACCGTTTTGGCGTCACTCTCGACCCGCCGGAAATGAACCGCGAAAACCTGGCCACCGCACGCACGCTCGGAGACTTCCTGGCGCAAAAGGCGGGCCGCATGCGCCATGCAGAGCTTTGACGTCATGGTCGCCGGCGGCGGCAGCGCAGGAATCGCCGCCGCGCTAGCCGCATCTCGCGCGGGAGCACGCACACTGCTGGTCGAACGCTCCGAACAACTCGGCGGTATGGGCGCCAATGCGCTGGTGCACACGTTCTGTGGGCTGTTTCATCCCGATGTTTCCAAAGGACCGCAGTGGCTGAATCCGGGCATCCCGACGGAAATCGGCCAGCGCCTTCTCGAGGCCTCCGGACGGAACAAACCCGACCTCATGGGCCGTGTTTACGTCCTGCGGCACGAGCCGGCAGAGTTTGCCCGCCTCGCCACAAGTCTCTGCGCAAAAGAACCCGCGCTGACGGTGCGAACCGGCACTGCTCTGGTCTCTCTGGAACGCAACGCCGAGGAATGGCGCTTCATCACCAACGTCGCCGGTCAAATGACCGAAGCCACCGCCCGCCGCGTGGTGGACACCACCGGGGCTGCTGCCTTGGCAGCTTTGTGCTCCCCCGCATCACGCGTCGTCGCTGAGGGTGACAAACTCTACCGCCCGGCGCTCGTCTGCCGCATCACGGGCATGGCCGGACCGCTGGACGAAAACGCACCGCTGCAGCTTGCCGCCATTCTTGTTCGGGCCGTGCGGACCGAAGATCTGCCCGCCACTGCCATGGGCGCGGGTTTTCGCCAGTCACCTATGCGTGACGACGAGGTCTTCATGACCCTCGACCTCGAAGGTGGCGGCGAGGCATGGAATCCACTGGATTCTGCGGCCATCGAAACGGTGAAGCAGGACGCGCACAAGCTGGCCCAGAGCATTTGGCGACATCTCGCGGCGAATCATCCGCTCTTCGCCACAAGCGATCAAATCATCATGCCGGACCAGCTTGGCATTCGCGAATCCGCGCGCTGGAAGGGTGATTACGTGCTCACCGCTCAGGACCTCCGCGAAAGCCGGCGATTCGATGATGAAGTCGCGCTCGCCGGTTGGCCGCTCGAGTTTCGGGAAACCGCCCGCGGTCCGAAGTTCGTGTACTTCGACAAGCCTGAACCCGCGGGAATCCCGGCGCGATCCCTGCGCACGCACGAGGTGCCCGGCATGTTTTTCGCAGGCAAGTGCCTCTCCTGCGATCACGAAGCCCTCGCGTCCGTTCGCGTCATGGGCACCTGCCTCGCCACCGGTCAGGCTGCGGGCAGGCTCGCGGCAGACGCGTGACAACCTTGCCTCAAGTGACCTTTTCCGCCTCCATGTCGAAGAGGAACTCAATGTCCTCCCGCTGGAGCAGGCTGGTGAATCCCCCTTCGCCGAGGACGTTGCTGACCATGAGGTTTTTCTTGTGCTGTAGGGTCATGATCTTTTCTTCGATCGTGCTCTTCGTCAGCATGCGGTAGGCCATCACCGGCTGCGTCTGGCCGATGCGGTGGGCGCGGTCGATGGCCTGATTTTCCACCGCCGGATTCCACCACGGATCATACAGGATGACATACGACGCGGCAGTGAGGTTGAGGCCGCTGCCGCCTGCTTTGAGGGAAAGCAGGAACACACTGGCGTTTTCATCCTCCTGGAAGGCCTTCACGATGCCCGCACGATCCGTGCTGGCTCCAGTGAGCCAGTGGTAGGGCAGCTTCAGTTCCTCCAGCTTTCTGCGGATGATTTTCAGCATCGTCACGAACTGGCTGAAGAGCAGCACCTTGTGTCCTTCCGCGTTCAGTTCCTGGATCAAATCGAGCGTCGCCGTCAGCTTGGCGCTGTCTTCATTTTCGGCGGATTTGTCAACAAGGCCGGGATGGCAGCAAATCTGCCGCAAGCGCGTGAGCGCCTGCAGGATGGCAAAGCGGCGGCGGTTCACCATGTCGAAGCCGGAACTGCTGAGCACCAGATGCTGCGCACGGGCGAGTTCCTCCTTGTAGAGCTCCGCCTGTCTTCCGCTCATTTCCGAGAGAATGTTTTCCTCGCTGCGCGAGGGCAGGTCGCGGGCCACCTGGCCCTTGGTGCGGCGCAGCAGGAAGGGACGCAGACGCGCGGCGAGGCGCTCCGAGGCCTTGGCGTCCTTTCTCCGGTCAAAGTGGCGATGGAAGTACGCACGCTCGCCCAGCGCACCCGGCGTGGCGAAGGTCATGAGGCTCCACAGGTCGAGCAGGCGGTTCTCCAGCGGCGTCCCCGTCAGGACCAGGCGGTTGTCGGCGCGGAGCTGCCGCGCCGCGCGCGCCGTCTGCGAGTCGGGATTCTTGATCTGCTGTCCTTCGTCGAGGATCGCCGCCAGCCAGCGCACCGTAGCGAGTTCCTCGATCACATTCCGCATCTGCGTGTAGTTCATCACCAGCACGTCGATCTGCGTCTGCACATGCTGAAGGTCAAACAGGTCGCGATCATGCAGCACCAGCACGCGCAGGTCGGCGGCGGCCTTGTTGAATTCCAGCGCCCAGACATCCAGTACCGACTTCGGGCAGACGACGAGCACCGGAAGGTGCGGCCCGCCTGGTTTCTTTCTGGAGCGCAGCCACAGCACCCAGGCGATGCTTTGCAGCGTCTTTCCTAAACCCATGTCATCCGCCAGGATGCCGCCAAAACGGTTCATCGTCAGGTAGGTCAGGAATTGATACCCTTCCACCTGGTAGGGCCGCAGCGTCACGTTCAATCCCTCCGGCACCGGAGGACGTTCGTCGAGTTTTGCCGATTCCATGCGCTCGACGATTTTTCCCCAAGCCTTCGGATTGACGATTTCAGCCGCCTTCTCCAGAGCCAGTTGGCGCCAGTGCATCCGGTGCGCATCGCCGCTGTTTTCGTCCAAGTCGATGCCGAGACTGTCGAGCATTTGAAGCTGCTCCTCGCTCAGCTCGAGCTTCACACGACGCCACGAACCATCCGCCAGCCTCACAAACTCTCCCTTTGCGGCAATAAGGCGCCGGATTTCCGCCGGCTTCAGATCCACCCCCTCGATGTCGAATACGAGTTTCAAATCCAGCCAGTCGATGTTCGCCGTCTGTGTCGCCTCGATCCGCACGCGGGCGATCAGCGGGTCCGCCATGATGGACTGCAGCCTCTCGTCCGATTCCAATGACACGTTCTCCGGCAGATTCGTCGCCCAGCCGTGAAACACGTCGGGAAAATCCTTCGCCATGCGCACGCGCCAGCCGTCGGTCTCGATATCCCATGTGCGCCGGAGCTGGTTCAGCAGCTCTTCGGCCTCGCGCAGGGCGCGGCGGTCGCGGCAGACGATGGCGTTGCCCGTGTCAGCGTTTTTTTTTTCGTCCAGGGGCTGCCAGCCGGAAATACGGAGCCTCTCCTGCACACGGCCCTCCTCGTCCAAGGCCTCGGCCTTGAAGGTCACAAACTCCGCGCTGCTGGAATGCACCCCTTTTGCCATGCAGGCGGCGGTGATGTTCACCCGCAGTTTTTCATGCCGCACCCGACTCTGGATGGACTCCGGCACCGTGATGCCGATCTCACTCATGAAGGCGATGCCCTCAGGAGTGGCCAGCGCCTCCAGCGGCATGACCACCGGCGCGTCGATCCGCGATTCATCATGCAGCCAGTTTGGTCCACGGAAAACCAAGTCGGCGCTCAAAAACAGCGTCTGCGCCCCGCGCAGGATCCGCAGCGGCAGCGGCGCGGGTTCGCCTTCCGACGTTTCGAGCTGGAGGGTCAGCGTGCGTCCGTCCTCACTCAGGCTAGAGGCCCAGCGCAGCGGTTCGGCGACGCGGCGGAAGGAAACCTCGTCCAGCGTGACCAGCAACTTGTCCAGCGCCGGCTGCTGCAGCAGCGTGGAAAACCAGCGCGCGTGATGCTCCGACTCCAACCGGAAGGAGTCGTTCAAGTCTTCCCCGCTCTGCGCCAGACAGGACACGAGCAGCAGCTCCGCAGGTCCGGAGGCCATGACGCGCCCCTCGCGGTGGTCTCTGCGCAGCGATTCGAGTTCGGCGGAGTCCACCGTGGAAAAAACCGCCGACTCGTTGCCGGCGGGGCGCACCTGCAGCTTCACATCGTTCACCGTGACCAGCAGCCGGAACTCGCACTCACGCGGCGGCACCGGCTCCCTGCCGTCCGCGTCCTCGCGCGTCTCCATGAAATCGCGAATCCGTTTGCGCCAGGTCGGCACGGTGCTCGCGTGACGCCATTCGCGCAGCGCATCGCGCGTCGCATCCAAATCCGCCATGCAGCGCAGGAACGACGGAGCGGCCAGCCCCTTGTCGTCCAGCGCCAGCACGATGAAATTCCAAAACTCGCGCAGGGACTTCGGCGACTCCGGCCACAGCGACAACGGCTCCATGCTCTCGATCGCCCACTTCGGATGCAGGCGCACCATGTCCTGGTCGAAAATCTTTCCTGTTAGGCGCACACGCTCGTAGCGCTTCTCCATCTTGCTCAGATAGTTCTCCTCGTTCGGCGTGAGTGCGCGGCCCAGTTGGATGATCAGCGCCTGCTCGAAGTCCTCCTCTTCCACCGGCGTCGGCGGCAGTGTGCCGCGAGACTCCTTGCGCTGCACCGCCACGAGCGTCGCGCAGAGCGCCAGGTTCTCCAGCGCATCCTCGTCGTCGATGTCCGTCTCGCCGTGCCAGCCGAGGTCGCCGCGCAGCCAGCGCACCTGCGCCGGGCGGTCGTCCATGCGCACCTCCGCCATCATTTCATCCTCCATCAGCTCCAATCCCATCACCGCATCGTCATCCACGAGGCGCTCGGCCTCCTGTCGGGTGCGGTCGTCGTACTGCTTCAGCAGGGTGGGAAGGGCTTCAATGAGGGCAGGCATGATTGATGACGCCAGCCGCAGACACTGCCGATGGCGAACAGGATGCCTAGCACACCAATCCCGCATTGAAAGAACTGTGACGCTGTTTTTTCCCGAACCTTCCGAGCGAGGGCTTGCCGGATGTTTCATTTTCGTCGAAAAAAACGCGCCGCATGCTGTCCCCCTCCGTCACACCCGAAGGCTGCCTGCTCCTCGAAGGCCGGGCGGAGAACGCGGTCGAGCGCAGACTCGCCGCGACCGGCGGCACCGGTTCCCTACTCCTTCTCCTCGCCTCCGAACTGCACGCAGCAGAACTCGAACCGCCGTTTCGCTGGCTGCGCGAGCTGGCACAGCAGTTTTTCACGCGCCTCTGCCAGACCAAGGATGCTCTCGCGACTCCGGTGCCGTCATTGGCGGAACGCGAGTCCTTTATCGCCGCCGCGCCACCGTTCCCGGGCGCTGAATACCTCACGCCGGAAGTGGTGGAACGCTGGTGGCTCGATCTTGCGCGGCACATCGCCGAATTCGCGAAAGGCGACGTCGAATCCTGGCTGCGCTCGGAATGTCCCGCGTGGCATGTGGTTGGACGCGTCACGTTTCATCTCGCGGAAAACAAGACGGACTCGCAGCGGCCTTTTGCCTTCCTCGCGACCTTCACGGAAAAGCTCAGCGCTACGGGTCAGCCTCAGCATCTGCCGCTCGCCCGTGCGCTGCAGCTTTATGCGGCCCAAAAGGATCAGACGGCGCTTCAGGCGCTTTTGGCTCCGGTGCGGATCGCTGCGGACAAATCCAAACTCCTGCGCGAGTGGCTGGAGACGAAACGCCTGTTTCAGCCGATGGCCATGTCGCCGCAGGAGGCGTATCGCGTGCTGCGCGAGACCGCCGTGTTTCAGGAGAGCGGCATCGTCATGAAACTGCCGGACTGGTGGCGCAGCGGCAAAGGCCCGCGTCCAAGTGTGGCGGTGATAATCGACGCGCCGAAGAACACCTCGCTGCATGCCGGAGCGCTGCTCAGTTTCAAAATGGCCGCCAGCCTCGAAGGCGAGCCGCTGACCGATGCCGAATGGGAAAAGCTGCTCAGCGCCGACACCGGGCTCGTTTCGCTTCGCGGCCAATGGGTCGAAGTTCATGGCGAGCGCTTGCAGCAGGTGATGGATCATTGGGAGAAAGTGCAGCACGCCGCCGGTGAAGGCGGCATCGGCTTTCTCGACGGCATGCGGCTGCTCGCGGGCTTCGATTCGCATCAGGCCGTCGCAAACGAGGAGAACAACGAGATGGTTCGCGAATGGAGCGATGTCGTGGCCGGCAAAAACCTCGCGCAACTCCTCGATCAGATGCGCGATCCCGCCGAATCGCCGCCACCTCCGAACCTGTGCGCCGAACTGCGTCCCTATCAGCGCAAAGGCTTCGCATGGCTGCAATTCATGACGCGCCTCGGTCTCGGCGCCTGCCTCGCCGACGACATGGGTTTGGGCAAAACGCTGCAGGTCATCGCGCTGCTGCTCGCACGACAAAACAAAACCCGATCGCCCGCTCTTCTCGTGGTTCCCGCTTCGCTGGTTGGCAACTGGCGCGCGGAAGTGAAGCGCTTTGCGCCCGATCTGAGACTCTTCATCGCCCATCCTTCGCAAACCGACCGCGAAAGACTCGACTTCGCCATTCATCACACCGCCGAAGCCCTGCGCGGTTACGACGTGATGCTCACGACCTACCAGTTTCTTCAACGCACCGAAGCGTGGCAGATGCATCCATGGAGCCTTGTCATTCTCGATGAAGCGCAGGCCATCAAGAATCCCGGCAGCGCCAGCACCAAGGCCGTGAAGCGTCTGCAGGCCGCAACACGCATCGCCCTGACCGGAACACCTGTCGAAAACCGTCCCGGCGATCTTTGGAGCCTCTTCGATTTCCTCAATCCCGGCCTGCTCGGCGGCAGCACGGCTTTTGCCGAGGCCGTGAAGCGCTGCGCGAAAAGCAGCGAAGGCTTCGCGCCGCTGCGCCGTCTGGCGAAACCCTACATCCTGCGTCGCATGAAAACGGACAGGAGCATCATCAGCGATCTGCCCGACAAGATCGAAACCAAAGCCTTCTGCGGTCTTACCAAACGTCAGGCCACGGTTTATGCGAAGCTAGTCGATCAGCTCGCGAAGATGCTTCACGACAAGAGCATGGAGCCCATCCGACGTCAGGGCCTCGTGCTCGGCTTCCTGCTCAAGTTCAAGCAGATTTGCAATCACCCCAGCCACTGGAACGGTGACGGCGCATGGAATCCCGAGGACAGCGGCAAATTCGCGCGCCTTGCCGAGATTTGCAGCGAGCTCGCCGAGAAACGCGAACGCGCGCTCATCTTCACGCAGTTTCAGGAAACCTGCGATCCGCTCGCCCGCTACCTCGCCACCGTCTTCGGTCGGGAAGGCCTCATTCTTCACGGCGGCACGAGTGTGAAGAAGCGCCCCGAACTCGTCGACTCCTTCCAGCAGCCCGGCGGCCCGCCCTTCATGGTCATCAGCGTTAAAGCCGGCGGCACCGGCCTCAACCTCACCGCCGCCAGCCACGTCATTCATTTCGATCGCTGGTGGAATCCCGCCATCGAAAACCAGGCCACCGACCGCGCCTTCCGCATCGGCCAGCAAAGAAACGTCTTCGTTCATAAATTCGTCTGCCAGGGCACCATCGAAGAGCGCATCGACTCGTTGATCGAAGCAAAGATGAGCCTCGCTCAGCACATGATCGGCGAAGGCGGCGCTGAAAAGCTGCTCACCGACATGAGCGCGGATGAGCTGCTGGATTTCGTCTCTCTTGATGTGAACTCGGTAACTGAGTAAAAGAGCAAGGTCATTTTATGCCCAAAAAAGCCCCCAGAAATAATTTTACTGATGCACAAAAGGCGGAAATCTTTTCGCGAGACCGCGCTACTTGCGTCTACACCTGCAAGTCACTTTGGCTCCTCGACTACGGTGCCTGCCCTTTGTTCCAGTGGGATTGGGTTGATCATATCAGACCCTCGGCTAGGCGCGGAAAGTCTGAAGTGCGTAATGGTGTTTGCGCATCACACACATACAATAAGAAAAAGAGGGCGAATGGCGCGGATAATTTTGTTTTGCTTGATGGAGATCAAGGTGGGGCCCCATCAGAAAACTATTTTGATTATTATGGTGCCATTACCCCCGACCTTGAGAAGCAGTTGCATAGGCTTGCTGCAATCAAGCCTTCTGACTGGTATTTTAACAGGGCAATTGGATATTTGTTAACTGCTTGTGATGCAGTTTACCGAAAAACAAACTATCAACGGACACCGGCATATTACCATCGTGCGGCTCAAACAAAGCTGGCGAAATTCTTTGACCGGCGTGAGAAAGAAAAAGTTGCAAGTTTTATGGATCGTAAACTGATTCTCCACCCCGGACAAAAGGATGTGCAACTGCTTCTCTCGCTGAGCACAGAACATACCGAAAAACATTTCCACCAGTGCCTAAGAAAGCTTGAGGTCATCTACGCAAGGAATGCGTTGGCTATGGAGAGATTCTGGGAACAGGAAGACTGTGTATCCATGAGGCGTCAGTATGAACGTGTGGCAAGAGACCCCGCAATTACACCTGCGGTTTTAACTACTTTAGAGAGCCACCTGCATTTCTGGGAGAATGATCCACGTATTTAAATCAAATTCCTGCTCATCGACTGAGTGATTTTGAACTGACGCTCGACGTGGCATCCGCTTAGCGGTAAATGAGCATGCATGTCGTGGGACTACGAAGACGCGCAGGAGCGCAAGGAGCGGCTGCAGCGCGAGATCGCGAAGCGGGTGCAGCGTGGGGTGGTGTTTGCGGCGCTGCCGGCTCCTGCGGGATCGAAGAAGCTCTGCGCGACCTTCTGGGGGCAGGCCTGGTGCAGGAATCTGGACTCGTATCAGGTCTATGAATCGCGGCTCCCGCGCGGGCGCAGTTATCTGCGGCAGGGCAATGTGTACAATCTGGAGATTGAGCCAGGACAACTGACCGCGGTGGTGGCGGGTTCCGAGCTATATGACACGAGCATCCATATTCATCCGCTGCCGCAGGAGCAATGGTCGAAGATCGTCGAGGCGGGCGCAGGTCAGGTGGGATCGATGCTCGATCTGCTCGCGGGCAAGCTGGGCGACGGTCTGATGAAGGTGCTGACCGATCCGGACAACGGCCTGTTTCCCAAACCGGAGGAGATTCGTTTCAACTGCTCCTGCCCGGACTACGCCGACATGTGCAAGCACGTCGCTGCGGTGCTCTATGGAGTGGGTGTGCTGCTGGACACGCGGCCGGAACTGCTCTTCACCCTGCGTGGCGTGGATCAGGCGGAACTGCTGTCGAATGCGAGCCGTGGGACGATCACAGAGCTTGCGTCAGGCGAGGGTGATTTGGCCGATGCCGATCTCTCGGCACTTTTTGGCATCGATCTGGCGGCCGATGCTCTCCCACCCGCCGCTGACGAATAGAGGGCTGAAATCGGCAAGGTTTGCGCCACTTCGTCAATGAATGGCAGGCTCGCGCGGAGAGGGTGGGATTCGAACCCACGGTGACATTTCTGCCACGCCAGTTTTCAAGACTGGAGCCATAAACCACTCGACCACCTCTCCTGGTGCTGCGTTGCGGCGGGCGCGACAGTAGGCAACGGGCGGCGAAGTGCCAAGCGGAACTTTGCATTCAGGAGTGCAAGTCGCGATTGATCCGGAAGGCGGCGGCATTCATGATCCGCCCGCATGATTCATCCCACCGCATTGATTGATCCGAAGGCCCAAATCGCTCCCACGGCCGAGATCGGGCCCTATGTGGTGATCGACGGGGCGGCCGAAGTCGGCGCTGGGTGCAAAATCGAGGCGCATGCGCAGCTCGTCGGGCACGTGGTGGTGGGGGAGGGGACGAAGATCGGACGCGGGTCTGTCATCGGCGGTGAGCCGCAGGACCTGGGGTTTGATTCGGCCACGGAGAGTAGCGTGGTTTTGGGAAAGAACAACGTGATCCGTGAGCATGTGACGATTCATCGTGGCAGCAAGCCGGGCGGAGTGACGCGGATGGGGGATGGAAACTTCCTGATGGTGGGCTGTCATCTGGCCCATGATGTGGTGCTGGGTGACAAGAACATCATCGCCAACGCGGTGTTGCTGGCCGGACACATTCATGTGGGAAACAGCACCTTCATCGGCGGCGGGGCGGTGTTTCACCAGTTCCTGCGCATCGGAGATTTTTGCGTGGTTCAGGGAAACGGCAGCTTCAGCAAGGACATCCCCCATTACTGCGCGGCACAACGCATCAACCGGATCACCGGTTTGAATGTGATCGGCCTGCGCCGTCAGGGCTTCAATTCTGAGGAGCGGGCGGCGATCAAAGAACTTTTTCAAATGCTGTTTTGTGAGGGCATGAACCTGTCTCAGGCCGTGGCACAGGCAGTGGCCAAAGAATGGCCAGAAAAGGCATGGCACCTGCTGAGTTTTGTGCAGGCGCCGAGCAAAAAAGGTGTCTGTCCCGTGCGCCCCGGACGGGACGATGATTGAGGCTTTTTTAGGGCGAAAAAACTCCGGCTTTTTCTTGTCACCGGGACGGCGTTAGCCTATTGAAATGGCTGCCGTGCCCTCATTATGGACGGTCTGATTTCCTGCGTTATGAACATTACCAGATTCTGCGTGACTGCCTTCATTTGCGTCCTGGCGGCAGCCAGCGATGTGAGCGGGCAGGGCTTTTTGGAAAGTCTGACGACCGATTTAAACATACGGGGTCTGACAACGACAATGGATCCGGAAACGGGTATTGCCACTGTGACCGGGGATGTTCACATCGTATATGGTGACGTTGAGATCCGCTGCGGGAGCGCCCAGTATAATCAGACAACCGGTGACGTAATCGCGCAGGACGGAGTAACCGTCTGGAGGGCGGGGACGCTGTATCATGGGGATTCAATCACCTACAATTCGGTTACTGGTGAGATGTCCGGACAGAATATTATGTCAGGGATGGCTGCCGGACCAGGCATGTTCATCTACAAGGCCGAGGAGTTTGAGTCCAAAAACCGACTCGCCAACGAGATTAAGGCCAGCGCAGTGAATTTCACCACGCATGACCTACAAAACCCGAATTTTCATCTGAGAGCCAAGGATCTGACGGCGATTCCCGGGGACCAAGTGCAATTACGAAACGTCAAAATTTACGGTGGCAACACTCCGTTTTTTTGGCTGCCAAAGTACACCCAATCTCTCGACGAGAACGGGCTGACCTTCAGCCCTGGATATCAAAGCCGCTGGGGAGCATTTCTCCTCAGCAAGTACACTGTTGCCTACGGAGACCACACCCTGGCGCGTTACAAGGTTGATTTGCGCAGCCGCCGCGGTCTGGGGGGGGGCGTCGATTTTCTGTCCCAACGCCATGCCTCAAATCGGCAGAATCTCACCGGTTTGAAATTGTACGCGTCTCAAGACATCGAGTCGACCACGAACTTGGCAGGCACCACGAGGTTTCCTGTGCCTAGCACGCGTTACCGCGTCAATTTTCAGCATCGTGTTTATCTTCCCGGGCCGGATGTAAGCACTTGGTATCTGGATTTCGACATCAATAAAATCAGCGACTATCATTTTTATGAAGACTTCTTTTTCAATGATTTCCGGACCGACCGAGAACCTGACAATCAGGTATCATTGATTCACGCAACTGACGCCTATGTGGCTACTTTGATGGCCAAGTTCAAAGCCAACAATTTCTACCGTACGACTACCCGTCTGCCGGAACTATCCATTGACTTCACCCGCAGACCGCTCTGGGGTTCCGGCATTTATCACCAAGGCAGTATATCTGCAGGCATCTACAGCGAGGTTGTAGGCAACCAGGAAGAAGCAGAATTGAGGCGTTTGCAGGCGCTTGGAATTGGCGGGCTTGCGGCCGTCACAGCCGATCCCCTCGGAACCGCCACCAATTCGTTCAGAAGTCTCGCGGGCCTTCCTCGCGATGTCAGCCTCACAGGAACGGATGTGGCAACTGGACTCGGAGTCATCACCAGCCGACTGCAGGAACCGAACTTTGTCAGATTCCATACCTATCAGGAGTTGCTCTATCCAAAAACATACCTCGGTTGGCTGTCGTTGACTCCGCGGATTGGTGCCGGCTTGACAAGCTATCAAAGCATTGATGGAAGCCAGACGGGCCTACAGGATTTCAGCCGGGGAATTTTCCACTTAGGATTGGATGTAGCAGTCAAGTGGTCGCGCTCATGGACCGACGTGCAATCAGAAACATTTGGACTCGACGGTATCCGGCATGTCTTTCAACCCTTTGTGAATCTCTCCTACCTTGATGCCGCGCAAGACTCGGGCGTCCCGGGAATCGACAGGCTATCCAGCCCAACGACACGTCCACGATCCATAGACGTGCCTTTTTTTACTGCTGTTGACAGTCTTCGCTCTTGGAGTGTGGCTCGCGTGGGATTCAGGAACCTCTTGCAGACAAAAAGAGACTACCTTGTCAACATGGGCAACGGCCAGCTTGTCGGAGCACCTGAAGAAGAATCCTCAACGACGTATACTTGGGCCGGAATGAACACCTATGTGGACATTTTCGCCAAGGATCCGGAGTTCGGTCGGGACATGTCGAATCTATATAACGAAATCTTCTGGCGACCGGTTCCGTGGGTTTCCCTGAATTCAGACTGGCAGATTCCAATCGTAGGCGGCTTGGGTAACTTCACCGAGTTTAACAATTTCATTTCGTGGATGCCTTCCAAGAATACCTCTTGGGACATTGGTCATCAGTACATCAACGATCATCCCTTCTTCGGGGACAGCAGCCGGGTATACTCGCGCATCTATGGGCGCCTGACTGACAACTACGGACTCAATATGGTTCACATCTTTGAAGCTGACGACGGCACTCTTGAATTTCAAAGCTACAGCCTGACGCGGGATCTGAGTAGCTGGATCGCCTCGCTTGGCATCATGGCACGCGACAATCGAAACGGTGTTTCGGATTACGGTATTCTTCTGTCCTTCACGCTGAAGGATTTCCCACAGCTCAATTTCAACTTCGACATCGACCCAAATCAAACGACACGCGGCGGAACTCCCTAGTAGAGAATATTCCTGACTACAGGGCGGCATGGGAGGCAGCCTTGCGATTGACTGCTCTCTGTTAAGGGGAAGCGCCGCATCGATCGATACCCAGCGAATGAAGCTCACCATCATAGGATCAGGCTACGTCGGACTGACGACTGGAGCATGTTTTGCCGAAGCAGGGCACCATGTGCTGTGCGTTGACAATGATGCCGAGAAGGTTCGGATGCTGATCGATGGACAGGTTCCCATTTACGAACCTGGATTGGAGGATTTGTTGCGAAAGAACACGGCCTCCCGCCGATTGGCATTCACCAACTCCATTGAGGAGGGGGTCCGGCATGGGGAGGTTCTCTTCATCGCCGTTCCCACACCGCCTCAACCTGACGGAAGCGTCGATCTGAGCTATATCGAAAAAGTCGCCCTGGAAGTCTCAGAACACCTGGAGAGCTACCGCGTCATTGTGGACAAGAGCACAGTGCCAGTAAAAACTGGGGAGCGCGTGGCGCAGACTATTCGCCGATATGCAAAACCCGGGGTCGAGTTTGATGTTGTCAGTAACCCCGAGTTCCTCAGGGAAGGCTGTGCTGTTGAAGACCTCATGAAGCCGGATCGCATTGTCATAGGGGGCAACAGCGATCGCGCCCTGGCCTTGATGCAAAAAGTTTACGAACCCTTCATCGCCCCGGTGATCGTCACGGACATCAACAGCGCGGAACTCATCAAGCACGCGGCGAACTCCTTTCTGGCGCTCAAAATATCCTACATCAACGCACTCTCCGAGATCTGCGAAGTCAGCGGCGCAGACGTAGTCAAGGTGGCGGAGGGCATCGGCTCCGACCGGCGCATCGGCCGGGCCTTTCTGAACGCCGGCCTCGGCTACGGAGGCTCCTGCTTTCCAAAAGACATCTCGGCGTTTATCGCCATCAGCAGGGACTTGGGCGTGCCTTTTAATCTCCTTGGCGAAGTGCAGTCCATCAACAGGCATCAACTCCAACGCTTCATCAAGATGGTGCGAGAAGCTCTCTGGATTTTGAAGGACAAGCGAATTGCAGTCTGGGGACTCAGCTTCAAACCTCATACCGACGACGTGCGGGATTCGATCGCCATCTCACTGGTCGAAACGCTGGCCACCGAGGGAGCCAAAATCACGGCTTATGACCCGCGAGCCATGGATAAAGCCCGCAGATTGCCTGTCGGGTCTCAAATCGAATTTGCAGAGTCAGCCATCAAGGCCGCACAAGGTGCCGAGGCACTCATCATCGCCACGGAGTGGCCGCAGTTTGCGGCGGTCAATCTCGGCGAATTGCGGGATGTCATGCGAACCCCTCTCATCTTTGACGGACGCAATTTGCTGGATCCCTCCGTGGCTTCCGAGTTCGGTTTCCAGTATCACGGTGTAGGACGCGGCCAAGCGTCCGTTCGTGCATAGTAGACCGCCTAGCAAAGGACGGCAACTAGGAGGAGATGACTCTATCGAACGTCGTCACATTCCTCCGCCACTCTTGGCGAGGAAATTGAGGGCGAGCGTTGCGACGGCGAGAAGGAAAACCAACCAAGCGAGAGGCATAACGGAAGAAAGTAGGGTTATTGCAGACAGAACCGGACGGACTCAGGGAATAGGCGGAAGGGTATCCTTGAACTTGTTGGTCCATACGCCCGTGATTGCGTTCTTGCTTTCCCATGCCTGACGGTTTTCCGCAGGCACCATGATGGGCGAGCTGCCAGTAGGGTCTGACTGAACGGCATCCGAGCCGAACATCTGAACCACCATCAGAAGCGCGGAAAGCACGAAACAAATGACAGACAGCGGCACCAAGCCGGCTTCGGGATCTTTTTCTTCGTAAAATTGTTCCGCGTCTGCGGCGGCACTGCGCTTCACAGGCGCACTCGGCGGCGCCGAAATCGACGGACGCTTCATCACCTGGGTAGGTGCGAGTTTCACTGTGGCCTTCGGCAGCGGTGCTGAACCGGCCATCGGTCCCGTGCTTGCGCCTGGAGGGCGTGGAGCGGCAGGCCCCGGCTTTTTCTGAAGGGGAACGGTAGGGGCACCTGCTTCCACACGCGGAGCACCGGCGGGGTTTTGAGCGACTGGACGTGTGGCAACCGGCAGACCTGCGGATGGAGGTGCCACGGGGCGTGGAGCACCAGCAGTGGGCGGAGCGGGGCGCGGGGCCGTCGGAACTCCGGCAGGGCGTGCTGGTGGCGGCACTGGAGCAGAGGGTGGCGGAGCCGCAGGCGGCGGGGCGCTAGCTACGGGAACAGCCGAAGTCGTGCGCTTGGACGGAGCGGAGGGAGGAGCCGGCAGTTTGACCGGGGATGTGCTGGACTTAGGTGCTGGCGGCGGAAGAGGAGCAGATGGCAGCTGAATTGGCGCGGTCGCCTTCTTAGCGACGGTTGGCACGGCGGAAGTCGTGTGCAGTGATGGGACATTGCCTGTGGACGGCGAAACGGGAGCGGTTGCTTCACGAGGTTGTGTGACGCCTGCACCCGGACGACCGCGCAGGGTGATGCGCACGGTTTCCTTCTTCAGCGGGACTGCGGCGGTCTTCGGAGTCGTTGCTGGCGGTGGTGTAGGCGTGTTTTCGGGATCGCTCATGAGGAAAAATGGACAGAATTCCGATCATTTAGCGAAATTCACAGCCGGGCGTCAATCCCTTTCTCCTCATGGGTTGCAAAAGAGAGCCAGTTGCCCGTTAGTTCCCTGCTCCGCACCGCTGCGGTGGCCTACACAACCTCATGAACATTCTCGTCACCGGCGGCGCCGGATTCATCGGCTCCCACACCGTCGAGCGCCTGCTCCGCGATCAAACCGGCCGTGTCACCGTCCTCGACAGCCTCAACGACTACTACAATCCCGCCATCAAGCGCGACAACCTCCGCGCCCTCGGCCCGGACGTGGTGTTCCGCCAAGGGGAACTGACCGACGCCCAGTTCGTCGCCGAAACCTTCGAGCAGGGCAAGTTCGACGCGGTCATCCACCTCGCCGCCCGGGCGGGTGTGCGACCCTCCATCGAGCAGCCGGAGTTGTACATCGACACAAACATCAAGGGCACCTTCAACCTCCTCGAAGCCGCCCGCCGCACCGGCACGAAGCACTTCGTCTTTGCCAGCTCGTCCTCCGTCTATGGCGTGAACAAGAAGGTGCCCTTTGCCGAGACCGACCCCATCCTGCAGACCATCAGCCCCTATGCGATGACGAAGATGGCCGGCGAGCAGATGTGCTCGAACTACAGCCACCTCTATGGCATCAAGACTGTCGCCCTGCGCTTCTTCACCGTCTATGGCCCGCGCCAGCGCCCCGATTTGGCCATCTCGAAGTTCACCCGCCTCATCGAGGACGGCAAACCCATCGATAAATACGGCGACGGCACCACGCGGCGCGACTACACCTACATCACGGACATCGTCGATGGCATCATCGGTGCTCTGAACTACCGCAGCGGTCCGATCTGCGACATCTTCAACCTCGGCGGCTCGCAGAACGTCTCGCTCAACGACCTCATCACCACGATCGAGGACGCGCTTGGCAAAAAAGCCACGATCAACCAGTTGCCCGACCAACCCGGCGATGTGCCCATCACCTCCGCCGACGTGAGCAAGGCGAATGCTCTCCTCGGCTTCAAGCCCACCACGTCCATTGCCCAAGGCGTGCCGAAATACGTCGAGTGGTTCCGCGACATGCGAGCGCGGGGTATCACCGTTTGCTGAGCCTTAGAAATGCGGCGCGGATACCGTGCCTTCTTCGATCTCCTGACGCTTCTTGCGCACGATGCCGTCGGCGATTTCGAGGACCATCTCCTCCAGCAGCAGGCGCAGGTGGCTGCCGGGGCGATAATCGGCGGGAGCGATGTGCTTCACGCGGTCGGCCAGACCGGTGAGCTGGTAGCACTTGCGGAAGCTCGCGCGGCTGGCCTCGTCCGGATTGTACACCGCCACCGCATGACCACCGTAGCGCTTCATCAGCGTGAAGCAGGGCACGTCCGTGGGTCCGTCACCGACATAGATCATGTTCTGGAACGGAATGGGCCGCAGTTCGTGCGCCATGTGGTCGTTCACGTCCTCGTGCGGCTCCAGCATGCCCTTGTTGATGCGGAAGATGTACTGCGTCTTCGTCGTGTGGCTGATGACGCGCTTTGGGAAGGTGATGCGGTCGTTCTTGTCCTCGCCGAACTCGCAGCCGAAGATGCGTTTCATGTAAGGCGCCAGCGCGGAGCCGTCGATCAGCGCCTTCAGGCCGCTGGAGACGATGTAGTGCTCGATCTTCACACCGAGCAGGCGGTGCTGGTCGTTGAGCACGTTGTTCAACTCGCCGAAGAGCTCCGGCACGCCCTTGTAAAACTTCAGCTTCGCGCCGAGCTTCCGCAGGTCCTCGTTCGTCGGGCGGTCCATGTCGAGGTAGTCGAGCATGCACTTCAGGTAGGCCAGTTCGCCATCGTAGCCCTCGGTGTCCACCAGTTCGCGGCTGCGCTTCCAGAAGGGCTCCGGATTGATCCCGAAGTGCGGGAAGAGCGTCTCATCCTGCATGTAGGTCGGGCTCAGCGTCTGATCGTAATCGTAAATGATGCCGATGGTGGTCTGCTGGGAGGCCATGATGAGGATGCGGGTGGGTCAGAGCAGTGCATTGAGTGCACTGTCGAGAGTTGGATGGGCGAAAACGTAGCCTATCTCTGTCGCAACGCGAGGAATCACTCGCTGTCCGCCCAGCAGCATCTCCTCCGCCATCCCGCGCAGCAGCAGGCGCAGGGCGAAGGCCGGCGCATGGAAGAAAGCCGACCGGTGCAACGCCGCCGCCAGCTTCTTGGTGAACTCCGCATTCGTCACCACCTCCGGTGCGCACACATTCACCGGCCCGCGCACCGTCTCCGTTTCGATCGCCTTCAGGATCAGGCCCGCCACGTCGTCGATGTGGATCCACGCCATCCCCTGCGTCCCCTTCCCCAGCCGACCGCCCAGCCCGAGGCCGAACACCTTCTTTAAT
Source organism: Prosthecobacter sp. (assembly GCA_041395065.1). GTDB lineage: Bacteria > Verrucomicrobiota > Verrucomicrobiia > Verrucomicrobiales > Verrucomicrobiaceae > Prosthecobacter. Next base: position 20,596 of record JAWLBG010000006.1, on the reverse strand, counting down.
AAGAGGAAGGCACCGCCATCCGCGCCCAGCACCATGCCCGTGCGCAGATTCACCACCCGTGCGCCGAGCGTCTCCGCGCCACGGGCCGCGCGTTCCCACCCTACGCATACCTCCGCGAGGAAGCCTTCGCCGTGGGAAGACGCCTCATCAACGGGATCGTCGCCACTGTTGCCGTAAAATCCCGCGCCGGAGGCGCAGACGAAGACCTTCGGACGGTTCTCCGGCTGCCACGTCCCAAGATGAGCCACCAGTGCGGCAGTGAAATCCACCCGGCTTGTACGAATACGCGCCCGCTTCTCACGAGTCCACAGTCCCATCAGCGATTCGCCCGCCAGATGCACCAGAGCGTCGAGCCGCGTTTCCGGCAGCTCGTGCGGCGCCTCCCGCGGCTGGACCAGCGTCTCGGTGGAGAGGGGAACAAACGAACCCGCCCTGCGGGTATAGGCAATGACCTCGTGCCCGCTGCCCTGCGCCATCAGCGCCAGATGCCCGCCGATGAATCCCGTCGCTCCTGTGATGCCGATGCGCATGCAGAGGCTACGCTCGAACCGCCCCGCTGGTTCGTCAATCCGCTTGCCTGGGTGCAAACGACGAGGGGTCGGGGCACGAGCGACGAAGGGTCGGGGCACGAGCGACGAAGGGTCGGGGCACGAGCGACGAGGGGTCAGGGGTCGTGCAGCGAAGGGTCAGGGGTCGTGCAGCGAAGGGTCAGGGGTCGTGCGGCGAGGGGTCAGGGTTCGAGCAACGAGGGGTCAGGGTTCGAGCAACGAGGGGTCAAGGGTCGTGCGGCAAGGAGTCAGGGGTCGTGCGACGACGACGGCGGGTACGAGCCACGAGGGGTGGGGGTAACGGCCGTTCAGAGGCGGTCTTGGCGCCAAAGTGACGCTTTCAAACCCCACTCTTCCCCAGCACCAAGCAGCGGAACGACCGACCCATGAACGCCGGATGAGTGAGGGACTGAAACTGGCGCATCGCCGCCGCATCAGGCGGGCGGCCCTCCAGACTCTTCAGCCAAGGCATGGCCACACGCCCCAGAAAGCGGCCTTGCAGGTCGTACTCGCGCTGCGTCAAACCGTGGCGGGTGGCTTCCTCAATGAGGCGCGTGAAGTCGATGTGGCTGGTCAAGTCACACTCACCGAGATCCTCCAGCACACGGTCATCCATCTGGTGGCCACGATAGCGGCGCAGGGTACCGCCGGCGCGGGAGTCGGCGTGGAACTCCTCCGCATCGAGGCCGTAGTCGGCGATGAAGACAGCGCCGCGAAACGCTGCCTGCGCGAGATCACGCACCCAGGCAAGCATGGCGAGGTTGATTTCCATGGTGTGACCCGGAGCCAGATCGCGCGGCAGCCTCGCGACCTCGGCGGCGAGTTCGGCGCAGGAAGGGTCGGCTTCGACGAATTGCAGCGCCTCATCGACGTGCAGCTCGCGCCAGAGCTCCCCGTTCCAGCGGACGAGGTGGACGGGGAACGCGTCGGGCAGCTCGTTGCAGAGAAAGAAGGCGTGGCGGGGGCCGGGGCGCAGCTCGGCGAGGCCTTCCACCCACTGCACGCGGTCGCCGAGACGCCTCGCCTGCGCCTCGCGGTAGCGTGGATTGGGCTCGACGATGAGATAGGACAGAGACTCATCCCCGAGGGCGGCGATGACGTCCTCTGCGAGTTGTCCATCATGCGCCCCCTGCTCGATGATTGTGAAATCCGCGGGCTTCCCCAGTTCCTGCCATTCCTGCACCGCGCGCATGGCGAGCAACCGCCCAAACAACGGCCCAACGCTGACACTGGTAAAAAAATCTCCCTGCCTGCCGATGCGGCGCGGACCCGTGCCATAATAGCCATGCTCAGGATGATAAAGCGCCGTTTCCATCACCTCCGCGAAGGGCAGCCGACCGCCGGGGGCGGTGGAAATGCGTTCGCGGAGCAGGCGGGCAATCGGGGTCATGCAGAAGACGGGAAAGAAGTGGCGCGGACTGTGAAGGGCGGGTAACTTCCCCGCTCTTTCCTCTGCCCTACCATGTTCCGAGATGATCCCGATCCCCAGCCTGTGCGCAACTGGCGCGGCGAATCCGGCCTGAAACTGCCGCTCTACCGCCGTGGATGGTTCAACGCGCTGCTGGCACTCTTCATTCTCGGCGTCGTGGCGGTGTTCGGCGTTTACAGCGTGGTGGTGGCGCCGCTGAGGCGGGACGCGGAGAAGTTCGACCTGCAGGAGCTCAAGAAGCTGGAGGCTGCCAGTATCATCTACGACCGCAACGGCGACGAACTGGCCCGGCTCTACGTACTGAATCGCACGCCGGTGCCGATCACGGACGTGCCGCAGCATTTCATCGACGCGCTGGTGGCGCAGGAGGACAGCCGCTTCTTCAAGCACGACGGCGTGGACTACATCGGCCTGGCGCGCGCGGTGAAGGAGAACATCACCGCCGGACAGGTCACGCAGGGCGCGAGTACGATCACGCAGCAGCTGGCACGTCAGACCTTCCAGCTGCTGGAGCGCAGCTACCGGCGCAAAATCCTGGAGGCCTCTCTCGCCCAGCGCATCGAAAAGAACTTCTCGAAGCCCGAGATTCTGGAGCTTTACCTGAACCGCATCTTCTTCGGTCTGAACTTCTACGGCGTGCAGGCCGCGGCGCGCGGCTACTTTGGCAAGGATGTGAAGGAGCTGACCATCGAGGAGTCGGCAACGATCTGCGGCCTGATCAAAAGCCCCAACAACATCCAGCCGCTGCGCCATCCGCAGCGGGCGCTGAAGGAGCGCAACTCCGTGCTCGACCGCATGGCCACTGAGGGCACGCTCAGCATGGAGGATGCCGCCAAGCTGAAGATGAAGCCGCTCGTCACCGCGCCTCAGAGCAGCGACCCCCGCCTCAGCTACGTCTTTGACGCCGTGCGCCGCGAGGTGGTGAACATCGTCGGAGAGGAGCGCGCCTCCATCGGCGGTTTCAAGATCTACACCGGCATCGACCAAGACCTGCAGAAGGCAGCGGAGATCTCTGTGAACAAGCACATCGCGGAAGTTGAGTCGCGCCCCGGCTACGAGCATCAGACGATGGCGCAGTTCAGCGCGATCATGAGCGACTACCGCGCCCGCTTGAAGCGCGGGGAAATCGACCCCTCCACTCCGCGGCCACTGCCGGAGTATCTGCAGGCCGCCGCTCTGATGATCGACAACAAGGACGGCACGATCCTCGCGATGGTCGGCGGGCGCGATTTTGGCGACAGCCAGTTCAACCGCGCCCTTGACGGCGTGCGACCGGTGGGCACGGCGTTCACTCCCTTCGTCTATGCCGCCGCCTTCAGCAGCCCGGGTATCTACCCGGGCACCAAGGTGGACGACGCGCCACTGGACAACCGCCGCGTGATGATCGGCGGCCTCACAGGCATCCTCGGCGAGTGGGGCGCGGAAGTGGACAATCCGAAGTGGACTCAGGAGCCCATCAGCTCACGCGACGCGCTGGTGCTCGGCCGCAACTCCGCCACCGTCCGCCTCGGGGAGCGCGTGGGTGTGCCCATGGTCAAGGAGGTGGCAAAGAAGGCCGGCATCGAGACCGAGCTTCGCGACTACCCCTCCACCTTTCTCGGTGCCAGCGAGGCGCGTCTCAGCGAGATGTGCATCGCCTACACGAACTTCCCGAACGTCGGCGCCCGCCCGCAGAAGCTGCACCTCATCCAGCGCATCACCGACAGCTACGACAAGGTCGTGTACCAGATTTCGGAACAGATGCTGCAGACCGTGCAGAGCATGGACCCCATCGCCGCCTACCAGACGCATGTCTGCCTCGACGAGGCCCTGCACCGTGGCACCGGCAGCCTCGCGGTCAGCGAGTACAAGCTCGGAGACTTCCCGGCCGGCGGCAAGACAGGCACCCATTACGAATTCAAGGATCTCTGGTTCCTCGGCTACACCTCCGGCGTCACCTGCGGCCTGTGGGCCGGCTTCGACAAGAGCAAGACCATCTACCCCGGCGCCTTCTCCAACCGCATCCTGCTCCCCGCGTGGGTGGACATGATCAATGCGAGCACCAGCCGCTTCGCCCCCGAGGAAATCACCCCGCCGCAGATCGCCGACCGCATCGAGATCTGCCAGCGCAGTGGCATGCGCGCCACAGACTACTGCTATGAGAAGGTCAAGGGTCCGGACGGCGTGGAGAAGTCCGTCCGCGCCACCTACTTCGAATTCCTCCGCCCCGGAACGCCGCTTGACGGCTTCTGCACCGCGCACACCGGCGAAGGCGTGGACCTCGCCGCGGACAATTTCAAATTCCGCATGCCGGGCGGCGGCATCACCCCCGCCCCGCTCATCGCCGAATCGGCCAAGTGGGTGCACATCGAACCCGTGCGCATGCGGGCCCTCACCGTCATCGGCGAGGATCCCTACGAATCAGAACAGGCCATTCCGCGCGCCCGCGCTGTGAACGACGACGGCACCCCCGTCCGCAAGGCCATCCCGGTCGACGCCATCGGCAGCGGCGAAGAAGAGCTCCCCATCAAGCTTGCGCTTCCGCCGCCGATGAAGATCGAGCTGTAAGGCGCAAGTGGCACAACGGTGAACAAGCATGATGCCTCGGCGCGTAATCCCAGGCGCATGAAACCAACCACGCTGCTCTGCGCCCTCGCACTTTCGTTCACCTGTGCCCATGCTGCCGATGAAGAAGGCTTCGTGCCGATGTTCAACGGCCATGATCTCAGTGGCTGGGTGAACGCCAACTGCGCACCTGAAACGTGGAGCATCAAGGACGGCGTTGTTCGTTGCACCGGCATTCCCACCGGCGCGATGCGCACCGAGAAGCAGTATGAGAACTTTATCCTGGAGTGCGAATGGCGGCATCTCACCAGCGGCGGAAACTCCGGCGTCTTCATCTGGGGCAGCCCCATCTCCGCGCCCGGCGTTCCCTTCCTGCGCGGCATCGAGGTCCAGGTGCTCGACCACGGCTACATGAAGCATGCCGATCCGAAAAAGCCGCGCTGGTTCACCACGCACGGCGACGTCTTCCCCATCCACGGCGCCACCATGGAGCCGCATGGCGATCACAACGGCCAGCGCAGCTTCCCCAGCGAGGAACGCAGCAAGCCCTCGCCCGAATGGAACCACTACCGCATCACCGGCAACAACGGCACGCTCACGCTCGCCGTGAACGGCAAGGTCGTCAGCGGCGGCGACAAATGCTTCTGGCGCAAAGGCTACCTCGCCCTCGAATCCGAAGGCGCTCCGGTCGAATTCCGCAACGTCCGCATCAAGGAACTGCCCAGCACTGGCGCCACCGCCGCCGATTCCGCACCGCTCGATCAAGGCTGGAAGCATCTCTACAACGGCCTCGACTTCCACGGCTGGAAAGTCCCCGCCGGAGCCGAGGCGCGATGGAAAACCTCCAACTGGAACCTCAAACTCGAAGCCACCGGCGGCCAGGAAGGCACGCCGCTCTGGAGCGAGGCCGAAATCGCCAACGGCGAATTCATCGCCGACTTCCAGCTCCTCAAATCCGCCAACCTCAACACACCCTGCGCCGGATTCTGCATTCGCGGTGAAAACAATCCCGCCGTCCTCATCGGCACCGGCAAAGCCCCCATCATCTTCGGCCCCGACCAGGTGAAACTCGGCAAATGGTATCGACTCCGCCTCAAACTCGACGGCAAACAAGCCACTGCCACCCTCACCGAAACCCAGGATGCCAATCCTCAAGTCATCGAAGCCACCCTCGAAGGCTCAGCCAAAGGCCCCGTCGGCATCGCCGACTTCGGCACGCCCGTGACCTTCGCGAATTTCTTTGTGCGGGAGTAGCTTCGCTCCAACAGGGGCACGACTGCCCTCAGCTAATCTCCAATCCAGCTTTGGCATCATTTCAAAACGCTCCGCTGTCTATTCTAGCTTTGCTGCAACCTTGCGTTTTGCCGATTTCACTTTGGTGGTGCCCACCTCGTCAGATTTCTCTGAGAATTCAGCATCCGCAATCATCTCGATCATTTCGCTATCTGCCGCATTTGGAGCTGGGGCGACGCTAAGAATAGCTCGAAGATCAGCCACACTCAAAACCTCATGACCACCGCCTCTCTCGAGCAATGATGCAAGCTCAGGATCATTGGGAGGCAGGGATGAATGCGCCGGAATCTTTTCATCCATCCGCATATCTGACACCTTTTCTGCAAGACTAAGGAGGTATGTCGGCCATCTGAGATCCATGGCAATCACCTTGGCCAATTTCGGAAGCGTGATGCGGGGCCCCGGCTCCCCTTGGGGTGGAGGATTGGCCAACCAATCAGAGGCCAGAAAGCCATGTAAACGCAGCAAATTCAGAGCCAGCTTCAATTTGCGCGGGTTGTCATCCAGGGCCGGACGAATTAAGAGGAGAGCCTCAAACAAGGAGTCCTCTGTTTGGAGTTGGTCCGCCTTTGCCAGACGTTGAAATCGTTCAACCCGTTCTTTCGCACGGGAAACGAAATCCTGAGTATGCTGCTCAACACGTTTGGGCGCGGCCGCCGCAGGAGCGCTTTGTTCAACATTTCGCCGATTTGAATCCCCTGGCCCCTGACCAACGTCATGCTCGGGCGTTTCGCCTTTGGAAACATCACCTTCACCAATCGGTGCTTTGTTGGCTGCGTCTCTCACCTGAGTTGCCCGTCTGGCTGCCTCTCCACGCACATACGCACGGCCGGTTAGGTTGCAAAGATAACGCTCCATCCCTTCATCACCCGGCTGGGGAAGACGAAAAGGCAATTGAATGAATTTCTCAATGAATGAGTAGCCAAACTCCAGACCAAGAAGGTGTTGCAGTGCTTCGATGTTTTTGGGTTGCGTGCCATTACCCTCAAGTTGACCAAGCAACTCGCGAGCATTGAGATAGGGCAGCAGAGATTCATGTTTGACCGCCATTCCTGCTGCTACTTTTTCACGATCCATGCCAAGTAGGAACACCGCATTGAGGTCAGGATCCCCCAGCATCAAATTGATTGATTGCATCAGACTCGCCGCCTTTGCCACTTCACAACGGTCCAGATCATCAACGAAAACAAAAACTCGTCGCTTGCCAGCATATGCCCGCACCATCTGCCCAAACTGTTTCTGGAAACCTTCGACATATCCCAGTTTTCCTGCCGAGTCTTGTTTGGTGAGATACCTGCGAATCGCCGGGACGAGCGGATTCCCTAACGCCGACGAGAGTTGCAAGACCAAACCCATGACTGTCACCACGGCAACGGCAAGGGTACCAGTTTCACCGGTTATCAACTTCTCGACCAAGGCAGCTGCAGTTTTGTGATCTTTATCGAGCTTTGCCCACTCGCCTACAGAGTGACAGACACCTTTCAAAGATTCCATGCCGTACTTCCAGGCAAACCAAAAAATCAATCCTGCCAAGCACAGCACCATCATCCGAGAGGCCAGCCTAACAAATTCCGGCAACCCACGCGACCAGTCATAACTTTGCCACCAAAGCGAAAATTGCGCCCAGCCCCAACGACGAAAGAATACGGATTGTTGCCTGATTCTACGCGCAAATTCCAACGCAAACGCAGCCCACATCGCCTCCGCTTCGGCATGCCGCCAAGGGTTAAACCACATGGTGATTGGCGAATCCTTAACAAACTTGTTCTTCAGCCAGCGCTTGCCCATATCGAGCAATCCTGTGGTCGTTGTAGAAACCAGTTGGTTTCGGAGCACCTGGGATTCCAGTTGGCGCATGAATGACGACTTCCCAGCCCCCCAAGGCGCTTCAATTGACACCGTGAGCGGTGTCCCTGTCTTCGGTCGCGTTAAAAAATAACCAAGTGTCTCCACAAAGCGTTCCCGTCCGAAATGATCTTCAACACTTGGATTGTCGCCCTCGGTCTGCGCTCGACTAAGTGTGGCAACACTTCTCCGTGCAGCACCAACACGTTGTTTAGTTTTGACGACTGATGGACTTGCTGCACCATCCTCTGGTGATCCAATAGGCCTAGTCGTAACTCTAATTTCATCAGGCTTAACTTCATAGGTAACTCCAGCGAGTTCAGTGATGTACCGTAGTGCCTCGACCATTGGCACATTCTGAAGATCAAGACTTAGCGATGCGTTGTTGTATGACAAATTGCGATCTAAAACTAGATTCACACCGCGCTTCGAACGATCTGTTTCACCGTCGTCTAAATCCCAGCTTCTTACCCGAAGGTACTCCACCGCCTCTGCAATTGTGGCATTCTGGAACTGGATCGAAGGAAAGACAATACGTTCCAATTTCTCAGCTTGATCTCTTGAGCTATCAGATGGTTGCGATTCCGTCTTTGATGCAAAATAGTAGTTCAGAAGTGCTGCAGGATTGGCCGGACCCAAATCACGATCACCATAAACCTCGGCCCATGTAGGCCCTAAAATCTCCGCAGAAACCTCAAGATCTGGATTTTCATGGAGAAAAAGCATTTCCAGTTTTTCGAGAAACTCCAACTCATGCGGGAGCCGCCAAAGACGATTGTTCTCGACCCCCAACTCTACCAACTCCGTAAGTTTTCCAATTTCTGGAGGCAGTTCACTGATCCGATTATTGCGCACCCCTAGTCGCCTTAGTTTGCTGAGCATACCAATCTCAGGTGGCAGAACTTCAATCTGATTGTAGCTGATAAGCAGCACTTCGAGATCAGTCAATTTACAAAGCTTTAATGGAAAAGATGTGAACCGGTTTTGCCGAAGATCACAGGTTTTCAAATTCTTGAGGTAACTAAACTCAAGTGGCAATTCAGACAGCTTGTTCTCGGAGAGAATCAGTTGTTCCAAGAATGACAACTTACCAATCTCCGGTGGCAGGACGGCAAGACCCAAGCCAGACAAATTGAGAGCAGGACTTTTTTGAATGAAACAGGTCTCAATCAAACCCAGTGCGCTCCTATAGGCATCCTGCTCGGCATATGCTGTGCTTGAGTTCGACATGAGATGACGATGCGAGCCCTTAGCTTTTTCGCAAGCTTAACCACCTATCATCCCCAGCACCTTCACCAAAAAAGCCCACTCGTCCGCAGTCTTCTCGATGGTCTTGTTCAACGCGGTGCCGGCGCCATGGCCAGCACTCGTTTCGATGCGGATCAAGACAGGCGGGCCATCCTTGGCCTGGCATTCCTGAAGTCGCGCACCGAATTTGAAACTGTGCGCAGGCACGACGCGGTCATCGTGGTCGCTGGTGAGCACGAGCGTGGCCGGATAGCGCGTGCCGGGCTTGAGGTTGTGATATGGCGAGTACTTCAACAGGGCGTTGAACTCGGCCTTGTTCTCCACCGTGCCGTAATCGCTCTTCCAGCCCCAGCCGATGGTGAACTTCTCGAAGCGCAGCATGTCCAGCACGCCTACGGCAGGCAAGGCAGCCGCATAGAGCTCCGGACGCTGCGTCATGCAAGCGCCGACGAGCAGACCGCCGTTGCTGCCGCCTTGGATCGCGAGCTTGTGACTGTTCGTGTATTGATTCGTTATCAGCCACTCCGCAGCGGCGATGAAGTCATCGAACACACGCTGCTTGCCGAGCTTGATGCCCGCCTGATGCCACTCGCGGCCGTATTCGCCGCCGCCGCGCAGGTTCGGCATCGCAAACACACCGCCCATCTCCAGCCACACCGCGCGTGAGACGGAGAAGCCGGGTGTGAGGCTGATGTTGAAGCCGCCGTAGCCGTAAAGCAGCGTCGGATTCGTTCCGTCGAGTTGCAGTCCCTTCTTGTGCACGATGAACATCGGCACCTTCGCGCCGTCCTTGCTGTGGAAGAAGACCTGCTTCGTCTCGAAGGCCGAGCCGTCGAATTTCACCTCCGGCTTGCGCCACAGCATGCTATCGCCGCTCTTGAGGTCCATGCGATAAATCGCGCCGGGTTCGGTGAAGCTCGTGAAGCTGTAAAACGTGCTCGTGTCGGTGCAATGACCGCCAAAGCCGCCCGCGGAGCCGATGCCGGGCAGTTTTACGTCGCGCAGCAACTTGCCGCTCATGTCGAACCACTTCACCTCCGTCTTCGCATCGCGCAGATACTGGCAGAACATCTGCCCGCCCACCGTGCTCACATGCTCCAGCAGCACCTTCGGCACCTCGGGCACCACGATGCGCCAGAAGCCGCGTTGCGGCTTGCGCACGTCGATGGCGATCACCTGGAAACACGGCGCGTTCAGATCTGTGCGGAAGTAGAAAACCGGGCCGTCGTTGTCGATGAAGGAGTAGCGCGCGTCGTTGTCGTTCAGCAGTTCGATCACCGGGCCGTCGCCGTCGATCTTCTTGTAAAACACACGGTTCTTCGGTTCCGTGCCCAACCAAACCTGGATGATCAGATACTCGCCATCTTCCGTCACATGGCCGCCAAAGCCCCACTTGGGCTCGTCCTTGCGTTCGTAGACGATCTTGTCGTCACTCTGCGGCGTACCGAGCTTGTGAAAGCAGAGCTTGTGAAACTCATTCTTTGCCGTCAGCGCCGCGCCGGGCTTCGGCTCATCGTAACGCGAGTAGAAAAAGCCGCTGCCGTCCTTCAGCCACGACACGCCGCTGAACTTCACCCACTTCACCTCATCGTCCAAATCGCGGCCGCTGGCGATGTCGCGCACGCGAATCGTGTTCCAGTCACTCCCGGCCTCGGAAGTGCCGTAGGCCATGAGTTTGCCGTCCTCGCTCGGCTCGTAGTCGGTCAGCGAAGTCGTTCCGTCTTTCGACATCGTGTTCGGATCGAGCAACACGCCCGACTTGCCCTCCAGCGACTCCGCCGTCATCAGTACCGACTGGTTTTGCAGCCCAGAGTTGTGCGAGAAAAACCAGCGCCCGCCACGCTCGAACGGCATGCCCACGCGCTCGTAGTTCCACAACTCCTTGAGGCGCGCTTTGATCTCCTCGCGCCGCGGCAGCTTCTCCAGATAGCCAAACGTCACCTCGTTCTCCGCATTCACCCACGTCTTCGTCTCCTCCGAGTTGTCATCCTCCAGCCAGCGATACGGATCCGCGACCTTCACCCCATGCAGCGAATCCACCACGTCCTCCTTGCGGGTCTTGGGATAGGTCAAAACATCGGTGGCGAGGGTTGTGGCGGTCATGATGAGCAAAAATGCGGAGCGCATGTCTCATGCTGGCCGGATCGCGCCATTTTGCACTTTCCAATTTATCATTCTCCCTCTTCAATCGTCTCCAGACATCGCCGTCCCTCCAAACTTCAACCTCCCCTGCCATGATCTCCCCTGACCAATACGAAAAGCTCGGCTCCTTCTACCTCGGTCGCGAATACGATCTCGAAGCAAAGCAGATCCAGGATGATCTCGTGCTCTACGATTCGAAGGACCTCGTCACCCACGGCGTCGTGCTCGGGATGACGGGCAGCGGCAAGACAGGCCTCTGCCTCGCACTGCTCGAAGAGGCCGCCATCGACGGCATCCCGGTCATTGCCATCGACCCGAAGGGCGACATCGGCAATGCGCTGCTCACCTTCCCCAATCTGAGCCCTGAGGAGTTTCGTCCGTGGATCAATGAGGACGAGGCACGTCGCAAGAGTCAGTCGCTCAACGAATACGCCGCCTCGCAAGCTTCGATGTGGAAGAAAGGACTCGGCGAGTGGGGCCAGGACGCCAGCCGCATTCAGAAATTGCGCGAGACCGTGGACATGACGATCTACACGCCCGGCAGCAGCGCCGGACTGCAGGTTTCGATCCTCAGTTCGCTCGACTGCCCGCCGGATGCCGTCATCGACGATGCCGAAGCCTTTGCCGACCGCATTGAGAGCACCGTTTCCTCGCTGCTCGGACTGCTTGGCATCGAGGCCGATCCGGTGCAGTCGCCGGAGCACATCCTGCTCAGCAACATCGCCGCACACGCGTGGAAAAACGGACAGAACATCAGTCTCGCCAACCTCGTGAGACAGATCCAGAACCCGCCGATCCGGAAGATCGGCGTGGTCGATGTCGAGAGCTTCATGCCGGAGGCGAAGCGTTCCGCCCTCGCGATGAAACTCAACAACCTCATCGCCAGCCCCGGCTTCGCTTCCTGGCTCGAAGGCGAACCGCTCGACATCCAGCGCATGTATTATACGAAGGAGGGCAAGCCGCGTGTCACCATCTTCTGCATCGCGCATCTGAGCGACACGGAGCGCATGTTCTTCGTCTCGCTGCTGCTGAATCAGCTCCTCGGCTGGATGCGCTCGCAGCAGGGCACCACCTCCCTGCGCGCCATGTTCTACATGGACGGAATCTTCGGCTACCTGCCGCCCACGGCCATGCCTCCGTCGAAAAAGCCGCTGATGCTGCTGCTGAAACAGGCACGTGCCTTTGGCATCGGCTTGCTGCTCGCCACGCAAAACCCCGCCGACCTCGACTACAAGGCGCTCGCCAACATCGGCACCTGGTGGCTTGGCCGTTTGCAGACCGAACGCGACAAGATGCGCGTGCTCGAAGGTCTGGAAGGCGCGGCCAACACTGCCGGTGGCAAATTCGACCGCGCTGCGATGGAGCGCACGCTCGCCGGCCTCGGCAATCGCATTTTCCTGATGAACAACGTGCATGAAGACCATCCAGTCTCCTTCCACGTGCGCTGGGTGCTCGCCTATCTCGGCGGACCACTCTCGCGCTCGCAGATCAAGCAGCTCATGGATCCCATTCGCCCGCCGAAGAATGAAGCGGCCGCCGAAGACGATGGTTTCGCCCCTCCCGGCGCCAGCAGCACCGCCGCCGAACGCAACACTGTGCGCCCGCGCCTGCCGGAAAACGCCACCGCCTTGTTCCAGCCGACGGACGAAGACGGCGAACGCATCACCTACGTGCCGGCCATCCTGCGCAGCGCCGTGGTGAACTTCGACGACGCCAAACGCAAGATCACCGGCAAGAGCAGCATCACGCTCGTGAACGTCATCGACATCGAGAGGCAGAAGGTCCTCTGGGACAAGTTCGTGGACATTCCGAAGGACGTCGATCTGTCGAAGTTCGACTCCGAACCCGTCGCCAACGCCGCCTTTGCCGACCTCCCCGGCCCTGCGCTGAAATCCAGCACCTACACCAGCATCAGCAAGGATTTCGAAGACTGGGTCTATTCGAATCACTCGCTCGAGGTCTATTACAGCCCGCTGCTCGACGCCTATTCGAATCCCGGCGAGAAACAGGACGAATTCAAAGCCCGCATCACGCAGACGACGCGCGAGAAACGCGATGCCGCCATCGAGGAACTGCGCCAGAAAACCGAAAAGGCGCTCAAGTCTCTCGAAGCCAAGGCCGCCAAGGCCGAACTCAAAGTCGAGACGCAGAAGTCCCAGGCCACGAGCGCCAAGCTCAGTACTGTCGTGCAAATCGGCAGCAGCCTCCTCGGCGCGTTCATGGGCCGCAAGTCCAGCCTGCTCAAGACGAGCACCATCAGCAGCGCCAGCCGCGTCATGCGCGAATCCTCCGAAGCCAAAGCTGCCGAAGCCGAACTCGACCGCGTCAAAGCCGACATGGCCGACGTCGAAAAGCAGCTCGCCGATGACACGCAAAAAATCCGCGATCAATACGACCCCGCCGTCCTCACGTTGGAAACCGTCAAGCTTACGCCCGTGAAGAAGAACATCCAGATGACCGCGACGGGGATCTTGTGGCTGGCGAAAGCTTGATCAATAAACGTCCCGCCGATAGCGCTTCGCGTCCTTCATCGCTTGAACGTAGGCTGCGGCTTCTTCGGGCGTTTTGCCGCCTTCTTTTTCGATGATGGTGTGCAGGGCCTTGTCCACGTCGTTGGCCATGCGCGAGGCATCGCCGCAGACGTAGAAGATCGCGCCCTGCTCCAGCCATGCCCAGAAATCGGCGCTGGCTTCGAGCATCTTGTGCTGCACGTAGATCTTCTCGGCCTGATCGCGGCTCCACGCGGTGCTGAACTTGGTCAGCGTGCCGTCGGCGAGATAGGCTTCGAACTCCTCCTTGTAGAAGAAGCAGGACTTCGCGCTGACTTCGCCGAAGAACAGCCAGGCCTTACCCTTGGCGTTCGTGGCTTTGCGCTCTTCAAGGAAGGCGCGGAACGGCGCGATGCCGGTGCCGGGGCCACACATGATGATGGGCGTTTCTTCCTGCGGCTCTGGCAGACGAAAACCTTTGCCGTGATTCACGAAGCACGGGATGAGCGTCTCATTGGGCGTCACGCGTTCGGCGAGGAACGATGAACACACACCGGCACGCGCGCGACCATGGCTGGTGTAGCGCACGGTGGCCACGGTGAGATGCACCTCATCCGGATGCGCCTTCTGACTGCTGCTAATCGAGTAGAGCCGGATGTTCAGCTTCTTCTGTGTCAGCATGAACTCCTCGGGCGTGAATTTCGCCGTCGGGTTTTCAAGGAGCAGGTCGATCACGAAGCGGCCCCACAGGTAGTTCTTGAGCTCTTCCTTCTTCTCCGGTTGCGAGAGCTCGGCGAGCGGCGTGTTGCCGCCAGTTTTCTCGACGATGGCCTTGATGAGCTTGTTATCGATCTCGGTAATCAGCGTGCCTTCGATCAGCGCCTGCCGAATCGGCACCTCAGCCTGCGTCTTCGGATGCTTCACGATTTCCTCGCCGGAAAAACCGAGCGCCTTCAGCGTGTCATCGACGAGTGCGGGATCATTCGTGGGCTGCACGGCCAGCGAATCGCCCGGCGTGTATTCGAGACCTGAGCCGGCGAGGTCGATTTCGTAATGCGCCGTGTGCTTGGGCGCGTCCGGGCCGGAGAGGTCAAACATGCGCTTCACTTTCGCGATGCAGGGGTTCTTGACGTTGTAAACAGGCTTTCCGGCTTCGGGTGTGCTCATGATGGTTGGTTGTCGAGGTGCGCGAGACTAGGGAAGCCGGTCTGAGTTGTCAAACCTGCCGTCCCTCAGGCGGCGAGAAGCAACATCGCTTTCGCCCCCGCCCCGCTTTCAAGATTTGTCAGTTCCACGCTGCCGCCGTGCAATTCGGCGACCTCTTTCACGAAACACAGGCCGAGTCCGGTGCTCTTTTTGCCGGTGTCAGGCCGAGGCAGCGAGTAGAAGCGTTCGAACACGCGTTCGCGCGCATAATCGGGAATGCCAGGTCCGCGATCCTCGACTTCGATCACTCCTTTCGAGTCAAACCGGTAGCCGCGCACAATCACCGCCGTGCCTTTCGGAGCGAAGTCGATGGCGTTCTGAATGAGATTGCTCACCGCCAGTTCGATGAGCCAGGGATCGCCTTCGACGACGAGGTCGCCAGCTACCTCGCTCTTCAAGACGACCTCGCGTGCCGCGGCGATGAGCGCGTGATGATCCCACGCGCGGTCAATGATCTCGCCGAGGTTCACCGGCTCGCGATTCTCGAGCGACTTCTGCTTTTCGAGCGCGGCGAGATGCAGGAGGCGTTCGAGCAAATCGCGAAGCCGTCCGGCCTCGGCACGGATGTTTTGCAGAAAGCGGGCACGCTTGGGCTCCGGCACATCGCCTTGCAGAATCTCGCTCGCGCCGAGGATCGCAGCCACCGGGCTCTTCAATTCATGCGTGAGGCTCTGGACGTAATTCTCGACGTATTCACGGCCTTCCAGCGCGTCGCGCATGTCTTCGAGCGCCTTGGCCAGCGTCTTCATCTGGTGCCCCGGCATGTGCGGCGAGGTGGAGCGCTCGCCACGACTCACCGCGAGCGCGTGCTGTGTCAAAACTTCCAGCGGGCGCGTGGCCCAGCGTGCAGCGAGGTAGATGCCCAGCAGCATGAGCACGACCGTGGTGCCGATGGACCACTTCAGCCAGCGCTCCGTCTCCCACACAAAGGCCAGCACGCCACGCTGAGGCTTGGCGACGCTGAGCATGCCGATGGTCCGGCCATTCTGAATAATCGGCGCACCTACATACATCACGATGGACAGCGGATCGTATTCGCTCGTGCGTGAGGACCGGGCGCCGTATTCGCCCATCAAGGTCAGATTCACATCGCGATGATTCGAGATGGTGCCGGGCTTCTCGATGCCGGCCGAATCAAACAGCACCCGCCCCTGCGCGTCCGTGACATAGACCTGCATGTCCACCTTCGTTTTGTTGAGGTTGTAAATCTGCGCATTGAGATCGCGACGTTGCGCAGCGCGGATGGCAACCTCGACGATTTGCGGCTCGAGAACTCCGTCCTTGGTCTGTGCAGCGACGATTTCGGCCAGAATGTTCGCCACATCGACCATCGGCTCCTCGATGGCCTCAAAGTACTGCCGCTCCACACGCCGGATGAGCTGTGAAAACAAAACGCTCAAGCCCACGATGGCGACGAGCGCGAATCCGACGAGAAAGCGTGCGGTGAGGCTCATCTCGTCTTATTCGGAGCGTTCAGGAGGTAATTGAAGAGCCTTCCGAAGAACTCGACGTTCCTCGAGAGGAAGTAAGAGCAGGCTATTTTCATCCTTTGTTTTGAGGAAACCGATTCCAGTGTGTAACAAGCGGAGAGGAATCTCCATTTTGGTTTGGTCTTCAGGTTCGATCTGTGCACAGGCTGAAGTCCAGCATTCTGCCCAAGTGTCGAACCCATCGTGATTTAGAGGTGCCCTTGCCAAGGTTGGCAGATGATTGATTAGCGCATCGCCAAGAAGCTGAATTGAATCAAATTTTGAAAAGCTTATGGCAAAGCGACCGATTCGATCAACAAGCTTCGAAGGCTCCAAGCACAGACCAAGCAAAAGACCCACAACTTGAGTTGCTGTCATGTCGAGGTTTGCGAAAAAGTCAGGCAGTTTCTCCGCAACTTCCGAATGCACACGTAACGTTGGCATCAAAAAGGGGCGTTCGTAGTCATCGAGCGCTGCCTCAAGTCGGCCTGAAAACTGGTAAGCCATAGCTCTCAGAAACAACGCCCTCGCAGTCTGATTGATCGCGAGTCCTTCGGTGCCGATGACCCGCGAACAGTCTTGAACGACAGCATCATAATCTTCCATGCTTAGCTTTATAGCGGCCCGATTCGTCAAACCCAAAGCCAGATGATCCGGCGGAATGCCCTGCAAAGAAATGATCCGGTCACAATCGTTTAATGCCTCCTGTAGGTTTCCAATCCTTCGATTTTCGACGGCGCGGTTGTAAAGCCCCATGGCGAGCACCTTCGGCGTGACTTTCCTCATCAAAATTCCTTTGGTGTAGGCTGCAATCGCCTCAACTGGCAGTTGTTTGCGCGCAAGAATTACACCCAAGCCAATGTGAGCACTTGCGAATAAGTCATCACACACACCCTGCATGGACAGCACTCTCAAGCAATCGTCCATGGCATCGTCCAACATGCCCAGCCCCCCTTTGAGATTTGCCAGACTGGTTAACGCATTGGCAATTTGATCATTTGAGACCCCAGAAAGCTCTGCAATCTCCATCCAGTCTGAAAGCGCAGATGCCTTTTGGCCCAACACATCGTTAGCCACGCCCCTGTTGTACAATGACATGGCAACGATTTCGTTGTCACCGTTGGAATGACTGATCGCCTTGTTTGCACACGAGATTACCTCATTCCAGTTTGCCCTCACGATGTAAGCAGCACTGAGCGCCAGCCATTCTTGGGCATTGTTGGTCTCTGTCGCCAAACAAAGCAGCTTTGCGAGCATGGCATCATCACAGTGTTCGGGATCGAACACTTCGATGCCACGTCTCAGAATTTCGTGACGCAAGTTGATAGGACTTGAATCCAACCTCGCCAAAGCTTCGGCGAAGTAAGCATGTCCAGGAGAACCTGGTTTGTGTTGAGACAGGCGTTGTTCGAGGTCCCCCCGGTCATACCACACTCTCAAGAAGTCCACGATGAGTGTCAGTGGCTTGCGGTCATGCGTTTCCTTCACTTGCAATGCGAGGCGCATCAATGGCTCTGTGAGTTCGTAGAGAACCTCACGACCTTTTTGATTGGCGGTAACGTAGCGCATCTCGCGTAGGAGCTTGAGTTGGCCAGTGATAGAGTTGTGCGTGGTAAAGAGACCCTCGGCAATGTTTTTGACAGGGATGGGCTGACTGTGATGACAGAGGAACTGGATGATCTCCTGCTGCTGGGCGCTGAGCCACCGGAGGCGCTCCTGGTAGTAGCTGGTGAGCTGGCGGTCGGCGGTTTCCTCGAAGGGGCGGATGAGGTCGTCGAGGGATTCCTTGGTGAGTAATTCGGAGAAGATGAGGTATATTCGAGGATTCCCACCAGCGAGGTCGTGAATGGCCTGGACGCGCGCATGCCCGGTGGGCGTTTGGAGGTAATCGGCGAGTTCGGCGTCGCCGTTGATGCGGGCGAGCTTGGTAAGGAGCTGAACGGCGTCTTCGACATTTAGCGGAATGAGGTGCTGCGTGTCGAAGAAACCGAAAAAGGGCTGGTCGCGGTCGGAGACGCCGTCGAAAAGGCTCTGGGCGGTACCGACGGTGGTGAAGACGGGATGGTTCTGTACAAAAGCACGCCACGTGCGCTGCTCGATCTCCGGCATGTGTTTGAAAAGGGAGTCGAGATTCTCCATGAGCACGACGAGCGTCCGATCCGGGCCGAGGTGGCGAAGGAGTGCCTGACCGAGGCTCTCGCGGGCGATATCTGCGCTTTGGCCGTAAATGCTTTGCAAGTCGGCAGCAGGAAACTCTTGCGGGTAACGCTGGGTGAGATCGCGGTAGATGAGGATGAGGAGCTTCAGGAAGCTGGTGGCGGTCTCGTCCTCGTGCAACCAGGCGAAGCGCAGGCGTTCGGCGAGTTCGGGCTGTGTTTTGGCCTCCTGACTGAGGCGGTGATGGATAAGGCGGACGAGGTGTGTCTTTCCCGCGCCACGCGGGCCGATGAAAAGCAGGTGATGCTTGTTCTGGGAGAGCACGCTTTCACGAACTCGCGCGACGCTTTCGGCGAGGAGGTCATGCCGCTGGACATGAATCTGCTCCAGCAGCTCGGGATCGGTGCGCTGGGGAGAGAAATGAGAGATGAATGGGCGGTCAGACATGGTCTTCACAGGCTGCGGCTGAGGCACCACCAGCGGCGGATGAGGACGAGGTAGAAACGGTATTCATTCTCCTCCGTGCGGGCGAGATAGTGGTCCATACAGAGGAGTTTCAGGAGGTGACGCAGCTTTTCGTCATCCACGGCCATCTGTGCCGCCGCTGCACGCCGGATGGCTTGAAAACCGAGCTGCCCCGCGACCGCAACAGTATCGAGTACGAGGAGTGCCAGCTTTTCGTCGGCTGCATAGTAAGGACGAAGACGGTCGCGATAGTGACCGAGATCCCAATCGTTGTTGTCGGAAGTAATCTCTCGATCAAGCAGCGTGGCGATACTCGCGGGCGTGGCCGGAACGGTGCGTGGGAGCCGGGAGATCAGCTTATGAATGTAGAACGGCACATGCCCCACGGCCTCCGCGATGGCTGAGGCGCAAGCTTGCGCCCCGGCATCGGCAACGAGCTGTCCCTCCAGCAAAGCCAGCGAAAGCGAGATACCGTCCGCCGGCTGAATTGGTCCTGGCTGGACGAGGTCCATGCGATTGAGTGGCGAACCGTTGTAGCCTTGCTCTTTCAGCTCACTCAAGATGTGATGCATGCCGATGGAACCAGTGAGCAGCAGGCGGATGCGGTCAAAATCGGAACCGAGCGAGCGCAGAGTGTCCAGCACCTCCATGGCGACCGTGTGGCCTTCGCGCTTGGCAATATTGTCCAGCAGATAGGGGACCTCATCCCAGAAGAAAACCATGCGGCATTCGGAACCAAGCGCGGTCATTTCCTCCTCAATATCGGCAAAGGTGCGGCGTAAAACCTCTTTCCATGGTGCCGGGCTGCCATCAGGAAGCTTGATCAGGCCTGCGATCTCAATGCCGCGGGCTTTTCCGAGCAGCTCGCCCATGCGTCGAAGGGTGCGTTTTTGCTGACCCAGCACCTCATGAGACTGACGGTAGGCCAGGGTGGCAAACTCCGCAGCCGTGTGAATACCACCGAGATCCGACTTCACCGTTACCCAAGCAGTCGGCGGCTGCGCATGCATTTTGACCATGATTTGTGTCTTTCCGATGCGGCGAAGGTCATTCATGTAGATGCTCCGCCCCTCCAAAATGCCCCACATGTCCGCGATCAGAACGTCACGACCGATAATGTGCTCAGGGGATAATTGGCCTCCAGGATTCGGTTTCATGGCCGCCAAACTGCCAGAAACATTATCAAAAGTCAAATACGTTGAATTAGATACCACATCAAACTCAACGTATCAACTCTGTGTTGCCCGATTTAATTCATGCGTCGGGCCAGGATTCGAGCAGCGAGTAGCCCATTCCGCGATGCGTGACGATGGGATCGAGCCCCTCACGCACGCCGCGCATGCGGGCACGCAGAGTTTTAACATGCGTGTCCACCGTGCGCTCCATCGAGGCATCCGGCTCCTCGGAAGCATGGTCCATGAGCTGCTCTCGGGAAAAAACGCGCCCCGGATGCGCCGCAAAGGCCTTCAGCATGCGGAACTCATAGCGCGACAGATTCAACGCCGTGCCGAAGTAGATCGCCTGACAACGCACTTCATCGATGACGATTGGAATAGACGCATCGTGACCGTTTTGAGGCAGCGGCACCGACGACACACGACGCAGGATGGCGCGAACGCGGGCGACGAGCTCGCGTGGACTGAAGGGCTTCACGACGTAGTCATCGCCACCGATCTCCAGTCCCACCACACGATCCACTTCACTGGATCGTGCGGTGAGGAAGAGAACCGGCAGCGAACGGGTCTGACGGATCGTTTTGCA
>JAWLBG010000005.1:0-154061 GCA_041395065.1 Prosthecobacter sp. | reverse complement strand
AAACGACTGGGACGGCTGGGGCATCATCACCAAGGAACTCGGTGGCACCACACAGCTCGTCGGTGACGACCTCTTCGTGACCAATGTCGAATTCCTGCAGAAGGGCATAGACCAGGGCGTGGCGAACTCCATTCTTGTGAAGGTGAACCAGATCGGTTCCCTCACCGAGACGCTCGACGCCGTCGACCTCGCCCACCGTCACGGCTAC
Organism: Prosthecobacter sp.; assembly: GCA_041395065.1. Classification (GTDB taxonomy): domain Bacteria; phylum Verrucomicrobiota; class Verrucomicrobiia; order Verrucomicrobiales; family Verrucomicrobiaceae; genus Prosthecobacter. The sequence goes on along the minus strand of JAWLBG010000005.1, from coordinate 153,853 downwards.
ACCGCCGTCATGAGCCATCGCTCCGGTGAAACCGAAGACTACACGATCGCCGATCTCGCCGTCGCCACGAACTGCGGCCAGATCAAAACCGGCTCCATGAGCCGCAGCGACCGCATCGCCAAATACAACCAGCTCCTGCGCATCGAGCAGCAGCTCGGTGAAGACGCCATTTACGGCGGCCGCATGAAGGTCTAAAAGACGATGAACACTCGTGAACTGCGCGCATCCGAACCCCAGACACCCTGGGTCTACTGGATGCGCGCCGTTCTCAAGGTGGCGCGCTTCGTCCTGATGCTGCTGGTGGCGCCGGTGATCTATGTGCTCACCTACCATCCCATGGATACCCAGCTGGCCATGCGCGAGAATCTGATCCAGCTCAGCGAACAGCGTGACGTCCTTCGCAACGAGCGCGACAAGCTCCTGCGCCGCATGGAGTGGATCAAGGAAGACGACAGCTACCTCGAAACCGCCGCCCGCGACCGCCTGCACCTGCAAAAGGAAGGCGAGTATGTGATCCGGTTTGAGTGAGGCACTCCGGCATGAGCCGAATGGGAATGGCGCCAATGCAAGGCATGCACGGCCATGCCCCGGATTCGAACAAGGCCCGCGCATGACTGAAGAATTTCTTCGGATCGTGTTTGCGGCGGGCTTGCTCCCCGCCACGATGAGGCCCCACCAAACCTGAATCCAACCCTTCATCACGCATGAGTTCCCCCCGCGTCCTCCTCACCACCACGTCATTCCAGGACACTCCCGGCATCCATCACGACATGCTGGCCAAGGCCGGATTCGAGATCGTTCGCGAACGCGGACCGCTTCCCGAGAGCCGCATGCTCGAGCTCGCCGGTGACTTCGACGCTTTCCTGTGCGGTGACGATGCTTTCACCCGTGCGGTCATTCAGAAATCGCTGCCGCGCCTCAAGGTCATCTCCAAATACGGCATCGGTCTCGACAAGATCGACTTGAAAGCCGCCACCGACCTCAAGGTTCCCGTTCTCTTCACGCCCGGAGTGAATCACACGACCGTTGCCGAGCACACCTTCGCGTTGCTGCTCGCTGTCGTGCGCAACCTCGTCGTCGAGGCCAACCATGTCGCTGCTGGCAACTGGACGCGCATCACAGGCAACGAACTCTGCGGCAAAACGTTGCTGCTCGTCGGCCTCGGTCGCATTTCGAAGGAAGTCGCCACCCGCGCGCGCGCTTTCGGTCTGCGTGTTCTCGTTTACGCCAACTACTGGGACGAGGATTTCGCCCGCTGGTATGACCTCGAGCGCGTCGAAGACCTCGACGAGGGCCTCAAGCAGGCCGACTTCGTTTCGCTTCACACCAAGCTCACTGAAAAGACCAAGGGGCTGATCGACGCCCGCCGCATCGGTCTTCTCAAAGACGGCGCTGTCATCGTCAACACCGGCCGCGGCGAGCTCATCTCGCTTGCCCCGCTCGTCGAGGCCATCAAGGCCGGCAAGATCCGCTACGGCGCCGACGTGCTCGACCAGGAGCCGCCGCCTGCCGATCATCCGCTCCTCGGTCTCCCCGGCACGGTGCTCACGCCGCACATCGGCAGCCGCACGCACGAGAGCGTGCAGCGCCAGGCCAGTTGCGCCGTGGAAAATCTCACGCGATTCCTCGCGGGCAAGGACCCGATCGCCCGTGCCAACCCGTTCTGATTTACAACATCATCTCTCATCCAACCATTCTTCCTTCCCACGACCATGAGCCTCTCCATCAAACCCCGTGAATCCTGCGCCTTCGATCAACTCTCGCTCGGCGAAGTCATGCTCCGTCTCGATCCCGGCGAAGGCCGCATCCGCACCGCACGCAACTTTCAAGCGTGGGAAGGCGGCGGTGAATACAACACCTCCCGCGGCCTGAGAAAATGCTTCGGCTACAAGACCGCCGTCGTCACCGCTTTCGTGGACAACGAAGTCGGCCATCTCATTGAGGATTTCATCATGCAGGGCGGCGTCGCCACCGACTTCATCCAGTGGCGCGCCGATGACGGCATTGGCCGCACCGTTCGCAACGGGCTGAATTTCACGGAGCGCGGCTTCGGCATCCGCGGCGCCGTCGGCAATCCTGACCGTGGCAACACCGCTGCCTCGCAGCTCAAGCCCGGCGACATCGACTGGGAGCACATCTTTGGCAAACTCGGCGTCCGCTGGTTCCACACGGGCGGCATCTTCGCCGCACTCTCCGCCACGACTGCTGAACTCACCGTCGAAGCGGTGAAGGCCGCCAACAAGCACGGCACGATCGTCAGCTACGACCTCAACTACCGTCCTTCGCTTTGGAAGACCATCGGCGGACTGGCGAAGGCGCAGGAGGTCAATCGTGAGATCGCGAAGTATGTCGATGTCATGATCGGCAACGAGGAGGACTTCACCGCCTCGCTCGGCTTCGAGGTCAAGGGCGTGGATCACAACATCTCCAACATCGAACTCGACGCCTTCAAGGCCATGATCGAGACCGCTGTGAAGGAGTTCTCGAACTTCAAGGTCGCCGCCACCACGCTGCGCGGCGTGAAGACTGCCACCGTAAACGACTGGTCTGCGATCCTCTGGCACGACGGCCAGTTCCACGAAAGCCGCAAGTATCCCGGCCTCGAAATCCTCGACCGTGTCGGCGGCGGCGACAGCTTCGCCTCCGGCGTGCAGTTCGGCTTCATGGAATTCAACGACGCGCAGAAGGCGGTCGAATATGGCGCTGCTCATGGTGCTCTCGCCTCCACGACTCCTGGCGACACCTCGATGGCGACCCGCAAGGAAGTCGAAAAGACGATGGGCGGCGGCGGTGCACGTGTGGTGCGTTAAAAAATGACGAAACCAGAGCCGAGCGAAGCGAGACAGACGAAGCGAAGCTGAGCCCGAAGGGTGAATAAAATGAATCAATGAGGAATGACGAATGAAGCCCGAATGTCCCAAACACGAATGTCGAGCATGAAGATGATGCTCGATTGTTGGTCATTCGGGTTTCGGTATTGATTCATCATTCTGCATTCCACATTCGTCATTCCCCCTCATGGCCTCCACCGACTTCACGCCTCCACACGTTTACGAACAGCCCTATCCGGCTTTCGACATCAACGCCATCGAAACACCCGCTTACGTGGTGGATACGGCCTTGCTGCGCAAAAACATGGAGAAGCTCGCGGGCGTCCAGCGTGAATCGGGCGCGAAGGTGCTGCTGGCGCTGAAGGGCTTCTCGATGTTCAGCGTGTTTCCGATCATGCGCGAGTATCTGAGCGGCTGCTGCGCGAGCGGTCTTCATGAAGCATTGCTGGCACAGGAATTCGGCAAGGAAGTGCACGTCTATGCGCCTTCTTTTAAAGAAGCCGAGATGCAGGCAATCATTCCCATCGCTCATCACATCAGTTTCAATTCGCTCGCGCAGTTCCGGAAGCACAAGCCAGCGCTGGATGCTGCGAAGGCTTCCGGTCATGCGCCGAGTCCGGGCATTCGCGTGAATCCGGAGCATTCCGAGGTCGAGGTGTCGCTTTATGATCCATGCTCGCCCGGCTGCCGCCTCGGCATTCGCGCAGACACGCTCGAAGGCGAGGACTTGACCGGCATCGAGGGCCTGCACTTCCATGCGTTGTGCGAGCAGGACTCCGATGTGCTGGAGCGCACGGTAGCCGCGGTTGAAGCGAAGTTCTCTCATCTCATCGAACGAGTGCAGTGGGTGAACATGGGCGGCGGGCATCACATCACGCGCAACGACTACGACGTGGAGCGCCTCATCCGCGTGCTGCGCACCTTCCGCGAGAAGTGGGGCAAGGAAGTTTACATCGAGCCCGGCGAGGCCGCAGGTCTGAACACCGGCTACCTCGTGGCCGAAGTGCAGGACATCGTCGCGACGCCGGTTCCGACTGCGATCCTCGACATCTCCGCCACCGCGCACATGCCGGACTGCCTGGAGATGCCTTATCGCCCGCACATCTTCGGCGCGGGGAAATCGGGCGAGTTCGCGCATGAGTATCGCATCGGCGGCCCCACCTGCCTTGCAGGGGATGTGCTCGAAGGTTTTTCGTTTCCAGAACCGCTGCGCATCGGTCAGCGCCTCGTCTTCGCCGACATGGCGCACTACACGATGGTAAAGACGACCACCTTCAACGGCGTGCCGCATCCCGACATCGCGATCTACGATCCATCAACGAAGGAATACCGCGTCGTGCGCCGCTTCGGCTACGAGGACTTTCGGAACAAGCTGTCCTAGCCGGGCCAACAAGCTCAGTGACCCCGAACGGGCGTTGAGCCATGGGTAATGTTTGCTGGATGTAGTGGCTTCGAAAGTTCTGGCAGCGTGGCGGCTAGGGGCCCACTACAGCGCCTTTTTCGGTCTGCGTGTCATCGAAAAAGATGTTCTTATCAGGAAAGCCCGATAGACGAGCTGCCTCTCGAATATGGGCGGGAACGTCCAAGAGAAGAAACTCGATTTCCTCTTGTATCAACTCATCAGAAAACTGCTCCGGAAACAGCGTAAGAGCGACGATGAATGCAGCACTCCGTTGCCATTCCACAAGATGCTGCCCAATCGAATCGTTTTTGAGAATCTCTGATTCATCCCTGGTGTCGGTGGACAGTGCTTCACGGATCCGCGTAATCACATCGGCCGGGAAGTGGCTCGCGGAAAGTCGCTGAAATCGATCTGGAAATGCCTCACGGAAGATGGAGAGAACGATATCGTGGCTGTCTTCGCTCATAATTAAGACCGAACAGTGTGGATGGTTAAACGATCGTGAGGTTTGTCAGCACCTTTATCGCCCACGATTTTGTTGGAAAAGCACAGGCCGAGTCGCTCATAGGTGTTGGTTTACCCTCTCATGCCGTTGTTGGGCAACCAAAATGTGGGTTTGCAACGGCATAGGAGGGTCAATCTCATGGGTGACGATTCCAAGCCCTGAGCGGAGTGCCTAGGAGCGCCCTCCAGGCGGTGTCTCGCTGAGTGCGGGAAGGGTTGGCCTAAAGAAACGAAAGAGATGAAAAAAAGAAAGTGCTGTTCTTTTCCTTCTTTCGTCTTTTTCGGCTGACTGGATCGGGAGACAAGGAGTGACGCTATCCTGGCGTCAGCGGTGGGTGACGACGGCAGGATGCCGTCGCTCCTTGGGGTGTCTCAGCGCGCCTCGGCGGCCATTTTCTCGATCCATTTGCCGAGCTCGGGCGGACGGAAGGACTGCATGGCGGCGAGGAGTTTTCCCCGATCGGCCTCGACGAGGACGCACTGCGCGTGCTCGGGCTTGAGGAAGCCGCTGCGGCTCATGTGGGCGATGAAGTCGATGAGGCCGTCGAAGAACCCGCCGACATTGAGCAGGGCGACGGGCTTGTCGTGAAAGGAGAGCTGCAGCCAGGTGAGGGTTTCGAAGAGTTCGTCGAGCGTGCCGAAACCGCCGGGCAGGGCGATGAAGCCGTCGCTGAGGTCGACCATCATCTGCTTGCGCTCGTGCATGCTGGTGACGACGCGCAGTTCGGTGACGCCGCCGTGGCCGAGCTCCTTTTCCATGAGGGAGCGCGGGATGACGCCGATGACTTCCCCCTTCTCCGCGAGGGCGCCGTCCGCCACGGCCCCCATGAGGCCGACATTGCCACCGCCATAGACGAGGCCGATGCCGCTGCGGGCGAGAAAGGCGCCGAGCTCACGGGCGGCGGCGCGGTGGGCGGGATCGACCCCGGCGCTGGAGCCGCAGTAGACACAGATTCGACGCAGTGGGGACATGCGCTGATGATGAATGCTTTCAGCCCGGCTGCAAAGGCTTGCGTTGCGATGGCCGTTTTCGTGGGAGGTGTCACACAAAGCCACAAAGACACGAAGGATCCTGAGATTTTCAGTTCTTTGTGTCTTCGTGCCTTTGTGTGAGGCCCTAACTCATTTTACAAGTCTTGATGGCGCGTGGTATAGCTAGCACTGATGAATCCCACCCGCCGCTCCTTCCTCGCCTCGTCCGCCGCCGCATTGACCGGCTGCTCACTGATTCCCGCATTCAACAAGGGCGACTGGATCGATGCGCACGTGCATGTGTGGACGCCGGACGTGGACCGGTATCCGCTGGCGCGGGGCTACGCCGCGAGCGACATGCGCCCGGCGAGCTTCACCCCGGAGCAGCTCTTTGCGCACTGCAAACCGGAGGGCGTGCGGCGTGTGGTGCTCATCCAGATGAGCTACTATCAGACGGACAACTCCTACATGCTCGACGTGATGAGAGCGCACCCGGGCGTCTTCAGCGGCGTGGCGATCGTGGATCATCACGCGCCGGACGTGGCGGAGACGATGGCGAATCTGGTGAAGCAGGGTGTGCGCGGCTTTCGCATCAATGCCGGCAAGGCGAAGAATCTCTCGGAGTGGATCGGCTCGAAGGGCATGTCGACCCTGTGGAAGACGGCGGCGGAACTCAAGGTCAACGTCTGCCCCCTGATCAATCCCGACACGCTGCCGCTGATCGACCAGATGTGTGAGTGGTATCCCGACACGGGCGTGGTGGTGGATCACTTCGCCCGCGTGGGCATGGTGGGCGGCTTCAAAGAGGCGGACATTCAGAACCTGCTGCGGCTGGCGCGTCATGCGAAGACGCACGTGAAGGCCTCTGCTTTCTACGCACTGGGAGCGAAGAAGCCGCCCTACCGCGACATGGGCCCGCTGATCCAGCGCGTGCGGGATGCCTTCGGCGCTGATCGCGTGATGTGGGCCAGCGACTGCCCTTTCCAGGTCGATCCCGGACACAACTACCACGATTCCATCGCGCTCATTCGCGACCGGCTCGACTTCCTGAGTGACTCGGACAAGGCGTGGATGCTGCGCGACACGGCGGAGAAGGTGTTCTTCTCCTGAGGCCGACTCCCCAGAAGAAAAAAGCTCCGTCAGGATCACTGACGGAGCTTGAGTTCGGGAGGGATGGGTTGCTCTGAGAAAATCAGGCGGCGGCTTCGGCGCCCTTGTGACCGAGCTGCTTGACCGCGAGGTTGAGCTGATCGTATTCGATCGGCTTCTTGATCACGGTGACCGGTCCATGGGACAGGATGCGGCTGAGGATCTCACTGTCCGGATAGCCGGTGATGACCACGATGGGGAGATCGGGATACAGCGCCTTGAGCTGCGAGTAAACTTCGTCACCGGGAACGTCCGGCAGTTTGAGGTCGAGGAAGACGAAGTCGAACTTCTGCTTCTTGGCCATCGAAATGGCTTCCGCCCCCGTGCCGACCACGAGGCGACCGAAACCGGCCTTTTTGAGGAACTGCTTGAAGAGAGCCTGCAGAGCCGGGTCGTCATCCACCACCAGCACGGTGGGTTGTCCCGCCTCGTCTTCCTTGCGAAGAACATCACGGTCCAGCAGGCTGCGCTTGATGCGCCAGCGTCCGCCGATCTGCACTGCGGGTAGCTGTCCACGTTGGACAAGGTAGTAGACAGTCGGAAGAGGAATGCGGAGGTATTCCGCAGTTTCCTTCACTGTCATGAGTTCGGGCGCAGTAGGATCAGCCATGGTGGTTAGGAGTAAAAGGAGAGGGAGATCGAAACGGACAGGTCTATGAGAATGGTCAGAACGCGCTTCCGTTAGAAGAGGAGTTCCAAGTGATAATTTCCACTGTTACAAAGGATTCGCTGTAGTTTGAGGGAGTGAGAGTCTTTGGATAATTGATAGATTTGCGAATTTTCGTCACAATTGCAAACCATATTTGAGTCGTGAAAGAAAACTTCGGAAATGCTGAAGAATTTCATACAAAACCTTTCCTGCCAGAACTCGAACAACCACGAGAAGCTAGTAGAGCCAGTCTAAACCGCTGAACAGAAACGTGATGGCTTCTACAATGGTTCTTCCCAATCAGCAGTGGTCGAGGGACTGCCATCCTGTTTGCGATTTGTCGCAGTGTGGCCTAGAACATCGCACCCATGCCCGATTCGATCCCCAACGTCCTCGCTGAACGCTACGCCACCGCCCCCATGTGCGCCCTCTGGTCCCCGGAGGGAAAAGTCCGCCTCGAACGCGATTATTGGATCGCGGTTCTCAAGGGCCAGCGGGATCTCGGCATTCCCGTGCCGGATGGCGTCATCGAGGCCTATGAGAAGGTGAAGGACCAGATCAACGTCGCCTCCATCATGCAGCGCGAGCGGGTCACGCGTCACGACGTGAAAGCCCGCATCGAGGAATTCTGCGACCTCGCCGGTCACGAGCACATCCACAAGGGCATGACCAGCCGCGACCTCACGGAGAATGTCGAGCAGTTGCAGGTCTTCCGCGCCCTGCTCGAAATCCGTCGCAAGACCATCGCCGTTCTCGCGGGCATCGCGCGTCGCGCTGCGGAGACGCGCGACATCCCGCTGACGGCCCGCACCCACAATGTCGCCGCGCAGGCCACGACCCTCGGCAAACGCCTCGCCATGTTCGGCGAGGAGACCCTGCTGGCTTTTGGCGATCTTCAGAATGTCATCGCCACCTACCCTGCGCGCGGACTCAAGGGCGCGGTGGGCACCCGACTCGACCAGATCACTCTTTTTGATGGAGACGCCGCAAAAGCCTCGGAGCTCGAAAACCGCATCCTGCACCATCTTGGCATGCCGGCTTCCTTTGGAGCCGTCGGCCAGGTGTATCCACGCAGCCTCGACATGCAGGTCATCGCCTCCCTGTGCCAGGTAGCCAGCGGTCCGGGTAGCTTCGCCCGCACCCTGAGGCTCATGGCCGGTCACGAGCTGGCTTCGGAGGGTTTCGCCAAAGGCCAGGTCGGCTCCTCCGCCATGCCGCACAAGATGAACAGCCGCTCCTGCGAACGCGTTAACGGACTTCACGTCATCCTCAAGGGCTACCTCGCCATGGCGGCTGGACTTGCCGGTGATCAGTGGAACGAAGGCGATGTCTCCTGCTCCGTCGTGCGCCGCGTGATGCTGCCGGATGCCTTCCTGGCGCTCGACGGCCTGCTGGAAACGTTTTTGACCATCCTCAATCAAATGGAGGTCTTTGAATCCGTGATCGAGCAGGAACTCATGCGCTACCTGCCCTTCCTTCTCACCACCACCGTCATGATGGAAGCGGTCAAATCCGGCGCGGGTCGCGAAACCGCTCACGAGGTGATCAAGGAGCACGCCGTCCAAGTCGCCAAAGACATGCGCACCGGCAAAGTGCGCGAGAACGACCTCCTGGCCCGACTGGTCGCCGACGAGCGCCTCACACTCACCGACGCTGACATGCAGCGCCTCGTTGCCGCCGGCAAAAACAACACGGGCGATGCTCCGCAGCAGGTGGACGCCTTCTGCGCCCGAGTCGATGCCATCGCCAAGGAGTTCCCCGACGCTGCCAGCTATACTCCGGGCGTGATTCTGTGAGGATCGCACCCTGTTCACGCGCTGCGCGCAAGCTCCCGCACCCGCTGCGCGTTCCTGTTTGCGCATGATCTCGCGCATCCTCCTCCTGCTCCTCGCCGCCACCGCTCCACTGTCCGCCGAAAACTGGCCCCAGTGGCGCGGCCCACGACTCGACGGCACTTCGCAGGACAGCGGATTCCCGATTTCCGCCGAAGACAGCGTCACATGGAAAACCGAACTACCAGGAAGCGGCCACGCTTCTCCGATCGTGTGGAATGATCGCCTCTTCACCGTCGCCGCCTTGCCAGAAACGGAGGAGCGCGTGCTGCTCTGCATCGACCGCAGTTCCGGAAAGCTGATCTGGCAATCCACCGTCCTGAAAGCGCCACCGGAAGGCATCCACAAACTCAACTCCCTCGCCTCCAGCACCCCCGCCACCGATGGCGAGCGCATCTACACCGCCTTTCTCGACAACACGGAGACAGAAGCCACGCGTGCCGCCAATGCCGGGCGAGTCATCGGCAAGGGCGAGGTTCCCAAAGGCACCGTCGTGATTTCCGCGCACGACTTAGAAGGCAAACCGATCTGGCAAGTGCGCCCCGGACTTTTCTCCAGCAAGCACGGCTTCTGCTCCAGTCCCGTCATCTTCGAAGACAAGGTCATCGTCAACTGCGACCACGACGGCGACGGCTACATCGTTGCGCTGTCAAAGAGCGATGGCAAAGAGCTGTGGCGCATCGAACGGCCGAACCACACGCGCAGCTACTGCGTGCCCCTCATTCGCGAAATCGGCGGTCGCACGCAGATGGTTCTCAGCGGCACCCTCTGCGTCACCAGTTACGATCCTCACACTGGCGAGCTGCTGTGGATCATCGACGGCCCCACCGAGCAGTTTGTGGCCTCGCTTGTGTTCAGCGAAAAAACAGGTCTGCTTTACATGACAGGCGGCTTTCCTGAGCATCACCTTCTCGCCATCAAGCCGGACGGCAGCGGCAACGTCACCGACACGCACATCGTATGGCGCACGAACAAGGGCGTCGCCTATGTGCCCTCCCCCATCGTGGAAGGCGACCACTTCCTCATCGTCTCCGATTCCGGCATCGCCCACTGCTTCGATTCCAAGTCTGGAGACATTCTCTGGGAAGAGCGCCTGCGCGAACACCATGCCTCCCTCACCAGCGCCGAAGGCCGGGTCTATTTCGTCAATGACTTCGGCATCCTTCGCGCCATCCGCCCCGGTGGCAGTTACGACCTGCTCGCTGAAAGCGAGTTGAAGGAGAAAGTCTTCGCTTCCCCTGCCCTGAGTGAGGGTCAGATCTTCATCCGCACCGACCAGTCGCTCATTTGTCTTGGAAAGCGAAGCGCGAAGACTGCCTCCGCCAGTCGCTGACACCCTGCTGCATGGCGCGGGCTTTCCCTGCCACATTCACAAACGAGTCCCCTCTCTCGCAGCGCTGAAAACAGCCTCCAAAATGGCAGCTTGAAACTTGTTCACAGCTGCGCCTTTTATTCACAGGAAAATGTGGATTAAAAATCCCATATCTTGTTTCGGACATCTTAAATAACCACAAGATAGGGCAAAAAGCAGGCTTCCCTGTTGCGGGCATGGCACGCGAGATGGTTCACTCCACCTCAGCACTCGTTTATTCAGCATTCGCCCCTTTCCTCCCATGTATCTCAAGAGTCTCACTCTCCACGGTTTCAAGTCCTTTGCGGACAAGACCCACTTTGAGTTCCACAAAGGCGTCACCGGCATCGTTGGTCCCAACGGTTGCGGCAAATCGAACGTCGTTGACGCCATCCGCTGGGTGCTTGGAGAAACATCCGCCAAAGCCTTGCGCGGCGACGAAATGGCCGACGTCATTTTCAACGGGACTGACAAGCGCAAGCCCGTCGGTCTGGCTGAAGTCACCCTGACCATGGCCGACTGCGAAGAGTCGCTCAAAGTGGATTTCAACGAGGTCGCCCTCACACGTCGTGTCTTCCGCGATGGCCGCAGCGAGTATCGCCTCAACAACACCGTCTGCCGTCTCAAAGACATTCACGAACTGATTGCCGGCACCGGCATCGGCCGCGCCGCCTATTCCATCATGGCTCAGGGCCAGATCGACATGCTCCTGAGTTCGAAGCCGGAAGACCGGCGCACCGTTTTCGAAGAAGCCGCCGGCATCACCAAGTTCAAATCGCAGAAGAAGGAGGCGCTGCGCAAACTCGAATATACCGAGGCGAACCTGCTCCGCGTGGCGGACATCATTGCGGAGGTGAAACGTCAGATGGGCACCCTGCAGCGTCAGGCAGCCAAGGCCCGCCGCTATCAAGCGCTGCTCGAGGATACCCGCCTGCTCGACACACACCTCGCGCACAAGCAGTACACCGAATTCAGCGGCGAGAAGTCCGAAGCTGAAAACCAGGTGCGCATGCTCGCCAATCAGATTGCAGAACTTCAGCAAAAGCTGCGAGCTGCCGAGACCGAAGCCGCGCAGAGCCGCGAAGCCTACCATTCCCTCGAATCCCAGATCAGTCAGGCACGCCAACAGGCGCAGGAACTGCGCTCGCAGATGCAAAGCGCCGAAGGCCGCATTGGCTTCAACAGGGAGCGCAACGAGGAACTGGAGGCTCGCATTCGTCAGAACGAAGAACAGATCGCGGCCAACGAGGAACTGCTCGAACAGGCTCGCCGTGACCTTGCCAGCGCCGACGAGCAACTTCTCGCCATCACCGACAACATCCAGACGCGCCAGCTTGCCGTGAACGAGCATAGCGGTCGTCATCAGGACATTCTTCCGGAACGCAACCGTCTCGAAAACGAACGCCGCGCCATTCGCGAATCCATTCGCCAGTTCGAGGGGCAGATCGCTTCCAGCGAAGCCCGCGCTCAATCACTCACCAATCAAATTTCCACCGACCGCCAGCGCCACGAATCCCTCGCTCACGACCGGCAGGCCGCAGCACAGGCCCGCGAATCCAGCCAGATCGAATTCGACGAACTTCAGCGCAACATCCACGAACTGGAAGAGACCCGAAACCAGCTCGACGAAAAGGCCAAGGACTGTGCACGAGAAATCATCGAACGCCGTCGCCAGCGCGACGCGATGAACAACGAACTCAACGAACTTCAGCGCAATCTGACGCAGCGGAAGTCGCGCCTCGAAATCATCGAGCAACTCCTGCAGAAAGGCGAAGGCCTCTCCTCAGGCACGCAGCAAGTTCTCGCCGGACTCGATAATCCAGAAGTCTATTCCACCGGTGTTCGCGGACTGCTGGCTTCCAGCATTGAGGTGGATCCGGATTTCATTTCCTCCATAGAAGCCGCACTCAAGGATCACCTCCAAGCTGTGCTTCTCACGGAAAGCGAGCTCGCCGCGCAGATCATCAACCGCCTCAACGACCACAAGATGGGTCGTGCCGCACTCTTCCCGCACGACTTCTGCAATCTGCGCAACGCTGCCGACCGCGAACTTCTACCTGCTGGCGCGATTGCGTGGGCCACGGACAAAGTGCGCGTTAAAAGCGGCGTGCAGGGCCTGATCGACCATCTTCTTCACAATGTCCTCATCGTTGACGATCTGCACACCGCTCTTCGTTTGAAGCGGGAGATGCCGCACCTCGCGATCGCCACCCTGCGCGGCGAATTCATCACCACCGACGGCATCATCACCGGTGGTGCGAGCAAGGAGGAGGAGACCTCCACCCTGCGCCGCGAGGCCGAGGTCCGCCAACTGCGCAGCGAAGTCGAGACGCTGGAACTCCAGTTCATGGAAAAGGAAGACGCCGTGAACACGCTCAGCGCCCAGCTTGAAGACATGCAGCGGGAGGAGGTTTCCCTCCGCGAGCAGAGTCAACGTGCCCGCGAAGGATTCTCCCAATTTCAAGGCAAGATCAGCGTCGTGCAGCGTGCCCTGCAGCAGGCAGTCGCGAAACTCGAAAGCGTCGAATGGGACCAGAACCAGATCAGCGAGCGCATCGGAGGTTCAGAAAGCCAGATCCAGCAACTTCGTGAAGCTGCCGCCATCTCGCAGGAACAGCTGGAAACTTCCCGCGTTCGCGAAGGCGAACTCGAACTGGAAATGGAAGCCTTCCTCCGTCGCGAACTCGAATCCAGCGAGCGCCTCAATGAACTGCGCACCGCCCTCGCCCTCGAACAAAGTGCCCTCCAATCCATCGAGCGCCAAAAGGCTCCGCTCGGCATTCGTCTTCAGGAACTCCAGTCCGGCGTGAACCGCTTCGCCGAAGAAATCAACACCTGGCGCGTCCGCATTCAGCAGAGCGAAGCGGAAAGCGCACGCTACCAGGAGCAGGTCGAATCCCAGCGTGAGGCGATCGCCGCGATCGACGAACATCTTCAGGCGAAAACCGACGAACGCGCCGGATTGTTCGAGCAGGTCAGCCAACTCGAGACCCAGCTCACGCAACTGCGCCAAAGTTACAACGGCCTCAATGAGTCCCGAAACCGTGCGGAAGTCTCGCTCACGCGCGTTGACCTCCGTCTCGAAAATCTCATCAGCCAGGTTCAGGAGCGCTACAGCTTCCACATCGAAGCCTTTGAGCCGGACTACCATGTCCTGATGGTCACCATCGAAGAGCAGAAGAAAAACCGCAACCGTGGGAGAAAAGCCGCGAACACGGCAGAGACACAGGCGCCCGATTCCGAGTCCTCGGACGAATCGGAACCAGTTGCGGCCATCGAGCCATCCGACGACGAAGCCGAAACTGAAATCCCCGCGATTTCCACCAGGGATGATGAAGAAATGGACATCGACGACGTGGTCGTTCCCGGCCAGGAGGCCGAGCCCGACTGGGCGTTCGTCATGGAAGTCGTTTACGAATTGCGCCAGAAACTCGAAGGCATCGGCCCCGTCAATCTCGACGCCATCCAGGAGTTCGAAGAACTCGAAGAGCGTCACAGCTTCCTTGAAACGCAGCACAGCGATCTGGTGAAGTCGAAGGACGAACTCCTGCAGGTCATCGCCAAGATCAACGAGACCACGAAGACCATGTTCAGCGAGACCTTCTCGCTCGTGCGCGGCTTCTTCCATGAAAACTTCAAGGAACTCTTTGGCCCACAGGCCAAGGCCGACCTCATGCTGGTGGACGAATCCGACCCACTCGAGTCCGGCATCGAAATCATCGCGAAGCCCCCCGGCAAGAAGCTGCAGACCATCAGCCTCCTCTCCGGCGGCGAGCGCAGCATGACCGCCGTGGCGTTGCTGTTCTCCATCTATCAGGTGAAGCCCTCCCCGTTCTGCGTGCTCGATGAGTTGGACGCCCCGCTCGACGAGACGAACATCGGTCGCTTCCTCAAGATGCTCGACAAGTTCATCGACAACTCGCAGTTCATCATCGTCACCCACAACAAGCGCACCATGAGTCGTGCCGATGTGATTTACGGCGTGACGATGCAGGAATTCGGCATCAGCAAGCCTGTCGGCGTGCGCATGACCACCGAGGACACGCGCACCACCGACAAGACCGCGCAGGAACTCGCTCTTGAAGCCCCCAACCAGCCAAAGCGGCGAAAGAAGCAAGGGGACCCGGACTCCGCCGAAGATTCCGGCATGATCCACGAAGACCTCGATGAAGAGCAGGAACGCCTGACCGCCCTTGAGGAGCAGGAAGAGCAGTCTCCCGCCGTGCTTGTGTAGAACTGGAAGGATTGGCCAGGAACTCGGAGGTCAAGACGTGAACGTCTTGACCTCTCGATTGTAGGCGCTCCTGTCCGCCATGACCTTCACCATCGAGTCGTTTCAGTTTCACGTGCTGCCGATGCACACGCGGTTCCCGTTTAAATACGGAATCGCCAGCATGAGTGCTCTGCCGCACTTGTTCGTGACGGTGGATTTTGTGGTGAATGGCAACGCGGTGAGCGGACTCGCCAGCGAAGGACTGCCACCGAAGTGGTTCACGAAAGCGCCCGACACACCCTTCGAGGTCGATCTCGCGGAGATGATCGCCGTGATTCAGAATGCCTCACGCATCGCGCGGCTGGCGGCGGAAAAGGACACGGGCTTCTTCGCCTGGTGGCAGAATGTGTATGCGGAGCAAACCAACTGGGCGCAGGTGAAGGCGGTGCCGCCATTGCTGGCGAATCTCGGCGTCAGCCTGATCGAGCGCGCCGTGCTCGACGGCCTGTGCAAGGCCCTCGGTCAGCCGCTGCATGACGTGCTGCGTTCGGACGCGCTCGGCATTGATCTCGGCGCGGTGCGCGAGGAACTGCGCGACATGCGCGTGAGCGATGTCATCGCGCCGCAGCCGCTCGCACGCGTGTTTGCGCGGCACACCGTCGGCCTGGGCGATCCACTCACGGCGGCGGACGGCACGCTGGACGACGGCCTGCCCTACACGCTGGAGGAAAACATCCGCGCCTACGGCCTGCGCTACTTCAAGATCAAGGTCTGCGGCAAACCGGAGACGGACCTGCCGCGCCTGCGCGAAATCACCCGCATCATCACCGCCAACTGCCTGGACGGCTTTCACGCCACGCTGGATGGCAACGAGCAGTTCGACGACCTCGCCAGCTTCCGCGACTTCTACGCCAAGCTCAGCGCCGACGCCGCGCTCGCGCCCTTGTTCCAGCACCTGCTCTTGATTGAGCAGCCCCTGCACCGCTCCAAGGCCTTGAAGGACGACGTCGCGGGAACGCTGCGCGCCTGGACCGAGGGCCCCGGCATGATCATCGATGAAAGCGACGGCTCCCTCGCCGATCTGCCACGCGCCCTCGACCTCGGCTACCGCGGCACCAGTCACAAGAACTGCAAAGGCATCGTCAAAGGCCTCGCCAACGCCGCGCTGCTGAAGAAACGCGCCAACGCCATCCCCGGCGGCCCCCTGCTCAGCGGCGAAGACCTCGCCAACGTCGGCCCCGTCGCCCTGCTGCAGGACCTCAGCGTCATGGCCCTGCTCGGCATCACCCATGTGGAGCGCAACGGCCACCACTACTTCCGCGGCCTCAGCATGCACAGCGCCGATACCCAGGACGCCATGCTCCACCAGCACGCCAATCTCTACCACTGCCACCCCGAAGGCTTCGCCACCCTGCGCATCGACAACGGCTCGCTCGATCTGCAATCCGTCAACGCCGCCCCCTTCGGCTGCGGCATCCCCCTCGACGTCACGCCTTTCGAGCCGCTCAATGCCTGGATCAAACGCGGCGGAATGGGGGAGCTGTGAAGGCGACGGAGGATTTCAGTGCACAGGCCTAGGTGCCTTAATCTTTGCCGCCGCATCCAAGCATGGCTGGCAGGCCAACGTCTTCGTAGCCCCCTCCGCAGGGCGGTGCTGCGGTTCCCGTCAAGCATGGCCCTGCGGACCGGGCTACGTTATTCAGACCATAGTTCTAGCACGGCGAACATTTCGGGCGGCCAAAGGGAAAACTTGAGACAAGAATGGGTCTCTGATTAGGATGTGATTTAAACACCCCCTGCTCTTCCCTTTCTCGTTCGGATGACTCTCGAAGAACTCCTCTCCAGCCTCGGTTACGACGGCTCGCCCTGCTTTTTGAAGCGGGATGACGGTCGTTTCGAGTCGGAGATGGGCTACGGGCACATCTTCCGCCGCGCCCGGGAACCCAAAGACCCAGACCACCCCAAGAAAGAGCCTCGCTGGCAGGCAGAAGGCGTTTATGGCATTCGGGAATCAGCGGACGCGAACAGCCGTTTCACGCCGATTGTGTACGTCTGCACGGCGAAGGATGAAGCTGCAGCCTCTGAACTGCACCGCCTGCTCTGGAACCAGGACGTGGCCCCCTACATCATCGTCCACACCTGCACGGGACTGCGGGTGTATTCCGGCTTCACCTACTCACCAAAGGCAACGAAGGCCGAGGAGAGCGGTGTTCTTCAGGAACTGACCGCTTTCAATACCGCGAAGTCCATCGTACAGCAGTTTCACCGACGTGAAATCGACGAAGGAAGGTTGTGGCAGCATCCTCATCTGCGGGTTGATCCCAGCAAGCGCGTCTATCATCGGCTCCTCGGTTCGCTGCGTGAGCTGGACAAAACTTTGCAGCAGGGGCGCGCCGGGCTTTCCAAGGACGTTTCCCACGCGCTAATCGGCAAGTATGTCTATCTGCGTTACCTGCGGGATCGCGGCATCCTCTCGGATGAACGGCTCGCCATCTGGGATTTGACGGCCGACAACATCTTTGGCCCCAAGGCCAGGAAAGGCAGCCTCGAAAAGCTTTCCGACTGCCTCGACGAGTGGCTGAACGGCGAAATCTTCCCGCTCCCGATGCGTGGCGAGCATTCGCCCAGCGTGGAGCAGATACAGGCCGTCGCCGGCGCTTTCCGTGGGGACGAACACAGCGGCGGCGCGGTCCAGTCACAATTCGACTTTGAAGCCTTCAACTTCTCGTTCATTCCCATCGAGACACTCTCCCTGGTGTATGAGCAGTTCCTCCACACGGAGGACCCGAAGGCAAAGAAAGACGGCAAAGCCACGAAAACCAAAGGTCGCAAGGAAGGCGCTTACTACACCCCGCTGCCGTTGGTGAACTTCATGCTGGCTGCGCTGGAACGGCAGAAGCCCTTGAAGCGCGGAATGAAAGTATTCGATCCCAGCAGCGGATCGGGGTCCTTCGTTGTTCAAGCCTACCGCCTGCTCATCGAAAAGACTTTTCCTGTCACCAAGACCAAGCCTAAACCGAAAGAACTGCGTGAGCTTTTGGAGGAGTCCATCTTCGGCTGCGATGTGGACGGCGATGCCTGCCAGGTCACGCAACTGAGCCTGCTGCTCACCTTGCTGGATTATGTGGACCCGCCGGACCTCACCGGCTCCATGCACTCGTTCAAGCTACCAACCCTTTGCGAGACGAAGAACGAAGAGAAACTCGCCAAAGGCCACACGCCGAACATACTGAAGCACAACTTCTTCGGCATCGAATCAAAGCTGGGCTTTGCGGCGGTCCGCAGACATGGAGCCATCGCCGACTGGAAGACTCAGGGATTCGACTGGATCGTTGGCAACCCACCATGGAAGAAGATCAGCCCAAAGAAGCTCGGCGAGAACGACGGCCCGGTCTGGAAATGGCTGGAAGATCACGAGAAGTCCAAACCCGTCGGTCTCAACCAAGCCGCCCAAGCTTTCGCATGGGAAGCGCCACGCTTTCTCAGGTCCGATGGCGAATGTGCGCTGCTAGTCCCGGCGATGGGTCTGTTTGAAGAACCTTCCGAGGACTTTCGCCGGACCTTCTTCTCTGCCTTTCAGGTGCACCAAGTCGCTAACTTCGCCAATTTGGCCGAAGTCCTTTTCGATGGCCGTGCCCGCGTTCCTGCTGCTGCCATCAGCTATCGCAACCGACCCGATGATGGAGCCATCGCTCCTGATGAAGCGATCACTATCTTCTCGCCCTTCGTCGTCAACCAAGAGGCCACACGCCCGCTGGCCGAAGGAGAACGCGGCAAAATCTGGAGCCTGAGTATCAACGCGAGCGAGGTTCGCAGCTTAGAACAAGAGGAAGCTGCCAGCGGCAGCGGCCTGCCTTGGAAGCTCGCGATGTGGGGATCGCCTTGGGATGAGCGTTTGCTAACAAGGCTGGAGAAGAAATGGCCTGCTTTGAGCACTCTCGAAGCAAGATGGGACCGCAAAGCCGAGTGCTTTATCTCAGACGAGCAGATGCAAATCATCGGCGTGAGCCAAGGATTGGAGCTTCGCGAAGAACCCGAAAAGAACGACGAGGAAGAAGACTGGCCCGACGGAGAAGAACCCAAGCCGATTAAAGAAGCATCGGGGGCAAAGGCGCTGGATACCGACGCTCTGGATCGATTGCGCCACGTCTTTTGCTTTACAGACGCGGCAACGCCGAGGCTAGAAAAGCGCGATTGGTTTGGACGTGAAGGTCGCGTTGCGCTGCCACTAACAGTGTGCCGAGCACCACATGTCCTAGTGAGCGCCGCCCGGAACTTTGCCGTTTACTCCGATGAGTTCGTTATCGTGCCAGCCCGACAGATCGGCATTGTGAGTTGCAGCGGTGACAAGGACTTCCTCAAAGCCCTGTCGCTCTTCCTCAGTTCAGACTTTGCCTTTTATCATCAATTCTTCCGCTCAACCGAGCTTGGTGTTAAACGTGATCGTGCGACCCTTGAGTCTCTCCGCAAGATGCCCATTCCTTTGACCAGCCTCACCCGGGCCGAACTCAAGGAATGGTCCGCACTTCATGCGAAGCTCATCAAATGCAAACCGCGCAAGCTGGAGGACACCAAGAAGAAAAAGACGGACTCAGCACAGCAAGACTTCTTCGATGAGCCGGATGACGGTCTTGTTGCCCTGTTGGAGCAACTCAACAACATGACCGCCGATGTCCTCGGCCTGAGCAAGGATGAGCGCAGCCTTGTCCATGACCTCGTGCAGGTCCGCTACGCACTGAATGACGGCAAGCGCGGCGAAGCCGCGATGCGGGTGCCCGAGCCCAAGGAACAACGAGCCTATGCAAAAACGCTCAAAGACGAGCTCGACGACTTCGTCGGCGATTTCGCAGGGCGCAGCCACAAGATCACGGTGGTTGCGGATGCGGCTTCCGCGATGATCGAGATTGATTTCACCACCGATCATAAGGCAGCCCGCAGGCCTTCGATTCATGCCGCCTCGGATGCCGAAGCGAAGGCACTGAACCAAACCCGCAACCGCCTCCTAAAAGATGAAGGGGCCTGGCAGTGGACCTACTTCGACCGCAACCTCCGCATCTATCGAGGCCGCAAGACTTACCTCTTCAAACCCCTGCATCGTTTCCACTGGACCGTGAGCGCCGCGCTCACCGATGCCAGCCAGATCATCGCGGAAACGCTCTCCGGCACCTGACCTCATGGCGTCCCCGCATCCCAACCAGCCGTACGGACGCAGCGACAACCGCGCCGATTATCAGGCCGCCTTTCTCCAACGGGTTCATCGTCTGCTCCAGCTCGCCTACGAGTCACTGACGCCCTCGGATTACGAGAGTGCGGAGGAGGACGACATCACGGGAGACCTCTGCAAGCACATGAAGCACCTGACCGAGATCGAACCGTCCGAACGATGGATGGTCCGTTTCTCCGTGCATGATCAAGATCCCAGCAACGACGTGCTGTCTGCCAAAACCGGCCTGCCGCGCAAAGGCAAGAGACGTCCCAAAATCGACGTTCGCATCGTCTGCAAGCACCAGACTCCCAACCGTGGCTACTGCATCGAAGCCAAGCGCCTCTACCGCAGTGACTCCGTCAGCGAATATGTTGATGACGAAGGTGTGGGTGCCTTCATCTGCGGCGACTACGCCAAGGACGACGAGTTTGGCGGCATGATGGGTTACATACAGGCTGGAAAGGTCACGGACTGGACACCCAAGATCGAGGCGAAATTAGGAACTCAAGCGAGCACTCAAAAGTGCAAAGAGGCAAAATCTTGGACAAACGCCTCCTTTGCTCGTGGTCCGAAACATTGTTTCAGCAGCAAACACATGAGAGACAGTGGTCGGGAAATCACCCTCATTCATGTATTGTTCTTGTTTCGATGATCCGATTGGTCAGATGGCTGTTTGAAGGAAGTTCAGCGCGACTCGACAAAGTGATCTACCGGAAAAAGGTTCCATCGTTTCAACCATTGAAATTCAGACAGTTAAGCACCTTCCCCCTCCTCGGAAATGACGTTTCCCTCCTCGGAAAAGGTTTTTCCGAGGAGGGATTTGACGTTTCCGAGTCAGGTTTTGAGGTTTCCCGACAGGGATCCGACGGTTCCCGACTCGGATCGATCGTTCCCTGATGGTGGATGACCTTTTCCGGACTCGGAAGGATCGTTCCCTGACGGTAACCGAACGTTTCCCGATGATGGATGACCTTTTCCGGACTCGGAACGATCGTTCCCCGACGGTCACTGAACGTTTCCTGATGGTGGGCGACCTTTTCCCAACGGTGGATGATCGTTTCCGGACGGGGAGAAGGTGGTTCCGGGGCGAGCTTGGATGATTCCGGAGGGTGAAAAGTCTGTTCCGGGCGGGGAAATCCGGGTTCCGGGCCGGGGGCTGGCTGGGAAAAATGGGGATTGGTGGCGCGGCGGGATTCGAATCATTAAACCGAGTGTTTACCTGCATTATATTTATTTTATCTCTAAATAAAGTTCTTGCTTGATGCTGGCTTTTATTTAGCCAGATGCTGAAATCGGCCCAACCCCCATCTCCAACCAGGAAGAAAACGATGCCGACTTTTGACCAGCCCGGACTTCAATTTGACAGCCCCGGGCTGTTTTATGACGCGGCGGCGGTGTCTTCCGCAACACCCAGACGCAAGATGGCCAAACCTAAACTCGACCTGAAAAGCAAATCAGACAGTGAACTGCTGGGCTATGCCCAGGCCCACATCACCGCGATGACGGGGAACGCAAACTTCCCCACTCCGGATCCAGATGCGGCGGGCTTCGCCGCAAGCGTGGCGGCCTTTGACTCAGCACTGAACACCTCCAATGCCGCCCAGCAGACGGCGAAGGAGAAGGTGGCGCTCAAGGACGCCGAACGCGACAGCCTGGAGCAGGCGCTGGCGCAGCGAGGCAACTACGTGGAGAACGCGAGCGGGGGCGATGAGGCGAAGATCCTGTCCTCCGGCTTCAGCGTGCGCGCCACGGCCGGCCCGCCCACCGTCCCGCCCGTGCCGGCGGACCTGGGCATCAGCATGGGCGACCACAGCGGGGAGATCGACCTGCACTGGACGCCGTCGAAGG
This sequence comes from Prosthecobacter sp., assembly GCA_041395065.1. Taxonomy (GTDB): domain Bacteria; phylum Verrucomicrobiota; class Verrucomicrobiia; order Verrucomicrobiales; family Verrucomicrobiaceae; genus Prosthecobacter. Next base: position 131,896 of record JAWLBG010000005.1, on the reverse strand, counting down.
GCGCGAAGTCCTACATCATCGAGTGCGCGCCCTACGAGACGCCGCGCGTGTGGCAGCAGGTGAAGATCACCACGCGCAGCAGCTACACGGTGACCGGCCTGACGCCGGGCGCGACCTATGCCTTCCGCGTGAAGGCGATCGGCTCCGGCGGTGACAGCGACTGGAGCGATGAGGCCATCAAGATGGCGCCGTGATTCCGGGGGAGGGCAAACCTCCGTGTTTGCCGAATCAGGGCAGCGCTCTCGCGCTGCCCTCCCCCACGGGGCCGCGGTCACTTCTGACCGCTTTTTCCCCGACAGCGGGCGGTGGCGCCCGCGCGATCTTCAATCCAGCGGGCACTGAGGGCGTTCCAATTTCCCCGAAAGGATGTTTTGACGCAGGGGCGGGCGGTCTGACAGGTTGGAGGCATGAAACTGTTTCGTGATCTACTGGTGCTCGCCTCGGGCATTCTCTCGGCTTTGTACCTGCTGAACATCGGCTTCGGCGTGGCGGAGTTCATTCCGGACAATGTGCCAATCTTTGGCAATCTGGACGAGGCTGCAGCCACCGGACTGCTGATCAACTGCCTGGCCTACTTCGGCCTGAACGTGGGCCACCTCTTCCGCCGCAAAGACACGGAGGACTCCCAGAAGCAGCAGCAAACGCCGCCGAAGACCTACGACATGGATCCGAACGGTTGAAGCACCGGTGCGGCGTGCGCGATGAAATGTGGGAGCCTTAAAACCGACAACGCCCGCTTCACTGAGCAGCGAGAGCGTTTGCGGCCTTCTGCTTGGCGATCTCGGCCTTGCGCAGGATTTCCTCCGTGCTTGGGAGGCTGGCGAGCACCTCGGCGGGGATGAAGCCGTCGCCGACGAGCTTGGTGAGACATTTTTTGCGTTCACTGAGTGCCTTGTCCGGACTGCGTTCCTTGCCAAAGCGCGACTTGGCGGCAGCGCTGCGGTCTTTGAGAGTCGAATAAATATCTCCGCCGAGGAGGGAGGAGATATCGACTTTGATCTTCTCGCGCTTGGCCTCGTTTTCGTTCACCTCGTCGCCGTTGATGGGGCCGGCCTGATACTTGGGGAACATGATGGCGACTTCAGGGCAGACGCGGGAGCAGGCCGGGCAGTTGGTCTTGCAGTTGTCGTTGTTCTGGACCTGGATCTTGTTGTCCTCGCTGACACCGTAAACGTCGAAGAGGCAGAAGCTCAGGCACTGCATGCAGTTGGTGCAGCGCGAGTAGTCAATGACGGGAAACCAGGGCTTCCACTTGCCTGGTTCGTTCATGGGTTTGTCACCACGGGTCTTCTCAACCAGGGAAATGATCGCCTCGGGTTCCATCCCGGTGACGTCCCTTGTGTCGATCGCGATCCGCCCCGAAGCGTCTTCCAACTCGGGCGCCTTTCCCTCAAACACGCCGAGAACGAGCAGGCTGCGGTCGTCATGCGGCATGGAGCCTGCCCCCTGACCGCTGCGGGTGACGGAGTAGCCTTTGTCCAGAAGGGACATCATGACTTTGGCCCGTGCTTCGGCTGACAGAGCTATGCTGCCACTGCCTTCATATAGGACAACGCGGAGGGGACGGTGCGTGTGAGTGATCATGGCGGGGAACTGGATTCAGAGTCGGCAAGAAGGGCGTCTGTGACTTCGTCCGAGGACTGAGTGCGCATGTTCAGCACCTCGACACCGTCAGGCAAAGGAGAACCGGCCTGCTCAAACAAACCTTTCACGGCCCGCGGATAGCACGCCGCGATTCTCAGTTTTCCACAGGAAGCGATGGCTTGGAGCCGCGGATCGCGATGTGCCGCCATCTCGCATAGGTCGGCGACGGTCTCAAAGCTTGCGCTGGAATCGCAGAGCTTCTGCAGCACTTCGTTTTTAACGCCGGTTGGGACAACCTGGGCGTAGGCACAGCGGCAGTAAAGGATGGTGGGAGTGTCTGGCAAGGCGCGTTGGATTTCGTTGGAACGACAGTGTGGCCGCGAGTGCCCCACAGCGCAACTTTGGCGCACTTTTCTGTCACCAAATAAACCTCAAGCGCTGGTCTTGCGCTCGGAATTCAGCCCCATCTTTCGGTAGAGCGTAGCAATGGAAACGCCCAGCATGCTGGCGGTCTTTTCCCGGGAGCCACTGTTGTATTTCAGCGTTTCTTGAATGAAGACATGCTCCTGAGCCTTGATGAAACTGTCCAGCGTCGAGCCGATGGGAAGTTTGGTGAAGCCTTCGGCCGCAGGCGTGGGCACCTCGATCTGTTGAGTCACTTTCGCCGGCAAATCGGAGGGTTTGATGCGGTCCCCGTCGGCAAAGGCGCAGGCGCGTTCGATGGCGTTGCGCAATTCGGAGAGGTTGCCCGGCCAATTGTATTTTTCGAGAAACTCGATGGCGGCAGGTTCAATCACCTTGGGTTTGGTCTCCGTGCGCTCGGCGAGTTCCTTGAGAAAGTGGTCGACCGTGGGCTTGATGTCACCGCGACGCTCACGAAGCGGCGGTATTTTCAAGGGCACGATGGACAGCTTGTAGTACAGATCCTCGCGGAACTTGCCATCTCTCACGGCATCCTCGAGTGACACCGTGGAGGACACAACGAGACGAAAATCCGGCCCCGGAGTGCCGCCTCGGGACTTTGCCTGAGCCTCATCAAGGAAGGTGTTCAGCTGGGACTGGATACGGGCTGGAAGTTGGTTGACCTCGGAAAGGACGACTGTGCCCCCGGCGACTCGCTTGAAGATGGAGTTTTGTCCAAAGAGTTCCGTCTCAAGCGCGTCTTCCGGCATGGCACTGCACTGCAACTCCTTGAACGGTGAGGCATTACGTCGGCTAGTCTCATGCAGCGAGCGCGCGACAATGTGTTTCCCCACTCCGAACTCGCCTTCCAGTAGCACCGGGCTGTCGTTATCGGAAACTCGGCGCACGATTTCGAAAATGCGCTGCAGTTGTTCGCTGTGACCGATGAGTTTGGCAGAACCGCCGGAGCGCAGCATCGTGCTAACCGCTGGAAGCACAGGAGCATTGGAGGTTTCATGCCCGTTGCGCTGAAGGGCCTGATTCACGGTTTTGATCAAGTCCCCTAGATCGAACGGCTTGGTAAGATAATCAAAAGCGCCAAGACGCATCGCCTCAACGGCTGTTTCGACACTGCCATGACCTGTTACTATGATCACCGCTGTTTTGGGGAACTGGTCGCGGCACATGCTGACGAGATCGAGACCGTTCACATCACCGATGCGCAAATCCACAATGACAAGGTCGGGCGCATTGGAACGGATGGCAGCAATGCCCTCCAAGCCCGCCGTACAACCGATCACCTGATGGCCAGCCGCCTTGCAGAGCTTGGTCATGAGCTCAAGGATAGCGGCCTCGTCGTCTATGATTACTAGTTTAGCCATATTGATTCGGTTAAATGAGAGTCAGGATTGATTGTTAAACACACTAAACGTTTCGCAAGTATGAGTCAATCGCCTATTCTCAAAAAAGAGAATCCCCGTAAATCAAGGCATCGGAACCTCGTTCATCGCATCGCGAAGCAACTCCCAAGCCCTGCGATAGTCCTCTTTGGAGATGTACAACGCCGCCATTTCCTGCCTGACATACGCCGGGCACCCCGGCACCTTGAGCACCTTTTCCAAAGTACGAATGGCATCATCCACGTCTCCGTGCGCCTTTTGAGCCTGAAACAAATCGATACTGCGACGTGGATCCATGGGATTGTAAAGGAGCGCACGCTCATGCCGCGATCCGCCCCTGTTCCCGGTAGGGCACGGTTCATGGATGGGAGGTGAGGATGTTAGCGCAAGCACGCTGAAACTGGGATTCGCGGGCATAGTGCCTGCCAAACCTTCCAGCCAATGGGCGTCACGCCATTGACGATTCGTCTCCAGAGCGGCAATGAGAGCCTCCTTGTTCCCGAGTTCGTACCATTTCCTAAAAAGACTCAGACGCTGTAGGGGTTCCAACCCCGCCAAATCGGGTTGAGTTGCCAAGATACTTCGCAAACAACGCTCGAAATCCTCGGGGTCCGTCACCCAGTCTAAATACGCCACTTTGAGGTCTGTAGAATTTGCGAGATGCCATAAAGGCTCGCGCAATTCGGGGTATGATCTGGCATGCTCGAGCATCATTGCGTAATGGTCGCGAGAATGCGACAGAACCATGCGCCAAGGAATCAGGGCAAATTCGGGACGAACTTTTAACCAGGCAACTCCCTCATTGAAGTGCGCGGTTACGTCATTCGGCTGTAGAGCGCGTGAACGAGAAAAACCCTCCAGCACTTCAAGCACTGGGGCATCCATCAAGAGCCTTGTCCAGGCTCGTTCATGATGAAGACGATAGTCAAGCGGGTTAATCTTGATCGCTTCGTCGAATAAGTAAACGGAATCACCAAAAGCACCTGATTGTGCGGCACGATTGGCTCGCTGCCGCAGCACTTCCGCACTACTAGCACCAGGCATTACAATAGCTCCTGTGGACACCATTGTCCAAGCGATGCCGACTCCCACCATCCCGATACCACCGCTTCCAACTGCAATTTTCGCGATAACACTACACTTGCCACTAAACCTCTTCGGACGAACCGCCACGCCAGCGAGAACTGCAAACCATACCCAACACCCTAATGTGTGACTTGGCACATCCATAAGACCGTGGACAGCTGCCAATATGACACCAATAGCGGCCGCGTTTCTGACTCGCCTATCATCATTCATATGATGACGATTCTTCGCCTTTCGAAACCAAGGCCCGGTGGAACTAAGGAACCAAACCATGACAAATGAACATGGCAACAGCGTCAGAAGCCCTCCTTCGCTCAACAGCCAAAGATAATCACTTTCTGGATGAATGGTTCGATACTTCAATTCACTGAAGTCCCCTTGAAACTGTGGAAAAACACCTTCAAAATTACCAAGGCCAATGCCTAGCCATGGTGCATTGAGGATGATTTCCAGAGTCTTAGCGAAAATGGTCAATCGCCCCCCGGCCTCAAAACCAGAAGAAGGCTCTTGCAAACGCGATGCCAAACCTCCCGAAGAGATGACCAACAGCGTCGAGATGATAAGCACGACAGAAGCAGTCAGTGTCATTTTCTTGAAAAAACCGCGTCCCATCGTCGATGTTCCCAACCAAATAGTGAATCCAATGAACAAAAGCACCAGTCCGGCCCGGGAAGTATTGCTAAAAATGGCAATGCAACAAATCCCCCCCCCCCCCAACAAACCATCCCCAAGTCATTCTCTTTCGACGCTTTGCGTCATAGACACAGGCGGCACAAAGTATCGTCGAAATCGCAGCGATGCAGCTTGTGTGATTTCGATTGGCGAAAGGGCCAAATCCCTCTCCCCACTCCAGTTTCTTGCGTGGCCACCATGGGACACTAATCCATTTCCAAGCTTCAACTATCGAAAGGCAAGCCAACACGACCCCACCGATCGCCAACACCTGAAGCATCACACGTCTCTGCTCCGGTGAAAAACCCCGGCCCAATCCCCAATAGAGCCACAGCACGCACAAAGCGAAAACCATCCAGGCTTCTAATGTCATCCCTGCCTGAGGAGAAAGTGTGGAACTGAGTACGATGCCCCAGTCCTGAACCAGCGTCGTCCGCCACGCTGGCAGCGATAGCAGGATGTCTGCAGGAAGAAGAGCCGTAAGAGGTGCCAACAAAGCCACGAAGAAACACAAGGTGACAAACGAAGGCGGAATTCTTCTGATCGGAAAGATCACAACCGTGAGTCCAAGAAGAATCGCCGCCAGGCCCTTCGACCACGCTTCTCGTCCGGCGCCGAACAGGCAGATGAAGACTGGCAACACTGCAAAAATCACCCCCTGCCATGCAGGCCCAGGTAGTTCTGCATTCGCGTCGGATACCTTGTTCCTCGATTCTTCTAATGAACCCGTGTCAATGACATCATCAACGCTATTGGATTCCATGCGTTCGATCTGATCGTCATCGCCGACCAGCAGTGGTTTGCGGACCGGCACAGCGCTGTCTGACTCGGAGCCGGATTTCATGAAGAGCTGGAAGAAGGAGCTGTTTCAGACGCGCTGGATTGTAGGCAGGAAGGCATCGCATGCCATTTCGTTTGGCAACGTTCTAAAACCGGAACGAAGACATCAAGGCGAAATTGCCATTCGGCGGAATGATTTTCATCCAATGGGTGGTAGATCCTACACTGCGTTCCATCCGTCAGGCTGATTGTCTCCGGAGCATACCCCTCCCCGGGTTCAACCCTCAATTCCATTCGCTTCAGGCCATGGGCCAACATGGCGTCAAAATCCTCCAGGAGCTCGCAGCGCTCCACCTCGAAGTCCAATACATGCCCATAGGCACGGAAAAACTCACGCTGCCGCCGTCGCTCCAGTGTTTCGTTGAGCTGAGCCCTCAAATTCGACCAGCTTTTGACATAACCCAAATAACGGGCAGCTCCGAGAGCCATCAGAAAGAGAAACGCGCCGACTACAGGCAAAGCCCCCCCTTTTGTCACCAGAATACTCAAACCTACAAGACTGAGAATCAAACATACCCCGTACATTGTCGCCAAAGCCCCGCCCTTGCTGAATCCCAACAGGATGAGTCGATGATGAATGTGTTCAGCATCCGCACGGAAAATCGGAACGCCTCGGAGTCCTCGCCTAACGATAGCGAAAAAGGTATCTAAAATCGGTATCCCCAAGGCGATGATAATGACCAACAGGGCACCAATCACTGACCCCTTGTTCGAGGTGAACAGCGAAACCGAAGCAATAAAAAAACCGATCAAGTAGGCACCTCCATCGCCCAAAAAGATCTTGGCCGGTGGCAGATTGAAAATCAGGAAGCCCGCCAACGCACCGGCCATCGCAAGGGATACGACCAGTACATCCGGCTGATTCCCGTGGTAGCCAATGAACGCCAGTGTCAAGCTCAGAAACAAGCCAAATCCTCCAGCCAACCCATCCATCCCATCGATGAGATTCACAACATTGGGCACACTGACCAGCCAGAACACAGTGAGCGGCAGACTCCACCAACCCAAAGTAAGCTGGCCCTCTCCAAATGGATTGCTCAGAACATCAATGGACACCCCCAATGAGTAAAGAATGAGAGCCGTTCCCACCTGCCCTATCAGTTTCACCCTTGCACCAAGCGGCTTGAGATCATCGGCGAAACCGACGCTAAATGTAAGGGCATTGCAAATCGCCACGGGCAGCCAACGGCTCCAGCCCAAACCGCCGATGTAACCCGCCACTAGGCAAGCTACTCCTACAGCAAGAAAGATCGGGGCTCCGCCTAGACGAGGGATCGCCGTCTCATGAAGTTTCCGGCGGTCATCCGGCTTGTCGAGGCCCAGGGTGCTTCCGCGTCGAATGATCCACCAACTCCCAAGCGCAGCCACCAAAAGTGAACCCACGAAATAGGCCGTGCTTTCCGGCCAGGAAACTGGACGCGGTGTCCAACCAGAAGCGATAGTGGTTGCGATCAGAGACACGAATTTCTGGGTTGGATGACAACAGGTTGGGTCGGGACTTCAGGTTAGACGTTGCCAGCGAAAGGTTCAACCAATCTGCGCCAAAGAACTTGTCGTTTGAATCTCAGACGCATCGCTTCTTGCACATTTGTCACGCCGCTTTCACCATCGCGCATGCTTGCAGATACCATCGCCGCCATTTCCACCTCCATGGGGGAGGCCGCGATCAGTGTTGTCCGCATTTCGGGCCCGCGCTCACTGGCTGTCGCTGCCGAGGCCTTCCGTCTGCCTAAAAACCTCACGCCGCGCTTTGCTCATCTCGTTTCGGCTGTCGATCCAGCCGGTAACGCAATCGATCACGGCCTGGTGTTGCATTTCAAAGGGCCTGCCAGTTACACGGGGGAGGACATCATCGAATTTCACGGCCACGGCGGCGTCCTTGTCACCCAACGCGTGCTGGAGCGTGTGCTCGCTTGCGGAGCGCGAGCGGCGGAGCCCGGCGAGTTTACTCAGCGCGCTTTCTTAAACGGCAAAATGGATCTCACCCAAGCCGAGGCTGTGATGGATCTGATCCACGCGCAGAGCACGCTCGCCCTTCGCGCCGCCAACGAACAGCTCGGGGGAGCCATCGGACGCGAAGCGCTGGCGATGCAGCAAGCGCTGGTCCCCGTGCTCGCCCACATCGAAGCATTCATCGACTTCCCTGATGAGGACATTTCCCCTGAAACTGGAATTGACCTCCTCCGACGCATCGAAAACGTTCTCGATCAGGCTCACGAGCTCATCGCGACCTCCGAGCAGGGACGCATCCTGCGACATGGCGCACGCACCGTGATCTCGGGTGCACCAAACGTTGGCAAAAGCAGCCTGCTCAACCTTCTTCTCGGCTTCGAACGTGCCATCGTCAGCCCCACCGCTGGCACTACCCGCGATACCATTGAGGAAATCATCCAGGTTCACGGCATTCCATTGCGCCTTGTGGATACGGCTGGTCTGCGCGAAGCGGGCGACGACATTGAACGCGTCGGCATCGAGCGAACCGAGCGCGAACTCGATCGTGCTGACTTGGTCATCGAAGTCGTTGACGCCAGCCTGCCCACCGCTGCCGTGAGGCGCCTCGACTTGCCTGATGCCATTGCGAATCGCCGCATCCTCGTCCTCAATAAGTCCGATCTCGGCATTCATCCGAGTTGGTCGAACGAATCCGGTGCCATTCCATTTTCCTGCCTGACCAGCAGCGGAATTGAACCGCTTCGCGATGCCATTCGCGCCATTGTCGCCCACGCTGGGCCACTCGCGGCAGATCATCCGATCGCCATCAATGCCCGGCACAAGACCGCTTTTGAACAATGCACGGAGCGCCTGCTGGCGGCGAAAGCCGCGCTGGAACGCGGTGAAGCTCCCGAATTCACCGCCCTCGAAATCCGCGAAGCCCTTCAAGCCCTCGGCGACGTCGTCGGCCAAGTCGATGTCGAGCGTGTCCTCGACGTCATCTTCTCCACCTTCTGCATAGGAAAGTGACCTCAGCCGCCGTTACCCTCTTATCTCCACCCAACTGAGAACTTCACCACCATGAAACGCCGCCACTTCCTCTCCACCGTCCTCGCAGCCACCGCAGCTTCGCGTCTCAGTGCACAGACGATCGCCAAAGCCGCTGCCGACCCCGCCTACGTCATTAAAAACAAGGGCATCAAACACACGCTCATGGGCTGGTGCTGGAAACCAATGGACATGCTGGAACTCGCGAAACACGCCAAGGCCATCGGTCTCGTCGGCATGGAAGGCATTGATTCGAAGCTCTATCCCGACGTCAAAGCGCTCGGCCTCGACATTTCCCTCGTCGGCAGTCACAGCTTTGCCAAAGGACCCTGCAATCCCGAGTTCCATGACGAGGTCGTCGCAAAGCTTACTGATTCCATCAACATCGCCGCCGATGTGGGCTGTAAAAAGGTCATCACCTTCACCGGTATGAAATTCGACGGCATGGACCGCGACAAAGCCATCGACGCATGCCTTTCCACCTGGAAAGAAGTGCTCCCGCTCGCCGAAAAGAAAGGGGTCACGCTCGTTCTTGAGCACCTGAATTCTCGCGACAGCTCGCATCCGATGAAAGGGCATCCCGGTTACTTCGGCGACGACGTGGACTTCTGCGTGGACCTCATCAAGAAGATGGGCAGCCCGAACTTCAAACTGCTCTTCGACATCTACCATGTCAGCATCATGAACGGCGACATCATCCGCCGCCTGCGCATCCACAAGGACTACATCGGCCACATCCACACCGCCGGCAATCCGGGCCGCTGCGAACTCGATGAGCATCAGGAAATCAATTACCCCGCCGTCATGCAGGCCCTGCTGGAAATCGGATACCACGACTTCGTGGCGCATGAGTTCATTCCTACTTGGGATGATCCCATCCTTGCGCTGCGACATGCAGCCATGGTCTGTGACGTTTGAGCAGGGCTTTCTCCGTCATCATCGGTTTTTTGCTCGCCTAGGGCGTAGATGTGCGCTCATGCTGCGTTTTGTCTCATTCCCAATCCAACCATGTCCGATTCCACACCCAAAACTTCCTCTCGCGGCGCCATGGCCGCGTTGATCGCCGCTTTCCTCGGATGGCTCTTCGATGGCTTTGAAATGGGACTCTTCCCGCTGATCGGGAAACCCGCGCTGCAGGACCTGCTACCGAAGGCGGATGCGATTGTTCAGGGGCAGTGGTTCACCGTCATTATCGCGGTCTTCCTCGTCGGCGCGGCGACGGGTGGTGTGCTCTTCGGCTGGCTGGGAGACAAACTGGGCCGAGTAAAGGCCATGACGCTGGCGATCTTCACCTATGCGATCTTCAGCGGTCTGTGCGCCTTCGTGACGGAAGCCTGGCACTTCGCCGCGCTTCGCTTTGTGGCCTCCCTCGGCATGGGTGGCGAGTGGGCGCTGGGAGTCGCGCTCGTGAACGAAATCTGGGGCGGCAAGAACCGCGCATGGATCGCAGGAATGATCGGCGCCGCCTCGAACATCGGCTTCCTGTTGACCGGCCTCATCAGTTGGAAGCTGAACGCCAGCCTCGAGGCGGTAACCAGCTGGATCAATGCCATGGGCCTATCTGTCGAGAACACTGAGTACCTGCTGCACAACCGCTGCTGGCGCTTCATCGCCGTGAGCAGCGCTCTGCCGGCCCTGATCAACTTCTTCATCCTCGTCTTTGTGCCCGAATCTCACAAATGGGAGGAGGAGAAGAAGGCGGGCAACACCTCGCACTGGGCGACGATGGACCTGTTGGGAGTCCTCATCGCCTGCGTAGCGGCGATGGCCATCATCTATGTCTGGTCACCTATGTCGGCACTCGGCAACACGGTGGCTACGGTGGTAACGGTTCTCGGTCTCGGCGTGGCGTTGTGGGGGTACCTGCACCCGATGCGCCAATACATGGCTCGTTCCGTCGCCTCCGGCAGCACGCAAGCCAGTGATCGTAGCACCATCATGCGCAATCTGCTCATCGGCGCCGGCCTTGCCGCGGTGGCGCTGCTCGGCACCTGGGGTTCCGCCCAGCAGGCCGCTCGTTGGGCCTCGGACTTGGCGCCCAAGGGCAGCGACCTTCCTGTGATCGACTATGTCGTCATTTCCACCGCTCTCGGAGCCATTCTCGTCACACTGATCACGCCGCTGATCGCCGACCGCCTGGGTCGCCGCGTGACTTATACGCTGCTGTGCATTGCGAGCCTCGCCGCCTCCCTCGGTTTCTTCCGTGTGAACGTGCCTTTCACAGGAGATGCGGTTCCATCTTCGCTCATCATCAGCGCCTTCCTGCTCGGCGGCATCACCGCGTCATTCTACGGTTTCTTCCCTCTTTACTTCCCGGAGCTCTTCCCAACCAGCGTGCGTGCCACCGGCCAGGGATTCTGCTTCAACTTCGGCCGCCTCATCGCCGCCATCGGCGCCCTGCAACTCGGTAATCTGATGTCCCTTTTCACCGGCGATGGTGTCACCGCCCTGCAATCCGCCGCCAACGCCTATTCCGTGCTCTCCTGCATCTACTTTGTCGGCATGATCCTCGTCTGGTTCGCCCCAGAGACAAAAGGACGTGCCTTGCAGTGAGCTCGTTTTAACCCATTCTTGTCGCACTATGCCCACTTACATTTACGAAACTATCCCCCAAGTCGAAGGCGAAGCCGTGCAGCGTTTTGAAATGCGCCAGAGCATGAAGGACGCGCCTCTCAGCCAGCATCCTGACAGCGGCAAGCCGGTGCGACGCGTGCCCATCGGCGGCACGGGCCTCATGGGAGGTGCCGGTTCCTCCCCCGCCCCGTCATCCGGCGGCGGTTCATGCGGCAGCGGATGCGGTTGCCATTGATCCCGAAAGGGGCGCGATGCGACGATCCGTTCCGAGTCTGAACGGAATCGCTTCGAGCTGGGAGCGAGTCGTGTGCCTCTCGCTTTTTTCCCGACCTGAAGCTAGCGCGGCTGGCGCGCGTTGCGGACGCGAGCGGAGGGGCCTACGCGGCGGCGACTAAGCGCGAGAGACCGCTGGAGGGAAGCGCACTGTTGGCGGGCGGACTGCAACTGATCTTTGAGCGAGGCGATTTCACTGGTGAGAACCTCGGTGCGGAGCGTTTCGATCGCCGGAAGCGTGGGCACTTTCGCCTCGGCAGGGGGCGGGACCACGACTTTCGGAGGGAAGGCAGGTGAAATGGCGGCCACGGGAGCATCAACTACTGGGACGGCGGCGGGAGCCTCCTGCATCTTTTCCTCGAGGGATTTCAGGAGGGAAGACTGCGAGCGCGAGGCCTGCTCTCCCTTGGCGGCGAAGTCGGCGCGCAGAGCATCGAATTGCCGCTGCATCTTCTCACGCCAGGAACGAGCGTCGTGCTTGATCGCGGAGAGGTCGTGATGCAGTGAAGCACTCTGCTTTTCCATGCGGGCGATCTCAATCCGCAGACGGCGATTGGCTCTGAACAGCAAAAAGAGACGGACAAAGGCGACGGCCAGGAGGACGCCAACGATCCCCAGCAGCAGTTTCAGACTGGAATCGTTCAATGTGATGTCAGACAGCATGCTTTTTTATGAAGCAGACATTGTTCCAAATCAATGCCACTTGTGGTCCTTCGTCTTCGCTGAATTTCAATACCTCCGAGCGGGACTCAGCCGCGTGTTAAGACAAAGATGGCAGAGGGATAAATGGGGGCGGAGCGGGAGCCTTTGTCGGCTCGGACTTTTCAGCGTCGTTTTTGGATTCGACTTTCAGCAGGGCGCCCAGGGCGCGGGAGTGATCGTCCGCAGCATCGGTGCGTCGGGTGAGGTCAGCGCGGAAGGCATCCATCATGACCTGCACCTGCCCACGCCAGGCATTGCCATCCTGACGGACGGTGATCAGGTCCTGATGCTGCGCCACAATGGTGTCCTGCAAGCTGCGGCTCTGGTCCTGAAGCCGTCCATGAGTGCGGAGTAGAAACACGATCCGCACCATGAGGAGGAACAAAGTGGCCGTGAGGTAGAGGAGGACGGTGCTCGCCGGAGGGAGTTCCGTGGGGATTTGAAGCCAGGACATGCGACAGCTTGAGCACGTTCCGTTCCAAAAATCAATACCGCCTTGCACTGAGGCGGTGGCAGACAGCCTTTTTACTTCCCAAAGAGAAACCATTATGTGAGCCTCCGCTTTCATAACCATTTCATGTCCACCACGAAAGCCTCCCGGATCGTCCCCGGCCTGATCCTCGGCGCACTGAGTCTGCTCAGTGCGTTTTTGCTGTTCCAAGTTCAGCCCATCATCAGCAAGTTTATCCTGCCGTGGTTCGGCGGCAGTCCTGGCGTTTGGACGACGTGCATGCTGTTCTTCCAAGTGGTGCTCTTCGCGGGCTACGCCTATGCACACACGCTGACCCTGTTGCCACGCAAATGGCAGGGCGTGATTCACGGACTCTTGCTGGGCGCCGCGATCGCACTTCTCCCAATCGCTCCGGCAGAAATCTGGAAGCCGGCCGGCGACGAGGATCCGGCGCTGCGCATTCTCCTTCTCCTCCTGGCGAGCGTGGGCCTGCCCTATTTCGTGCTCTCCAGCACGAGCCCGCTGGTGCAGGTCTGGTTCACACGGACGACGGGCGGCGGCAATCCGTGGCGTCTGTATGCTCTGTCAAATGTCGGCTCTCTGGCTGCGCTGCTGAGTTATCCGCTTTTCTTCGAGGTGAACTGGGACGTGCTGGAGCAGACGACGCTGTGGTCGGTGGCCTTTGGCGCGTTCGTCATTCTATCTCTCTCCGGGGTCTGGATGGATCGCACGCATGCAGTGGAGGCCGCGGCGAAACCGCCGGAGGTCGTCGACGAAAAAGCGGACCATCCGGGCTGGTGGCGGCGGGCCTTGTGGGTGCTGCTGCCGGCCTTGGCAAGCTGCGTGCTGCTGGCTGCGACGAATCATGTCTGCCAGGACGTGGCGGTGATTCCCTTTCTGTGGGTGGTACCGCTTAGCCTCTACCTGCTCACTTTCATCATCTGCTTTGAGCACGAGCGGTGGTATGCGCGTGTTACGGCGGTGTGGGCGCTGCCTGCGCTGGCGGTGGTGTTTTACACCTGCACCCAGGAGAATCTGGAGAAGGCGTCCTGGTGGCACTTTTATTGGATGCCAAACTACCTGTGGGAACTGGGCTGGGCCTTCGGCGCCATGTTTCTGGCCTGCATGATCTGCCACGGCGAGCTGACACGGCTGAAGCCGGCACCGAGGCGTCTGACGGAGTTTTATCTCCTGATGTCGGCGGGCGGGGCGCTTGGCGGGCTGTTTGTCAGTCTCGGAGCACCTCGATTTTTTACGACCTTTGCGGAGTGGCCGATCAGCCTGATTGGCGTCTTTTTCCTCGCGGCTCTGGTGCTCCTGCGCGTCATCTGGAATATCCGGTCGGCATGGGAATGGCTGGTCATGGCCGTGATCGCAGCACTCATGGCGGTGGAGGGTTGGTGGCTGAACAAGGAGGGCGCTTTCAAGAAGCTGAACCTCGTCGAGATCCAGGGCGATATTCAGACCAGCACGGCCATGCCGATGTGGATCATCGTCACGACCATCACGGTCATCGCACTCTGTGTCCTCATTCTGGTCGCCCGCTGGATGAAGCTCGGCGTGCGCGCGGCTTGGGTCTCCATGCTGCTGCTGGGCGTGCAGTTCATCGTGACAATCATGACGATGTGCAGCCTCGGCTTCAACACGGAGGAAAAACTCGAACGCGTGCGCAATTTCTACGGCATGCTCTCAGTCACCGAAGACTACGACAGCGGGCTGGGGGCCCCCTACCGGCAGCTGATGAACGGAGCGATCGTGCATGGGATGCAAAACCTCGGCGAAGGCCTGCGCGACGACCCCACGACCTATTACGGTCATCAGACCGGCATCGGCAAGGCACTGGACAGCATCAAGGAAAAGCCGGACGCGCGGGTCGGCGTGGTGGGCATGGGTTCGGGCACCGTCTCCTGCTATGCCCAGCCGGGGCAGACCTTCCGTTTCTACGAGATCAATCCGGACGTGGTGCGCATCGCCCAAAAACACTTCACATATCTGGAGGACCTGAAGATGCGCGGAGCCAAACTGGAAATCGAAGTCGGTGATGCGCGACTGGCGATGGAGCGGGAATCCGACCAGGGCTTTGATGTGCTGCTGCTGGACGCCTTCAGTGGCGATTCCGTGCCGGTTCACCTGCTGACACTGGAGGCCTTTGCCATCTACAAGCGTCACATGAAGCCGGATGGCATCATCGCGGTGCACATCACCAACCGCTACCTCGTCCTTGCGCCTGTGATCCAAAAAATCGCGGCCGAGACGGGCTACCTGACCACGCGGGTCGCCACCGAAACGGACGGCGGCGACCATGACTCCACCGATTACATCCTGCTGACCAACAACGGGCCCTTCCTGACCGACACGCCCGAAGATCTCGTCGGGGACGAGGTCGAGCTGAAGCATGATGTGAGACTTTGGACCGACCGCTATCACAATCTGCTGCGTATCCTCGACATCCCGCAGAACGTGGTGCCATGGGAGGATGACGAAGGCTGAGGCCGGGAAATGGGAACTGACGTTTGCCATCGTCGGTGAACGCGCCATTTTCGCCCTCCCGTGATGCCTTCCTCCGAACCCGTCCCCACGCCGCAGCAGCTCTTCCGCTGGTTGGACAGCGGCAGGATCACGCGTGACGAGTTTCGCAAGGCGATGGCCGTGCACGCCGGCGAACTGATCGAAGAAATGGAGGAGGCCTACGCCAATCCGCTCGTCGCCAAGTTCAACGAACTTCTAAACCGGCGCGAAGCCTGGAAGTGGAGCCGAAAGCACGGCGAGGCCCTCATCCGCGAAATCCTCTGCGCTTTGATGGATGAGGAACGCTTCATCCCGGCGAAGTGGCTGTGGAATGCCGCCCATCCGCACGTCCCCCTGCACTGCTTCTTTCGAACCCGCGCCCTACCGATGATGCGGTTTGAGGAGGTGAACGTTCAGCCGCAGGCCGTCACTCTGATCATCGAGCACGGCGGCGGGACAGACCGCTCTTCAGTGCGTGAACAATTCTTTCTGCGCCGCAACCGCCGCACACAGCTCTTTGTGGAACGCCGTCTGCTCCTCTAAACCCATCGCTCTCCTCGCACTGTCCGTTCATGCCCGCCGCAGCTAAAAGCCTCAGCCTGTTCGCCCTCGTCGTCTTCACCGTCGTCTCGCTCGCATTGGCTGCCTACTATCGCTTTCCCTCCCTCGGCGAACGGCCAATGCACACTGATGAGGCGATTCTGGCGATGAAGTCCGCGGAGTTTCAGGAGACCGGTCACTTTGCCTACGACCCGAAGGACTTCCACGGCCCGGGCCTCCATTACATTACCCGGGTGTGGGCAAAGCTGGCAGGCTGGGGAGACGTGACAACGTGGTCGGAGGCCAGCCTGCGCAAGGTGACGGTGATGTGCAGCCTGCTGCTCCTGCTCTGCACCCTGTTGCTGCGCGACGGACTCGGACGACTGGCGACCGGCTACGCGATGCTGTTCATGGCCGTGGCGCCCATGGAGGTTTTTTACGCGCGCTATTTCATCATGGAAGTACCGCTCGTGCTGTTCGTGACACTGAGCATCGCCGCGCTTTGGCGCTGGTCGCAGGGCGGGTCCACGGTCTGGCTGGTGGTTGCCGGAGCGGCGCTGGGCTTCCAGCACGCCACAAAAGAGACCTTTATCCTGAATATCGCCGCCGCTGCCGTTGGGATGGCGGCCGCCAAACTCATCGTTGGTGATTTCGCCCCAAGGCAGACCGGCTTCTCGATGGGAACGCGGAAAAAGCGCGCCGCCAAGCCCTGGCTGTGGGTGCTTGTGGCGGCCGTCTTGACGAGCGTGACTCTCTACTCCGGCTTCTTCCATGACTGGCAGGCGGTCAAGGACAGCGCCCTGACCTACCTGAACTATCTCCAGCGCTCCGAAGGCAGTGGCCACGAGAAGCCCTGGCACTACTACATCACTCTGATCTTCTACCGAAAGGACACCATCGTCTGGAGTGAGGCGATGATCGGCACCCTCGCCCTTGTGGGGATAGTTCACGCATTCATTGGCAATCACATGAGGAATCCGGCGCGGCAGGCCTTTCTGGTCTTCCTCTCGGTCTACGCCCTCGCGCTGTTCGGCATCTACTCATTCCTCGCCTACAAGACGCCGTGGTCCATCCTTAGCGGTGAGCACGCACTCATCCTGCTCGCGGGTGTGGGAGCCGCGGCGATCTCCCAGGCGATCAAGGGCGGGGTTCTGCGTCTCGTCTTCCGCATCGCAATTGCCGTCGGGCTCTACCACCTCGTCTTCCAAACCAGCTTCGCCATCCACCGCTACGCGGCCGACCCGCGCAATCCCTACGTTTACTCGCACACGTCGAGCAGCCTGATGCGACTGCGGCCCAAAGTTCGCGAACTGCAGAAGATCGCGCCGGATGACGCCTTCAACATCCTGGTGGTCAACCGTGACGCCGGGTGGCCGCTGCCTTGGTATTGGCGGGACATCAAGTCGGTCACCTACACCTCCGACCTGCCTGAAGTTCTCGACGCTCGCATCATCGTGGCGGAGCCGGGGATGGAGGCGGCAATCAAGGCAAAACTCGGTGACAAACCCTATGTCAAGGAAGGTGGCCCCTACGGTCTGCGTCCCGGCGTGCTACTGGACATGTGGGTCGAAAAATCCCTTTGGGAACGCTCCGAGCTCAACAAGCAGCAGGAGGCCACCTCCCGGTGAGCGAGCCCGCAGTCGCGCACCATCGCTTCACCTGTCATGCGATGGCCACCACCTTCGACGTGATCATCAATCACGCCGACGCCGATGGAACCTATGCCGCACAGGCCGCCAACGCCGTCTTCGACGAAATCCGTCGCCTGGAAGACGAACTGAGCCGCTTCCGCGCCAGCAGCGACATCTACCGCCTCGGCCAGCTCAAGGCGGGGGAAAGCATCCTCGTCGGCATGGCCGCGTGGGACTGCCTCTCGCTCGCCAAAGCCATGCATCAGGAAACCATGGGCGCCTTTGACATCACCATCGGACCGCTCATGAGCCTCTTCGTTACCCGCGACGGCGATCCGCGCCAGGTCGACAAACAGGTTCTCGAGCAGGCGCGGCAGATCATCGGCAGCCACCGCTTTGACCTCGATGAGGCAACCATGCGCGTCACTGTGCACGCCTCCAACATGATCTTCGATCTGGGCGCCATGGGAAAAGGCTACGCGCTCGATCAGTGCGCCGATTTACTTCAGGACTGGAAGATTCCCAACTTCGTCCTCAATGCCGGCGACAGCACCATCCTCGCCATCGGCTCCCCCTCTGGAAAGGAAGCGTGGCAGATCACGCTCGGCGGCGGTGCGCAACAATTGCCACTCTCCAACCACGCCGTCAGCGGCTCAGGTTTCGCCGTTCAGGGTGCGCACATCATGAACCCGCGCCTCTTCCAACCCGTCCCTGTCAGGAACCGTCGCACCTACGCCCTTGCCCCCACAGCCGCCCTCTCCGACGCCCTCTCCACCGCCTTCATGGTCATGAACAAGGAGGAAGTCGAAGCCCTGTGCTCGAGATACGCGGACGTCGAAGCACTGGAACTTGAAACCTAGCTCACCAACCACAGTTCACCGCTTTTCTCAGATGCCCACCCTTACCGTCCAACCACGCGCCCGCCTTTTCCACGGTCACCTCTGGGTCTATGCCACCGAAATCCAAAAGCGCCTCGGAGATCCCAAACCCGGTGACGTCGTCCATCTGCAAGACGTGCGCGGCAAGCCGCTCGGCAGCGCCATCTACAACCCGCAATCGCAAATCTCCGCGCGCCTCTTTTCCTACCGCCGCCAGGATCTCGATCTCGACTTCTTCACGCGTCGCATCCAGCGCGCGATCAAGGTGCGCGAAGACTCCGGCGTGGATCTGAAACTCTGCCGACTCGTGTGGAGCGAATCCGACGGCCTTCCCGGCGTCATCGTTGATCGCTACGGCGATTTCCTCGTGCTCCAGACGCTCACCCTCGCGATGGACCAGCGCAAAGACCTCATCGTCCAAGCGCTCAACGACACCTTAAAGCCACGCGGCATCGTCGAGCGCAACGAAGCGCCTGTGCGCAGAGCCGAGGGCATGGAGCTCATTAAAGGCGTCATCAGCGGCGAATCGCCCGCTCCCTTCGTTGTCCGTCATCAAGGCAGCGCCTTCCACGCCGATCTCCTTGAAGGCCAGAAAACCGGTCTCTACCTCGATCAACTCGACAACTACCAACTCGTCTCCGCCCTCGCCAAAGGCCGCCGCGTGCTCGACTGCTTCTCCAATCAAGGCGGCTTCGCGCAGGCCTGTGCCCTCTCTGGAGCCAGTGCAGTCACCGCCGTCGACATCAGTGAGCCCGCCACCGAGGTCGCAAAAAAGAACGCTACGATCTCCGGTACGAAGATCGAATGCATCGCCGAAAACTGCTTCGACTTCCTCAAGCGCAACGAGGCCGCCGGCGCCCGCTACGATTTGATCATCCTCGATCCGCCTTCCTTCACGAAGACGAAAAGCTCCGTGCGCGACGCGCTGCGCGGCTACAAGGAGATCCACCTCCGCGCCATGAAGATGCTCGAGCCCGGCGGCATCTTCGCAACCTTCACCTGCTCCCATCATGTAAGTGCCGCCGAATTCCACAGCAGCATCACCGATGCCGCCGTCGATGCGAAGAAGACCCTCCGCCGAGTCACCACCTACACCCAGCGCCCCGACCACCCCATCCTCGCCACCATCCCCGAAACCGAATACCTCCGCGGCTACGCGTATGAGGTCGTCGCTTCCTGGTGATCGTGCGTTGTTCACGCTTTTGCGTGTCCAGAGTGAAGAATCACTTCTTCAACCGGTTCAACGTGTAATATGCCATTCGGTGCCACAGCGGCGTGCCTTCCTTCGCTTTGAGCTCCGGAAGCTCAAACTCATGCACGTAGCCCTCACGGAGGTTCGCGATGGTCACTTCGAGAGACAGACCATTGTCTGAAAGCTTCGCGTCGCTGATTTGCAGAGGCTTCGCATCGAGCTCCTCGCCGCCATACTTACTCTGGAAGGGATAGGTGTAGCTTTGGCCGGAGAGCTCGCCGACGCTCGCCTTGTCCACCGGCAGGGTGAAGGTGAAGCGGAAGCCGGACTTCGTGAGTTCCATCTTCTGCACCTCGAGCGGTATCTTCTTCGTCCACACAATCTTCTGAAGGCCGAAGGGGCGGTTGCCCTTGCTGTTCCAACCGCGATTCGACTCACCCACGACGAGCGATCCATCGGGCAGTGTCGTCAGAGCCAGCGCCGCACATTGCAGCCCCTCCACAAAAGGAAAGCATGCGCCCTGATACTCGCCGGCAACCTTTTCGAGGAAGACGCGATTCACGCCGCTGAGGACGAACTCGCCAAGGAAGAGCTGCTTCTCAAACGGACCAAAATTGCCGCCGCTCTTGTCGCACGCGATGCCCGTGCCGCTCTGGCCCATCTTCACGTAAGGCAGCCACACTGCGGGCGGGCAGTAGCCCTGCACCGTCTTCATCGCCTCGGCCACGGTAATGCCATCCGGCTGCTTCGCGGCGATCTTTACCGGCGAGTCCGGCCGCATCGCATCGGGAATGGATTCCGCATGCGAGAAGTAGGCGCCTTTGCGGATGTGAAACAGCGGCGTGGTCGGCATCCAGTTCCCCTGCTGGTCGGTGACGAAGATTTCGCCGTCCGCGTCCTGCCCGATGCCGCATGGCGAACGGAATCCCGCGCACCACGGCTCCAGCTTGCCCTGCGGCGTCATGCGCACGACCCAGCCACGCCACAGTGGATGCACGCCTTCCTCACCCGCGCCTTTCCAAGTCTTGCCCATGCTGCTGTTCAGCGAGGTGTAGAGGTTCCCCTGCGCATCAAACACCGGCCCATAAGCATACTCATGATACGCGCCGGAAACTCCCCAGCCAGTCGAGGCGGTGAGATACTCATCCGCTTCGCCATCGCCATCCGTGTCACGCAGCTTCGTCACCTCCGCACGCTGCGTCGCATACAACGCGCCGTCATGCCACGCGAGGCCGAGGATCTCATGCATCCCCCTCGCGAAGAGCCGGAAGCCGTCCTTCCCCTCGATCCACACCTCGCCCTTGCGCAACGCCACGGCGAGTTTGCCATCGCCCATCACCGTGAGACCGCTCGCCTCAAAGTTTACGCCCTTCGGCAGCTCGTACGTCTCGATGCGGTAGTAGTCGGACTGCTCTTGAGCCAAGAGCGAAGAGCCAAGGGCGAAGAGTCCCAAACTGAGAACTGCGAACCGCGAACTGCGAACCGAACTTACCATGACAGCACCTCCTTTGTTTCCTTGCCGTTGATCTTCACGATATGTTCAAATCCATTCTTCGACGGGTGAAGCGTGTCCTCGACCTGCTTGCCGTCTTCACGATACAAAAACGTCGGCACGCCATCCTTGCCAATCTTGTAGCCTCCAAAGATGCGCTCGCCGGTCGCGGCAGGCAGTTCCTTCACCTCGGTGCCGAGCGGTTTGATCGGTGGCATCGCGCGATCCTGCCAGTTGCTCATCGCATCGAGGAAGCGGCCCTTCCAGATGATCGCCCAGCGGCTCTGCTTCGCGTCAAACGCAGCGTTCAACCCACCGGGGAATCCGACACCAATCGCATGCGAACCCGCACCTTCAATGAAGCTGCGGAAGACGATCACGCGCCTCTCTTTGTCCGGCTTCAATTCAAAATCCTCCGACGACATGAGTCCCTCAGGCAACGGCTGGCCATCGATCTCGCGCAGGTAGGTCCAGAGGCTTTCGATGTCCTTGTCTGCCGTTTTGCGACCAACAAACATCGGCGGCATCACTGTGCCCGGCTGCGTCACCTGCGGATTGAGCAGCAGTTCTTTGAAATACGCCGGCTGCAAACGCTCCACCGTGTGCGTGAGCCGGATCACTGGCGGCCCGAGCGACTTGCGATCCTTCAAGCCATGACACGCCACACATGCGAGACCCTTCGCGCCGAGAAGCTGTCGCCCGAGTTCCGCGCGATGATGCTTCGCCAGTCCGCTCACATCGATCTCCACCGGCTTCTCGAGCTTGTCCGCCTCATTGAATGCGCTGATGAGCATCTCCGTCTGCGCCCGCCCGAAGTTCGGCATCCGCGTGTCCATGTAAGGCCGCACACTGCCCCCCTCGCCCCACAGCAGCTTCTCAAACCAGTCCCGCGTGAGCTTGCGCCCCACCTTGTCGAGCATCGGTGGCAGATGGCCAAGCTGACCGAGCGATTCCGCCGTGGAGTCGGTCACACCAAAATACTGCGCCCGCGGATCTTCAGCCCCGCCTTTGCCATCACGATCGTGGCACGCGTAGCAGTTCAGCCGCGACATCTGCCAGTCCACCTGCTCCTGCGCCGTCAGCTTGGGCGCGTCTTCCTTCTGAATCATCGCCAGCGCCACTTTCAGCGCGCGCTTTTCAAGGTCGTTCAAGTCAAAGCGTGGCGTGCCGCTCGGCTGCTTTTCAGAGAGACAGCCTTTGGATGCGTTGAGTTTAGTCAGACTCATCTGAAGCGTCGGACTCGTCTGACCCACCTGATGACACGCGACGCAGTTCATCTTTTCCAAGACCTCCCTGCCCATCTCCACGCCCTGCTTCGGAATCTTTAGCGCCGTACGCGCGGCGGCCTTTTCTGGAACACGTCCCACATGCAGATACGCCGCGATGTCCGACGACTCCTGTTCACTCAAGCGCATGTCCGGCATGCGGCCCGCCGGACGCATCGAAAGCGGGTCCTTCAGAAAATGCGCCAACGCCGTGAAATCGTAGGCGTCTGCGAGCGCGATGGGCACCGAGGCATTGCCCGGCTTTTCCACCTCCGCATCCGCCAGCACCTTGGGTGGCCGCGCATCCTTGGCAGGTTCATGACAGGCCACGCAGCCGACCTTGTGATACAATTCCTTGCCGCGCTCCACATCGCCCTCAGGCACCTTCGGCAGGTCCTGCTTCAAGCTGCTGAGGTATTCGACCAGTGCTTCAACCTTCTCCTCATCCCCTTCCTCTCCGGTGAACAGACCGGGCATCTGCGTGCCCTTCTTCCGGCTTTGCGGGCTGCGAACCATCAGCCACAGCGTGTCCGCATCGAGCCGAGAGCCCACACCGCTCAAATCCGGCCCCGGTTTGGCATTCAACCGTTCCTCCCATGACTTCGGCGCCGCATGACAAGCCGTGCAGTTTAATTCCGCCAACAGCAGCAAACCGCCATTCACCAGTGCTTCGTCAGGGTCCTGCGGAATGTTGAACTGATCGAAGGTGTAAACGAAGGCGTGGTTGATGGGTTCGGCCTGCAAGGGATGCGCCTGCAAATGGCCGCAAAAAAGCGCAGAGAGCGCAAAAAGGGTCCTGAGTTTCAATGAATTCATTTTTTGCGCTTCTTTGCGTCATATTGCGGCGATCAAAGTCCCATCTTCGCACGCTCGGCATCCAACGCTGCAATCCACGGCCCGATGAAATGGCCGCTGTCATGATACGTGCGACCCGAATACATGTGCTGGTCGATCACGCAGGGCTCGTTCACGTAGATACCGCCGCAGATTTCGAGATCGAATTTGCACTTGGCCACGGTGGCCATGCGCAGGCCTTTGACGATGTCGGCACGGGCGGGAATCTCCACGCCGTGGCAGACGCTGGCGCAGGGCTTCTTCTGCTCCCAGAACCACTTCGTGATGCGCAGCAAGTCGGCGTCCTCACGAATGTACTCCGGCGCACGACCGCCGCTGAAGAAGATGCCGACATATTCCTCCGGCTTGATGTCCTTGAAGGCGATGTCGGCATCGATGCTGTAGCCTTCCCACTCCTTCGTGATGGTCCAGCCGGGTTTGATCTCGTGCAGCACCATCTGGTATTTCCGCTTTTCCGGCGCAGCGACGACGGGCTTGTAGCCGCCTTCGATCAGACGGTAGAATGGGTAAAGAGTGTCAACGGTCTCGGTGGCGTCACCGACGATGAGGAGGACTTTGGCTTCTGGCATATGTGAGTTGGAGTGATGTTTAAAGAGTGGCGACTAAGGCGTCGAGGTGGTTTTTTCCATGCACGATTTCAGCGGTCGATTCTGCGAGCGTCGGCATGATCGGTATGCCGCGCGGTGTGGGGTGCATGAAGACTTCCGTCGGGCCGCTAAAATCCACCTCTTTGAGCGCTTGCAAAAGTGGCTTCCAGTCGAGTTTGCCGCGACCAGGCATCTGCTGGAGTTCTTCCTCCTTGGGCATTGGCTTGGTGCAGCCCATGCCATGCTCCCAGGCATAAAACATCGTCATCTTGTTGTCGATGTGCTTGATGAGATCGGCCAGCAGCTTCGTGTCCTGCGGCAGATGGTAAGGCGCGAGCGCGATGCCGATGCCAGGGATTTGGCGAATATTGTCTGCCAGCCAGCGTAGTGAATCCGGCGTGTCGATGAGGTTGTTCACGTGGTTCTCGATGCCGATCTCGACACCGTTCTCCGCCGCCAGTGCGGCATGCGGCTTCATCTTTTCCACGAAGTCCTTCACGTTGGCCTTCAACTGTTCCGGCGTCACATTCTTCCACTCACCGGAACCGCCGGTGACGATGAACGATCCGCCCAACTTCTTCACGACGCCGATCTCCTGCGTCAGTTTGAACGGCCCGAGGTCGTAGCGGGTCGTGCCACCGAAGCCGACGCCCTGCTCCTTGAGCAGCTCGGCGAATTTCTCATGCCCGATCGCATCCAGCTCCTCGCGCTGCGTGCCGTGCTTCTTCGGCCAGAGTTCAATGCCCGTCGCCCCCGTCTTCTTCACCTCCGGCAGGATGTCCACCAGAGGAAGGCTGCCATACATCGACGAGGCGAGCATGTAATTCAGCTTCCACGGCGTCTCTGCGGCCAAAGCAGGCGCAGTGGCGAGGGCGGACAAAGATTGGAGGAACTGGCGGCGCTTCATGGTCGTGATTAAACGCCAGACCCGCGCCTCATTCATTCAGACTTTGATTAACCATCTTCAGGTTTTGCGGCGACCAGCCGAGCCTTTCCCCAAGAGGCTACGAACAAGCTATTTCTTGATTCGATACAGATTACCCTCCGTGCGAATCAACAAGTCCGAGTCAATGACGGCGTAGGAGGCGAGACTGCGTTCGCCAAGGTCGTTTTGGGCGAGGATTTGAAAGGTTTTGCCGGGTTTCACAACGACACCGAGACCTTTTTCGTCCTGCAAGTAGAGTTTGCCGTCGGCGACGAGCAGCGAAGCGGAGATGGGACCGGTGCAGCGCTCCGAGTAGTGCACGCTGCCGGTTTTTGCATCGACACAGCTCAGGATGCCGTTGTCGGCCACGAAATACAGTTCGTCACCGATGACGGCCATGCTCGGATTGTGAGGTGCTCCCTTGTTGATGGTCCAAGCGATATGGGTCGCGGTGACGTCGCCTTCTCCTTCAGCCCTGATCGCGTAGAGCACCGGTTTGTCGTAGCCACTCGAGAGGTAAATCATGCCGTGGGCGTAAACCGGGCGCGGAACGACGGAGTATCCTTGGTCATAAAAGCAGTGCCAGATTTCCTCGCCTGTCTTGGGATCGAGCGCGTTCACCACGCCGCTGCCGGGAGTGATCAACTGCTTGCGGCCGTTCACCTCGATGAGCAGAGGTGTGCAAAAGGAGAACTTCTTCTTCGCGTCAGATTGCCGTGCGAAGGCCCAGCGCTGCTTGCCCGTGGCCTTGTCGAGCGCGATGACTTTTGGATCCTTGTCTGCGTCGGCAGAGAAAATAAGCAGGTCCTCAAAGAGCACCGGGCTGCTGCCATTGCCATGCACTGGAGAGTATGCGAAGTCCTGTGTGGCCCAGATGGTTTTGCCCGCAGCCGCGTCGAGACAGGCGGTGCCGAGGTGGCCGAAATGAACATACAACTTTCCCTCTTCGTAAACCGGCGTGGGGCTGGCGTGGCTGTTTTTGCGATGAGCCCGTGGGGATACGGCGGTGAAGATCTCCACATCCCAAACCGTCTTTCCTGTGGCCGCATCGAGCGCCAGGGCGTGCAGTGAACGATCAGCCTTCGGATCCTCCACTCCTCCCACCGGCAGCGCGGAAGTCAGAAAGATGCGGTCGCCAATCACTACCGGCGAGGACCAGCCGACACCCGCGACAGGCGCCTTCCACGCCACATGGGACGCCGGGCTCCAGGTCAGCGGCAGATTCGCGGCATCGGAATGCCCCTGTGCGGCGGCACCGCGAAATTCAGGCCAGTCGGCGGCCGAGAGGAGGGAAGTCGAAAGCAGAAGAACGAGGGAGGTGCGCATGAGGCGGAAAGAACGCAGCCGACGAGGCGGCGTTTTCAAAGATCCCGCAGAGGATCGCAGACAAGTGATGTGTCCTCTGAACGCAAAGGGCCATCTTTTGACGGGCGGGCGTTCTCAACGTTTGCGCAACAGCAACTCCCTTGTCAGTATGGCGACCGCTTCAACCCGCCACCACAGACATGTCCACGCTCGCCATCGCCTTCGGTTCTCGTGCTCTATCTCATCGCCTACAACACCTATGGCCGCTGGCTCGGGAAGAAGATCTTCAAGCTGGACGGCAACACGGTGACGCCGAGTGTCGAGATCAATGACGACCAGGACTATGTGCCAACCTCCCGTGGCATTGTCTTCGGACATCACTTCACCTCGATCGCCGGGACGGGACCAATCGTGGGCCCGGCGCTGGCGATCATGTGGGGCTGGGTGCCTGCGCTGCTCTGGGTGCTTTTTGGCTCCATCTTCATCGGTGCGGTGCATGACTTTGGCGCGCTGGTGGTGAGCATGCGTAACCGCGGCATGACGGTGGGAGAGGTGGCCGGACGCCTGCTCAACAAGCGCGTTCGCCTGCTTTTCCTGGTGCTTCTGCTCTTCGCGCTGTGGGTGGTGCTGGCGATTTTCGGCTGGGTCATCGCCAGCGTTTTCGTGCAGTTCCCCGAGTCGATCCTGCCGGTGTTTTTGCAAATCCCCATCGCGATCTGGATCGGTGTGAAGGTGCATCGCAAGGGCGGCAATCTGCTGTGGCCCAGCATCATCGCCCTGACGCTGATGTATGCGACCGTCTGGCTCGGGGCCGGATGCCCCGGCATGGCCTCGACCGGCGGCGCGATCGGCGGGACCATCCAGGCGATCAACGCCTCCTTGGCAGCGTGGCCGATCTGGGCATGGGTCGCGGTGCTTCTGGCTTACTGCTATGTCGCCAGCGTGATGCCGGTGTGGGTGCTCCTGCAGCCGCGTGACTACATCAACAGCCTGCAACTGGTGACCAGCCTCGTGCTGATCGTCGCCGGACTGCTCGTCGCCGCGATCTTCGGCTTCGGCGGAAGCGCCGCGCCGCCCCAGACGCTCGAGATGGTGGCGCCCGCCTTCAACGCCTCGCCCTTGAACGCACCGCCGATTTTCCCCTTCCTCTTTGTCACCATCGCCTGCGGAGCAGTGAGCGGCTTCCACTGCCTCGTTTCCAGCGGCACCTCGTCGAAACAGATCAGGAGCGAGACCGACGCCCAGTTCGTCGGCTATGGCTCGATGCTGCTGGAGGGCTTCCTGGCGACGCTCGTCATCCTGGCAACTGGCGCTGGCATCGGGCTCGGCTGGGACGCTTTTCCCGGCACAAGCGGCAGCCATCTTTGGGCCCAGGTTTACGCCGACTGGAAAGGCGTGACCGGCGGCAAAGCGATCGCGGCATTCGTCGTCGGCTCGGGCAATTTCGTGCAGGCGCTCGGAATCGAAGCCACCATGGCCAAGGCGCTGATGGGCGTTCTCGTGGCCAGCTTTGCGGGAACTACGCTCGACACGGCGACCCGCCTGCAGCGCTATGTGGTGCAGGAACTCGCCGCCACCTTCGCACCGCGCGTGTCACCGACCGCGATGGCTGCGGAAGGCTACGACACCGAGTTTGAACACGGTGCGGTGAGGAAGGGCTTTAGCCTGAACCCTCTCGTCTGGCTGACCAACACCCACGGAGCGACTCTCTTTGCAGTAAGCACGGCCTTCCTGCTGGCGCTGTTCCCCGCACCGGGCAAGGACTGGAGTTGGGAAACCATCGGCACCGGCGGCCTGATGCTTTGGCCGCTCTTTGGCGCCACGAACCAGTTGCTCGCCGGCCTGTCCTTCATGGTCATCAGCTTCTGGCTTCTGCGCCGCGGCCTGCCCACATGGTTCGCCGCCATCCCGATGATCTTCATGATGGCGATCCCCTTCTGGGCGTTGCTGACAGATGTCCAAAAGTGGCTGAATGGTGAAAGCTACATGCTCGTGGTGGTCGGCGCCGTCGTGCTCGTCCTCGAGGTCTGGATGGCCGTCGAAGCCATGCGCATCTGGCCGAAGGTGCGCGGTGTGCTGGAAGAGCCGCTGCCGCCGCTACCCGCCCGAAGCTGATTTCTAGACGGTTGGTCAGCCGGTCGCATGTGAGAGCTTTCAATATCCAAGTCTGAAAGCATTTGAGTTTCCTCTCGACACCCGCGTCGAAACGGGGACGATTCCCATACCATGAAGTTGCTACTCTGCATCCTGACCTTCTGCACAGGCTTGGCCACACTTCCCGTCCACGCCCAGTCCGCCGAGGAGGCGGAAGCCGATGTCAAAGCTCTCCTGCAGCGTCTTTTCTCCCAGGAAATAACGGAGGAGGAATTGCTCGGCCTCGCCAAACAGGCAAACAAGGTTGGCTTGCCACGCCAGCAGATCATCGAGGCAAAGCTCGTCTGGGGCCTCCGTCATCAGGACACGTCCTTCCTTGTAAAGATTCTCCCCGAAGTCGAAATCCTCGCTGCCGCCTTCGATCCCGCCAACGCAGCCGCCCTGCCAGACGCCGAAGCAGCCCGCGCCCTCACCTCATACATCAAGGCTCTCAAAGCGGGCGAGGAAGGGAACGAGGCAGGCTTCAAAGAGCACATCCTCGAAGCCATCTGGCTCAATTCCAAGCAGGCGCCCGTCTTTATCCAGGCCATCGACAAGTTCCGCCTCGAATCGAAGATGAAAAACATGGTCGCCGATCTGAAAATCCCGCTCACCACGTCAATGGGCGAGGCCACGACGCTCTCAGATCAACTCGGCGACGGCAAAGCTCTGCTGCTCGACTTCTGGGCTTCTTGGTGCGGTCCGTGCATGAACCTCATGCCCTCGCTCAAAATGAAGGCGGAGAAGCTCTCCGCACACGGCGTCGTCGTCGCAGCGATGAACAAGGATGACGAAAACGCAGAGCACATCGCCGAGCGCATCCGCAAGGAACAAAACGCCACCCTTCCCTGGCTCGTCGAGCCCGCCGACCGTCCTTACTCCAAGGCATTCGACATCGACTCGATTCCCCGCATGATCCTCATCTCACCGGAAGGAAAAGTTCTCTTCAACGGCCACCCTGAGGATCCAGCGCTGTGGGCAGCTTTGAAGAAAATCGATTCCGCCATCGAGGCCCCGGCCAACTGATTCAGCCCAGTGGGGGCTGAAAGTTCAGTAACTCGATCTCCACCGCGTGTTTCTTCTCCGGCTGGATCTCCACCACGCTGATGCTGCCATACTCGATGTTAAAATGAGCCATGCGCATGAGGGGCATCTCAAGCAGCAGGGCGATCATCACACGGATGATGCCTCCGTGGCAAAACACCGCCACCTTCTGATGAGGATGGGCATTCACGATGCTAAGCAGGCACTCTCGGACGCGTGACATGATCTCCTGCACGGGCTCGCCGTTCGGAATCCCATTGCTCTCAATGATCTCGAGCCAGTCAAAAGCACTCACGCCGAACTTGGACTGAACCTCGTCCCAACGGTTTCCCGTCCAGTCGCCAAAATCGACCTCCCGCAACCCAGACATCAGCACCGGCTCGATGCCGCGCTGTTGAGCCGTCGGCCCCAGAGTCTGCTGCACTCGCAGCATGGGACTGGAGTAGATCTTGTCTAAATTCACATCCTTCAACCAGCCTGCCACAGCTTGGGCCTGCTTCTGACCCAAAGGGGAAAGCGCCATGTCGATGCGCGAGCCGCCGAAGACCTTGTGATACTTTTCCTCAACCTCACCGTGACGGATGAAATAGAGCTGCGTGGGATGATTGGGGAGATGTTCCTTCACGGCTTGTCTATGCGTCAGCCCTCACCCACCGGCAACCCGTAAACGGTGGGATCGTCGATCCCAGCGAGCTCAAAAGCTTCGATGCGTTCCACACACGTGCCGCATTTGCCGCAGTGCAGTTCTCCGCCTTTGTAGCACGACCAGGTCTTGCCGTAATCGACACCGAGTGATGCGCCGAGTTTCGCGATGCCTGCTTTGAGGAGGTGGATGAAGGGACGCAGCAGCTCGATTTTCGCATACGTGCCTTCGCGCATGGCCGCGGCCATGCCTTGCATGAAGGGCTCGCGACAGTCGGGATAGATGGCGTGATCGCCCGAATGCGCAGCGATGACCAATCCTTCGGCTTCACGACTTTCCGCAATGCCGCAGGCGATGGCGAGCATGATGCCGTTGCGAAGGCACGACGGTCTTTTTCATGTTCTCGTCCGCGTAGTGGCCTCCGGCACCTCACCACCGCTCTTGAGCAGATCGGAGGCAAGAGACGGTTCACGAAATCGAGTTCGATCACGTCGTGATGCACACCGGTTTCGGCGCAATGCCAGGCGGCGAGCGGAATCTCACGGTGATTGTGCTTGGCTCCGTAATCGAAGCTCACTGCACCCACGACCTCGTGCTCCGCACGCGCCCAATGAAACGCCGTTACGGAATCCATCCCACCGGAGAGCAGCACGAGCGTCTTCATTCCGGCAGGCGCAGTGTTTCGTCGATGTCGGGAAACCGCGCCTCGCAGGTGAGCTGGATGCCACCGCGGGCACCGAACTTTCCACGCACGACGACCTGCTTCGGCGCGCAGGCTTTCACGATGTCATCCAGCACGCGGTTCACGATCGCCTCATTGAAGGCGGCATGATTGCGATACGAGGCGAGGTAAAACTTCAGCGACTTCGTCTCCACGCACTTCTCATCGGGGATGTAGTAGATTTCGAGATGCGCGCTGTCCGGCTGGCCGGTCACGGGACAGATCGAGCTGAATTCCGGTGCGCTGAGATGGATGCGGTAGTTCCGCCCGGGCGTGCGATTGGGGAAGGTCTCCAGCACCGCCATATCCGGCGAGGCCGGTAGGCGGTTTTCGGAGCGTCCGAGCAAGGTGAGGTCGTTTTCCTGAGACATGTGCCCGCAGAATGCGGGAGAGAGGCGAGAATGCAAACGCGATGATTCCCTGCCCCGCGGGTGGTCGGATTCACGTCACAAGCACCACGCTGCGAATGCCAAAATGATCGGCAGAAACGACTCCGCAGGGCTGTTACCAATGGATGCTCGATTCATTGCGCCTCCCGCGATAGTTTTCCAAATTTGGAAACGTTTCTAAATCCAGAATGCTCAAAGAAGCCGCCATCCCCCTCACTGACGACACCCTTGCGCCCGGCACCGAGCGCACGCTGGCCATCCTCGAACTCCTCGGCCGCCATCGCGCCGGACTGAGCCTCACGGAGATCGCCCGCGAGCTCTACCTGCCTGTGAATTCGGTCTTCCGCATCACCGGCACGCTGCACAACCGCGGTTACCTCCAGCGCCGCGAGGACGACAAGCGCTTCGTGCTCACGAACAAGCTCTTCGACCTTTCCCGTCCGCAGGTGCGCGAGAAAAGCCTCGTCGTGTGCGCTTTGGAGTCGCTCAAATGGCTACGCGACGAGTCCGGCGAAACCACCCAACTGCTCGCCTGCGCGAATCACAAGATGACCGTGCTGGAGCAATGCATCTCCTCGCAGCCGATCAAAGTCAGCAGCACCGTCGGCCTGCAGGTGCCCATGTATTCCTGCGCCCCTGGCAAGGCGGTGCTCGCGCATCTGCCACCGGCTGAACTCGAAAAGTTCTTCGCCACAGTGACGCTCAAGCAGTTCACACCGACCACGCTCGCCACGCGCAGTTCGCTCGAAGCCGATCTCGCCAAAACCCGCAAGCGAGGCTTCGCCACCGACATCGCCGAAGGACTCGAAGGCATCCACTGCGTCGCCGCCGCGATCCTCGACGAGTATCGCTATCCCGTCGCCGCCATCACGGTCATGTCACCTTCGTTTCGCTTGAAGCGCGACCAGTTTGAGAAAGCCGGCAAGCTTTGCATCGAAGCCGCTGAAACCATCACCCGGAGGCTGCTGGCATGAAGTGGCTCATCTCTTTTTCTCTTTTCGTTTCTTTCGGCAAGCTCATCAGTGCGCCGACTCCACAGCAGATCGAGTTCTTCGAGTCGAAGATCCGCCCGATCCTCGCGCAGGAGTGCTACGAGTGCCACAGCACCGGCACGAAGAAGAAAGGCGGCCTCGTCCTCGATTCGCGTCCCGGCTGGCAGTCCGGCGGCGAGTCCGGTGATGTCATCAAGCCGGGCGATCCTGCCGCGTCGCTACTGATTCAATCCATCAAGCACGAGCATGACGATCTCAAGATGCCGAAGGCAGGTGCGAAGCTCGACGACAAGGTCATCGCCGACTTCGAGCGCTGGATTCGCGACGGTGCCGCCGATCCGCGCGACACGCCGCCGTCCAAAGAGGAAATCGCGAAAGAGACTGACTGGAAATCCATCCTCGAGCGCCGCAAGGAATGGTGGTCCTTCCAGCCCATCTCGAAACAGCCTGCGAACAAAACCATCGATGACTACATCAATGCCGAACTCGCCAAGCAAGGCATTCCCGCCGCTCCGCCAGCCGATGCGCAGACTCTCCGCCGCCGCATCAGCTACATTCTCACCGGCTTGCCACCGTCAGACTCGTCCGACAAGTCCGCCCCGTCGGACCAAATTAACGCTCTCATCAACTCCCCCGCCTTCGGTGAAAAATGGGCCCGGCATTTCATGGACTGGGTGCGCTACGCCGAGAGCTACGGCTCCGAAGGCGATCCCGCGATCCCCTACGCCTACCAATACCGTGACTACCTCATCCGTGCCTTCAACGATGACGTTCCGTGGCCGCAGATGGTCAAAGAAGCCATCGCCGGCGATCTCCTGCCGCATCCGCGAATCAAGAATGGCATCAACGAGAGCGCCATCGGCATCGCGCAGCTTCGCATGGTGCTCCACGGCTTCTCGCCCGTCGATGCGCTCGATGAAATGGTCACCTTCACCGACAACCAGATCGACACCATAACGAAGGCCTTCCAGTCGCTCACCGTGAGCTGTGCGCGCTGCCACAACCACAAGTTCGACGCCATCTCGCAGACCGACTTCTACGCTCTCTACGGCATCTTCACCAGCACCCACCCGGCCGTCATTGATGTAAACGCGCCCGGCACCGGCGACGTAATCCGCGCCCAATTGAAGACACTCAAAGCCGAGATCAAAAAGACGCTCATCACCGAATGGCTGAAAACCGCGCCAAAGTCCGACATGCCTGAAAAGGAGGACGTGTCTGACAACCGCTTCAACAACCTCGAATGGTTCACCCAAGGACTCGCCAAAACGAAAGCCGGCGAATTCGCCATCACCGATACAGGGCTGCGCATCTACCCCGGCGGTTACTTTTCCGACCTCATCAGCTCCAAGGACCGGGCCGTCCTCTTCAGCCAGCGCTTCAAGTGCCCCGAAGGCACGCTGTGGTTCCGTGTGGCCGGAAATGGCGGCGTGAAGGCCAAATACGTGGTCCAAAACTACCCGCGCACCGGCACCATTCACAAGGCCGTCGTGCTCAACAGCGCGAAGGATGAGGAATTCAAATGGCGTCCTCTCGAACTCGATTTTTGGAAGGGCGACGAAGTTTTCCTGCAACTCACCACCGCTGCCGACATGCCGGCCGAATACACGAACGAGCGCTCATGGTTCGGTATCACCGATGTCCGCATCACCAAGGGCATGCCAGCGCCCGAAGCGCCTGCTGTTTCGACCGCCTCAGCTTATCAACTGATCAGCGCCTGGCAAAACAACACACTCGGCAACGCGCAGGCCGAGGCGCTCAATGCACTGGTGCAGTCCAAGAAGCTTTCGCTTCAATCCGCCACTCCGCTCCTCGCACGTTACCGCGAACTCGAAAGCAAACTCCCCTCCCCCACGCGCGCACCCGGTGTCATCGAAGCCGACGCCAAGGACGCCGCACTGTTCGTGCGTGGCGATCACAAGCAGCCCTCCGATCTCGTCCCGCGCCGGTTTTTGGATGCGCTCGATCCCGCGCCCTTCAACACGAAGGGCAGCGGTCGTTTGCAACTCGCCGAGCGGATGGCGGACATGCAGCACAACCCGCTGACCGCACGCGTCATTGTGAATCGCCTCTGGCATCACATCTTCGGTCGCGGCATCGTCGCCAGCGTCGATAACTTCGGCAAACTCGGCGAACTGCCCACGCATCCCGACCTTCTCGACTTCCTCGCCCAGCGCTTCATCGACAGCGGCGGATCGATCAAAGAGATGCTCAAGCTCATGGTCACCTCGAAGGCCTTCCAACGCAGCGCCCACGCCTCCGATGTCGCAGCGCAAAAAGATCCCGAAAACAAGCTCCTCAGTCATTGGAACATCCGCCGGCTCGAAGCCGAGGCCATCCGCGATTCTATCGACACCTTGTCTGGCAAACTCGATCACACACTCTACGGCGAGTCCGTCGGCAGCGGTGATCCTCGGCGCAGCATCTACGTCAAAGTCATCCGCAACTCCCTCGATCCCTTCCTAACCACCTTTGACGCGCCCGTTCCCTTCGCCACCCGCGGCAAGCGCGACACCACCAACGTCCCCGCACAATCACTCACCCTGCTCAACGACGCCAAGGTCATCGACTGGTCGCGCAGTTGGGCCAGCTCCGTCGTGAACGATTCCAAGAACCGGAGCGATGACCTGCGCGTTCGTCAGATGTTCCGCCAAGCTTATGCGCGCGAAGCCACCGATGACGAAGTGAAGCAAAGTCTCGCCTTCCTCGCCGTATTGCAGCAGGAAAGCGCCGATCAAGCGCGCGCACTCGCCGCGCAGGAAGAAAATATCTCCGCGCTGAACCGCCAGATCACCGCCATCCTCGACCCGGCGCGCACCAAGCTGCAAGCCGAACGCAAACTCCCGGCCGCGCCGATCGACACGCCCGAACCGCTCGCGGAATGGACCTTCGACAAGGATTGCCGCGACAGCAAAGGCCGCCTCGATCTTGAACCCGTCGGCGCAGCTCACGTCGAAAACGGCGCGCTCATCGTGGATGGCAAATCGATGGCGAAATCCGGTTCGTTGCCCAAGCAACTCAAAGCCAAAACGCTCGAAGCCTGGGTCATGCTCGACAATCTCACCCAGCGCGGCGGCGGCGTGCTCACCGTGCAGGGCAAAGACGGCGTCCTTTTCGACTCCCTTGTCTTCGCCGAGAAAACGCCCGCGCACTGGGTCGCCGGCAGCAACTTCTTCGAGCGCAGCGAACTCTTCGAAGGCCCCGCTGAAACCGAAGCCACGACACGTCCTGTGCACGTCGCGGTCGTCTATCAGGCCGACGGCACCATCAGCGGCTATCGCGACGGCAAGCCCTACGGCCGCACCTACCGCAAAGCTCCCGGTGCCGTCTTCGAACCCAACGTGAGCCAGGTTCTCTTCGGCTGCCGTCACGGCACGCCAGTGGGCAACAAAGGCCTCTCTGGTCGCATCTTCCGCGCCCGCCTCTACGATCGCGCTTTGACCGCTGAAGAGATCGTCAAAACCGCCCGTGTCGAATCCAGCACCATCACCGAGGCCGACATCCTCGCCACACTCACCAGTGATCAGCGCACCCAGTTGAAGAAACTCCAGGATCAACGCGATCAAGACACTCAGGCGCTTGATTCAACCCGCACCAAAACCAGCAGCGACACGCCAGAACTTCAAGCCTGGACCAGCCTCGCGCAATCGCTGATCAACCTGAAGGAGTTCATCTATCTCCAATGAACACTGTTTCACGTCGCCAGATTCTCTCCCGCGCCTCGACCGGCTTCGGCATGGCGGCTCTTGCCGGGCTGATGCAGGAAGAGGCGCAGGCCGCGCTCGTGCATCGGGCGAAGCGTTTCGCGCCGAAGGCACGCAGTGTCATCTTTCTCTACATGAGCGGCGGTGTGTCGCATGTCGATTCCTTCGATCACAAGCCGATGCTCAAGAAGTTCGAGGGCAAGCCGATGCCGGGCGTGGTCAAAAAAACGCAGTTCAATAACAACGGCACCGTCCAGCCCTCGCACTGGGGCTTCAAACCCTATGGACAGTCAGGTCTGGAGGTCAGCGATCTGTTTCCGCAGGTCGGCGGTGTGGTGGATGAACTCTGCATGATCCGCAGCATGACGGCGAAGTTCAGCGAACATGCGCAGGGCAACTTCTTCATGCACACCGGCTTTCCATTCCTCGGTTATCCGAGCGCAGGCGCATGGACGAGCTACGGCCTCGGCACCGAGTCGCGCGATCTGCCCGGCTACATCGTGCTGCAAAGCGGCGGCGCGGCGACACCACATGGCGGCGTCGGCCTGTTCAGCAATGGCTTCCTTCCTGCCCAGCATCAGGCGAGCATCGTGAAGGCCGACGAAACCGAAGCCGTGGCCAACATCCGCCCGCGTCAGCCGCAGGACATGCAGCGCAAGCAGCTCGACTTCATCGGCTCGATGGATCGCCGTTTTGTGAGCACCACGCAGCACGACATGCACGTGGAGGCGGCGATTCAGAACTACGAGATGGCCTGGCGCATGCAGTCCGCCGTGCCCGACCTCTGCGACATCACCGGCGAGTCCGAGGCGACGAAGAAACTTTACGGTCTCGACGATCCAGAGCCGAAGAAAGCCGCCTACGCGCGCCAATGCCTGCTCGCTCGCCGTTTGGTGGAGCGTGGCGTGCGCTTCATCGAGCTCAGCACGCTCGCCTACAACATTGGCGGAGGAAACGCAGCCAACCCGTGGGATCATCACGGCGCCATCAAGGAAGGCCATGGCAAGATGGCGAACCAGATCGACCAGCCCATCGCCGCGCTCATCAA
Organism: Prosthecobacter sp.; assembly: GCA_041395065.1. Classification (GTDB taxonomy): domain Bacteria; phylum Verrucomicrobiota; class Verrucomicrobiia; order Verrucomicrobiales; family Verrucomicrobiaceae; genus Prosthecobacter. The sequence goes on along the minus strand of JAWLBG010000005.1, from coordinate 95,081 downwards.
GGACCTGCGCTCACGCGGCCTGCTCGACAGCACGCTGCTTGTCTGGGCCGGCGAATTCGGTCGCACGCCCTTCGCGCAGGGCACGAACGGCCGCGATCACAATCCTTACGGCTTCACCGTCTGGATGGCTGGTGGTGGTGTCAAAGGCGGCCACGTTTACGGTTCCACTGACGAATTCGGCTACAACGCCACCGAGAATGTCTGCAGCGTCTATGACATGTGGGCCACGGTGCTGCATCTCATGGGCATCGACCACGAACAGCTCACCTATCGCTTCAGCGGACGTGATTTGAGACTCACCGACGTGCACGGAAACGTGCTGCGCGACATCATCGCCTGATGAATTCATTCCTCTCACGCCGCCAGATGCTCGCCCATGCCTCCACAGGCTTTGGGATGGCGGCGCTGGCGGGAATGATGCAGGCGGAGACGCCCGTGGTGCATCGGGCGAAACGTTTCGCGCCGAAGGCACGCAGCGTGATCTTTTGCTACATGAGCGGCGGTGTTTCGCACATCGACTCGTTCGATCCGAAGCCGCTGCTCGAGAAATACGCGGGCAAGCCGATGCCCGGCGAGGTGAAGAAGACGCAGTTCAACAACAACGGCACCGTGCAGCCAGCCCACTGGGCGTTTCATCGCCATGGCCAGTGCGGCATGCCAGTGAGCGAGTTGTTCCCGCACATGGCGACCATCGCGGACGAGATCTGCCAGATCCGCAGCATGACGGCGAAGTTCAGCGAGCATGCGCAGGGCAACTTCTTCATGCACTCGGGCTTCCCCTTTCTCGGCTATCCGAGCGCAGGCGCATGGACGAGCTACGGCCTCGGCACCGAATCGCGCGATCTGCCCGGTTACATCGTGCTGCAAAGCGGTGGCGCGGTGGCTCCGCACGGCGGCGTGGGATTGTTCAGCAACGGTTTCCTGCCCGCGCAGCATCAGGCCAGCATTGTGATCGCGGATGAAGCCGAGGCGGTGGCCAATATCCAGTCGCAACAACCACGCGACCGCCAGCGACGGCAGCTTGATTTCATCGGCTCGATGGACCGCCGATTCGCACGAGCCTCGCAGAACGACATCCACGTCGAGGCCGCGATCTCGAACTACGAGCTGGCCTGGCGCATGCAGTCCGCCGTGCCGGAGCTTTGCGATATCTCAAGGGAAACCGAAACGACGAAGAAACTCTATGGCATGGACGGCCCCGACTCGCCGCGCACGGCCTACGCCCGGCAATGCCTGCTTGCGCGCCGCCTCGTGGAGCGTGGTGTGCGATTTGTCGAACTGAGCTGTCTGCCACAGACACTTGGCGGCGGCCAAGGACCGAATCCGTGGGACCAGCATGGCCAGATCAAAAAGGGCCACGCCAACATGGCGCACCAAGTCGATCAACCCATCGCCGCGCTCGTCAAAGACCTCAAATCACGCGGCCTGCTCGACAGCACGCTCGTCGTGTGGGCCGGTGAATTTGGCCGAACGCCCTTCGCACAAGGCAGCGACGGACGCGATCACAATCCCTACGGCTTCACCATCTGGATGGCCGGCGGCGGCATCAAGCCCGGCCACATCTACGGCGCCACGGACGACTTCGGCTATCACGCGATCGAGAACGTCAGCACCGTCTATGACATGTGGGCCACCGTGCTGCATCTGATGGGCATCGATCACGAACAACTCACCTATCGCTTCAGCGGTCGCGACTTGAGACTCACCGATGTGCATGGGAATGTGCTGCGCGATGTGATCGCGTAAGCCTGAGATTACATTCATCGAATAGGATGCGCCTTCCTCTTTTTGAAACAACGCAATCGCCGCAGCGCCGGATTTCAGACAGCTTGGCCACACCCGCCTCGACGACACCTGTCGCAGCACCCCGGCCATCTCCGGACGGAAGCTCCTCGTGCGCACCCAGTCGAGACTCTTTGCGATCAAGGCGTCCGCGACGCCTTGATTCGCCTGACGATTGACAGGCAGAATCAGCCGTCGATAGGCTCCTGTATCCATGTCCGCCGCCCCACCCGAACCCACCTCCAAACCACCCGCACCGGCGGACTTGGAGATCAAAGACGCCCAACTCATTTTCAATCATGTCTGGAAGGAGCTTGAGGGGGAATTGGGCCGGGAGAAGCTGCGCTTCCCCAAGGAGCTGATTCTGCTCGGCGGCGCACCGGGAGCGGGCAAAGGCACGAACACCGACTTCATTCGCGAAGTGCGCGGCATCACGGCGGCACCGATCGTGGTCAGCGCCCTGCTGGACAGCCCCGAAGCGCAAAAACTCAAAGCGCAGGGCGGCATGGTCGGCGACCGCGAAGTGGTGGGCATCCTGATCCGAAAGCTGCTCGAGCCGGAGCAGCAAAACGGCGCGATTCTGGACGGATTCCCACGCACGAAGGTTCAGGTGGAGTGCCTCAAGATGCTCTATGACGAAATGATTCGCCTGCATCGCGATTTCGCCGACACACCGGAGGCGGCCCACTTCAAGCAGCCCATTTTTCACATCATGGTGCTCTTTGTCGATGAGACCGAGAGCATCGCCCGCCAGCTCAAACGCGGCCGGGAGGTGCTCGCGCACAACGAAGAAGTGCGGAGTTCCGGCCTCGGCGAACTGTGGGAGGAACGCGCCACCGACTTCGATCCTGCGCTGGCTCGCAATCGCTACAAGGTCTTCAAAGAGAAGACCTACGACGCACTCGTGTCGCTGAAGTCCATCTTCCACTACCATTTCATCAACGCCCAGGCGCCTCTGGAACTGGTGCAGGACAACATCATCCGCGAACTCGAATACCAAAGCTCGCTGGAACTCGATCCTCGCACATTCGACCAACTCCGCGACCTACCCCTGGCAAGTGAGATCGTGCGCCACGCCCGCCAGGACCTCGTTCGCCGTCTTGATGCCTACAAGGTCGAAAAACCCACGCTGATGCAGGCCGTCGTGTCCTTCATCGAAGTTCGAATGATGCCCATCATCGTCCGTCACGCCATTTCCGGACGTGCTGACATCAACACCGAGGACAAACTTTTCCACGATCCCGAAGCGCTCGCCATCCTGATCGACATCTTTTCAGAACGCGGCTACCACGCCACCGCCGACCTGCACCTGATCGAGATCCCGCAGCGCTTCGACCTGACCACTGGCGAAATCCAATGCCGGAAGAAAAAAGTCTTCCGTTTCAGCATTCGCTTCAAGGGCTCTGAGATCAGGCGCGGATAAGCGGCCATGCCCCCTTCACGTCTCGATTTCCAACTGGAAGCACGCGCCAGCGGCTCACGCGCACGCGCGGCGACCTTTCGGACGTTGCACGGTGTGATTCAGACACCGCTGTTCATGCCGGTGGGGACGCAGGCAACGGTGAAGGCGCAGACCCCGGAGTCACTGGAGGCGTCCGGATCCCAGATTCTTCTGGCGAACACCTACCACCTGCTGCTCCGCCCGGGACCGGAGGTGTTTGAAAAGTTGGGGGGCATCCACAGCTTCATGAAGTGGCACGGCTCGGTGCTCACTGACTCTGGTGGCTACCAGATTTTCTCCCTGCCGCATTCGCGGTCGATGACGGAGAAGGGCGCGGTGTTTCAGAGTTATGTGGACAATCGCCGCATCCTGCTGAGCCCTGAACTGAGCATTCAAACGCAGCGCAGCATCGGCAGTGACATCATGATGGTGCTCGACCAGTGCATTCCGAGCACGGCGGATGAGAAGACCGCCCGCAAGGCCCTGCAGGTCACTCAGCGCTGGGCAGCGAGGAGCCTCGCCGCACGGGGAGACTCTCCGCAGTCTCTTTTCGCCATCGTGCAGGGAGCCCTGTATCCGGATTTGAGAAAAGAAAGCGCCGCCGGGCTCATCGAGATGCCCTTCGACGGCTTTGCCATCGGCGGACTGGCCGTAGGAGAGGAAAAACACCAGCGCGAGGACGTGTGCGAACTTGCCGCCGCGCTGCTTCCGGAGGACCGGCCGCGCTACCTCATGGGCGTCGGCACGCCGGTTGATCTGCTGGAGGCCGTGCATCGCGGCGTGGACATGTTTGACTGCATCATCCCGACACAGGTAGCGAAGCGGGGCACCGCCTTCACCTGGCGCGGCGTCGTCGAACTGAGGCGCTCGGTTTACAAATTCGCCGACGAACCGCTCGACACAAACTGCTCGTGCCCTGTTTGCGCCACCCACTCACGCGCCTATCTGCATCATCTAACAAAAACACAGGAGACGCTCGGCTGGACGCTCGTCGGCCAGCACAACATCCACTTTTACCACCAGCTCATGCGCGAAGTGAGACGGAGTATCCTCGAAGACCGCTTTCTGGCGCTTTATCATGAACGCCGAACCGTCCTGCAGGAGGAGGACCTCGATCATCCTGTCACGCCGCCGAAACGGGGAACCACGACAACCGTCGTCGAGGTTGGCCGCTACATGCTTCAAGATTCCACCATCCAAGATCTCGAAACCGGGGAAACCGTAGCCACGGAGGTCAGAGACGATCTTCCATTGCATACCAGCTTGCTGGACGATGACGCAGACCAACCGCTGATCGTCTGGGACATCGGTCTTGGCGCCGGAGCTGCCGCGATCTCCGCCATACTCGCCTATGAAGCCGTGGCGCAGAAGGCCAAGCCACGCCCGATGCACATCGTCAGCTTTTACGACGACCTCGACGCACTAAGGCTTGCCCTCGCCAACAAGAAAACCTTCCCCTGGCTCCGCCACGGCGCGGCAGACACGATCCTGCATCGTGGAACCTGGAAGTCGCGCTTCTGCAAAGGCCTGAGCTGGGCTCTGGCGGGAGAGGAACCGGCTCCTCCTCCCTCCCTGATCCTGCACACTCCGATTCCCGGCAGTGGTGATCGAAAGAGCGGACACGAGTGTCCCGTGGTGAGTTTTGGCGACTGAGAAGGTCCGTCGCGGTGAAGCCGCTTGATGACACCCTTGCGTCCTTGTGTCGCCACCGCTAGTCATGTGATCTTCATGTCCACCATCGTCGTCACTCAGAAAAACGGTGTCGCCTGCATCGGCGCCGACACTCTCAGTTGTCTCGGCTCCCTGCGGCAGAAAGCGCAGCACGTCGTCAACAAAACCAAGATCGCGAAGATCGGTGACACCTTCATCGGCCTGACCGGCACCTCGGCGAGCCTCGTCGTGATGAACAGCTACTTTGCCAATCCGGAGCGCCCGCGCGATTTTTCCTCCTGCGAGGCGATTTTCGAAACCTTTCGTCACGCCCACCACTGGCTCAAGTCCGAGTACTTTATGGCCGCCATGCCGGACAAGGGCGAGGAATACGAAACGACTCAGTTCTACGGATTGGCCGCAAACGAACACGGCATCTTCGCGATCTACTCCTACCGCTCCGCCCAGCAGTTTCACAAATTCTGGGCCGCCGGCTCAGGGCGTGACTACGCACTGGGCGCGATGCAGACGGCCTATGACAAGGGCAAAACAGCGGAGGAAATCGCCCGTGCCGGACTGGAGGCCGCAGCCGAGTTCGACAGCGCCACGAGCGCACCTTTTGAAATCCACAACGTTCCCCTGCTCTCCGCGAAGAAAACCCGGTCGAAACGCAAGAAGTAAGCCGCACACACTTTCATCCTCCAACCAACCATGAAGAGACTCATCCTCCTATTTGCAGCCGCCACCGCAACATTCGCCGACGGCCCCAAAGACAACGAAGCGGACACCGTGCGCCCCATCCCGCCACTGGGTGTCGAGGTGCCGGAGGCCGACCGCTCTCGTCTTACAGCAGGATTGCAAAAACTCCGCGCCGCCATCGACGAGGCGGCGAAGGCGCAGGCCAAGAATCCACAGCTCGCCGACCTGCTGCCGGACATCGAGATCTACCACAAGGCCGTCGACTGGGCGCTGCGCTACAACGAAGTCCACAAACTCGGTGAACTCAAAGCCGCGGATGAAATCATCGCCGAAGGACTGCAACGCGCCGAAGCCTTCAAAAACGGCGAATCGCCATGGATCCAGCAAAAGGGTCTCGTCGTGCGCGGTTACCGCTCAAAGATCGACGGTTCCGTGCAGCCCTACGGCCTGGTGATTCCAGAAAGCTACGTCGGCGCACCGGTGCGGCTGGACATCTGGTGCCACGGACGAGGTGAAACCCTTAGCGAACTCGCATTCATCGATCAGCGCCGGAAGCAGAAGGGGCAGATCTCCCCGAAAGGCGCGATCGTCCTGCATCCCTATGGCCGCTACTCCTGCGCCAACAAGTTCGCGGGTGAAATTGATCTGATGGAGGCCATCGACCATGCGAACAAGTTCTACGCCATCGACGAGGACCGCATCATCGTGCGCGGTTTTAGCATGGGTGGTGCGGCGACGTGGCAGTTCGCCGTGAACTACGCGGAAAAATGGTGCGCGGCGAATCCCGGCGCGGGTTTCTCCGAGACTCCCGAATTCCTCAGCGCCTTCCAAGGCGAAGACGTGAGCAGCGCCCCGTGGTATCAGAAGAAGCTCTGGCACTGGTACAACGCCACGGACAACGCCCTCAACCTCGAAAACTGCCCCACCGTGGCCTACAGCGGAGAGATCGACAAACAGAAGCAGGCCGCCGACGTAATGGAGCGCACGCTGCGCGGTGAAAACGTGGACATGCTGCATATCATTGGCCCGCAGACAGCCCACAAGATTCATCCCGACTCGCTCATTGAGATCGAGAAGCGTCTGGCCAGCATCGCAGCCATCGGGCGTCGTCGCGCACCAAACGAAGTGCACCTTTCCACCTGGTTCCTCCGCTACAACAGCATGCACTGGGTCACGATCGACGCGCTGCAGGAACACTGGAGTCGCGCCCGCATCCACGCCCGCGTCACCGGCCAGTCGGAAGTGACGGTGAAACTGCAAAACATCACCGCGTTCACCCTGGACATGCCCAGCGGTCACAGCCCGCTTTCGCTGCTCTACAAGCCGACCGTCATCATCGACGGCCAGGCATTGGAGGTCACACGCCCGAAACTCGACCGCTCGTGGCGCGTGCGTTTCCAACTCAAAAACAGCAAATGGGTGCAGATGATCGACGGCGAAGAACCCGAAGGCCTCGTCAAGAAACACGGCCTGCAGGGTCCCGTCGACGACGCCTTCATGGACAGTTTCATCTTCGTCAAACCGACCCAGGCAGGCTGGAGCGAAAAGGTGGACGCATGGACGAAAGCGGAACTCGAACGCGCACAATTCGAATGGCGCCGCCAATTCCGCGGCGATGCGCCCGTCAAAGATGACAGTGCCCTCAGTGACGCCGACATCGCCGCCAACAACCTCGTCCTGTGGGGCGATCCACAGAGTAATGCCATCCTCGCCAAGATCGCAGACAAGCTGCCGATCCAGTGGTCGAAAGACAAACTCGTTGCCAACGGCAAGACCTACGACGCAGCCACCAGCGCGCCGATCTTGATCTACCCCAATCCGCTCAATCCGCAAAAGTACGTCGTAATCAACAGCAGCTTCACCTACCGCGAGTACGACTATCTGAACAACGCCCGTCAGGTGCCAAAGCTCCCGGACTGGGCCGTTGTCGATCTCACCCAACCGAAGACCACCCGGGCACCGGGAGGCATCGCAGACGCGGGATTTTTTGGCGAAGCATGGGAGTGGAAGCCCTCACCTGAGAAGAAGTAAGCATGCGACGTCTGCTTCCGATCCTCGCCGTCCTGTCGCTCGCGCAGTGCGCCAGTTCCCAGTCCCCGAAGGTCGAGACCTCCTTCACCAACAGCCTCAGCATGCCGTTTGTGGACGTCACAGGCATCAACGCCCAGGTATGCAGGTTCGAGACTCGGGTGAAGGACTACCGACCCTTTGCCGAGGAAACGCACACCGAGTGGCCGAAGCCCCTGTTTCTACAGCAAGACGATCATCCCGCCGTGAATGTCAGTTGGCAGGACGCGGTGGCATTTTGCGAATGGCTCGGCAAAAAGGAGGGCCGGAAATACCGCCTGCTCTCGGACACCGAGTGGAGCCTGCTCGCCGGTCTCAAAGAAGATCCGACCGTGGCTCCCATGCTGCAGCCCCCGAGCACTGGCCACTTCCACTGGGGCGCAAAACCGCAGACCAAGGACTCAGGCAACTTTTGCGACGAAGCCTTCGGCCGGAAATACCGCAACAGCTATGACGGCCCATGGCTGAAGATCAACGACGGCCATGCCACCACTGCTCCGGTGGGCCGTTATCCGGCAGATGCCAATGGACTCTACGATCTGGCCGGCAACGTCTGGGAATGGGTGGACGGCTGGTACGATCCACCGAAAAACACGCTGCGAATCGTGCGCGGCGGGGCCTTCCGCACCGCCAGCGACAAGCGCCTGCTCGCCTCCTTCCGCGGACCCGATCCGCACAACGTGCACCTCGACAGTGTCGGTTTCCGCATCGTGTGCGACAAGGAGTGAGTCACGCCATCAGAGGCGGCTGCATTTCAAACGGAGGAATCCGCGTGCAAACGCGGCGACCATCCTGAGTGGTGCCGAAAAAGGAACCCGTCGCCGTGCTGTCCGACTTGATGACGTGGTAGGAGTTGTAGCTGAAGGACTCGCCTGGGGAAAGATTCGGAAACTGGCCCACCACACCGTCGCCCTCGACGACCATGGTGTCGCCATCCGTATCCCTGACGATCCATTTCCGGCCAAAGATGCGCACTGTCTCCGCGGAGTCGTTGTGAATGGACAGATGATAAACGAACGGATGCGGCCTGTCCGGAGGAGCAGGCCGCGTCGGGTCGTAGGCGATGCTATCCACCGTGACCGTCAGTCCGTCTATGGGTTCGAATTGCATGGTCGAATCTAATTCATGGCCGTTCTGTCACAAGCAGGGTTTGCAAAAAGCAGGGCCGACTCCTACCGTCGATCTTGCTCCGACCATGCGCTCTCCTCCCGTCGTTCTCACCATCGCAGGCTCCGATTCCTCCTGCGGTGCGGGCGTGCAGGCCGACCTGAAGGCGATCTCCGCCATGGGCGGCTACGGTTTGAATGCGCTGACCAGCGTGGTCTCCGAGACGCCCGGAATTGTCTCGCAAGTCAGGCTGATGGACGGCGATTTCATCGCCGATCAAATGCGGGTGCTGTTGGAGGGGTTTCCTGTCGCCGCCGCGAAAACCGGTATGCTCGGCGGCAAAGAACAGGTGCTAGCGGTCGTGGAGACTTGGAAGCAACGCGCCCATGGCCGCATCCCGCTGGTCGTGGATCCCGTCATGGTCGCCACGAGCGGCGGGAGACTGCTCGCCGATGAGGCCGTGAGAACTCTGTCCAATGAACTGCTTCCCCTGGCGACTCTGATCACCCCGAATATGGACGAGGCGCGCGTTCTATGGGACCGAGAAGTGGCCACGCTCGAAGACATGGCCGCCTGCGCCCGCGAACTGAGCGCCAGGTTTGGCACTTCGATCCTCGTCAAAGGCGGCCACCTCAGCGGCGAGGCCGCCGACGTCCTCTGCCACGATGGCGTTGTTTCCTGGCACACAGCTCCGCGAACTGCGGACGTGCACACCCACGGCACTGGTTGCACCTTTTCCGCGGCCATCGCCGCCTGCCTTGCCCGCGGATCGAGCGTGCTGGAAGCGGTGGCGGAGGCCAAAACCTTCGTCAGTCGCGCCATCGCGCAGCATTTCACCTGGCAGAGCGCCGCTGTCGGCATCGTACATGCTTTGAACCACCTCCAGCAAACCCGCGCATGAAACGACTCGCCTTCCTCCTCGGCTTGGGCACCGCCGCAGTCGCCGCTGAACCGGAGGCGACCGACATCAGCCAGGCGGGCATCCAGAGTGCCTTCCGCATCCTGCAAAAAGAGTACATTCGCAGCAACGACCTCACCTTTGACGAACTCAACCGCGCCGCCCTCGCCGGACTCCTGCAGCGCCTCGACTTCGGAGCGGAGCTCATTCCACGGAAGCTCGAAGAAGTCCCCGACGCCCTCAAAGGCGTGCAAGCCGAGATGCTCACGGCGCAGACGGGCTACATCCGTCCGCTGGCCCTCACGAAACGCGAAGTCGGAGAGATCGAGCAGCACCTGCGCCAGTTTCTGGAGGCGAAAGCCGACCACCTCATCCTCGACCTCCGCACGCCTTCACCCCCGGGCGGATTCAACGATGCGGCAGATCTCCTGAGTCTCTTCGTTCCGAAAGGCGAAGTGCTCTTCAAGATGAAACAAATGGGGCAAACGCGATCGGAGGCGGAGGCCAACACGCGCGAGCCTGTGTGGACGCTGCCTCTGCTCGTCCTGGTTGACGATGAAACCAACAACCTGGGTGAAACCATCGCCGCCGTGCTGCGTCTGCGCCGTCAGGCGCTCCTCATCGGCGGACCGACCCGCGGTGGCGCCGTGCGTTATGAGACAGTCCCAGTGGACGCCGAGTGGTCGCTGCGTTTCGCCCGTGCGGAAGTCCTTCTGGCCGACGACAGTTCCGTCTTCAAAAAAGGTCTCAAACCCGACTTTGAGATCCTCCTTGATGCAGCGGCCAAGCATCAGGTTTTCGAGGCAAGCGCCAAAACAAACGTCAAAGACGTCATCACCGAGCGACCGCGCAAGCGCTTCAACGAAGCGGCTCTCGTCGCCGACAAGAACCCGGAGCTCGACGCCTACATTCGCCGCTCCGCGGGTGAATCCTTGCCGGAAGACGAGGTCAAACCGCGCGACACCGTGCTGCAACGCGCCCTCGACCTCGTCATCACCCGCACGCTCTTCGAAGCCGCGAAGATCGACTGGAAAAAGAAGCCCTCCACCGGAGGCAAATCCTCCACGCGAAAAGCCATTCCCGTGACTCAATGATCGAGATTCCCGACAAGATCCAGACCGTGGCAACCATCCGCGAAGTGCTCAGCGAACGCACCTGCCACGCCACCCTGCCGAATGGAAAGCTGTTCTTTGGTTTCACCTCAAAAGAATTGCCGACCTTTCCCCTGCAAACCGGTCAAATGGTGCGTGTGCAGTTGAGCGTTGCTGACTTCTCCCGAGGAGAGATGATCGGAAGCGTGGAAGCCTCTTCACATCAATGACGCCTCACGGTTTGAGCCAAAACTCAAAGAAGCGGTAGATCTGCTCGTTCGACTCCTCGTTCGGCGAATGATCCGGGCGGTTGGTCATGGCGACGCGACCGCTGTAGCCGAGCAACTTGTTCACGGCAATCGCGTGGTTGAGCGCCGCCCAGCGCTTCGGCGGATCTTCGGCACCGCCGGAAACGAGAAAGGGGCGCGGTGCCATCAGGGCGTGAAGTTCCTGCAGGTTGTGCCCCTTCTCGATAAGCGTCTTGTAAGCGCCGGTTCGGGGACTTTGCTCATTTACCAGTCCCGGCTTGCGGGTGATCGCCGGATCAAGGCCGAGATACCAGGGTTCCTGGTAGTTGATGCTGCCGCGCGTTTCGTCAAAGACAATGCCTGGATCACTCCACACGCCGCAGGCATACTTCTCCCAGAGACAGGAGCCAAACAATGCCCACTTGCCGCCATACGAGTGACCGACAATGCCGATGCGCGTGTCATCCACCTCCGGCAGCGATGCGAGAGCCTGCCACATGTTTGCGCTGACATAACCGAGATAAGACAGTGGCTGGCACTGAGCCCCGGCACTCAAAACCGGCTTCCGAGCATCCCCGCCGGGTGAGCCAATGCAAAGCGACACAAAACCTCGACGCGCCAGTTGCCACGCAAAGTCCCGCAGCGGCTTGTCGTTCAAACCGGCGCTCGTTTCTGGATCGTAGTAGGGCACGAAAACGGCCGGACGCTTTTCTTTCGCCGCAGGCAGCAGCAGGTAGCCGTCTTCCGTCCTGCCGGGAGCAATCTCAATGCGAATCCGCCTTTGCATCACGCCCTCTTCACGCCTCGTCGATTCGAGCACTTCCACTTTGGGATTCTCGATGACTTTCGGCCAAGCGCCCATGATGCCGTGCCAGTCATCGAGGATCTCCACCCGACGCCTCACCCAGTCGTCTGCGTTCTTCACTTCACGTCCGTCATTGAAGACCAACGGCAATTTCCCAGACGACAACTGATCGGCCATCTCGGCGGGCACCCGGGTGAAAGGCGGCTCGGCGGCGTAGGCACTCGAGAGTGCGGTGAAAAGTAGAAGGAGTCGTCGGATCATGGTCGGGAATGCGACAAGAACGTTCCGTCCACACTTCTCCCTTCGCAGAAGGACCAATTATCGGGGCCGAATGCACGCCCCGTCCCGATGCTCTCGGCTCGACATCTTTGAATTCGCATGCTAAGCACCCCGCCCCATGCCCACACCCGCCAACCGCATCGACGCCCGTTTTGCCGCTCTTCGTGAAGCGAAGAAGAAAGCCTTCGTGGCCTACGTGTGCGCCGGTGACCCCACCCTCGACACCACCATTGACATCGTTCTGGCACTCGAAAGCGCCGGGGCGGACATCATTGAGCTCGGGCTGCCTTTTTCCGATCCGCTGGCTGATGGCGTGGTGAATCAAATGGCCGCCGACCGCGCGCTGAAGGCCGGTGCCACGACCGCCGGGGTGCTGGAGATGATCCGCAAGCTGCGCACCCGCTCCCAGGTGCCGCTCGTGCTCTTCACCTACCTAAACCCTGTCTATACCTACGGTTACGAGCGCTTCCACATCGACGCCGCCGCCGCAGGTGCCGACGGCGTCCTGGTTTTGGACCTCCCCCCGGACGAAGCCGCGCAGAATACCGAGCTCAAGCCGACACCGGAGCTCAGACACATCCAACTCATCGCCCCGACCAGCCCGGCGCAGCGCATTGCCGACATTGCGAAGTCGGCGGAGGGTTTTGTCTATTACGTCAGCCGCCTCGGCGTCACCGGAGCCCAGGCGGAAATTGCCACCGGCATCGCCGAGCAGGTCGCCGTGATCAAAGCCGCGACCGAAGTGCCCGTCTGCGTGGGCTTCGGCGTCTCGAATCCCGAACAAGCCGCCGAGATCGCCAGCAAAGCCGACGGCGTCGTCGTCGGCAGCGCCATCGTTAAACTCATTGAACAAAACGGCGCGTCAGCCGACTGTGCTGCAAAGGTGGAAGCCTTTGTGAAGCCGCTCGTTGAAGCCGTGCACGCCCTCTGAATTTACCATGACCCTGAATTTCACCAAAATGAACGGTGCCGGCAATGACTTCGTCATGCTGGATAATCGCGACCGCAGCCTCGCGCTGACCAAGGAGCAGATCGAAAAGCTCTGCGACCGCCACCGCGGCATCGGCGCTGACGGCCTGCTCTGCGTCGAACCCGCCACCGAAGGCGGCGACTTCAAAATGCGCTACTACAACGCCGACGGCGGCGAGGCCGAGATGTGCGGCAATGGTGCGCGCTGCTTCGGTCGCTTCGTCAACCACCTGCACGACAACAAGCTGACAAAAATCGCTTTTGAAACCCTCGCGGGCATGATCTCCGCCGAATTCGAAGGCGACCAGGTGCGCATCAACATGAGCGCCCCGCACGACCTCAAGCTGAAGCAACATCTGAACGTGGCCGGAGCCGGGCTCACTGTGCACAGCATCAACACAGGCGTGCCGCATGCCGTCGTGTTTGTCGACGACCTCGGAGACGTCCCCGTCTGCGAATGGGGGGCGGGGTTGCGCTACCACGATACCTTCAAGCCAAAGGGCACGAACGCCAACTTCGCCACCGTGCTCGCCCCGGGCAACATTGCCATCCGCACCTACGAACGCGGCGTGGAGGACGAAACCCTCGCCTGTGGCACGGGGATGGTCGCATGCGCCCTGATCCATCACGAACTGACCGGTGCCTGCAGCCCGATCAGCGTTCTGGTCAAAGGTGGTGACACCCTGCAAGTCGGTTTCGAGGAGCCTTCGAAGAGCGTCTACACAAACGTGACGCTCTTCGGCCCGGCAGATTTCGTTTTTCAAGGCACGGTTCAACTCTAATTATTCCCCCTTTCGCTCAAAACTCCCCATGTTCGCAGGAACCCACACCGCCATTGTCACCCCCTTCAGAAACGGCCAGATCGACGAAGCCGCGCTCAAATCGCTCGTCGACTTCCAGTTCGATAACGGTGTGACGGGCATCGTGCCCTGCGGCACCACTGGGGAGTCGCCGACTCTTGATCACGACGAGCACGAGCGCGTCATCAAGCTGAGCGTGGAATTCGCCAAAGGCCGCGGAGGCGTCATGGCAGGAACGGGATCGAATTCGACTCGTGAGGCCATCGAACTCACCCAGGAAGCCGAGGCCGCCGGTGCCACGGCGTCGTTGCAGGTCGCTCCGTATTACAACAAGCCGACTCCGGAAGGCCTGTATCAACATTTCAGGGCCATCGCCGACAACACGAAGCTGCCGATCATGCTCTACAGCATCCCCGGACGCTGCGGGATCGACATCGGCCTCGACGTACTCGTGCGCCTCGCGGAGAGCTGCCCGAACATCCGCGCCATCAAGGAAGCGGGCGGCAACCCGGAACGGGTGAGCCAGATGAAGCAGATCCTTCCGGAGGATTTCGAAATCCTCTCCGGCGACGACGGTCTCACCCTGCCCTTCATGTCTGTCGGCGGCTGCGGCATCGTCAGCGTCGCCTCAAACCTCATTCCGAAGCAGATCAGCGAGATGGTCCAACTGGCGCTCAAAGGCAACTACGCCTCCGCTTTGACCATCCACACAAAGTACTACCCTCTCTTTGCTGCCTTCCTGAAGCTGGCCACCAATCCCATCCCGATCAAAACCGCGATGGCTCTGGCCGGACACTGCACTGACGAGCTGCGTCTGCCGCTGGTGGGCATGGAGAAGGCAAAGGTTGATGAATTGACTGCCACGCTGACGAAGCTCGGCATCATCGGCTAGAAGCTGGACAGACGGTCCGCATTCGGCATGAATGGTCGCATGCGCCGCCTCCGTGTCATCTGCCTGTTGCCGCTGCTTCTGGGCCTCAACAGTTGCACGTATCTCATGAACAAAGCCGCCATGAGCGGGATGTTTGACAAGCAACTGAAGAAAACCAACCGCACTGGCAAGGCGAAGCTTATAGGCACCATCGAGATGGTGAACCCGGAGCAGAACTATGTGCTCATCAACTGCACCGAGCGCCTGAACATCCCGGCGGGCACGGAGATCGTGGCACAAGGTTCGGACGGTTCCAAGTCGACTCTGAAGGTCACCCCGGAACGAAAGGGCAACTACATCACCGCGGATATCAAGGACGGCGAACCTAAGGTGCAGGATCTTGTTCTTTACCGCTTCCAGCCAGGCGATCTCCCGCCGCCGGGCACACTTCCAGGGGCGACCCCGGACTTTCCGCCGGAGGGACCATCAGTGCATCTCACCCCCATCATGCCGGCGGATGTCATCCCCCCGCTTGGCACGCCTTTTCAACCCATGGGTGAAACACCTCAGCCCCCCGTCCTTCCGACACTTCCCCCTCCACCGAGCGTGGCACCAGCGCCGGCGGCTCCTATTCCCATCGAGGAACCACCCGCCGAACCGAGCAAGCTGCCGCCTGTCATCCGATGATCTCAGAACACGAGGCTCTCGAGCGAATCCTGGAAGCCATGACGCCATCGGCTTCCTCTGACCTAGACCTGCTGCACGCACTGGGCGGCTACGCTGCCGCTGACGTAGTCGCCACAGTGCCGATTCCGGCCTTCGACATGTCATCCATGGACGGCTACGCGCTGCTGGCCACCGACAGCACGACTGACAAAAAGTTGCGGGTTGTCGGTGAGCAACCGGCCGGACTGGATCGTGGTTTGAATGTCGGACCCGGTCAGGCTGTCCGTATCTTCACCGGCGCACCGATTCCTCATGGAGCTGACGCCGTGATCATGCAGGAAGACGTCCGCACGGACGAGGACGGTATCGTCTGCACCGACCCCGTCGAAAGTGGAGAGAACATCCGCAGGGCGGGCGCGGATCTGTGCACTGGGCAGTTCGTCTTGCGTTGCGGTGAGAAGGTCACGCCAGGAAGGCTGGCGGTGCTCGCATCCCAGGGACTGGAGACCGTTCGGATCGGCGTGCCGCCGACTGTTGCCGTCCTAAGCACCGGCGATGAACTAGTGCGTCCGGGTTCCGGTCCTCTGCAGGGCGGGCAGATTTACAACACGAACGGACTCATGCTGCGCGGGATGCTGGCAAACATGGGCATCCAAAACACCACGCAGGCGCACTGTCGTGATGACTTGGAGGCCACGATCGCGACACTCCGCAGGCTGATGGACCAACACGACGTGGTGCTGCTCAGCGGCGGCGTCTCGGTGGGCGATCACGATCAGATCAAACCGGCGCTGAAGCATCTCGGCGTGGAGCCCGCATTGTGGCGTGTGAAGGTGAAGCCGGGCAAGCCCTTCCTCTTTGCCACCCGCCGCGAGCCGCGCCTGACGCACGTCTTTGGCCTGCCGGGAAATCCGGTTTCCTCTTTTGTGACGTTCCTGCTGTTTGTGCGACCCGCCTTGCTGAAGCTCATGGGGGCCTCCGAAGATCAACTCGCTCCCCGCATGATGACCGTGACGGTCGGAAGTGATCTCAAAAACCAAGGGGACCGGCCCCACTACCTGCGGGGCACGATCACTGGCGGCAGATTCACGCCCTTTGGATTGCAGCAAAGCCACGCGCTGCTATCCCTCAGCCGCTCCGGAGCGCTTCTGCGCATGGAGGCGGGGCAGAGTCTGCTGGCCGGTGAAACGGCTGAAGCTTGGTTGCTTGATTGAGAGGTTGCGCACGCGGCGGGACCCGTCATTCTGCCCTTTCTATTCTATGGAACACGTTCTCGTCATCACCCGCAGCCTTTTCGATGAACTCGGCGGTTTTCAGGGTTTCCAGCCGGATGCGCCGCGCTACCTCCACGCCATGCTCGCCCCCGGAGCCAATCATTTCATGGAGCGCCCCGCAGCGGAACAGGACCCGTCCCACAAGCAGCTCATTCCCTACACCATCTTCCACCACGCGGGCCGTTACATTAGCTACACCCGCGGCGGCAGTTCTGGGGAAAAGCGCCTTGTAGCGAAGCGGTCCATTGGCATCGGGGGACACATCAACCCGGTGGACGCCGGTCAGGACGGCTTGGGAGAAACCATGTATTACAACGGCGTCGAACGCGAGATGGCCGAAGAACTCGTGATCGGCGGCACGCACACGCAAAAGGTCATTGGTCTGATCAACGACGATTCCACCGAAGTCGGCAGCGTGCACCTGGGCGTCGTGCATTTCTTTGATCTCAGCAGCGACGACGTGAAGTCCAACGAGGACGCCATCCAGGATCTCAAGTTCCACACGCTGGAGGAGCTTCACGCCATGCGGGACCAGCTGGAAACATGGTCGCAGATCTGCGTGGACCATCTCTGGACCGTTCAAAATTAATTGAAATCACCCGCCTGGGAAGAAATGCTTGTCTGTTCGCGCAACGAGTGTTTTCGTTAACCTTCATGGAAGAATCATCTCTCAGCGCCAAGGCGGCCCCCGTCGCTCCGCTGAACGTACCCGCACCCGGAAGCAGTGCGGCCGAAGACCGGATTCTGGTGGAACGCGCTCAGGCGGGCGACACCAAGGCCTTCGATGATCTCGTCCGCAAATACACGCCCAAACTCTATGGACTGGTCTATAACATGACGTCCAACCGGGAGGACACTGCGGATGTGCTGCAGGACGTGTTTGCCAAGGCCTACCGCTCCATCAAGCGGTTCATGGGCAAGTCTTCTTTCTACACCTGGATCTACTCGATCTCGGTCAACATGACCCTCAATTTTCTAAAGAAGCGCGGGAGGCATCATAAAGTCAGTCTTGACGATGTAGATACCGGGATTCACAACGACCCCGAATTCATCCGGGTGACCACTGCCAATTCGGGTGTTTCCAGGGAAGTGAACATTCACGAACTTCAAAAAAGGTTGAACGCCGCCATGATGAAGCTGTCCGAAGACCACCGCACGGTGGTGACTTTGTACGATGTCCAAGGACTCCAGCATGCCGAAATCAGCAAGATACTCGGAGTCTCCGAAGGCACAGTCAGATCGAGACTCTTTTACGCCCACAGACTACTCCAGAGCTACCTTGAAGATTTTGTGAAATAACCAAGCCGCCCCTCACAAAATGAATCATCAAAACACGCCAGACACCGAGTACGAATTCAAAGCCGTTCAGGGACTGATTCGCCTGAAGAGGTTCGAGCAGCCTGAAGAAGACTTTACAGAGAACTTCCTGCGTGAGTTTCACCAGCGCCAGCGGGCCGAAATGCTCAAGCAGTCAGCTTTCTCCCTTCTCGCCGAACGTGTGGGAACTTGGTGGAACAATCTGCTCGTGCCCAAATGGGGGCTGGCCGCCGCTACTGCTGCTGTCTGCGTTATGGGCGCCTGGATGGCCTCTCAGAATCACGAAGCGACCGTCGTCACTTCGGTGCCGGCGATTCCGGTGATTGAAGAGAAACCCTTCATTCCCAAAATGGATCTCAGCGACCTTCCCATGGCGAACATCACCGATCGGGGGAATTCGAAGCTTGAAGAATCGCTGCTGCGCAAACACTTGGAGATGCGTCCGGCCATCGAAAGCACCGTATCTCCCCTGCCCGCCTCTGGCACATGGCAGGTTCCGAGTCAGCAAAACGCCGTTCCGGCGACACACAACGGTGTGGATGGCGGCTTGGGACGCTAAAGATCGCCTTGCTCGATCGAATCGGTGGAAAGCCTTTTCTGGGATTTGCTCCTATTGCAGGGGGCGTCCCGTGTTTCTGGAGATCTCGGCCTGGGCGGAAGCCACCATCGTCCGTAGCTCCTCATCTCCCGGGAGTAGCCGCAACGCCTGACGATAGTGATCGATGGCGCGATGAGGCAGCCCAGTCTGCTGATAGACGATGCCCAGCGCCTTGTGCGCCATGGGATCGTCCGGCACGCTGGCCAAGATCTGCCGGAAAATGCTGACGGCCTCGTCGTAGCGGCCAACGCCTGCGAAACCCAGTCCGAGAGTGAATGCAACGGGCACCTTGTTCGCCGCGGATTCATCGACCTTGATCAGTTTAAGGGTTGTATTGAGAGATTCCTTTGGCCGGTTGAGCCGGAGCAGTGAGTTGGAGAGATTGAGCAGACCGTTCTGGAAGCGAGGCTCAATCTCCAAAGCCTTGCGATAACAGTCCACGGCCTTTTCCTCGCGTCCGGTGCGGGAGTAGGCAGTTCCGAGATTCCCCCAAGTCCTGTACTTGCCGGGACTCTTTGCAACGGTGTCCTTCCACAGGCTTTCATTGGTCCGCCAGACTTCGTTCCGAGCACAGGTCGCCCATGACAGCGCCCCAACGGCCAACACCACGAAAACAGGCATAACCCGCGCTGACAGGCCCCTCCACAACGCCGCCATGCGCAATCGGTCCAACAGACAGGCCGCTAGAATGAAAATACCAACAGAGGGCATGTAGGAGCGATGCTCCGCCATCATGTCCGGCAGCGGCACCAAACCGGACGACACCGACACCGTAATAAAGAACCAGAGTGTGAAAACAAACGCAGCCCGGAAACGCACATCGTCGCGGCGCTTCCAAAACAACCAACCAAGCGCCGTCAGTAAAACCAACAGACTGGAAATGGACAGGAGAACGGGGCCTTCCCACAATGATTCATATTTGGGCCATTCCGGATCAAGATTGAGGCCAGTGGGCCAAATCAAAAGCCTCAGATAATGGGCGACGACCGTGATCTGCGTGACCAGGTAGTGCCAGTGAGACAGCGGCTCGTCACGCGAGTTGACGATGTTCAACGAGGCGTCGAGATCGAGTCCTCCACTGTGGGCGGCGGCCGTCAGAACGACGAGCAGCGGAATCAGCGGAGCGCACAACAGTAGGGGCACCGCCGAAACGCACGCTTTCTTGAAACCGCTCCCCCGCACCAGCCAGTCAATCATGACGGCCAGGAAAGGAACCATGAAGGCGTTCTCCTTTGTCTGCATCGCGACCAGCAGTGAAACCACCGCCCCTCCCCGCAGCAGCCAGACGCGTGAACGCCCCACCACTGACAGGGAGAGAAAGTACAGCCACAGCGACAGCAGGGAAAAGAGCAGCACCATCGAGGTGAAGCGCTGAATGATGTAGGTCACCGATTCCGTCGCGAGCGGATGGGCCGCGAAAAGAAACGCGGCGGCGGACGCGATGAACACACGTGAGGAGGAACCCAACTTATTCTCTTCCACCGAACGACGCAGAACCGTCAGCACCAAGCCGTAGATCAACAGGGCGTTCAGCCAGTGGATGACCATGTTCGTCACCCGAAACCAGCGCGGTGCATAGCCATCGAAGAGGTAGTTCCAATAGAACGTGGCGTAGGAAACCGGGCGGAGGATGAAATTCACCGCGTAGTCGGGATCAGACCCCAGCTTTGCAGGAAGATTGGCGAACTCAGTGAAATTCGAAAGGTAGCCGAAACTCCCCGGCCGCGCGAAAACCGGGTTGTCCCGCAGATAGGTATGGTCGTCGAAGGCCATTGGAAAATCCGCAGTCCATGAATACAATCCCGCACACAGCGCCAGCAGCGCGAGCGCCATCACGACGGGTCGTGTCATTCGGCGCTTTGTCGGAACGGGTAATTCAGAAAGAAGCGGGGCCCCGGTCTCAGGCGCCACGGTGCTTGTAGCATCCGCACTCTCGTTGGTAGCGGACTTTGCGGATGGGGTTTCTCTTCGTTTTCTTTTGGGCATGGGCCTGTGAAGGGGGTCCGAATTTATTTCTTCGATTTTGCCCCAAAACGGCTTCTAAACGCAAAAGACACCCGCCGTAGCGATCCCCGCTACACGCCTTCACCCCCCGTTTTCACGCACCCATTGCCCGGCGCGAAGATAGAGTTCCGCCGCGCTGCGGAGCTGCAGCTTTTCTTTAATCCGCGCCCGGTAAGTTTCGACGGTGGACTCCCCGAGGCTCAGCGCCTGCGCCGTCTCGCGAGTGCTTTTCCCGCGCCCAAGCATCTGAAACACCTCCAACTCGCGATCTGCCAGACTTTCGATCCCGACCAGATCGGTGCTTTTCTTCTGAGTCATTCGCTCCAAAAGCCGCGCGGTCATGTGACGACTCGCATAAATCTCCCCTTTCATCACGCTGCGGATGGCCTTGATGACCTCGGTCGACGCCTCGTTCTTTGTGATGTAGCCCTTGGCTCCCGCACGCAGGGCGCGCTCGGCATACAGGTCCTCGTCATGCATCGAGAGCACCAGCACGTTGAGTTCGATTCCCTGCGACTTGATGTTCTTGATGAGTTCCAGCCCGCTGGAGCCTTTAAGCGTGATGTCCACGATCGCGACATCGGGCTTCCGCTCCAGAATCAACTTCAGCGCGTCCCCAATGTTGTCCGCCTCCCCGCACACGGTGAGTCCGAGGTCGCGGTCAATCAACTGCGCCAAATGCTCGCGAAACATGGGATGGTCCTCGACGAGGAGCACTTTGTGGCGACTGCCATTGTGGGTTTCGTTCGTGTTCATGATAGTATGGGTTCAGGGGAAGGTTTGAGCGGCATTCGACAGTGCACGCAGGTGCCGCCGCCACTGCGCGGTTCGAAATCCAGAGTGGCTGCGAGAGCCTGTGCGCGGTAACGCATCGTTCGCAGCCCCATGCCTTCACCGCCGATCTGTGTCAGCGGCGGCATGCCCTTGCCATTATCCTCAATGGAGAGCTCCAGCGCGTTTCCGACCATCTTCACCGCGATGACAACTTCGGCGGCCTCCCCATGGCGCACGGCGTTGGCCACCGCTTCCTGAGCGATGCGGTAGAGATGCATCGAGACCTCCGGTTTGTCGGTCGGCACGTCCTCGCATTCCCTCACCTTGATGGAGGCGCCGGTGAGTGCACTCATCGTGTGCGCCAGGTCGTGCAACGCGGCGGCCAGACCACTGCGATCCACATGCACGGGGAAAATGCCTCGCGCCAGATTGCGCGCCTCGCGCACCGCGTCGTAGATCGATTCCTCGATCATGACCACGTCCGCCGACGCCGCCACCCCCTGCGCCTGCAAATCCTCGGCGAGCACGCGGGCCGCGCACCCGATCGCCGCGAGGTGCTGGCAGAGTCCGTCATGCAAATCACGTCCGATCCGCTGCTGCTCGTGCTCGCTGACTTTGACGATGTCCCGCTCGAGCTGGCGATGCCCCTCGAGGATGCGAATGCGCTCCGCATCCGCGTCCTGCTTTCTCCGCACCGCCGACACGGCGTAAG
Organism: Prosthecobacter sp.; assembly: GCA_041395065.1. GTDB lineage: Bacteria > Verrucomicrobiota > Verrucomicrobiia > Verrucomicrobiales > Verrucomicrobiaceae > Prosthecobacter. The sequence goes on along the minus strand of JAWLBG010000005.1, from coordinate 73,029 downwards.
CCACCACGCTGAAGTAGAAAAGCCGGTTCACCACGGCCAGCAGTTGCGCCGGACCGGTTTCATAGGGCAGCCGCTCCTCGTTGACGATCCACCAGACAAGCACCGAACAAAGCGTCACAATAACGCCCGCAGTGCGCCCGCCCCACCACACAGCGAGGAAGATTGGCATCGCATAGAGAATCAGCAGGCTCACCTCCCACCCCGTCGCCTCGTCCAGCCAGCCAAACAGCACCGACAGAAGCAGGGCTAGGAGCGTGATTCGCCACGCCGGCTGCTCGCGCATCACCATCGTGACCCGGGTGAAGGCGCTCGGCGGTTTCGGCGGATGGCCGTCGTAGCCTGTCTGAGTGGGGGAGGTCATGGCGGGGTTCCTGACACCTTTACTTGTCCAAGAAACGAATCGTAGTCGCGGATGTAATCGTCCGGATCATAGGAGTGGGAGGCCAGCACGAGAAGCACCGAATCCGTGGAATGCCGGTATTCCGACGCCCAAACCATCGGCGGCACCAGCACGCCCAGCGTCGGCCGGTTCAGGTGAAACTCCTCGCGGTTCTTTCCGTCGTCCACCGCCAGCCGGCACTCACCATGGGTGCAGACCAGAAACTGCGAGCACGCCCGATGCGCATGTTCGCCGCGCGTCTGCTCCGTCGGGATCGCGTAGGTCAGAAAGAAGCGCTGTGGCGCAAACGGCAGTCCGTTGCCGACCTCCGCCACCGCCAAATGCCCCCGCACGTCATCCGGCACGTGACGCATCTCATACAGCATCACGCCGTCGACCGAGCACTTCGAAACCTGAGTCTCCCGGATCATGCCGGCCTCCCTTCGTTCTCCGTGATGCAGCGCACCAGCGACTGCGGCTTTCCTGACACCGTCAGAAAGGCCCGACCGACGTATTCGCCGATGATGCCCAGCATCAGCAGCTGCGCCCCGCTGAAAACCGCCAACGCTCCCATCAGGGAGGCCCAGCCCGCCTGCTGCCGTCCGACCAGCAGCGTCTCCACCACCACCTCCCCCAGCACCGCCGCGCCGATCAGGCACAGCACGACGCCCAGCACGCTGGCGATCCGCAACGGCATCACGCTGAAGTCAAACAGCAGGCTCAGCGCCAGCCGGATCAGCTTCCGCGGTGTGTAACCGCTCTTCCCGCAGACACGCTCCGCATGCCGCACGGTCAGCGTTTCGATCCGGTTCGTCGCCCCGACGATCAGCCCGTCGATGTAGGGATAGGGGCCGCGATACTGGATGATCCGCTCCACCAGCTCACGCCGCAGGGCGCGGAAACTGGAGAGATACAGGTCCCTCGGCTTCCCCAGCAGAAAACTCGCGCACCGGTTTGCCGTCCGGCTGCACAGGTTCCGCAGCCAGTGGTGCTTCTTTTCCTCATACTTCGAATAAACCACCTCCGCACCAGTTGCCTCTAGGTGGTCCAGCAGACGCACCGCCTCCTCCACCGGATTCTGCAGGTCGTCGTCCAAGTTCACCACCAGTTGGCCGGCCGCGTGGCGAAAGGCCTCCAGCACCGCCGCATGCTCGCCAAAGTTCCGCGCCAGCTCCACCAGCCGAACCTTTCCGGGGAAATCCGCCAGCAGCGTCCGCGCCCGCGCCGCCGTGCCGTCCGTGCTCCCGTCATCCACCAGCACCAGCTCCCAGGACCGCTTCATCCTCAGTTGGCGAAAGGCCGCAAACAGCCTCTCCAGCGCCTCGCCCGTATGGAACAAGGGGATCACGAAACTCGCCTCAATGCCCGCCGCGTCCCCGCTCATGGTGACCTCCCCGTGTCCGCTCCCGCCTTTCTCGCCACTGCGAAGACCGAAGACCCGAAGGGAACCCCCAGCACCCGGCACAGCCGCGCATCCCAGCGCCCGATGAACGCCAGTGCCCGGTCAGCCCACGCCGGCAGCGGAGCCAGGTCGGAAACCACCCCTTTCGCGGCCACCTCTACAGGCCGCGTCCACCGCCGCCTCAGGTACAGCGGGACGAAGAGCCATGCGTTCCAGTAGTGAATCATCTCAAGTTTGATCCTATGAACTTTCAGAACATTCCGCACCTGACAGCGCGTGTAGCGTCTCGCACCACAAACCGCCACATCGTGCGCACCTCGCAGGCAGTCGAAGGCCGGCAGATTCAGCACCAGCACGCCCCCCGGCTTCAGCACCCGCAGCAGCTCGGCCAGCGCCCTCGCCTCGTCCACCTCCCGGTGATACAGCACATCCAGACACACCACCGCGTCAAAGGTCCCCTCTGCAAACGGCAGCGCCTCCACCCGGCCCTGCCTCACCTTCTCCAGGCCTCGCTCCCGGCAGAAAGCCACCGCCAGCTCCGACGCGTCGATCCCCTCCGTCTCCAGCTTTGGAAAAACCTCCCGCAGACAGGCCAGCATCCCGCCCGTCCCGCAGCCCGCATCCAGCACGCGCCCCTCCGGCGCCACCCGTCCCTGTAGCGCCTCCGCCACCAGTCCCCGTAGCACTGCATACCACCAGTGACGGTCCTCCGCGTGTCGCATCCGCGCGTACTCAGCCGCCTGCATCGCCCCTCCCTTCCACAGCGTCGCACACCGCGTGCACCGCCTCCTCCGTCAGGTGCGCATGCAGCGGCAGGGTCAGCACCTCCCCCGCCGCCGCCTCGGCCACCGGCAGCTCGTCCCCCGTCGCAAACGCCGGCTGGCGATGCAGCGGCACTTCGTAATGAATCGCCACCGGCACCCCCGCCGCCTCCAGTCGCCGCCGCAGGGCGTCCCGTTCGTCCGACCGCACGACGTGGAGATGAAACGCATGCCCGCAGTCCGCCCGCACCACCGGCAGCCTCGGCCCCGGGTGCCCGCCCAGTCGCGACGCGTAAACCGCCGCCAGCTCGCGCCGCCGCCTCACGCCCTCCGCCAGATATGGCAGCTTCACCCGCAGGATCGCCGCCTGGATCTCGTCCATCCGGCTGTTGATCCCGCGCCCTTCGCTCACCCCCCGCCGCCGCCAGCCATACTGCCGCAGCTCCCGCAGCCGCTCCGCCAAGGCCGCGTCCCTCGTCACCACCGCGCCCGCATCCCCGCAGGCCCCCAGATTCTTCGTTGGGTAAAAGCTGAACGCTGCCAGCCGTCCCAGCGTCCCGGCCATCCGGCCCCGCCACACCGCCCCGTGCGCCTGCGCCGCATCCTCCAGCAACGCAATCCCGTGCGCCTCCGCCACGCGCTCCAGCCCCGCCCAGTCCGCCGGATGCCCGTACAAATGCACCGCCAGCGCCGCCCGCACGCCCCGTCCCGCCGGCGACCGCAGCACCGCCTCCAGCGACACCGGGCACAGCGTCAGCGTTTCCCGCTCCACGTCCGCAAACACCGGCCGCGCCCCGCAGCACATCACCCCCGCCGCCACCGCCGAAGGCGCGTTCGCCGGCACCACCACCCCGTCCCCCTCCCCGATCTCCAGCACCCGCAGCATCAGCTCGATCGCATCCGTCCCGCTGCCCACGCCCACCGCATGATCCGCACCCAGAAACTCCGCAAACGCCTGCTCAAACGCCGCCACCTCCCGGCCCAGGATGAAACTCCCGCTCCCCAGCACCCGCCCCACCGCCTCCGCGATCTCCCCACGCCTCAGCCGCTCGTCTTCCTGCGGAAAAAAAGGGAAAAGGGCGGCGCTGCGTGAAGACATGGATCCGGAGACGACGACGGTGGTCACCCCGATACTGAACACCCCCAGCCCAAAAGACCACCCTTTTCGCCCCCTCACCTCCCAGCCTCCGACCTAAACCGACAACCGTGAACGCTCAACAGTGAGCTGTAAGTCGTGGAGTCAGGCGAGATCCGCGATCGCCTCCCGCATGTCCTGCAGCAGCAGGCTGGCATCACGCTTCGACATGGATCAGGTCGGGTTCAATGCTTGCATACATCGCGGGTTTCATCGCCCGTCGGGACACCAGGTCCACTTTTCGGCCCAGTTCCGCCTCCAGCCGCTCTGCCAGCGTCACAAAACCCAGACCGATGCTGGGGTCCACCTCCACCAGGATGTCGATGTCGCTTTCCGGTCCGCCATCGCCTCGCGCCACCGAGCCACACAGCGCCATGCGGCGGATGGGAAACTGCTGGCGCAACGCAGGCAGCAAACTTCTCAACCGCTGAGCCACAGGTGACACCAAAGCTGAATTCATGGCGGGAGTTTATCAGGAGGGCTGTCCATTGTCCACATGGCGATCAGCCAAGCCCGGCCTCATGGGCAGTCTCTGCGAACTCTGGCCTCCTAGCGTAACGTCCGAGTGCACTCACGCGCGAAGCGCGTTGATGTGCCACAACTTGTTATGATTTAGGTTTGAAATATCGAAAACTCTTTGAACCCTGCCAAAAATTGACCGGCACTGCAACAACGCCTCCTCTAATGCCAAAAACATAGTGCTCCTGATACCTTACGATCGACGAGGGATAAAGCGATCCCCAGAAAGTATCGTGATGCAAAATCAACAACTTACGATCAGGAATCAAAATCATGAAGCTGTCATGTCCCGCAATTACAATAGCTGGTTGTTTGTTCGCGTAGACTTTATCTACTAAAACAGCTTCTGGGGCGCTAGGAAGAAGTGTGATCCGTTCAGGTCGAGACGGCTTCTTGTAATCACGAATAGCATGAACCGACCCCCCGTTGAAACCCATGTGTGCCAACCCTTCAATGATGTAGAGATCGTCGCCAAGCGGAACAAGAGTATCAATGTTGCCAGGGAAAAACGGCTTTTCGTCCTTGTTGACGACGTCGATATAGAGGCCGCCTCCGAACTCCCCGTTGTCGATGCCGATATACTTTACTGATTCCGCATCAAAAACGACTCGTGGGGAATACAGCTCCCCGCTCTTTGGGGGCCTGACATTGAACTTCTCTTTGAGTTCAACGATGAAGGCGTCCCCATGGTTGGACTTCATCCATTCTTTGGATCCGGGCTTTGGTGGCTCACTCTCGATGAATTCGAGTTCCCTCATCCTCTCGGACAACGGATCGCCATAGGCGCTAATTGCGGAGACCGTTAGTAGCGCCGACACGAGAAGATTTTTCATCATAACAGTGTGGATGGTTAACCGATCATGCGGTTTGTCAGCACCTTTATCGCCCACGAACGGCGAGACTTTGAGACTTTGAGGGTTGGCCTAAAGAAACGAAAAGGCTGAAAAAAAGGAGGGCTGTTCTTTTCCTTCTTTCGTCTTTTTCGGCTAACCGGATTGGGACACAAGGAGCCGGGGCGGCCCGCCCCAGGGCGCGTGGGTGGGAAGACAGGACCGGGCCGGTCCTGCTCCGTGGAGGGGCTACCTCGTCTTGTTCGCCCAGTTGTCGCGTTGTGGTCTCATTGCATGAGTAGAGGTATGTCATCACATCTTCTCAAGTCTGGCAAGTCCACGCAGGATGTGCGGACGTGATGTCTTCAGAACCATCCAACGCGGAAGCCTCGACACCACATGGTAGCCGTTGCTGACTCTCTGCACTCGCTCAAGCCGCCCAATCATTTGAGGGCGGGCCATTACTCGCTCACGCAGATCGGCTCGAACGTAATCTCTTAGAAAATTGCAGTGCTCAAGGTTCAGAGCCCAGAGAACCTTCGCACGGCATCGTGTGACTCGAAACAGCTTATAGCCCTGCCATGTGGGAGAATCGCTGTTGGAGAAGCCGGAAAAGTCGGCATCCACGGCGGCACGAGATGGATCAATCGCTCCACACGAGGAGCAGGCAAAAGAGTATGAATGACAGTCGTCGGGATGACGGCGCAAGACACCGAGACTACCGCAACGTTGGCAAGCGACATCAACTGCGGCCGAAAATGTCCAGAAGCCCTTTGGCTCATCAAGGAATCTGGTCGGTGCGCTACTCATTGGGGCGAACAGTGTGGATGGTTAATCAATCGTGAGGTTTGTCAGTCGCTATATATCCGACGGCTGGGTGGGAATAGTGTAGGCAGGACTTTGAGGGGATGAGACTTGGAGGATTGGCCCAAAGAAACAGAAGAGCTGAAAAAAAGGGCCTTTTCTTTTCCTTCTTTCGTCTTTTTCAGCTGATCGGATGGGGAGACAAGGAGTGACAGGATGACTGGATGACAAGGTGACAGGGAGGGAACAAAAGCGGCGGAGGGGCAGGATATTGGCGCTGCGGTGAAAGGATCGGGGCTGGCGCGGCGAACTGTGATTTCCATCCATTCCATTCCCACCCATGTCTGATCCCGCCGTTTCCGCCTTTTCCCGTCGTCGTTTCCTCAATGCCAGCGGTGGTGCGCTGCTCGCACCGGCCATCCTCACCCGCGCGGGCAGCCTGCGCGCGCAGGAGAAGGCGGATTCCATGGAGACGCTGAAGGTGGGCCTGATCGGCTGCGGAGGTCGCGGCACGGGCGCGGCGGCGCAGGCGCTGACGGCGGACTACAACACGCGCCTCGTCGCGGTGGCGGACGCTTTCGACACGCAGATCGAGAGCAGCATCAAGAATCTCTCCACCCAGTTCCCGGACCGCGTGGAGGTGAAGCCGGAGATGCGCTTCACCGGCCTGGACGCCTTCAAGAAGCTGCTGGCCACGGACGTGGACGTGGTGCTGCTGGCCACGCCGCCGGGCTTCCGCCCGGAGCACCTGACCGCGGCCGTGGAGTCTGGGAAGCACATCTTTTGCGAAAAGCCGATGGCCGTGGACGCCGCGGGCTATCACCTGGCGATGGAGGCGGTGCGCAAGGCGAAGGAGAAGAATATCAACCTGGTGGCCGGCTTCTGCTGGCGCTACAGCGCCTCCCGCATCGAGGCCTACAAGCGCGTGCACGAGGGGCAGATCGGGGACATCTCCAGCATCTTTGCCTCCTACTACACCGGCCCGGTGAAGGTGATGCCCCCGGCCTCCGGCCGCCCGGCGGACATGGCGGATGTGGAGTGGCAGATCCGCAACTGGTACAACTTCTCCTGGCTCAGCGGGGACAGCATCGTGGAGCAGGCGGTGCACAGCATCGACAAGATCGTGTGGGCGATGAAGGACACCCCGCCGGTGTCCTGCGTGGCGACGGGCGGTCGCCAGATCGCCGCGGAGGGCGGGAACATCTTTGACCACTTCCACGTGGCCTACGAGTGGGACAACGGGGTGCTCTGCCACCTGGGCTCCCGCCAGCAGCGCGGCACGCACTCGGAGGTGATCGACGTGGTGCACGGCACGAAGGGCCGGCTGGTGCTGGGCCGCGGCGCCTTCCCGTTCATCGAGGGCGAAAACCGCTGGCGCCACCGCGAGGGCGAGCGCCAGATGCACCAGGCGGAGCACGACGCGCTCTTCGCCGCGATCCGCAAGGGCGAGGTGATCAACAACGGCGACCGCATGATGCTCTCCACCCTCGTGGCCATCATGGGCCGCGAAGCCGCCTACACCGGGCAGAAGCTCGCGTGGAAGGATGACGCGCCGCCGCCCGCCCCGGCGAAGGACGGGAAGAAGGACAAGGCGCCGGAGCGCGTGGCGCTGGCGATGATGTCGTCGAAGCAGGACCTCGCGCCGGACGGCCTGAAGTTCAGCGATTCCTTTGAGCCGAGCCCGATGCCGATGCCCGGCGAGACGAAGTTCGCGTAATCGCGCGAGGGGCCGCGGCGCCTCCGCTTTTTCCTCCAGCACGAATTCCCGCGGCGGCGGCAAAGTTTGCTCGCCCGCCGCGCGTTTTTCGATGTATTGAACGCCATGGAAGCCGCCCCATCCGCCGAACCGATCTTCGCCCCCGCGGCCCGGAAGGTGCAGGCGTGGGTGGTGCTGCGGCGCTGGCTGTCCGTGCTGCGGATGACGCTGGTTCCGGCGTCGCTGGTGCTCGTGCTGCTGAATCTGGCGATGCTGCGCGGTTCGCCGCTGATGACGCCGTGGCTCGGTCTGCTGCTGTGGCTGGGCGGGACGCTGCTCTACGCCTGGTGGCGGCGGCCCGGGGAATTCAGCGCGCTGGCTCTGTGGGATGACGCCACCGGAAGGCGGGAGGCCTTTGCCTCCGCGTGGTGGTTCGAACAGCATCGCGAAGAGAGCGACTCCGCCCGCGACCACATCGCCACGCAGCGCCAACTGCTTCCCGGTGCGCTGCCGGGGCTGGTGCGGGACCTGCCGCTGCGGCCGGACCGCTGGCTGGCGCTGCCGCTGCTCATCGCCCTCCTTGGAAGCTTCATCAGCATCGTCACCGCGCCGCCTTCGGAGGTGATTCCGATGGATGCGGAGATGACGCGCAAGGCGGCGGAGGAGGCGAAAAAACTGACGCAGACCGACTGGGAGAAGAAGCAGCTCGCCGGACTGCTGGAAGACGAGCAGAAGCAGGTGGAGGAGCTGAAGCAGAAGCTGCAGAAGACCGCGCAGGATCTCGCCGACGCCGCCGGGAAGGACGCGCGCAACGTGCTGGCGGACCTCGAACGCCGCGCCCGTGATGCCGAAAAGCTGGCCGACGAACTCGGTCGCAGCAATGAGGACTGGGCCTCCGACAAGCTCGTCGAAGCGCTGCGCAAGCACGCCGACACCGCCGATCTCGGCGACGCCGTGGCCGCCAAGAACACCGAGGCCGCCGCCAAGGCCGCCGATTCCCTGGCGGGACAGCTCCAGTCCCCGCAACTGCCCGCAGAGACCAAGCAGCGCATGGCGGAAACGCTGCAGGACGTGGCCCGCGAAGGCGAGGAGGCCGACCGCAAGCGCACCGTCGGCTCCAGCGTCATGGCCGCCGACGACCAGATGCGGCAGGGCGACGCACCGGGTGCCGGAAAGGAATTCCAAAAGCTCGCCGAGAAAATGCGCGACCTCTCCATGCGCGAGCAGGCCCGCAAGGAACTCCAGCAACTGGCCGACCAGTTGCGAAACTCGGGCAGCAGCATCGCCGGACAAAACGAAGGCGGCGGCGCCATGCAGCAGATGAACCAGGCCGGCCAGGAGGGTCAGCAGGGTGGCCAGCAGGGACAGAACACCCCGCAGGTGGGCCAGGCGCAGAATCCCGGGCAGAGCCTGACGCCGCCGGGCATCGGCCAGCAGGGGCAGCAGAATCAGATGCAGCCACAGCAGAACCCCTCCGGCGGCAATCAGGGCCAGCAGCAGATGATGACCATGGGCCAGGGCCAGCCCGGACGCCCAGGCCAGCAGGGTCAGCAGGGCCAGCCGATGCTGACCGCTCCCATCCCGGGCGCACCACCGCCGGACCCGAACGCGCCGCTGATCATCATGCCGGGAGATCCGAACGACCCGCCCGGCGAGAACGCCATGAGCATCACCATGCCCGGCTCCGGGCGCGACCCAGGCGTCGGCAAGGCCGAGTTGAACAACACGCCGACGTCAAAGCAGGCCAGCGCCGGCGAGAGTGTGGTGCAGGCCCAGCAGAACAACGAAGGCCGCAGCACCGTGCGCAGCGTGCAGGGCGCACCGCGCAGCGAGACGGGCACCCGCTCCGCCACTCAGACCGCCCTCGATGCGATCGAGGCGGAGGAGGCCGCGCTGGACGAATCCGCCCTGCCCCCGGCCCGCCGCGAGCAGATCCGCCGCTACTTCAACGAGCTGCGCCGCCGCTTTGAACCGGAGCGCTGAAGCGCCCCTCATTCGCCGCCGGCCTGGGAGCCGAGCACCATCTCCGCGGGGGTGGCGGTGGAGGGCGCAGGCTTCCTAACCTGAACGACGAACGGGGGAGCTTCACCGCCGATGGCACCGCCCTGGGAAAGAAAGCGGTTCATGTCTTCGAGGGCGGAATCGAGGCGGGAATCACCGGCCTGCAGATAGGCGCTGACGCGCATGGCCAGGGCACGGCCGTTCCAAGGGAAGGGCTGGCCCATGCTCTCGAGCGCTTCGAGCTGGCGCGCCAGCGGCAGGCGCATGGCCATGTCGCAGCGCATGCCGAGGCGGAGGTTCAGGGCGACCTCGACGGGGTAGTCGCGGTCGAGTTTTTCGAAGATGGCAAGGAAGCGCGGGTCCTTCACAGCGTCGGCATTTTTGGAAAGGTCACCGAGGAGGTCGAGCGCTTCGCTGGCGAGGGGGACGCGGCACCACGGAGACTGCATGAGGGCGTCGAGGCCGTGCTCGATGTGAAGCAGCACTTCGGCGGGCTTTTTCCGCACATGGCAGGCGATGGCGCGCAGGAAGTGGGTGTCGACCTCGGACACGGAGGCGATGTCATCGATGGCGACAAAGGCGTCCTCCGTCCCCATGCGGGCGCGGGCGTGGGCGAGCAGGACGCGGTCGGCGAGCACGGGAGCGGACGGCGCGGGCGCGGCGAGGAAGTCGGCGTAGTGCTGCTTCCAGAAGGAGCGGAGCACCTGCACGCGGTCGCGGACCGCCTGAGGCGCATCCGGCGGGAGGATGTCGGCGCTGGCGGAAAGCCAGAGGCGGCCGGGCATGTGCAGGCGCTCGGCGAGGTAGAGCGCGGCATCGACGGGGGCGTCCACCTTCGGCAGATGGCAGCCGGCGCGGGTGGCGGCGCGGGCGAGATCGAGGGAGCAGTTGCTGCGCTTGGCGACGCTGCGGGCGAAGCTGAACTCGAGGCGGTTCATGTCGTCGGTGTTCACCGTCTTGCACGCGGCGGCGAGCGCGGTGCAGTAGTCGCTGTTGGCCACGCAACCGGTGAGGAAGCCCTCGGCGGTGTCGGTCTTCCAGAAGCGGCGGACGGCTTCGGCCATGGGCTCGATTTTGACGCGGCGACGAATGGAGTCGAGGGACCAGGGGGCGTCGTCATTGGAACAGACGAGGAGCATGTCCACGCTCTGGGTGGCCCAGACTTCGACCTTCGGGAAGACCTGGCGCAGCGTGGCGATGACGGTGCTGATGGTGGAGGGATCGACCTCGTAACCCTGAAGCCACTGGCAGAAGATGCCGTCGCCGGTGAGTCGGCGGCTGGCGTTGGCGTAGAACTCGCGGGTGTAGAGATTGGCGACACCGGCGCGGCAGGGATTGGAGGGCTCGGAGACAATGATGTCGTAGTCCTGCCCCTCGGTGAGTAGGAACTCGCGGGCGTCACCGGTGATGTTGTTGACGCGAGGGTGCTTCATCGCGTTGCGGCTCACGGGGTCGAAGAACTCGGCGACCTTGCGGATTTCCTCCTCGAGCTCGAGGACATCGACGCGCTCCATTCCGGGCACGTCGGCGAGCCAGCCGGCGGTGGTGCCGGTGCCGAGGCCGACGACGCAGGCGTTGCGCGGATTCGGATGCAGGATGGCGCCGGTGATGCCGAGCATGACCTGCGTGCCGGCGTCGCCAACCGCGGAGCCGTCGCTCTTGCCGTTGGTCAAAAACGCGTACTGCATGCCGCCGACGACGGCGACGCTGGTCTCGCGACCGTCGAACTCGCGGACGAGCGAACGCTGGGCGTTGCGCTGCCACGTTTCCAGACCGAGCGCGTTGCGGAACTGGTCGCTGACACGCCCGTAACCGATCGGCGTGTGCATCCACACGGCAGTGGGACCGGTGGCGCCAAAGGCGAAGACGCCGCACAGCGCGAGGGAGGCGAGCGCAAAGCGACCGCTCCATGAAAAGGCGGCGGATTCCCCCGCCCCGCGGCGCATCTGCAGCATCAGGGAGGCGGCGGACATCAGCGCGACCAGCACGGCGGCCAGCACCCAGCAGCCGCGCAGACCGATGAGCGGCACGAGCAGGAAGCCGCCGAGCAGGGAGCCGGTGATGGAGCCAAAGGTGTTCCAAAGATAGGCGCGTCCGAGTTGCCGACCGACGCCCGCATTTCCCCGACCGAGCAGGGAGACAAGCAGCGGGAATTGGATGCCGCTAAGCAGCGCCGGCAGAAAGGCGAGCGTACTCATCACAACCGCCCAGCCAATTGCCATCGGCACAAGACCGACGCCGCGCAGGCTGTGATTCAAAATGAGCGCGAGGTGCGCGATGCGATCCCCCAGCGCGAAGGGCAGCAGGATGGCGAGGGCTTGCAGAGCGGAGACAAGCGTGAAGCCGCCGAGACTGGGCTCCATTCTTTTCAGCATGAGCGAGTAAAGCAGGCCGCCGATGCCCATGCCCGCGAGCACCACGCAGAGCACGAGACCGAAGCCGTAAACCGACCCGCCAAGCAGCGGTGTGGACATGCGATACCAGACCAGCTCGGCCACGAAGAAGGTGAAGCCGCTCATGAAGGCCGCAGCCAACACGAAGCACGAAGGCGCCTTGGCCGCGACGGCGGGCTCCTCTGCAGCGACCTGCTCGCCCGATTGACGCGGTTCCTTTTCCTGAAACATCGAGATGGCTCCGGCAGCAAGCGCGATGACGAGATTCACGAGGACAGCGATGGTCAGGGCGCCATTGTTCCCAAAGCCCGGCAGCAGCCAGAAGGTGCTGAGGAGCGCTCCGGTGACGGCGCCGGCAATGTTGATGCCGTAGAAAAAGGCGGTGTCCGAGCGGCGCGGGTCGTCATCGCGCTGCGCGAACTTCATGGCCGCGGGCAGCGTGCCTCCCATGAGGAAACAAGGCAAACCGAGCACCAGAGCGGTCATGATAATCTGCAGGAAGGTCGCCGCTCCCAGGCCCATGCCCGCGGTGCCGCCCGTGGTCAGGTAAAGCGAACGGGCCAGCCCCAGCATCGCCGGTGAGGCCACAGCGGCGATGGCAATGCCAACCTCCAGCCGTGCGTAGAACCGGAAGGGACGTCCGACACGCTCGACCCACGCGCCGAAAAGCTTGCCGCCGAAGCCGAGTCCCCCCATGAAGACGGCCATCACCGCCGCCGCCGCAGGCGCGGCTCCACCGAACACGAGGCGGAACTCCCGCAGCCAGACCGTCTGATAAATCAGGGAACAAAACCCGGAGAAGAACAGGATCAGCGCCAGCGCAAAGGCAGTCAGTTGGGTGCGAGAACGGGAGTAAGAATCGGCGGCGTGGGTCATAAGGAGAGGTTGAATAACAATAATTATATATAATTACCATATCATGACAAGGATTTAATCCTTCAGGGTGAAAAAGCCGTTCTAATGACCGGCAGTCTGCGTTTCCATGGCGAGAACCAACCCCGCCCCGTCATGAAATCCGCTTTCACTCTCCTGGCCTGTCTGACACTGCTCCTTCCAGCCTGCACTCCTGCCCAGCGCGAACAGGCCTTCACAGGCCGAACGGTTCAAGTGTCCTACGATGACCTGGGGCCCGCCAGTCTCGTCCAGCCGCTTCTCGGTCCTCGGGGAGCGAACCCCATGATCACGATCAACACCGGCGGTTCCAACTTTTCCTCCAATCCTCGAAAACTGAATGCCCGCCAAGCCATCAACCTGCTGCACTCCAACGCCAAAAGACTGCCACGCACGCCTGAAAACGAGCCGCTCCGTCAGCGCATGTCCCATGCCTACGACCGCATTTTCGGCCTCTACAATGCCCGCCGCGCCGCCGTCCTCTCCGTGCCACCCTTTTTCGGACGCGGCTCCACGGCGCGGATGCGCATGATGATGGTCCCGCCGGTTTCTCCCAGGCTCTAAGGCGCAAGATCAGTTCAGCGCCTCGCAGGCGGACTCGAACAGGTAGTGCCCCCAGCCGTGCTGCGGATCGCCGCTCCAGTCAGGATCGTAGTGCTGGCCTTTGAAGATGAAGCGCTCGGGATGCGGCATGAGCCCGAAGACGCGGCCGGTGTCGTCCTGCATGCCCGCGATGGCGCTGCTGGAGCCGTTGACATCGCTGGTGTAGAGCAGCGCCGCATGGCCGGACTTCACATAGCCCGCAGCGTCGTCCCCTTCCGCCACCAAACGTCCCTCGGCATGGGCGACGGGCAGCTCAAAAGTCTCGGGCAACTTGGAAAGGTAGGGACTGGCCTTGGCGGCGGTCTTTTTCAGGCCCACCCATTTGCAGATGAAGCGGCCGCTGGTGTTGTGAATGAGGCTGCCCTTCGGCAGCAGATCGAGCTGGGTGAGAATCTGGAAGCCGTTGCAGATGCCGAGAGCGTAGCCGCCCTTCTCAACGAATGCCTTCAGTCGGTCGCCGAGCTTCGACTTCGTGATGAGCTGGGCGATGCGGCCGGACATCACATAGTCGCCGTAGCTGAAGCCGCCGGAGAAGACGATCATCTGCACCTTGTCGAGCGATGCGGGTTCCAGCAGCGCCACCGGCAGAACCTCCGCGGTGAATCCCGCCGCCTCCAGGGCGCGGGCGGTTTCGGCGTCGCAATTCGTTCCGGGGAATTTCAGGAGGAGGGCGTGGGGCATGGGATCGTTCTCCGCATCTAGGCGAAGCCGCCGCGGAGTGCAACCAGACTTCCTCTCCCGCCCTTCCACCAGAAAAGCAGGCGCTGGAGCCGACTGAGGCTGACGACCATCCCGCCACTCCGCGATGGAGCGGCGTGCACTTCGGCTCCTTTCGCAGGATTGAATCATCAAGCGTTCCAAACAAGCTGATATTCGATTCGAATATCGGCTCCCTAAAGAAACATGATTTTTCGGAAAACCGAAATACTTCAACCCAACTCTCCAAGGCCTTGGAAGGATTGACAATAGGGAGTCACAGCCTCACCCTTCCCCCCAATCCCATTCCGTTATTTCCGTGAAAAGCGATATCCGAATGGACTAATAAACACTGTTCTGCCAAAAAATGAAGAGACACGAGCAACGGCAGACGGGCGGATTTAGTATCATGCCGTTGCCGATATTTCTCGTGTGGGGAATTTTCGTGGGCTGGATCATTCATCGATATACGGACAGCCTTCTCATCTCGGTCATTGTCGGGGTAGCATCATTCCCTTTGACGGTTTGGAGCCTCGATTTCATTTTCAACAGTTCCTTGGCTCTCAAATCCAAGAATCTCGCACGAAACTACACGTGCCCAAGTTGCCACGAGATTTACGACTCCTATCGATCAATGCCAACGGACACCGACCGCATGATTCTCGAGTGCTTGAAGTGTGGAGCGAAGCATGAGTTTGATCGTCGATATCGTTGGCGAGGCATGATCGAGCCGCCAAATCAATCAGAGGCAGAACAAGGCGTCGATCCTAACGCCTGACCCGCTGCTAATCGAAATCGCCATGGCCACTCAACCATCAACCCAGAACTCGGAGCCCGCCCTCGGTCAGGCGTAGGATGACTCGGACGTTCGGCCAAGAAGCGCAGTCCGTCGGGATGACGGCCTGAAGACTCGAATCCAGCGGTCATCGCGGGTCGTTTCGTCGCGGGCGTTCGTGGCGGCAGTTTGTTTCGCGTTTGGATGAAGCCGCTGCGGGACCTTCGGAAAGCGGTTCAACGGTTGTGGCTGTGCTTTGCCCGGTTGCACATGCCGGGGCATGCACTAGCTTTCCGGTATCATGTTCGAAAACCTCTTTGCCCCCCTCAACACCTTCATCTACGGCCTCGTTTTCTGTGGCATCTTTTTGGTGCAGTCGTGGTGGGGGCACTTCAAGACCAAGCGCGAGCTGAAGCGCTACAAGGGCATGCTCAGCGACAAGATGGATCTCGATTCCAAACAGAATCAGGACCTCACCAAGGAGCGGACCGACCTGAAGCAGGAAAACGAAAACCTGCGCATGCAGATCGCCCGTCTCAACGAGCGCCCGGACAACAAGATGCAGCGCGAACTGGAGATCCTGGCCCGCGCGGAGAAGCAGATGGTCATCAGCGCACCCGGCTTCGCCCCCGCCTGGGAGATGGCCAAGTCCACAGCGCTGAGCCAGTTGGAAGAGGAGGAAAAGGGCAAGTCTTTCCCTCAGAAGATCTTCCGCAAGCTGATCGGCTCCGGCTCCAACCAGACCAACGTGGCCCTGCCGGAATCCGCCGCGAATGCCGCCCACAGCGCGAAAAACGGCGGCGGCAACGAGACGGCGGCCTCCGCCGCCTGATGTGATTTTCAATCCGAGGAGGGAATGACTCGCACGGAGGCCTATCTCTCCCTGAACCTGCTCCCGCAGGTGGGGCCCGTGCGTGTGCGCAAGCTGCTGAAGCGCTTCGGCACGCCGGAAGCAGTGCTGGCTGCGAAGAGCTCCCAAATCGAGCAAATCGAAGGCTTCGGCAGGACGCAGGCAGAGGCGATCGCAGACTGGGAATCGCGCATCGACCTTGGTGCCGAGTTGCAAAAAATCCGCGACCGCGAGCTGATGATCCTGACGCAGGAGGACGAGCTCTATCCGCCGCTGCTGCGTGAGATTCACGATCCGCCTCTAGTGCTCTACGTCTGGGGAAAACTGACGAAACGCGATCATCACGCGATCGGTGTCGTTGGCAGCCGACACGCAACGAACTACGGACTGAGTGCCACGAAGAAGCTCAGCTTTCAGATCGCCTACGCCGGTTACGCGGTCATCAGCGGGCTGGCGCGCGGCATCGACACCGCCGCGCATGAAGCAGCCGTCGCGGCCAAGGGGCGCACGATCGCGGTGCTCGGTTCCGGCATCGGCCAGCTCTACCCGCCGGAGAATCTGGCGCTGGCGGAACGGATTGCGCAAAACGGGGCAGTCATCAGCGAGTATCCGGTGGATCGCATCGCCGACAAACAGACCTTCCCCTACCGCAACCGCATCGTCGCCGGTTGGAGTTACGGCCTCATCGTCGTGGAGGCGCCGCTGCGCAGCGGATCGCTCATCACCGCCCAGCAGGCGACCGAACAGGGCCGCACGGTCTATGCCGTGCCCGGCCCCATCGACAAGCCGACCTCCGCCGGATGCAACCGGCTCATTCAGCAGGGTGCCAAGCTGGTCATGGACGGTGGCGATGTCCTCGACGACCTCATGACGCTCTTTCCCACCGCCCCTTCAGCGCCAAAGGTTGAGGAGTCGCGGCCCGCCGTCACGCTCACGCTCGACGAAGAGATCCTCTACGGCGCCATCGGCACGGACGAGAGCCACATCAACGACATCACCGCCGCCTCCGGGCTCACACCGGCAACGGTTTCCGCCACACTCATGCGGCTGGAGATGAAGCGCCTCGTGCGCGCCCTGCCGGGCCGCCGCTATGTGCGGATGGTTTGAACAAGCGTCACTTGCCACGCCACGTGACCGCCGCATGATGCGGCAATGCCGATCAAGACGACTCCCGCATCCCGCTTCTCGGAGAAGCACTTCATCAACCGCGAACTGAGCTGGCTCGCCTTCAATTCGCGGGTTCTGGATGAAGCCGCGCGCAGCGACCTGCCGGTGCTCGAGCGCGTGAAGTTTCTGGCCATCACCGCCGCGAACCTGGACGAGTTTTTCATGGTGCGTGTCGGCGGCCTTCAGCTCCTGCGGGAGCAGGGTCTCCGTCTGCGGGACGCCGCCGGCCTCACGCCCACGCAGCAGTGGGAGCAGATCCACGAGCACGTTGGTGAGTTTGTGACGCGCCAGTATGAGATTCTCGGCCAGCAACTCGTGCCGCTGCTGAACGAGCACGGCATCCGCCGCCTCTCCGGGCGTGACCTGTCACCGGCGCAGCGCGCCCACCTGCACGACTATTTTTTTGAGAACGTCTTCCCGGTGCTCTCTCCGATGATCACCGACGATCCCGGTGCGCTCACAGCCATCCCCGCACTGCAAATCGTCCTGCTCACAACCGTCACACGTCAGGAAGACGGAAAGAAGGAAAAGCGCCATGCCCTGATGCCGCTGCCCACCAATCTCTCGCGCCAGGTCGTCATCCCGGATGCCGAGAGCGGTCACCATCTTTACATGAACCTCGAAGACGTCGTGAGCCTCTTCATCGGCGACTTCTTTCCCGGGGAAAAAGCCACCCCCCCTTCCCGCTTCCGCATCAGCCGCAATACGGACATCACCATTGATGACGAGAGCTCCTTCGACCTCGCCAGCGAGATGGAGGAGGTGCTGGAGGCGCGATTGAAGAGCCCCGCAATCCGAATCGAAATCGAAGCGGGAGCCTCCCGCGAGCACGCGCGCATCATTCGCGAACTCTGCGGTGCACGCACCGCGCAAGTCTATGAAGTCCCCGGCGAACTCGATCTTCGCGCGTGCTTTCAGCTCGCTGGAATCTCCGGCTTTGAGGAACTCAAAGTTGAACCTTGGGACAGCCAGCCCTGCGCCGCCATCACGCCCGGAGAAAGCATCTTCGACGCAATCAAGCGCGGTGACATCCTGCTGCACCACCCTTACGAGGGCTTTGATCCCATCCTGCATTTCCTCGAAGAAGCAGCGGCGGACGAGAATGTCATCGCCATCAAACAGATCCTCTACCGCACGGCCAAAAACAGCCGCATCATCTCGGCGCTCATTCGCGCTGCGCAGGCTGGCAAGCACGTCACTGTGCTTGTGGAACTGAAGGCCCGCTTCGATGAAGCGCGAAATCTCGAGCGGGCCGCAGACCTCATCAATGCGGGTGCCCAGATCATCTATGGCGTCGCCGGATTGAAGACACACGCAAAGGTGTGCCTCGTCATGCGCCGCGAGTCAGGCCACATGACGCGCTACATGCACTTCGGCACCGGCAACTACAACGAGGCGACCGCCAGGATGTACACAGACATCAGCCTGCTCACCTGCCGCGCCGACTATGGCGCCGACGCCTCCACCTTCTTCAACACCGTCACCGGCCGCTCACGCTTCGCCCACTTCAACAAGCTCAGCATGGCCCCCTTCGGCCTGCGCGAGCGCATGCTCACCCTCATCCGCAGCGAATCCGAACGTGCCCGCCAGGGGGAAACCGCCGAGATCATGCTGAAGATGAACTCCCTCGAAGACCGCCAGATGATCGAGGCGCTTTATGAAGCCTCGCAGGCGGGCGTGAAGATCCGCCTCAACATTCGCGGCATCTGCTGCCTGCGTCCGGGCCTCAAGGGCGTGAGTGACAACATCAACGTCGTCAGCATCATCGACCGCTATCTCGAGCACGCCCGCATCTTCTGGTTCCGCCAGGGAGGCAAGCCGGCGGTTTTCATCGCCAGCGCGGACTTCATGAACCGCAACCTTTCCAAACGCGTCGAACTGCTCACTCCCATCGAGGACAAGGAGGCGCGCCGTCGCCTCCAGCACATTCTGGAGACGCACTTCTCCGACACGGCGCGCGGTCGCGTGCTGCGCTCGGACGGCACCTGGCACCTCGCACCCGTCGCCGCCGCCAAGGCGCTGCGCTCGCAGGAGCGCTTTGCCCGTGAGGCCGCCAAGCGCGCCCGGCAGGCCAACGAATCCCCCGACGTCCTCGTCCCGCATCTTCCGAAGTGAGGTCTAGTTCGGACGCAGTGTGAAGCCCCTTGAATCCTCCACTTTCACGCCGCTCGGTGTGCGGGTCATCATTTCAAACTGAACGGCCCATTCGCGAATCGCGATCGCGGCGTGGCCGTAGGGTTGAAAATCGCGCACGTTGATGAAGGTCAGTTTGTCCTGCTCGTTGTCCGCGAACTGAAAATATGCCCTTCCCGAATCCGACAACGCCACTCGCCCCTCGATGGCGACGTTCCCCTTGGTGAAAAACCGCCCCAGAGCCGCCACCGGCGTCACTGTAAATTTCAGCACCGTCATCAAGGCGTTGCCTTTGGGACTCGTCGGCTGCAGTTCGATCAGCGCCAGTTGCAGCGTCAGCGTGTCGGAACCCGGCTGCGTCACCAGTCGGTAGTAGGGGGTCGGCGAGCGCTGAAACGCATCCTCAAACTCGCGCCGCAGCCGCAGTGCGACCGCCTCCGCCTGGCGTTCCACTCCCCACGATAGTTCCTGGGAAGAAAGCGTTTTCTCCACGGGCCACCAGATGCGCCAGCGTCACTGGAGCGATTGAACAGCTTTCGGCGCTTCATGCCCTCCTTCAGCACTGTAGCGTCAGGCGTCGTCCACACCTTCACAAACGGCAGAGTTGCCCCCCGCCGTCCCGCGCCAGCCACGGCTTTCAAAAAACGGCGACGGCTCCACCAGCCCCGCCTTGAACAACCGACCGCCCGAGCGCGAGGCCAGTGGCGCAGCAGAAGAACGAAAAGATACGGCACACGCATGGGCAGGAACAACCCCACAAAGAACGTATCCTTCCCCATCTGCAACCACCGACCACACGTCCGCAGGTGTCATTGTCTTTCCCACCCGACCGCATCCCTGCCCAACATCCCCCTGCCCTCTCAGACCAGTCACCCGCCTCTGTCCACATCGTCATCCCCTGCTATCAGGAGAGCGGACGCATCGGGCCCTTTTTAGAGGAACTCTGCGCCGTGACTCACCAACTGGGTGAGATCACCATCCGTGTCGTCGAAGATGGTTCCGATGCCGCCGAGTGGAACGCATGCGCGCTCCTCACACCGCTGGTGCAGCAGCACGCTCATCTGCTGGAGCCCTGCTTCCTTCCACGGAATCTGGGAAAAGGCGGCGCCGTTTATACCGGTTGGGACATGGAATCTAGGGCCGACTGGCTCGCGTTTGTCGATGCCGACGCTCCTGCTCCGCCCCGGTGTAGGCTTAACAATCCCGACGCGCCGCCAGCAAACCGAACCGCACACCGCGCTCTTCGCCTCCCGCATGAATCAGTTCAGCGGCCAGGTTCGCCGCCAGTGGAAGCGCCGCCTTATCGGTCGCGTCTTTGGCCTGCTCGTCTCCACCGTGCTCGGCATCCGCATTCACGACAGCCAGTGCGGCCTCAAGTTCATACCCCGGGCGGCCTACCAACGCATCGCCCCCTTCTTGCGCATCCACGGCTTCGCCTTCGATGTCGAACTCCTCGCCGCCCTGCATGACGCAGGCGTCCCCGTCGAAGGTTCCCATCGCATGGCACGAGACCCCGGCGGCCACGTTCATCTCATCCGCGATTCCCTGCGCATGGCCGCGATGTTTGGAGCGTCCGCCAGCGTCGTCCTCAATAACGATTCAACAATACGGCAAAACGTCGTCTTTTGAAAATAGGAGCTCACAACATTCCGCCTGCCTTCACATCGAGATATTTGTTGGCCAGCGCCACTGGCAGCATCTGCACTTGATTCGTCCACGGTGAGAACACGACACCCGAACGCAGCGACTCCAGCAACCGCCGCCTTTCGCCGAAGTAGTGCGTCAGTGCGCCATAGCGCAAAGCGTCGATGCAGGTGATCCACAGGTTCGGCGGCGGCGCGGCCAGTTCCTCTTCACGCAAGGTCGCCGCCAGCACGAGATGCCGACGCTGCATGGCGCCGACTGCGGCAGCCAAAGTAGCGCCGTCTTCGCTGCGCAGGTTTGTCAGCAGAGCCAGCGCACGCCGCCGCTGCAGCGTCATCACGCGCTCCGCCGCCTCGATGAAATCACTGGGCTCGGAGCTGGCTTCGTGGTGAGGTGGTTCAGCAGCTTTGGCATGCTATGCGAGCCCTTCACCGGCGGCAGCCAGCGCTGCACGCCACCAAAGCCCACCACGCCCACTTCATCCCCCTGCCGGAGAGCGATGAAGGAGATCAGCAGCATGGCATTCAGACAGTGGTCAAACTGGCTCAACCCTCCATCCATCGCGCATGCGTCGTCCTGATCCGGAACGAGGAGAATGGTTTGATTCCGCGTCTCCTCGAAGTCGACTGACGAGCGTCGAGCGGCGCGGTTGCTTTCAGTCCGTGCGGGAAAGCACGTCGCCATCTTGGTAATCACGCAGTTGATGAAAGTCGAGCGACGCGCCCATCCGTCGGCGTTTAACGATGCCCATCTGCTCGACCCGGTTCGCCGTGGCCAGCCAGGGCAAATCGCGCCACGGGTTCATAATTCGGATAGGCGCGAATCCGGCTCTCTCCCGCCACCCGATGCAGCCGCCGCCACAGACCAGCGCCGAACCCGCCAGGACATGAGCGGCTGTGGCGCGTATCACCCGCCGCACAAAACGCACCTCATGCGTCAGCGCCGCATGATTTCCGGGCGCCACGCTGACCTGAAAGGCCCTCCGCCTCTGCCGCAGCCGGGATGCCATCAGCCGAACACGTCGATAGTGACGATGCGCTGCATCGAGTGTCGCAGAGTCAGTGTCACCGCAGCGAAACTCCGAGCGCGAAACGCCCCGGCGCGCGCGAGCGTTCGCCACTGATTCGCCCTTTGCCTGGGAGCGTCAGAAAATCCAGCAGCATCACCGCCAGCAGCAGACCTCCGGAAACCTGCCACAGCAGGGCCAGCGGCGTCAAAAAGCACGCCAGCACCGCCAGCAGGAGCGAGGCAACGAGCAGTTTCAGCAGGCGGACAGTCCGGACGCATGAGGAACTCAAGGATCAAACACGAGGGGCTTCCACGTCTTCAACAGCGAGGTGAGCAGGTCATCCACACCCTGGCCGCTAATAGCGACCTCCGGCGCGACCTGCACACGATGACCAGGCACCGGCCGGCGGCACGGCGCGTTCCGCATCCGCCAGTGTGCAGCCACGGCCTTCCAGCGAGTGCGTAGGCTTTGGCGATACGGACGAGGCTGATCGCGCCACGGTGCCCGCTCCGAGCGAGATCGCACTGTGCTGGCGGGTCGCGCGAACGATGCTGACGGCGTAATCGACTACCTGATCGACCGCCTGCACCGCTGCGGCCTCCTGTTGCGCGGCGAGGATGTCTTTACGGTGAGCAGACCTGCTTCACGGAGGAGACAGACCACTGCCGGAGGCACCTGCCGACACCGCCTTCACCACCGAGGTTTCATTCTGCGTCCGGGTAATCGATGAGCACTTTCAGCAGGAATCGGTCAAGCTGCGCTTCAGCGGATATGTGCCCTTCCTGCTCGATCGGGTTCTGCGTGGCGAAGGTCATGAAGGGCGGCGCCAGAGCATGGCTTTCTCCATCGATCGTGACCTGCGTTTCCTGCATCACTTCCAGCAGCGAGGACTGCGTCTTGGCCGGGAGCGCGGTTGATTTTCATCCGCCAGCAGCAGGTTGGCGAAAACCGGCCCGCGACATGCGGAAAGGCCGCTGTTCATGTCGAAAGCGTGTGGCCGCACACGTCGGAGGGCATCCAGATCGGCGTGAACTGGATGCGGCGAAAACTTCCGCCGAAGGTATTCGCCAGAGCCAGCACTAGATGCGTCTTGCCGAGACCCGGCTTCCTTCCAGCCAGCACATGCCCGCCCGCCAGCAGCGCGGCGAGGACTTGATGCAGCACCTCATCCTGACCCACGAAAACCTGGCCCACTGCTTCGCGGATCTGCCGAAGATTTCTGTGCTCGTCGGCACCGTCGGCGGAGCATAATCGACAGGTGGTGGAGTCGAGGAAGAAGCACGGAAGCAGGCGGCTGAAAGGGATCAGGGTCGGGGAGGCGACACGTCGGATTCATGAGGACGAATGAGGTGAGGTTAAAGAGCTTGGCGGATGGTCTGCAGATCGCATGAAATAGACAAAAAGATTCGACGACTGCGGCGGGGCCGCATCGAGCGCGGCGACAACCCTTTCCGGAGGAAGGCCCGTAAGTCAGGGAAATCTCGTCGCTGGCATCGCTGATCTGAGGGCCACCGTCGTCGAGGGAGCGATGACGCTCCCGCACGCGTTCACACGAGCACTCGCGTGCGGCGGCCGCGAGCACGTCCCCGCGCCGCATGCGCAGAAGAACTCTCCCAGCGCACCGATGTGACTGGCAAAGTGGCGCGTAGAGTCGGGTTCCACCTCCGCCTGCGGTCCGAAACGCGGCATCTGTTGCCAAAGCCAAAACATCAGGCACAAAGCCAAAGCGACCAGCGCCATCCATCCATGCTCCCCAAAGCATGCCAAAGAAAACTACCGGTCGAAGCCGCCACAAAGAGCACTTCCTTTCCGCCGCGTCCACCGACCAAAGCCGCCAGCCAGCGCGCATGATCGCGCTCGCCGATCCAGCGGTTGCGAAACGGACGCGCATGGGCCAGCACCGTCACCCAACCCGCGCCGTGTCTTAGGTGCAGCGCCAGTGATTCGCCTTTCGGTCCGCCGAGAATTCGCCGATGCAAGTCGGCGCTGAAGGATCAAATGCTGATACCCGCCGAGACTGACCTCATACTCACGGTTCTTCCATTGAATGCGCTGAATCGATTCGAGACGCGAGTCGTCGTCTTCCTCCTCATCCTCTTCGTCGGCGGACTCCTTTTCATCCTTTTTTCTCTTCATCGAATCCATCGATGACGGACTTCAACTCTTTCTTCATCTCCTCGACCGCCAGTCTCTTTTGGGCGCCGATCCCCAACTGCTCAAGAATGGGATCCTTCCTCCTCCAGAAAGATCGCTGCGATAAAAGAGCCAAACTGCGAATCAAAATCATTGTAAGGCCGCGTGCCGCCGAGGCAGCCAGATCAGATGTCCGCCGCTGAACGTCCAACGCAGCAACTGCTTCGCGCGGCCCGTCGGCAGTCCGCTTTCGGCGGACATGAAGATCGCAGCGTCGTGTCCCGGCAGCTTCGTCAGCGCCTTTTCCCCGCGAGCTTCATGACCCAATTCGTCGAGCAGCGTTTCTGCGGCGAGAAAGGGATTCAGCCGCGCCTTGCCGCGATAGCCCAGCGTTTTCTCAATCTCCTCCCACTTGCCATCGCAGGCGCAGAGCAGCAGGGCGGCGGCCAGCATGCCGGCAAGTCGAACGAATCGCATCTTCACGTTTCCCCTCCTTTCTCAATAAAGGGCCACTGATCACACAGGGCGCTCATCTCCGCGTCAGAAACCGGCAGCAGCGCATAAGCCACTTGGACCCACGCGCCAGTCAATTGGCGAAAGTAGTCACCCTCAGCAGGATGCCCAGACGCCAGCACGTGCACGAGGCAGTCCTCCTCCGTGTCGCTGTCCTTGATCGGCACCAGGCGGCGCGTCACCACCCATGAAAGAGAGCCGCGATAGAGCAAACTCAGCGCCTCCTTCAACTCTCCCGCCGCCCACGCCGCCCGCGCTGCCTCCACAATGTCCTGGGGCAGGCTCTCGCGCGCGATGTTCATGCCCATAACCACCTTCGGTGCATGCGAGTCGTCCTTGCCGCCGCGATAGAAAAACAGATGGCGGTTCTTCACCAAATACACGATCACGCCGCCGACCACGCAGGCGACCAGACCGTAGAGGACAAACTCCGTGCTGAGTCCCATTCCGTTGAAGAAACCATCGAGAATGCTGTCACCGCTCTCGCGCTTAGGCTTCTTCTTTTTGCGTTTCTCTTCCTCAGGATCGTCCTCCGGCACCCAGCGCCTCGTTTTGATTTTGTGGATTTCGAATTCCGGTCGCTTCAGCACTTCCTGAATCTTCGCCTCAGCCGCATCTCCCGGAGCCGCGAGGACTGGCCCGCTCAACAACGCGAATGCCAGTATCAGCGCCGCGGCTGTGGTCAGACGCGATGCCATGCGGCGGAAGGCGAGTTCGACATCCCAGCCCTCGATCCGCGTGCGGCAGTTCAGATACAGTGCAAATCCGGCACCCACAAAAAAGGGTTCCACCAGGGTGACCACTGCCATGTAACACAGCGCCACCCACCAGTAGAAGCCGCTCGAAAAACCACTCTCAAAATCCATCGCTTCAATCATGCCCGCGATGTCCGGCTGCATGCTCTCCGGCAGCAACCCGTAAGTGCCCCACATCAAACCAAGCACGGCCACGCTTTCGATTTTCAGAAATGCGTATGTAAGCATGAAGCCCGACCCGCCGCCGTCGATGGCGAGCGTGTGCACGCGTTGATTCGCAGCCTGGCCACGCAAGCCCTCCAGCATCTGTGCCGGCAGTGCAAAGGTGCGTATGAACGACAGCCGCCGCCACAGCAGCGCGGGGAAAAGGTTCGCCATCCACAGACGCGGCCAAGCCTTCCAAGTTTCCGCAAACCCCGGTCGCACACCAAACGCAGCGCGGCTCAAGAAATGCAACGGGACCCGGTCGTAGAGCGGCTTAAGCCACCACACCACCAACGGAATCCATTCCGGTGCCACGCGCATCAGCGCGCAGATCACCACCCATACGGGGAACACCGTGCACACCCAAAGCAGGAGCAGACGGCCAAAGTCCCTCCGCACCATGGCGCAGCCGAGATCCACCGCCTCCCATGGCTGGCGCGGGCGGAGTTCCACGGTGATATCCTCCAGCCTCATGTCACACGCTCCCTTCCGCTGAAAAAGAGAAACGACGCCACCGCCACCCAACACAAAGCCCCCGCTGAGAATTTCACCGTCGCACCAAGATCCAGTGGCGACCAGAAGCCCTCTAACACGGCAGCTAAACTGGTCAGCACTGCGGCGCCAGTCAGCAGCGGCAGCGCCTTGCGTCCGGCCAGAACCAAGGCATCACGCCGATTCAAGCGGCCAGGGCGCAGCACCGTCAGTCCCACCCTCAGCCCCGCCATGGCGGAAATAACGATTCCGGTGAGTTCGGGCGCACCGTGAGCGATGACCCAGGTATAAAGAGTCAGCGGATTGCCCGAGTAGTGAACATAACCGCAAACCGCCCCGAGATGGAGCGCATTGAACAGGAGCACAAACAAGGCGCCGACTCCGCCCAACATGCCGCCGGCAAAGGTTTTGAAATCGATGCCCACATTGTTCCAAATGTAGAAACAAAATGCCGCAAAGCTGGAGCCGAAATTGTCCCGGACGTAGTCGGAGGGCGTGGTAGACTCCCCATACATGCTTTCGATCATGATCATCTGTTCCGGCCCCAGCAGTGCCATGGCCCATTCCGGATGCGAGGGAGTGACGGCTGCGATCAGCACCGCCGGCAGGTAGAAGAGCGCTGTGCACCACCAGAAAAGCTTCCACTCCGCCCGCACGGCGCGGGGAAAATCGACAACGAACAGCCGGATGAAGGTCTCCCAACCTCCCGCACCACGACGCTCCAGCACGCGGTAGGCGCGAATCGCCAGACCGTTCAACCGCTGCGTGATCCGCTGCGGACTCATTCGGTGCTGCGCCACGCTGAGGTCATGGCACACCTGCCGAAACACCGCAGGCAACTCAACGACATCATCCCCCTTCCTCCCCTCGTCGACATTGTTGAGGAGTTTTTCGAGTTTTTGCCAGCGCGGCTCGATGTTTTTCTCAAACTGGGCCGGAGTCATGACTTGAACATGGGCGATGAGTTCAAAGGCGGCGGCTCCTCTTTTTTATCCTCCGGATCCTGCAGCCACAGGGCCATGCCGCACAGGCTGCGCAGGCCCTCGACGCCGACCGCACCCGTCAGCGGCGCGGCGATGGTCGCCAACTCCATTCGCCGTTCATCAGCCCACTGCGGCGCACGCTCGATGAACTGCAGCAGCGCCGCCTGCTCCTCGCGCGTGAGCACCTGCATCGGCGCGCGTCTTTCCGCCTGGATTTTGACGTCCGGCGCCTTTGGCGGCGGCGTGTCGACGTAGGTCACCACGGTGTTCGCCACCAGATCCCCGAGACGCTGAAATCGTTTCGTAAACAGCATGCAGATCAGTCCCGTGAGGTACAGGCCGGGCATGAAATCCACCACGCGAAGAAAATTCCTCATCACCGCCTGGGCGAAGGTCGCCGGCCCGCCCGTCACGCTCATCACTCGCAGCTTCATGGAGCGCTGCCCCGGAGTCGCTCCTTTCGCTCCGGCCTCGAAGATCACATTGTAAAACCACTCCATGAAAAACAGGAACAGCAGAAAAAGTCCGTTGGTCATTTCCATGCCGATCGAGGGTCTCACCACGATCACCATGACGAAGAACGTCACGACGTAGATCAGCATCCGCAGCAGCAGATCAAGCGTGTAGGCCATGCTGCGAACAACCGGACCGGCCACGCGAAGCCGAATCTCAACGCCATCGGCGAGTTCGACAGATTGCAGTGTGTCCGCGCGTGATACCGCCATTAACCTTTACTCAAGCGGGAACGTTTGGTTTTGACAACCATCGAATTCATCCCGTAGCATCAAAAGTCGTCGCAATAAATTCAGGTGTTCCGCAGAGCACCTCACACTCACCCCCAGCCATGGAATCCGCGCCACCCAACCCCTACTCAGCTCCCTCATCCAACCCCTACGGAGGTGGCGGCGACGCCGCAGGCTCGGTTTCCCCCAGCACCATCTCCGCACTCGCCGGGACCAAGCCGTGGGTCCGTTTCATTTCCGTCATGTTCTGGATTGGCGCCGGCATGATGATGCTCCTAGCCGCAGGCATGGGTGTCATGGGTGCCATCGGCGGTCCCATCGAAGAAGCCGTGAACAAATCGGGCGCTCTGGGAGGCGCTCCATTGATCATTATCGCAGCAGTCTACGGCGTGATGGCCCTGTTTTACATTTACCCAGCCGTCAAGCTTTGGGCGTATGGCACAAGGATCGGCTCACTTAGCACGACCATGTCCGTCGCCGATCTCGACTCAGCCCTGCACGAGCAGAGGCGTTTCTGGAAGTACGTCGGTATTCTGATGATCGTCATGATCTGCGCGTACTTGGTCCTGATCATTGGCATGGTCGCGTTTGCTGGCATGGAGGCTGTAAAACAGGCCGGAGCTTGAGCCGACGCATCTGTTCTGGATTCTCCGTGAAGGCTGCGATACGCTCCTAAACGCATGTCGATGCCCCGCTGTATTCTTTGTTCCCTTGGCTTTGCCCTGACCACCACCGCTATGTTGGCGGCCGGAATGGAGGAATCGGACGAATTCATCTCGGCACGCCAAGCCTTGGCAGACGGCCTCCCGGGCGTCGCCGCAGTCAAGGCAGAGCGACTCCTCCAGCGTAAAGGCTTGAGTAAAACGGACAGCCGCAGGCTCGCCACCTTCGCCGCCGAAGCGTGGACTCGCGCACGGCAACCCGCCCCCGTGCTGGCGCTGGCGGAGGCCCACGAACTGGATGACGAAACTTTCTGGCGCGCGGAGGCCCATGCGCTGGCCGGCGATCTCCCCGCCGCGCGCCGACTGCTCGCAGAAGACGAGAACTCGCCGCGTTCCGAGCGCACCACACTGTTGCTGGCGCAGGTACTGATCGCTCTCAAAGAATACGATGCCGCACGCGCCGAACTCGAACGTCTCACCGCGCTTGAAGCCCCGAATCTCCGCGCGGAAGCTCAACTTCTGCGCAGGGAAATCGACCTGCAGCATGGACTTTCTACAGACACAACACCGAACGACGCCGACAACCCTCGCGTCGATTATCTTATCGCTCGCAGTCAACTGAAGGACGGTCAGACCCAGTCCGCGATGAAGGCCCTCGAACGAATTCTCTCCTCTTCCGGCGGTGGTCAACGACTGCATCAGGCGGCAACACTACTACAAGCCGCCGTTCTGATGCAGGAAGGCTCGAGCTCTGAGGCACGCGATCACTTGATACAATTCCTCGACATGACCGAGGAATGCGATCTGTGGCAGGAGTCCTTTTCATTGTTAGAACAAACCCGCCGTGAGGAAACCCCTCCGCCTCCGCTGCCGGAGGCCGTGCTCCGCTGGATCGCCTACGGCAACGCGGCGCAGCAGGCACCGGAGCCACCTCCCGCATTGCAAAAGGCCATTCTGGAATTCCGTGGACATGCGCTTCTCCTCGTCGCCGAATGGCTGGCCGACGAGGGAAGATACGCCGATGCGGCCGGCCTGGCTGAGACCTTTCTTCAACTCGTCCCCGATCATCCCTCCAACGGTCATGCAATGCGTACGGCAATGGAACTCTACGCGCGACTCGGTGCGGCGGAACGCGTGCTCTCCCTCGCGAATTCCTGGAGAAAGCGATTCGGCAAGGATTCGGCGCAGGTCGATTTCACGGTCGGGGGCATTCAATACGAACGCGGCGACCACTGGCATGCCGTGGCGTCGTTTCAAAACGCGGCCAACATCGCCGGAACACTTGGAGAGAGACGCCGGGGACTTTACAATGCGGCCACGTCGGCCATCCTGGCGGGAGATTTTGGGTTGTATCAAACCCTGCTCGGCCAACTGGCCGTGGCTTCCGGACCGGACGACGAAACCAAGGACACCACCGTTTCCGCGGCCACGCTGGAACTTGAAAAAGCCCTCTATCTGGCCGCCCAGCGTAAGGATGGGGCTGAGGCGAGTCTGCGCGCTTTCATCCGTGATCACGTCGGGCACCCCCGCTTTGCCGACGCCTGCATCGCCCTCGCCGAATGGCTACTGCTTGAATCCCCGCCGCGAGTCGCCGACGCCAAGGAAACCCTGGGTCAACTCGCCGACACGAGTTTGGCGGACCCGCTGAAGCAACGCGTTGAATTCACACGACTATGGCTGCTCGACGCCTCGGGAGATACGAAAGGCCTGTTGGCCGCTGCAGAAGCCTATCTCAAAGGCTGGCCGCGCGGCCTCTTCGCGCCAGAAGTCCATCTTCAAATCGCAAGCGCACATTATCGCGACGAAGACTTTGCGAACGCCCGAACCGAGTTCGAAATCATCGCCCGCGACTATCCCCAGACGCCGCATGCAGACACCGCTCTCTACTTCGCCGCCTTATGTGCTTCTTCAGTGATGAGCGAAGAAGGCCGCACCCGTGCCGCAGTCATCTGGGACGAACTGGCGGCGAAAGGCGGTCCTTTGGCCGTAGCCGCACGCCTCCAGCAGGCCGTCTCCCAGCGCCAGCAGGGAGACCACGCCGCCGCCCTCGCCACTCTGGACAAGATTCTGGCCATGCGCTCTCTCGACGTCGAACAGCGGCGCATGACGCTTTGCGATAAAGCGGAGGTATTGCTCGTCCTCGGCCGGACGGATCCCACTCAACTCGACAACGGAGTCGCTCTCTTGGAAGCGTTTTTGGCCGACTCGTCACTGCCACTCGTCTGGAAGGCGCGGGCCGGCTTTACCTTGGCCTCGCTCGAGCATGAAGCAGGTCGTGACAGCGAAGCGCTCGACGCCTGCTACAATGTGCGGCATGCCGCGGAAATCACACCGCCCGCAACGCCGGCAGACTACTCATGGTTCGCCAAGGCGGGCTTTTTTGGCATCGATCTGCTGGAAGCCTCGCGCCAATGGGAATCGGCGGCGCGTCTGGCCGAACAAATTGCCGATCAACCAGGCGAACGCGCCACCGAAGCCCACGCCCGTGCCACGAAGATCAGGCTTGAACACTTTCTGTGGGACGGACCCGCTCCAAAACCGCCGAAGGTGCTGGAGTTTAATGAGAAAGCAGCGGCGCCCCGGAAGAAGTGACGGGTTGGAATTTTGCGGGGCGTTTAATCTTCCTCTCCCCCGCGAAAAACCTCTTGCCAGAACGCTGCTCAGCCCGCAAACTCCTCCCGTTCCAAGTTCTCTCAACTTGGTGAACACTTGGTGATGTTCCCGGCAGGCTTGCCGTTGTTTCCCCGGCCTTCGCGCTGATGAAACCTGTCCCCGCATTCTTTGCGTGACCGTCATTCCTCTAGGAACACACCGCGGCGATGCCGCTCCCCCATTTCACTCACCCAACACCACGCCCGGACGGCCCGGAGCCTCCACGGCTGTTGCATCCCACCACCGACATCGTTTTCCATCATGGCAGGCCACAATAAATGGTCCAAAATCAAGCGTGGCAAAGCCATCGTTGATGCCAAGCGCGGCAATGCGTTCAGTAAACTGGCGAAGGAAATCACCCTGGCAGCCAAAGCCGGTGGTGGCAGTCCGGACATGAATGCCCGTCTTCGCAGTGCCATCGCCGCAGCAAAGGCCGCCAACGTTCCCAACGACAACATCGACCGCGCCATCAAAAAGGGCACCGGGGAACTGGCAAGCGCCGCGCTGGAGGAGATCCTTTACGAAGCCTACGGCCCTGGTGGCGTGGCGATGATGATCGAAATCGTCACAGACAACCGCAACCGCAGCGCCAACGACATCCGCGTCCTCCTCTCCAAGAACAATGGTACGTTCGCTGATTCCGGCAGCGTGGCTTACATGTTTCAGAGATTGGGAGAAATCCGCCTCGACAAGTCCGCCGCCACTGAAGATCAGTTGATGGAGGCCGCCCTCGAAGCGGGAGCGGACGACATCACCGATTCCGGCGACGAGTGGATCGTTTATACGCCGACGGACAAGCTCTTCCAAGTCGCCAGCGCCCTGCGGGACAAGAACCTTTCGCCGAACGCTCAGAACCTCGTTTACCAACCACAGACCCTCGTGACCATCAGCGACGTGGACACCGCAAAGTCTCTCATTCGTCTCTACGACTTGCTCGACGACTACGACGACAGTCAGCACATTCACGCGAATTTCGAAATCGACGACTCGATCGCCGATCAACTCGACTAACTTTTTCCCCAGCCCGATATGTCCGAAGAAACCACCAACGAGGCCGTTGCAGCCGAAGTCTTGGAATCCAAACCGAAGCGCAAGACCGCTGCAAAGAAAGCGGTCGTCAAAAAGCCTTCCGTGAAAAAAGCGGCCACCAAAAAGCCCGCCGCCAAAACAGCGCGCAAAACGGCGAAGAAGAAGCCGGAGACCGAAGAAACGGAAACCAGGAACTGGAGCTGACTCTCCACCGCGGAAATCAGAAAAGCTCCCAAAGAAGCCCCTGCAGCCCAGAACCAAACACCTGCTCCTGTAGACACGGCACCCGAAGACAACGCCCAGAGCGCTGATAGTCCAGCATCTGAGGACGTGCCTGCTGGAGCTAGCGAGGCTCCACGCGCGGAAGAGGAACTCCCGCGGAACATGATCATGGATGAAAACGGCCAGCGCTGCGTCCGATGACTGCGAAAGAGCGGCGCAAGGCGGGATTTGGTTGCTGGAAGCAACGCCGTGCTGAACGCCGCGCCGGAGGTAGTGGCGGTGATCGCACTCTGCGGGCCGGTGTGTGATCCACGCGCAGCGGGGGATCAGGATCGCGAACGCGAACCGGAGAAACCACTCGGCCCGCCTGAATGACGGATGGCATTCTTAATCTCCCAAAGGATTCGGTTTCCTGCGTCAGCGGGATCAGTCTTCCCAGATTAGCCGCAGGACGCTTTTGTTCCCGCTGATCTCATCCGCAAATACTGCCTGCGCGAAGGCACTGGCAATCACAGGCATACGATGCAAGGGGGCACCGCGGACCACAGGTGACCGAAATCAACGAAGGTGAACAACCGCGCGCACCGGAAGCAATGCGCGACCTACCCATCTTCGAGGAACTCAAGGCGGTGAATCCCAACAAGCGCTACCAGCTTGAAACGACCAAGGACCGCCTGACAACCCGAGTGATCGATATGATGACTCCCGTCGGTCGAGGTCAGCGCGGATTAATTGTTGCCCCGCCGAGGGCGGGAAAAACCACCATGCTCCAGCACATTGCCGAAGCCGTGACGCAAAACCACGAAGGTGTGCACGTCATGATCCTGCTGGTCGATGAGCGCCCTGAAGAAGTCACCGAATTCAAACGCGTCCTCCCACGCGCCGAGATCTTCGCCAGCAACAACGACCAGGACGTCAGAAGCCACACGCGCATCGCCACCTTTGCCATTGAGCGGGCGAAACGGCTCGTCGAATGCGGCGAGCACGTCTTCATGCTGATGGACTCGATCACTCGGATGGCCCGTGCGTTCAACAATCTGGGCGGGTCCAACAAGGCGTCCATCGGCGGCGGTCTCGGCGTCGGCGCGATGGAAATCCCTCGGCGCCTCTTCGCCGCCGCGCGCAACACGCGCACAGCAGGCTCGTTGACCATCCTCGGAACCGCTCTGATTGAAACGGGAAGCCGCATGGATGAAATCATTTTCCAGGAGTTCAAAGGCACCGGAAACATGGAACTCGTATTGGATCGGAAGATCGCCGAGCAGTTCATCTTCCCCGCCGTGAACATCTTCAAGTCAGGCACACGCCGCGAGGAACTGCTGCTGCAACCCTTCCAACTCGACAAGATCCACATGCTCCGCCGTGGCCTTGCTGGCCACAAGCCGGTCGAGGCCATCCAACGTGTCATCTCCCTGCTGGAGCGCTACCCCAGCAACGCCCAGATGCTCGTCGATCTGCCAAGCAAGAGCTAGCCTCCAGCAATCCGAAGCTTATGCACCCCTCTGATCACGAAATTCGCGTGGACGAGGTCTTGCCCCCAGCAGTGAATCCCATCGCCGCGAAACTCGCGGCCAGCAAGGATCCAACAGAACAGGCGGCAGCGAAAATCTTGGCAAAGTATCTCGACGAACTGATTCCCATCCCTGGCACCAATTTCAGAATAGGACTCGACCCTATTCTGGCACTGGTTCCCGGTGTCGGGGATACCGTCGCCTCCGGAGCAGGCGTGATCATTTTGCTGGATGCGCTGCGCACTGGAGTATCGATCCCGGTTTTTTTGCGCATGACGCTGAACATGGGCGTTAATTTCATCATCGGCTTGGTGCCCGGTCTCGGAGCTGCGGGATCCGCTTTTTTCAAATCCAACAGTCGAAATTTGCGCCTGCTCACAACGTGGCAGGCGGGAAACAAGGACAGCGTCAAACGCAGTACGCTGCGCTTCTACGCCGGACTCGCCATTCTGCTGGCGATGATCGCGCTGCTTATCGTTGTCGGCTGGGCGTTCTATGTCTGGCTGCTTTACAACGCCGCCGACTCGATAGCGCGCGCCCTCGGGTTCAGCGGCACCTGAAGCCGTTAAGAACAAACACCGGACATCAGGAAGCCATCATCGCTTCAGCAGCGGGAGCACTTTCAGGCACAGTGAGTTCAAAGGAAGGAGCCTGTCCGTCCTTGTTGTCGTGATTGATGGCTTTCGCGAGAGCCTTGCTCAAGCTGTCGAGCGAATAGGGCTTTAGCATGATGTCCACTGGCGGCGGATGTCCCTGGCTGAGAATGACAAACTCGTCGGGATCGATCACAAAGCCGCTGCACACGACGACAGGCACGTTGTTGCCCATGGCGCGAAGTTCCTTGAAGGTGTCGCGACCGGAAAGCACCGGCATGTAGATATCCAGCAGAATGGCATCGATCCTCTCCCCACTGCGAAGGGCGATATCGAGTGCCTGCTGACCGTCACAAGCCTCGAGAACTCGGTAACCAAGGAAGCCAAGAATGTTGGTGGCAATGCTGCGAACGGGAGCCTCGTCATCGACAACGAGAATCGTCGTCTGTCCACCCGCCGGCGCGGCAACGGTGGGGCCGTTATCAACAGGGCCTTCATCCTCGACGTTGGCGGGATCCAGAACACGAGGAAGGAAGACGCGAAACTCGGTGCCGCGCCCGACTTCACTGTCGAACTCGATCCACCCGCCATGTTCACGAATGATGTCCTGAGAGGTGCAGAGGCCAAGGCCATCTCCCTTCCCTTTGGGCTTGGTGGTGAAGAACGGCTCGAAGATGCGGAGGCGATCCTCTTCGGCGATGCCGTGACCGTTGTCACGCACAACGAGCATGACGAACTCGGCGGCATCCGCACCGCTCTCTGTCTCGGCGCCGGCCTTGCGCGTGACGTTCTCAACCCCGATTTCAATGATACCCTTGTCGGACGGCAGCGCGTCACGGGCGTTGAGGCTTAGATTGAGCATGACCTGTTCGATCTGCGACGAGTCGGCGGTGGCGTAGGAAGACTCCATCCCTGCGCGCATTTGCACGGTGACTTTCGGATCGACGCTGTGCTTGAGAAGGTTCTTCACGTCGGAAAGCAGGCGCTTCAGATTGACGGGCTTGCGAATGCTGGTGCCGTTGGTCCGACGCGAATAGCCGAGCAGTGATTTGACAAGTTCCGCCGCACGCGTGGTGGCGTGACTGGCGTTTTGCAGCTTGTCGCGGACGGCGGCCTGATTTTCGGCAGGCGTCAGCTCAGCAAGCGTGAGATTGCCACGGATGGCCGTCAGCATGTTGTTAAAGTCATGGGCGATGCCGCCAGCGAGCTGGCCGATCGTTCCCATTTTCTGCGATTCGCGCAGACGACTTTCGAGCACGCGAATTTCGGAGCGGTCCTTAACGATCCAGATGCGCCCGATGATCTCGCCGTTTTCCGTGCTCATCGGATTGGAGCGGAGGGAGAAAACGCGACTGTCCTTGGCGACCAGCGGCGGCAGCTCGGTTTGAGCATCAAGGCTTGCGTTCGTCGTCTCGATCCATTTGGAGACGGCGGCTTTTTCTTGGAAACTATCGGCAAGAGAAGCAAGGACACGCGTCGCGTCGCGCCCAGCCAGTTCCTCGACAGGCTTGCCGAGGAAATCATCGAGTTTGCTGTTGGATGCGATGATTGAGCCCTGGGCATCGACGACGAGAACACCTTCATCACTTGCGGAGAAGAGCCCTTGCAGGGCGGTAAAGGCCTCGCGCAGGAGACGCTCGGCGTTGAGCAGACGCTGCGCCGTCTGACAGGCGTGCTGCTCGGCGGCATTGAGCGCCTGGCGCTGCTTGGCGAAGATCATGTTGATGTCACAGCGCAGTTTCCAGAAATCCTCGGGTAGCCATTCAGCGGACTGGGCGTCCGGCGGCACGCCGCGAAGGACGGACGTCGTGCCTTTCATGACGGCCGTGGTCGGCTTCAGCAACCAGCCGGAAATGAGATAGGCGGCCAAAAAGACGCCTCCTCCGAGAAGAACTCCTGTGATGCCAAAGAACCAGTCAAAGAATGGCCCATCATGCGTGTGGCTCCGATCGCTGGGAGGAAGCCGAACAGCCAGAGCGGAAAGAGAAGTCGCAGTCGGAGTGAGTTCATTGGAGGCGGTTGTAGTAGTGAAATCAGGAGTCAGCGGGAGACGGAGCGGACGGGGGAGTCAAACGGTGCAGACAATGTTCGACAGCGCTGCACAGGTGGCTTTCCAGCCAGGTTTCGATCTGCCCCTGCATCGTGGTGATGGCATTTTGCAACTGAGCGCTCTGCGGTGCTCGCTGCTCCAACCGATCCAGACGATCATTTAAAGCACTGACGCTCATCGCGATCCCAAAGACGTCGTTGCGGAGCAGCTCCAACTGGGAGGAGAAGTCATCCATGGCATGCGCAGGGAGAGCACTGGATGGTGCACGCAAATGAGCAGGAGGTTCCAATTCGCTGGTGGCGGGCGCAAGCCGAACATTGGGCGAGGGTGAGGGCGGCAGGCTGCCAATAACCGTCTTTTCATGACCCAGCGGATAATAAGAACCGTTTTCAACCGGTGGCACCACTTCACTTAATGCGTTTTTCAGCGGCTCAGTGCTGATGTTTGCCGGTGGCTGGCGCATCCCTTCAAATCGCGGTCCGTCCTTTGCCTCCTGAGGCAAAATGGCCTCATTTGACAGGCGTTGAGCGGAGAATGTAAAAGGTAAAGGCATGCAAGTAGTTGGGTAATAATAGTAAACTTGTTAATATTTTCAATAAAATTCATAATTTTTTGCGAAAATCTTATATTTTGGTCTGATCCGATCGCTTCTCAGTGGTTATTCACAATATATATGCGGGAGTCGTTCGATCCTCACATTCACGGCTTGATCTCCACTTTCTGCTTTCAGCCTCTCGGCGGCACGGTGACTACACAAAAGTTGCCTTTTAAGGGGAGCGCCTTCTTGCTTATGCCTTTAGCCCTGCCTAATCTCTTAAAACGATTTCATGGACGAACGGATCAGACAGCGCCTCGACGCACATCTTTCAAACCAAGGGCTGCGACGCACCAAACAGCGGGACGTCATCGTCGAGGCGGCCTTTTCCAGCGACGAACATTTCAAGGCCGAGGATCTGCTAGACAAGGCCCGGAAGATCGACAGCACCGTGTCCCGAGCCACGGTTTATCGCACTCTGAGCCTTCTGGTGGAATGTGGGCTGCTGCGGCAGGTGGATCTCGGCAGGGACCAGATCCATTACGATCCGAACTTCCTGGACAAACCGCAGCACAATCACCTCATTTGCCTCGATTGCGACCGAGTGGTGGAATTCGAAGACGAACATGTGGCGCTGCTGCATGATTGCATCACTCGTCGTCTGGGTTTCCTTCAACCCAAGTTGATGAGCATGCGCATCGAAGCTCAATGCGAGGAACTCGCCCGCTCAGGGACGTGCAAGTATCGCGACGCGATGAAAGCCCGGCAAAACTGAGAACCGTAAAACGGTCTCCGGTCTTCTAGCTACGACGCCAGCGCTGAAAGGTCTCGATCGCCTCATATTCGGCCAGACCGAGGCTGTCGTAATGGCGGGCGTTTTCTCGGTTGGACTCCGGCGCGTCTTTTTCGATTGAGGAGAGGGCGCCGTATCTTGACAGCGCGTTCGCCTTTTGCTCCAGCTGCAGCGGACTCATCGGGATGGCCATATCGATTTCGTGCGGTTCGAGTGAGCGCTCCTTCCCCCGGAAGAGCCAAACGCTGCACGATCCGGCGAATTCCTCACCCGCGCAGGCCTGCAGCGCGGCAACCAGCAGACGGAAACAAATGCCGGCCACACTGGAGG
Organism: Prosthecobacter sp.; assembly: GCA_041395065.1. Classification (GTDB taxonomy): domain Bacteria; phylum Verrucomicrobiota; class Verrucomicrobiia; order Verrucomicrobiales; family Verrucomicrobiaceae; genus Prosthecobacter. The sequence goes on along the minus strand of JAWLBG010000005.1, from coordinate 35,141 downwards.
GATCGGCAGAGTCACCGGTGACATAAATTTGGTGGGGCTTGTGATCACGCAGCAGGCGAACCAGGGCATCGGTATCTTCCTGGGTGGTAACGAACCGGCGATAGCGCCCGTGCTCATAGAAGGGGAGATCTTCGAAAACCACGTGTTCGCTGGCTATCCCCAGCGTGTGAGCCGCGTCTCGCAGTTCCCCGCGCAGGATGAGGCCTTTGAGTTGGCGCAAAAGCGGCGGATCTTCTCCGAATTCGCCTTTGGCTTCAAGAATCGCCAGCGCCTCGCGCGCATACTCCACCTGTGGCGCCCAAGCCTCCGGATGCGCCGCGTTGGAAGCGAGTTCGAGAAGCGTTCCGGCGAATTTGTCCGCTTCGCTGTCCGGCACCCGCAGACTGCCAGAGGTCATGGCGACGACACGCACGTCATGCCCCTGCTCCACGAGACGGTCAATGGTTCCCCCCATTCCTACTACGGCATCCTGGGGCTCCGGACTGAAAACAAGACAACGCTTTGGAAACGGACGCGCCCGCTCTGGACGATAGGTATCGCTCTCGTCCGGCTTCCCACCCGGCCAGCCAGTGATGGTGTGTTGGAGTTGGTTAAAAATGCGGATGTTAAGCTGGTAGGCCGGCCCCTGCTCGGAGAGGAGGTCGGAAAGTCCGTTCTCATTATAGTGTTCGTCCACCAGTTTCAGAATCGGTCGTTGATTCTTGAAGGCCTGCCACACCATGGCCCGCCGTGTCTCGCGCGGCGTCCAGGATGCGGGTCCCACAAGCCAGGGAAGCTTGATCCGGGTCAATTCACGCGCCGCACCTTCGTCGATGTAGAACCGCGCATCCGCATGGTCCTGCAGGAACGACGCCGAGACCACCTCAGACATCGGACCTTCGACGGCCTTCGCCACCATGGCAGCCTTGTTGTCCCCCCAGGCCATGAGCACCAGTCTCTTCGCCCGCAGAATGGTCCCCACCCCCATCGTGATGGCAAAGTGCGGTACGTTCTGCTCTCCACGGAAATCGCTGGCGGCATCCTGCCGCGTCACGCGGTCCAGCGTAATGCGGCGCGTCTGCGAATCACGGCTTGATCCCGGTTCGTTGAAACCGATGTGACCGGTTCGGCCGATGCCGAGTATCTGCAAATCAATGCCGCCCACACTTTCAATCTTCTCTTCATATTGACGGCAGTGCGCAAACACCTGGTCCCCGGGGACTGTTCCGCTGGGAATGTTGATGTTCTCTTTGGGAATGTCGATGTGATCAAAGAGCTGTTCCGCCATGAAGCGCGCGTAGCTTTCCGGATGCTTCGCATCCAGGCCGTAATACTCGTCCAGATTGAAGGTGATCACGTTTTTGAAGCTGAGCCCTTCCTCCTTATGAAGTCGGATCAACTCGCGGTAAAATGGCACCGGCGTCGAACCCGTCGCCATGCCGAGCACCGTCGCTCTGCCTTCTGATCCCCTTGTTTCGATCAGTTCGCGCACTTCCCGCGCAAGGGTCCGAGCAGCGGCGGCGGAATCGGCGAAGATGACGGTTGGAACTTTTTCGTAGGCTTCGGCGGTGGAGCGAATGGACATGGTTGGTGGGTTGGCGATTTGCCGATGAAGACGCGGATTCAACGCGCTGCAAGCCCGCTTTTAATCACCACCCCACCCGGTTTCAGTGCGTCAATGCGTAGAAGATGATGTTGATGCCGAGCGGATAGGCATACTTCTCCGAAAACTCACGGAAGTACCACGGATCAGTCCCTTCCTGTTCCCAGCCCTCGCCGGTGTCGGTATTCCAGCAAATGACCATCATGAGGCGGCGTTTGTCGTCAAAAACACCGCGATAGTGGACCTGCTCCGAGCCCGGCTTGTCGAACTCATACGTGATACCCTGGTTGATGACGTATTCGGCGAAGCGAATGTGTGGAATTTGCGGTTTCACCTTCAACGGGAAGACCATGTGGAAGATCTCATGGTCCAATGGGATCTCCTCAATTTTCCGGTCAGGCCACATCTGCTTCAGCGCGACTTCGAAATTATTCCACTCCCGTGTTCCCCAGAAGTCGTCCACCATGATGAACCCGCCATTAAGCATGTACTCGCGCAGGGTCTTTGCTTCGTCATCCGTGATGTCGATGTCTCCCACCTCGATCATGTATAAAAACGGATAGTGGCGCACTTGCTCCGGATCGATGTCCACGATAGCTCCGTTGGGATTCACCTGCAGGGAGGTCAACTGCTGAAGGCGGTAGGACATGTTCATATCCGAATCCGGATAATCGGTGGACCATTTGCGGTTCCCCCTGCCCCAACCGCGTCCGCCGTAACTCATCGAATTGTAGCGAATGCGGGCGAAGGTGAAGATGTCGTTCGGCAATTCCTTGCTCACAGGCCAAGTCGGATAGTCGTTCGCGTAGCCCCGGCGGCTGAACTCGCGCGGATCCTCTGGTACGCTGCCATCGCTCACGCCGAAGTTCGTCGACTTGCCGCCTGTCGGCACATCATCCGCTGCACCGATGAAACAAAGAGCCGTCATCAGAAATGCGGCGAGGCCGACCTTCACTGTTCGTGAGTGGTTCATGGCTTGGAGATGTATACTGCCGAAACTCTGCGAGGAGTGGTACCGGTGGTCGGACTCGAACCGACACGTCCGTAAGGACACAAGATTTTGAGTCTAGCGCGTCTACCAATTTCACCACACCGGCATGTCCTCGCAGAAGCGGCGGTTAGATAGCGGGATCGTTTGAAGATTGCAAGGCTTTTGGAGGCCCCAGTATTTCATGCATCAACACCGCCTGCCGCATCAGCGCAGAATCGCCTCGCATCCGCCGTGCCACCGCCAAAAGTGGCGAAGGCTTCGACCGGGGTTCCGAAGGAGGTGCTTCATGACGAGGAAGAGCACGCGCGGCGGCAACAGGCGCTGCCGCGACTTGGGCCGCAGGCGACGACGATTCGGGCACGGAAAGCCTCGATTCAGAGCGAACGGTACGACGCACCTTGGCCGGCGCGGAACTTGCCCGGGTCGAATCCTGAAGTTCCTCCCAGACCTTTTTCACCTCCCGCCATGGCGATGGCGCGACGGGAGGCGGCAAGGGTGGCGGAGTACTCTGCCCCGTCTGCCTGCGCCACGCGGCCTCGCGCAGACGCGCCTCCTCGGGATCGGGTGGCTCCTGATAGTCGGCTCCACTGTTTTTCGCCTGCCAGTTTTCCCACAACCACTTGATGAAGCTGGCGAGCACGAAAATGACGATGACCGTCACCTGGAACGGATCAAAGTCGCTGCGCATCAGGAACGGCTGCATGACGAAAGAGGCGTGCGTTTACTGTCCTGAAGAACCGTCCGTGCCGTCGCCGGCGATCTTGCTGCGCATCTCGGTATCGGCCAGGACGTTTTTGTATTTGGCAAAGTCCATCACGCCGAGTTGACCGTTGCGGAAGGCCTCGGAGATGGCCAGCGGCACCTGCGCCTCTGCCTCGACAACACGCGCACGCATCTCCTGAGTGCGCGCGGACATTTCCTGCTCTAGCGCGACAGCTGCAGCGCGGCGCATTTCGGCCATGGCCTGGGCGATCTTTTTGTCAGCCTCAGCCTGCTCAGTTTGCAGTTTGGCTCCCACGTTTTCGCCCACATCGATGTCCGCGATGTCGATCGACAGAATCTCAAATGCCGTCCCAGCATCGACCCCCTTGTTGAGCACGAGTTTGGAGATGCTGTCCGGATTCTCGAGCACCGCCTTGTAGGAGTCCGAAGAGCCTATGCATGTGACAATGCCTTCGCCCACGCGCGCGACCACGGTTTCCTCGGTGGCACCTCCAATGAAGCGGTCGAGATTCGTGCGCACTGTGACACGGGCGCGCACCCGTAAAGAGATACCGTCCTTGGCGACCGCGTCGATTTTTCCGCCGCGTCCCATGTCCGGGTGTGGGCAGTCAATGACCTTCGGGTTGATGCTGGTGCGCACGGCTTCCAGCACGGTTTTGCCCGTGCCTTTGCAGGCAAGATCGATGGCGCAAGAGCGGTCATAGTCCAGGGGGATGCCCGCCTTGTCGGCTGCGATTAAAGAGAGAACCACATGCGTGACATCACCGCCGGCGAGGTAGTGCGCCTCAAGCTGGTCCGTGTTGATCTTGAGACCCGCCTTGGCCGCCGTGATGCGCGTGTCCACGATCAGCGCATTGGGGACTTTGCGCAGCCACATGGCGAGCAGCGTGGTGAACCCCACCGGTGCGTTCGCCACAAGAGCTCGCAGCCAAAGATTGAAAAATTTGGCGATGATGAGGAAGAGGACGATGAGCGCGATGACGCCCACGCCGTAGATGAAGGTCCAAACTGGATCGGGCATGGTGTTAGATGAGGTTGAGGGTGGAGAAAGGGTTAGGAAAGAGTACGCACAAGCAGGTTCCCGGGTTCATGAGAAATCACCTCGATCCGTGCGCCCGTCGGAGCAGAGCCACTCTGACAGCGGACTTCGTAGCGCCTGCCGTCAATCTCGGCACGACCGAGCGGACGCAGTTCGGTCAACGCGACGCCTTGCTTGCCGGTCAAATGCTCATCGCGTGGAACGTGGCCAACGGTCGCTGAAAGCGTTAACCCATGCTTGAAGAAGCGCACAGCGAACCACCGCAGCCAGACAAACAACGCGAGAGCGACGGTGACAAACACGCCAGCCGTCAGAAGATAGCGCTGCCCGCTCGTCCAATGGTTAAAGTCATCGGCTACCAGCGGCAGGATTGCTGCGACCAGGATGCAAGCGCCGCCGATGATCCCCGCCACACCTCCCGGCAGGAAAGTTTCCAGCATGATCAGGAGAATACCCAACAGCGTGAGGATGGCGATGTTGGCGAGCATGAGACGCTAGGCTGGAGTCTGCTGCTGGTCGCGTCAAACTGCGATGGACACATTTTGACGGGTTCCGGGATCACCGGTCAAAGAAGGAAGACTCGTCACGGTCTGCCACTTTCAGGTAACGATAGTAAACCTCGAGTTGCAGCGTGCAGAGACACTGCCGGTAGATTTCGTCCGCCGCATCACCGGCAGGCCAGTTTGGGCGACCTCGCTTGAACGAACCATCAGGCTGCTGGGCACTGAGAATCTGGGGCAGGAACTGCTGGTTGTAGAAGTTCCAATCATCCCCGCCCTGCTGGAAAAAGGCCTGCGTGTAATAGTACCAGCAGTAGAGGTTGCAGTTCTTGTTCCAGTCCAACGGCTCGGCAGTCAGAAAGTCCCGAAGGAACTTGATGCCCTTCTTGACTGAGGAAGTCTTGTTCTTGGCCATCGTCTGCAGGCCGAGAATACCCACTCCGGACAGGCTCCATTGATTGTAGTGCGCATCACGATTGGTGCCGCCAAAGCCGCCGTCCTTCGTCTGCATCGTCTCCAGATACTCGGTCATTTTTTTGATGCTGCTTTCGAGACCGTCGATTTTCAGGCTGGTGTTCTTCGCCGCCTTCAATGCCTGGAACTGCCAGCCGACCACTGACAGGTCCGCCCCGCCTTCCTTGTTATAGACGATCTGCCCCTTGCCGCCATAAGCCCACGCGCCACGCGGATTCTGATTGTCGATGATGACCTTTACGCCTTTTTCAAAAGCCTCGCGCATGCCGGGAAGGCTCTTGCTGCCAAGTCGCGCCAAAGTGTACATCTCGCCAAGTGCATACGTCGCGATTCCGTGCTCGTAGGTGCCGGAACCGCCCTTGCCGCCGGCAGCCTCGCCCTGCCAGCGATCGGTGAACATGCCGTGCGGGTTCTTCTTGGATAATTCGATGAGATACATGATGCCCTTCATCACGTTGTCGCCGTAGAACGGCGAATCCGGCGTCTCGCAACGCCCCAGGAAACACAACAGGGTCAGTCCGGTCATCGCGGCCTTGTTATTGCGGCCCCAGGAGCCGTCGGCGTTCTGTTTGCCCTTCAGCCACTCCAAAGACTGGCTCACCGCCAATTCACACTCCGGCGTGCCTCCCGTCTGCCTCAGCTTCTCCAAGCGCTCCTGCGACGAACACCGGCTCCTCATCGACGGCGGCAGCGTCACAAAACCTGACATGCTCCCGGCACCGATCCCCTTGCCAAATCCACCACCCATTCCCGCCATCCCAAAGCCTCCACTCGCACCCAGCGCACCTCCCCCAAGCATCGCGCTCACATCCGGCATGTCCAATGCGTCCGGTGGCGCCTCCGGCAGCGTGATCGCCGAGTTCATGCTCGTGGTCACCAGCTTCTTCAGCGGCATCGTCTTGCTGATCGAACTGCGCTTCTTCTGTTGCACCTTGTGCTGCAGATCCGCACTCGCCGCCTGCCCCTGCGCCGTGCCCCCTCCGGGCAAAAAGTCCACCTCCTTGTCCAGCACCCCGCTCTGGAACACCACAAAGAGCGCCAGCACCCCGAGCCCCGCGTGAATCAAAATACTCATCAGCAGCGCACTGCCCCCCACCCGGCGCCACGCCTTCACAAAATGGTTCGGCGCCGGCCCCACCTCAATGTGCGTCAGCGCCGGAGGATGAAACACCTCCCCCTCCGCATGCGCCACGACGGATACAACCTCCTCGGCCGCAGCGGCAGGCGCAACCGCAACACCCGTCGGCGCAGCAGCCACCGGCATCGGGCTCGATGGCGCCGGCATTGCAGGAGCCACCGCCGCGGGAATCGGCACGGACGCTGGAGTCGGCGGCGGCGCCACCACGAGCATCGTGGGCATTCCCGGCGGCATCGGATAACCGGGCGGATAACCCGGCATCTGCGGCGGATACCCAGGTGGCGGCGCGTAACCGGGTGGATAACCCGCAGGCATCTGCGGCGGATACCCAGGTGGCGGCGCGTAGCCCGGGGGATAACCCGGCATCTGTGGCGGATAGCCAGGCGGCGTCACATATCCCGCAGGCAACGGCTGCGTGGCTCCCGGATCGGGCTGCGGCGTGTTCGACGACGGTGTTCCTGGCGGCGGATTCATGACTCTATGAATTTGATTTGCCACATCTTGACCGGCGGCGCACTAATTAACAAGACGATTCTGAGCTGTCTGATGGTGTTCGATTCAGACACCCGCCCCACGTTACAACCGTCTCAATCCGTCTTCCGTCATCGGATTCGGGATTTCCGCATCAATCTCGTCAATTCTCGCCAGAGTCTCCTCGTTGAGCACCAGATCGGCGGCAGCGAGACTTTCCTCCAACTGCGCCACCGTCGTCGCTCCAACGATCGTCGAAGCCACATAATCATGCTGCTTGCTCCACGCCAATGCCAGCGCGGTCACGCTCACCCCGAGGTCGGCGGCGATGACCTGCAGTCTTGCCGTTGTCTCAAGACTCCGCTCGTTCACAAAACGCGCCGCCATCTTCTTCTGCCGCGGCCCGCCGTTTTGAATGTAGTCGGTGAAGCGCGCCCCTTTCGGCAAAGCACCGCCGTTGTACTTGCCGCACAGCACGCCGCCCCCCAGAGGCGAGTAAGGCAGCAGGCTCACATCCTCCTTGCGGCACACCTGGGCCAGTTCGCTCTCACAGCGGCGGTTGATAAGCGAAAAATTGTTCTGCACAGACGCCATGCGGGCCAGCCCGTGCTTTTCGGCTTCCCATAGATTTTTCATCACACCCCAGCACGTCTCATTGCTGCTGCCCCAGGCGCGGATCTTCCCCTGCTCGATCAGCATCGTCAATGCGGTCAGCGTCTCCTCCTGCTCCATGCCGTGATCCGGCCAATGGGTCTGATACAGGTCGATGTAGTCCGTCTGCAACCGCCGCAGGCTGTCTTCGCAGGCCTGAAAAATTTGCCGCCGGTCGAGCGCGGTAAAACCGCCTCGGATCGGAGGTCTAAACCAGCCGTGCCCAGGCCCCGTGACTTTGCTGGCGACGATGATCTCGCCTCTTGTCCGGCCCTTGAGCCACTTGCCCACGATCTGCTCGGTGACACCAAAAAGCTCCGCGCTAGGCGGCACCGGATACATCTCCGCCGTGTCGAAAAAGTCGATCCCCGCGTCGATCGCCCGGTCCATGATGGCAAACGACGTCTTCTCATCCGCCTGCAACCCGAAGGTCATGGTTCCCATGCAGATATCCGTGACGACGATGCCGGTGCGGCCGAGGCGTTTGCGTTTCATGGAGGGACGCTAGCAGCCCCCCTGCCTCCCTGCCAACAGGAATGCCTCTCCAAAATGCGTCCACCCGCATCTCCCAGCCCGTGAAAACCTCGTCATCTTTATGATTGTCAGTTTTCGGGCGTCATGATAAAAACCGCCTCTCCCGTGAAATTTTCCGTTCTCGCCGCCATCCTGAATCTCTGTCTGCTGGGTTTCCTTCATGCCGAAGAACCCGTTCTTCCTCGCGCGCTGGGACCGGTGTCTGCTTTTCAGGAAACGAACCGCGGTGCCTTTCTGAAGCCGAGCAAATCGATCAAGCCGCCCGTAACGACGACTGCTGTGCCCGCCCCGTCGATTACCCAGGCACCCACGGCGGAGACCCGCCTCCGTCGCTTGGTCGTCGTGACCGGTGACATGACACCCGAAGCGATCCGTGAAGCAATCATTGCCTGCGGTCAGTCCCGCACGCCCGTCACCACCATGGGCAACGTCAGCGCCCCGGCCCCCGTCCTGACCGACCTCGCTGGACTCTTCGGAACCACCGTCACTGCGGACACTCAGAAAAAGGTGCTCGAAACAGTGCGCAAAGGCATGGGCGCCTCGTCCAAGCCTCTCAGGAGTGCAGAAATCGTGGGGTGGATTCCGGGAGAGGGCGTCATGGCTGTCCTCGTGCACCCCGAGAGCTGAAACGCTTCATGACGAGCGATCCGGCTACCCCTGCAATTCCCCGGGTCCTGCTTGCCGTAGAGAGCCTGCCTTTCCGGCGGGTCATTCGCGAGGCACTGACAGCCTTTCGCGTTTGCGAGGTCGATGACGCGCCCTCCGCCGAACGCGCCTTCGAAATGGCGCTGCGACGCGAATACTCCCTGTTCTTGTTTTCCCTGCCGCTGCCGGACATGCGCGGCGACCTGCTTGACCGGTTGTTGAGCACGGCCTACCCACTCGTGCATGCAGCGGCCCATGCCGCCCCACCCGTCGTCTTCCTCCTCGGTCCCGGTGATGCCATGCAGTTTCAGGGACTTCAACGCGACGTGCGCGTGCGCGGCAGCCTGCCGCTCCCGCCCAAACTCGATGTCCTTCTCTCCCTCACCGCCAAGCTCCTCCCTGAGCGAGTCCATGGCACACCCTTCCCCGATGTTCCCTGACGCCTCCCGCCACAGCATTAAGATCTGCGGCATCACCCGCCCGGAACAAGCCGCCGAACTCTTCGCGCTCGGGGCCGATGCCGTGGGCATCAATCTCTGGGAAAAATCCAAGCGCCACATGCCGCTCGCCACTGCGGAGTCAAAGTTGCGGGAACTCGCGACTCGGCACGCATTCGTCGCTGTGCTTGTAAATGCCGACGACCACCTCCTCAAAGCCGCCGAAACCAGTGGCCTGTTCCAGGCCCTCCAACTCCACGGAGACGAAACACCCGCCGACGTCGAACGCCTCATGAACCGCGGCGTGAACGTCATCAAAGCATTGCAGGTTCGCGATGCCGCATCGCTCGCTCAAATTGGTGAGTTCCCCTGCACCGCCATCCTGCTCGATGCCTACAACCCCGGACTCTACGGTGGAGGAGGCCACACTTTCCCCTGGGAGTTGGCCGTGCGCGCCCGCGAAAGCTTTCCGGACAAACAAATTCTGCTCTCCGGCGGACTACATCCCGACAACGTTCAGGAAGCCGTCGCGCAGACGCTCCCCATAGCCGTCGATGTCGCCAGTGGCGTCGAAACTCAGCCAGGCATCAAGGATCCCGACAAGGTCGCCCGATTCATCGCCGAAGCTCGCAAAGGATGGCAGGGCGCCTGAGTCTCTCCCGACATCCTCATCATCAAACAGTGGACCGCGGCCCCCACCGCGCTAACAAGGGAAGGCATGCAGCCTGACATTCTCCGCGTCCGCATCTCAGCCATCACCGGCTTCCTCTCCATCGTGCTCGGTGCCATGGGAGCCCACGGTCCTTTGCATGAAAAACTCAAAGCCGCGGGAGAACTCGCCCACTGGGAGACCGCCGTTCAATATCACCTGCCGCACGCTGTTGTATTGCTGATCCTCGCCGTCCTCGCCCCTCCGCCCGCAGGTCCCTCGCGCTGGGCTTGGCGCATGATTCTCTGCGGCGTTCTCCTCTTCAGCGGTTCCCTGTATCTCCTCGCCTACACCGGCGTCAAAACACTCGGCGCCGTCACCCCGTTCGGCGGCCTGAGCCTCATGATCGGGTGGCTGCTCGTGGGACTCACGTTGAGGAAAAAGTGATGAAATTCATCAATCTGAAGACGGCATGAAAAACCCGTTGCGTCAGGTTTGATGCTTGCTCCTATACCGGCCCTCCAATCAGAGGCTCGGTAGCTCAGTCGGTAGAGCAGGGGATTGAAAATCCCCGTGTCGGCGGTTCGATCCCGTCCCGAGCCACCTCTGAAACAATCGGCTATGCGATGAGAATTAGGCATCCGAGATGAGCGATCAGGGATATGGGATAAAAATGCCCCCACAGTCCAACAAGACCAGGAGACTCCCGGCGAATGCTCCGGTTCCATGGCTCACACAAAGGCACGAAGACACCAAGATTCCCGAGCCTTTCAGACCTTCGTGCCTTGGTGCCTTCGTGTGAGACCCTTTCCAGACTTCCTTACGCTGTCACAGACAGGCGCTTTGTCTTCAGGGACAATCCTTGTTCCAAGCCTCGCCATCGTGGTCAAAAAAGACACCATCCCGCACTTCGTCGGCGGCTGACGGGCGCGTCATCTTTACATGGCTGGGGAGCATGGGGCACACCGGGGACTCATCCCTCGCGCATGAAAAAGCAGCCCTCCCTCCCCTGGCCGCTGGCAGCCGTCGCCGCCACGCTCCTCTCCCTCGCTCCCCACGCCACCGCACAGGTCGATGCATCGGGTCCGTCCTGTTAAAGCCCATCGTCGTTGTCGACCGGGCCGGCTGGTTGAAGGAGGAGGCCTTCATCGGCGAATACAAGCGACCCGAGTGGACCTCGAAGCGCCGCTTCGGCGCCTCCCGCGTTTACATCCAGCAGGCCCCCTGGCAGGTTTCCGTCGAGCAATGGTGGCGCGTGCGCTCCTTCCGCGACCAGGGAAGAATCCCGAGCAGCTCTTCATCGAGGAGATCGAGATCGGCCTCCCTACCGCATGCAGCTCGACATCTATGGCGACTGGACCCACCAGAACTCCCGCACACGGCAGAAGGATCTCGCCTTCGAGCTGCGCTGGGCCCTCGCCGACTGGGGCGTCATTCCCTTGAATCCCACCCTCTACGCCGAATACAAGATCACCGACGGCTCCGTCGGCAGCGAAGTTTACGAGCTCAAGCTCCTCCTCGGCGACGACCTCGCGCCGCGCCTCCACTGGGCGCTGAATTTCACCTTCGAGCGCGAAATCAGCCGCGGCCGCGCCAATGAGTTCGCCGTCAGCCAGGGCCTCAGCTACACCCTCATCGACCAGGTCCTCTCCGCCGGGGTCGAGGTGCAGTACAAATACGAAAACGAGCAGTCCCAGCGCTACAACAGCATGGGCAACCGCAAGTTCGGCATCGGCCCCTCCGTGCAGTGGCGTCCCACCAAGAACAGCTGGGTGAACTTCGTCGGCATGTTCGGCGGCTCCGCCCCCTCCCCGGCCTTTGAGGGCTTCATCATCTTCGGCTACAACTTCGGTCGCATCGAGGGCAGCCCCTCCGTCTCCCGCCCCCTCTCCGCTCCACGCTGAAGCGCTGGCATTGGATACGAGGAACGGACGTTGCTGTGGCAACGGCGAGCGCAAGACTCCGCTGACACGACCGACGACTACGAGCCGTCGCCACCAGTATTTTGTTCGGCCTTGTTTGGCCACTAAATGGATCGACGTGGAGTGCCATTGAAATCTTCGGGTTAAGATGGCTCGCCACAAAGCTCTATCTTCACACCTCTCCCATTCACTCTGAGCGTCCCGCCGTCGGCGGAACCATTGGCTGTAGAAAGGACGATCACCAACTCTGCATCCTGATCATGGTGACCACTCGCAGGAATAAATCCCTCATGTGAAGTCGCACCGATGCGAAGAGAACCGTCATACACCCAAATAGGCGACTCAATGACTATCGAAAGTGGCATGCTGTCGCCAATAACAATCTTCGCACCCTGTGTCCAAATGCGGCCAGCATCGTATCCTGGCACTCCAACAGACTCATGAATGTAGACAGTAGAAAAAACTACCTCAGTAGATCCATCTGAACGATTAACCCCTGATATCTCGCAGTCGTGGAGCTGTATCTCTGTATTCACGGGTGACTCATTTTCTTGGCCGAACGACACAAGCTCAGCCACGCCGGAACAATGACGTGGCCCGCGTGAGCGGAACTGACAACGCCCACCGGCGTTGGCTGCAGCGATTTGTTAGGCCACATTTTCATACTCACTCAGTCTGACTGAAACGCAATTCAACATCCGGAATCCTGCGTTCGTGTCCAAACGCAACTTACTCCATTTGTCGGCAGTGCCAACAACCTCGGCACGCAAAATAGTCGGCTCACCACCAAATAGCTCCCACTCGACGACTTGATAGTGATGAACGTCCTCGAAGATCAGGAGACGCTTCTCGAAGATGTTCTGCTCCCAATCCACCGGATACGTAACTTCCATCGTCAGGGTCTTGGCGCCGGCATCCTCGATGACACGATGAATCTTCGTGTCGTGAAAATGGATGTCGGAAATATCCATGCGTGTCGAGTGGCCTAACTAGTTGATGAGAAACAATTCTGTCGAGTACGTCAACAGCTCTATAACCGACAGTTTTGTCGAGTACCAACGGGCTTTCGGCTGTATGGGTGTCGCTTTTGACTCCAATACCGTTGATGAGCCACAGAATTGTCGATTATGACGCATATACGCTTAATAATCTCGTGAAATTATTGCCAAGAAGCTCGAAGAAAGGCTCCGACAGACCATCCGGCTCAAGCATTACTCACACAAGACGGAAGAGAACTATGTGGGCTGGTACCGTCGCTACGTTCTTTGGCACGGGAAGCGGCATCCGGCAGAGATGGGCGCACCGGAAGTCGAGGCCTTTCTCACCCACTTAGCGTCAGCGGCGGGTGACGACGGCAGGCTGCCGTCGCTCCTTGGTGATTCCAATCACGGGCTGAAGCCCGGACTACGAACACGACGGAGATCTACACCCATCTCGCCAAGGCGATGCGCGGGGAGATCACCAGCCCGCTGGATGACCTGTAAGGGTGGTCTGAGGCCGCTCCGAGCCTGTCAGAAAGTTTGTGTGAGGGGGGGCAGTCCCAAGCAGAAAGCGACGATGAGAAAGAACCAAGACAAAAAGAAGGAAGCATTGAACCGGGCGCTGGACGCCTTGATTGAACAGACAGGGCACAGCCCGGAGGTGATCCTAGGAGATGGAGGCGTGCTGGCGCAGATGACCAAAGCATTGGTCGAGCGGGTGCTCGGCGCGGAGCTGGCACACCATCTCAAAACGGGGCGCGGCCCCGTGGCCGGACAGGAGAGGGAGGGCGAAGCGGCAGCGGTGCCCACCAACTGCCGCAACGGCTACAGCGCCAAGACGGTGCTGGGCGAGGGCGGCGCGATGCAGATCGACGTGCCGCGCGACCGCGCAGGCAGCTTCGAGCCGCTTTTGGTGCCCAAGTGGCAGAAGAAGCTGCCGGGGTTTGAAGAGAAGATCATCGCCCTCTACGCCCGCGGCATGACGGTGCGCGACATCAAGGCCATGCTGGAGCAGCAGTATCACATCGAGGTGAGCCCCGACTTCATCAGCAGCGTGACCGACGCGGTGCAGGCCGAGGTGGTCGAGTGGCAAAACCGGCCGCTGGAGCGGATGTATCCGCTGGTGTTCTTTGACGCGTTGCGCGTGCGCATCCGTGACGAAGGCACGGTGCGCAACAAAGCCGTGTATCTCGCCCTGGGCGTCGCTGCCGACGGCACACGCGAGGTGCTGGGGCTGTGGATCGAGCAAAACGAAGGCGCGAAGTTCTGGCTCAAAGTCATGAACGAGCTGCGCAACCGAGGCGTGGAGGACCTTCTCATCGCCGTGGTGGACGGGCTCAAAGGCTTCCCCGAGGCGATCACCGCAGCCTTCCCCGAAGCGCAGGTGCAGACCTGCATCGTGCACCTGCTGCGCCACAGCCTCAGCTACTGCGGCTGGGAGGATCGGGACGCGGTGGCAGCCGCCCTGAAGCTCGTCTACCGCGCCGAGAACGAGACGATGGCACTGAAGGCTCGAAGAGTTTGAGGCTGGCGAGTGGGGCAGAAAATACCCACCATCGCGGGGAGCTGGAGGCGGGCGTGGGAGCAAGTCATCCCCTTTTTCGCCTATCCGGCAGCAGTGCGGAAGATCATTTACACGACCAACGCGATCGAGAGTCTGAACATGCAACTGCGCAAAATCATCAAGAACCGGGGCCACTTTCCAAGTGATGAAGCCGCCACTAAGCTGCTGTATCTGGCCTTGCGCGACATCCACAGCAAGTGGAAGTCCATACCGCTCAACTGGAAGCAGGCGGCCAACCAGTTTGCCATCCAGTTCGGCGCGCGATTTTTGATCCGCAGCTAGCTGCGGATCAAAAAATCGCAGCCACCTCAAACCCTAAACCCAATCCCCGAAACACAAACTTTCGGACACCTCCGCCGCTCTCCGGGCGTCGGCGTCACGGATGCGCAGCACAACCCGCTCGTCGAGCCATCCGACGGACTTGAAATGCCGTGGAACGGACTCGGGGACTGGCTTTGCGGACTCGTATTGCCGCTCCACGAACTCGTGTTGCCACTCCACGGACTCTATTGCCGTCCAACGAACTCGTGTTGCCACTCCACGGACTCGTATTGCCGTCCAACGAACTCGTGTTGCCACTCCACGGACTCGTGTTGCCTCTCCACGAACTCGAAAAACGATTTTACGAGTTTGAAAAATGATTTTTCAAGTCGGTCCCGGGCTCAGCCAGACGGGGGGACTTTGAGAAGGGGAGACACGGAGTGACGCCATCCTAGCGCTCTACCTTTGAGTGCAGAATGGATGGCCTAAAGAAACGAAAAAGCTGAAAAAAGGGGTCCTGTTCTTTTCCTTCTTTCGTCTTTTTCGGCTGACCGGATCGGGAGACTGGATGACCGGGTGAAGGAGGATGACAAGAAGTGGCGGCAGCGAAGGCGACGCTTCGAATCCTTACTTCTTCTCCGCTTTGGCGGGCTTGGGCGGTGGCGGGGGGACGTAGGGGGGATTGGTCAGGGCGCCGGGCGCGGTCTCCTTGAGATTGGGGGGCGTCTCCGCCTGAACGTCTCCAAGCGCCCATTTCACGCCACCGACGAGGATGTCCTGGAAGACGGGATTCGTCCACACGTCCTCACGGTGCCCCATGGCGGTGTACCAGACGCGGCCATCCCCTTCCCGGCGCGCCCAGGTGCTGGGATAGGGCGGGCGCTCGTACTCCTTGCCGGTCATGGCGGGGGCGTCGATGACGCTGAGCACGTGGACGTCCGGCGTGAAGTCCTTGAGCGAGTACCACTCCTCCTGGAAGCCGTATTCCGCGCCGACGTTTTCAAAGCCGGGGAAGCTGGCATTGGTGACGGTGTTCTTCGCGACCTGCTGTGCGCCGTGCTTGATGAACTCGCCGCCGAGGAAGCGCACGTAGGCGTCGGCTTTTTCACCGTGGTTCACATAACGCTCGGGGCCCTTCAGGGCTTCGTTGTCGGTGTGGAAGGTGTCGCTGGCGGAATGGGTGCCGACGAATCCTTTGCCGCTCTTCACATAGTCAAAAAGGGCCTGCTTCCCCTCGGCCGACATGGGCGGGTTTTTGTCGGTGCCTTCGCTGCAGAGGTCGCCGGTGGTGTAGAAGAACACGGCGTCAAAGTGGGCGAGGTAGTCCTTCCCGAACTTGGAGCCGTCCTTGGAGAACTCGAAGTCCCAGCCGTGCTTCGCGCCGAGCTCGAGCAGCACCTTTTCCGCATGGCTGGGCTGGCCGTTCTTCCAGGAGATGACGGAGTGCTCGTAGCCGCTGGATTTGGTGAAGAAGAGAATCCTGCGCTTGGCGGGAGCGGCGGAAAAGGCCACGACACAGACGGCGGCGGCGAGGATCAGCGGAGCGGCGATGCGTTTGAACATAGAGGGGGCGATAGTGGCAAGTTTTCGAAAACAAGGCAAGGCAGCGTTGCATGGCTTGTCATTTCACGGGTGCCGGGTACGATGGCCGCAATGCCCCGCCTCGCCCTCGTTTTTCTGACCCTTCCCTGCTGCCTGCTGCTGTGCCAGTGCGGCTCGAAGGCGGGCCTGAAGTGGGAGTACGGATTCGTGCCGGGCAAGACGGGCATCATCATCGACGGCAAGGCCGTGCCGCCGGCGAACGCACCGGCGGACGTGCTGCGGGCGATCTCCGCCGGGAACAGCATCTGCCGAAAACCCTACCGCCGCGGCGGCGGACACGCGAAGTTTGAAGACAGCGCGTATGACTGCTCCGGCGCGGTTTCCTACGTGCTGCATGCGGCGGGGGAACTGGACGCGCCGACGGTGTCCTCCGCCTTCCGCAGCTACGGCAAGAGCGGCGCGGGGAAATGGATCTCCGTCTATGCGCGCAAGGGACACGTCTTCATGGAGGTGGCGGGGCTCCGCTTTGACACGGGCTACAGTGACGCCGACAGCAGCGGGCCGCGCTGGAGCACGCGTTCACGTCCGACAAAAGGATATTCGATCCGGCATCCTTCCGGCTTGTGATCCCAGGAAACATGTTCCCCGCCGAAGCCATCGTCTACCGCCCGAACGTCGCCGCCATCCTGCAGCGGGAGAACGGGGACATCTTTGTGGCGGAGCGGCTGAACATCCGCGGCGCGTGGCAGTTCCCGCAGGGCGGCATCGACGAGGGGGAGGACGCCGAGACGGCGATGTTTCGCGAGGTGGAGGAGGAGATCGGCATCAAGCGCGAGCTGCTGACCATCCTGCAACGCCGGGAGGGCTACCGCTACGCCTTCCCGAAGATGCGGCTGAAGTACGGCATCTACGGAGGGCAGGAGCAGATCTACTTTCTCTGCCGCTTCCTCGGCGAGGACAAGGACTTCAACCTCGACGCGACGCACCGCGAATTCGCCGGGTTCAAATGGATCAAGCCGTCCGAGTTTCAGATGGACTGGCTGCCGCGGTTCAAGCAGGCCGTTTACCGGCAGGTGATGCTCGACTTCTTCGGCGTGGAATTCATGTGAGCCGCCCGCGGCACTCAGTTCAGACCGAAGCGGCGAAGCCCGGCCACCCGCGGGCGCGACCAGCGCATCTTCGAGCGGACCTTGGGCGGTTGTTCGACAAGGAGGGAGACCTCGAAGCCGACGGAACCATCATCCCGGCGGCGGGCTGACAAGCCGACCACCAGTCCCCTGAGCACCACCCACTCGCCCGACGTCTGCGGCAGGCAGCGGAGCCGCCACGCGTCAGGCAGCTCCGAATGTCGAATCCGCAACTGGATCTCGGCCCCGATGTCAAAGCGACGGCGCGACCAAAACACCAGCCCGGCGGAGAGCACCTCGCAAAGCTCGACGATGGCCTGCCCCGCCCCGCACGACGAAGTCTTTCCGTGTGCGGAGTTGCCATGATGATTCTGGCCGTGCTGAGCCATAAGCGTCGCGGAACAACGCCGGGAAAAAGGCGCACAGCTCTGCGAAAGTCAACACGGGAGGGCAGCGCAAACGCACTTCGCGCACGATGGAGCGAAGCGGAGTGCGGATGTCCAAATCACTCGTCACCGTCGGGGGACGCCTTTTTAGCGCCACCGCCCTTCTTCTCAGCGAGTTTTTCCTTCACCGCAGCTTCGATTTCGGCGTAAACGGCGGTGTCGTTGCGCAGCGCTTCCTTGGCGGCGTCGCGCCCCTGGGCGAGCTGGGTGCCCTTGTAGCTGATCCACGAGCCGCGCTTTTGCAGGATGTCGAAGTCCATCGCCAGATCGAGCAGCGAGCCGACATTCGAAATGCCCTCGTTGTACATGATGTCGAACTCGGCTTCGGTGTAGGGAGGAGCGAGCTTGTTTTTGACCACCTTGATGCGGGTGCGATTGCCGGTGACGGTGCCGTCGGTCGTCTTGATGGCGCCGATGCGGCGGATATCCACGCGGACGCTGGCGTAGAATTTGAGTGCCTTGCCGCCGGGGGTCGTCTCCGGATTGCCGAACATGACGCCGATCTTCTCGCGGATCTGATTGGTGAAGATGCAGGTCGTGCGGGCCTTCGAGATGATGGCGGTCAGCTTTCGCAGGGCGGCGCTCATCAGACGCGCCTGCGCGCCGACGGTGCTGTCGCCGATCTCACCCTCGAGCTCCTGACGTGTGACGAGAGCGGCCACGGAGTCGATCACGACGACGTCGAGGGCGTTGGAGCGCACCAGCGTCTCGCAAATGCGCAGGGCCTCTTCACCGGAACTCGGCTGCGAGACGAGCAGTTCGTCCATTTTGACGCCAAGACGGCGGGCGTAGTTCGGATCGAGCGCGTGCTCCACGTCGATGAAGGCCGCGAGGCCGCCCGCCTTCTGGGCCTGGGCGATGCAGGTGAGGGTGAGCGTCGTCTTACCGGAGGACTCAGGTCCGTAAATCTCCACCACACGACCGCGAGCGAAACCGCCGACGCCGAGCGCCTGGTCGATGAGCAGATTGCCGGTGGGGATGACGGAGACGTCGGCGATGGTGTCTTCCCCCATGCGGAGGATGGCGCCCTCCCCGTAGTCTTTCTGAATCTGCTGGATGGCGAGGTCGAGATTGCGCCCCCGGGCTTCAGCGATTTTGTCGGTCTTGGCGGGGGAGGATTCGGCGGATTCTTTGGGAGCGCGGGCCATAGGAGTGTGGGGTATTGGGGTGAATAAAAGCTGTTCGGTCGAACAGAAAGCGCATTTCACAGCTTGGGTAAAGCATTTTCACCGGCGGCAGGCCAAATAGTTCCCTTTTTCCTTCCTCGCCGCTGTTTCAGGGCAGTTGGAACTGCTGCATCACGCCGCCGTAGTAGCCCGTCATCATCGTGATGATGCGATAGGCGACGTACAGAACCACGATACCGTAGGCGACCTTTGGCAGCCACTGCGAGGCGCGCTGAACGGCGTCCGCAGCCTCGATGCTCTCCGATGCGGCCCAGCGGTTCATTTCGTGATCCAGGGTGCCCGCCTCCTCCGCCGTCGCCACGGCGTGGACGAACACCATCGGGAAGCCGTGCACGTCCGCCATCGCGCCCGCGATCGTCTCTCCCGCAGCGATGCGCTTGGCCGCGTCCTCGGAGGCACGCACCAGCTTTCCGCTGTGCGAAGCCGCTCCCGCGAGTTGGATGCACTCCGTCATGCGCATCGACGCCAGCAGGCAGGCGTGAAACACCTGTGAAAAACGCGCCAGAGCCCAGTGCCGGCGGACGCTGCCGATCAGCGGAATGCGTCCCAGCCAGGCATCCACCGTGGCTGAATGCGCTCCGAGACGCGAGAGCCAGCGCCAGATCAAAAACAGCGAAAGAATGATCAGCCACAGCACCAGCAGCGGCAGCAGCGCGGAACGCCAGGTAAAGGATTCCCCGTTCATCGAGGCTGTCACCACGCCGGGCAGTTCCGGCAGAATGATGCCCATGTGCGCCAGCACCAGCGGGTAGATCATCGCGCTCATCGCCTGGCGCATCGCCACATCCCAGGCTTCGAAAAAACGCGCCAGATGACTGAAGGCGTCGTTCAACCGGCCGCTGCGCTCCCCGGCGTCGATGAGCGCCAGTTCGAGCGTGCCCACAAAGTGGGAGCTGTGCTCGCGCAGCGAATCGGCAACCCCCTTCCCTTCCTCAAGCCCGCGCTGCAGCCCCTGCAGCCAGGTGCGGCGCGCATGCGAAGGCTGCTGCCGCAGCAGCAGGTTCAGCGAACGGTCGATGTGGAAATCCGCCCCCACCAGCTTGGCCAGTTCGCGATACAGCAGGGCTTTTTCCGAGAGTTTCATGCGACAAGCCAAAAGCTAACGCGCCGACCACCGCAGCGGCGAGCGAAAAAACGGGCTGCGAACTTTTCTTCGCCATTTCCCGCTTCTCAGAGTTCCGCCTGCCGCCTAGAATCATTCATTCATGTCCACCTCCCGACAACCCACTCAGGCCCACGACGACCGCTGGATGCACCTCGCGCTGGACGAAGCGCAGCGCGGTGTGGGCCTGACCAGCCCTAACCCACCCGTCGGCGCGGTCATTGTCGCGAAGGAAAGGGTCATCGGACGCGGCTTTCACCACAAAGCCGGCGGCCCTCATGCGGAGGTTGAGGCCATCGAAGACGCGCGGCAGAATCATCCCAAGCTCCTCAAAGGAGCAACGATCTACGTCACGCTCGAGCCCTGCTCCACCCACGGACGCACCCCTCCGTGCACGGACGCCATCAGACGCGCCGGCATCTCCCGTGTCGTCTATGGCGCCCGCGATCCCAACCCGGGCCATGTCGGCAAGGCGGACGACATTCTCAGAAGCGCAGGCATCGCCGTGACCAGCGGCGTGCTGGAAGACTCCTGCATGGAAATCATTCGTCCTTTCAGCAAGTGGATCACCACCGGCATGCCCTATGTGATTGCCAAGGCCGGGCAGAGCCTCGACGGCCGCATCACGCGACCCGCAGGCGAAAGCCAGTGGATCACCAGCGATTCGGCGCGCGCCCATGGCCGCCGTCTGCGACTGCGTGCGGACGCCATTCTCGTCGGCGCTGAGACCGTGAGACAGGACAATCCACAACTCACTCTGCGCGACGGCACCGCTGGCAGCGACAAACAGCAGCCGTGGCGCGTCGTCCTTACGCGCAGCGGCAACATCCCCGCCAGCAGTCACATCCTGGCCGACGAGTTCAAGGACCGCACCCTCATCATCAAAGGAAAGGACCTGGAGGAAGCCCTGCTCGACCTAGGAAAGAAGGGCGTGCTCACCGTCCTGATCGAAGGCGGCGGCATCGTGCTGGGACAGGCCTTTCACCAAAAGCTCGTCGACGAGGTCTTCTGGTACATCGCGCCGCGCTTTTGTGGAGACGGGCGTCCCTCGCTCGCCGGTTATCCGCTGTCCCCATCCGTCGAACTGCAAAACGTCACCGTCCGTCCCATGGGAGACAACGTCCTCATGCACGGCTTCCCGCAGTGGTCGGAGAAAGAGTAAAAGCCGACCTCCGGCGGCGTACTCTGTGCTTCCCATGAAGCCCATTCTTCTCCTGCCCTTCCTCGCCGCTTTTTCGCTGGCTCAAACTCCGCGCCCCGGCGTCAATTACGACGAAGCCAAAGTCGGCGACCATCCCCTGCCCGGCCTCGAACTCACGACCGCCGAAGAATGGACCGGCAAACGCCGTCCGGAGATCCTGAAGCTTTTCGAAGAGCACGTTTACGGGAAAACCCCCGCCAATCTCGGCGCCCCAAAGTTTGAAGTCACCGCGACAAAGACAGACGCTCTTGGCGGCCTTGCCACCCGCAAGTTCATTCACATCTCGCTTCCGAAGTTCCCCGCCTGGCAGGGCATGGACGTCATGCTCTACACCCCGAATGGTGTGAAGACCGCCCCCTGCTTCGTCGGTCTCAGCTTTGTCGGCAACCAGGCGGTGAGTCCCGAAACCGACGTGCCCATTTCCACACGCTGGATGCGCCCGAGCAAGGTGGAGGGTGCCGTCGTCAACAGCCGCGCCACCGAAGCCTCCCGCGGAAACTCCGCCAGCCGCTGGCCGCTCGAAATGATCCTGAAGCGCGGCTTCGCCGTGGCCACCTGCTATTACGGCGACATCGAACCCGACCACGCCGAAGGCTGGAAGGACAGTCTCCGCGCCGCCGTCAGCCCCGAGGGTGCGAACACCGTGTGGAAAAATGGAGACTGGGGTGCGATTGGCGCCTGGGCATGCGGACTCAGCCGCATCGCCGACTATCTCGAAACCGATCCGCAGATTGACTCCAAACACCTCGCCGTCATCGGTCACTCCCGCCTCGGCAAGACCTCGCTCTGGGCCGGTGCGCAGGATACGCGCTTCGGCATCGTCATTTCCAACAACTCAGGTGAGGGCGGAGCCGCGCTGATGCGCCGCGACTACGGTGAAACCACCGCCATCATCACCAAGGCGTTCCCGCATTGGTTCACTCCCACCTATGCCGCCTACTCCGGAGACGCCTCCGTCTGCCCCACCGATGCGCACATGCTCATCGCCCTCGCCGCTCCGCGCCCCATCTACATCGCCAGCGCCGCCGAGGATTACTGGGCCGACCAAAAGGGCGAGTTCCTCTCCGGCAAGCATGCCAGCCCCGTGTACGCCCTTTTTGGCAAGCAGGGCATCGTCGCCGATGAACAACCCGCCATCGACCACCCCGTCGGCGACCACATTAGCTACCACAACCGCACCGGTCCGCATGCCGTCACCGATTACGACTGGAAGCAGTATTTGAAATTCGCCTCCAGACACTGGGGGAAGTGAGGCCTATGTGTCACTTCCTGCCAGCATCACCCGTCTGGCAGTGTGCACGAGGCTACTGCCAAGACGTGATGACTTAACCACCTGAACCCTGACACTCTCGCGTGAGGCTAGAGTGTGACTTGGGGGAGCTTCCAGACTTTCTCGGCGTATTCGAGAATGGTGCGGTCGCTGCTGAATTTGCCGACGCGGGCGGTGTTGTGAATGGCCATCTTCTGCCAGCGGGGCTGATCCTTGTAGGCGGCATCCACTTTGAGCTGGGCCGCGGCGTAGCTGTCGTAGTCGGCCATGACAAGGAAGGGGTCGCCGTTGTCGAGCAGACTGTCGCGGAGGGGTTTGAATTCGTCCTGGTTACCGGTGAAATAATCGGAGGCGATCCAGTCAAGACTGAGGCGAAGATCTTCGCTGCCCCAGTAGAAGTCCCAGGGGTTGTAGCCTTTGGCGCGAGCGCAGTGACTTCCTCAACAGTAGGCCGAAGATGAAGATGTTCTCGTCACCGACCTCTTCGAGATTTCGACATTGGCACCGTCAAGGGTGCCGATGGTGGCGACGCCGTTGAGGGCGGGAGTTTCATATTGCCGGTGCCGGAGGCTTCCTTGCCTGCCGTGGAGATCTGCTCGGAAGATCAGCGGCTGGAATGATGATACGCTCGGCGAGAGAGACGCCGTAGTTCGGAGAGGAAGATCACCTTGAGTTTACCATCAACGCGTGGGTCACGGGGGCACGACCTTGGCGGCGGGCATTGATGGCGTGAATGATGTTCTTGGCCAGGTAGTAACCCGGAGCGGCTTTGGCGCCGAAAATGAACACACGAGGCCATGTCGATGTTCGGATCGGCAATGATCTTGCTGATGAGGCAGGACGATGTGCAGCAGGTTGAGGTGCGCTGGCGCTTATACTCGTGAAGCCGCTTGATCTGAACGTCAAAGAGGGCGTCAGGGCTGACGCTGACACCGCAGGTGTTCTCGATGATCTTCGCGAAAGGGCGAACCTTGTGCCCGCGTTTGATGTATGGAAAGCGCCCGGCGGAAGGACTCGTCATCTGCGAAACGATCGAGTTTGCACCCCAACTTGGACGCATCCTTCAACCAGCCTGAACCGATGGACTCGGAGATGAGGAGGAGAACCAGGATTACAAACGTCCAGCCAGCGGCGGAAGGGTGACGCCAATTGGTGAAGTTGAGGAAGCGCTCCGGATACAGCTCGAAGAATTCGGGGAAGAGTCGTTCGCAGAGGAGACGCGTGTGCGGCGGCAACGCGTTCGTGGCGCTGACCACCGAGAACGGAGAGGTGGGCCATGCGGACTGCTTTTGCGCCTGGCGCTCTTCGATGAGGAGAGGAGGAGCGGCTTTCTTCTCGTCGCCGGGCCAGCGGCTTCGACGTCCACGTTGAAAGCGGTGGTTGATCTCGAAGATGATCTGGAGATGGCGCGGAAGGACGCGTCAAATAGATCTGTGCTCAGGTTTCGAGCGCCTCCGGCGGCGGTGTGATTGGTGTAGGAGAGGTCTTCTGGCAGATGTCCCAAGCCTGAGTCCATTCGATGCGCTCTTCGGCATCCACCAGAATGCGCATGAGTTCAGGGAATGGCGACGGCAGGATGGAGTGTCGTTGAGTTGGATGGCGGCCTTTGAGGGAAACTCGCTCCAAAGAGGCAGGTTGTAGCCGCCTTTGAAAGAGCAGCGGACAATGTCAGCCAGAGAACAGGCGACGAAGGAAATACTGTTGAACGAGACGAAGTTCCTTTCGGACTCGGTGGCGTCGTTGGGGTAGAGAACTTTGGAGACGGTTTCGGCGAGTGCCTTTTCGCGAAGGGCATCGACGTAACTGCCTTCGTTAAAGATCTGGAAATTTGAAGTCTTCATCAGCTGGGCCTCCCAGAGACGAATACGTTCACGTTGCTGCTGTCGTATCCGACGATAGGAATGTCCAGCAACCCGAGGAGACACTTGGTGTCGATCCATTCGTGGTGGGGCTGGCCAGAACTCGTCGAATTTTTGCACGACGTGGCCGTAGAGTTGCACGGCCTGGCGGTAACCTGGGCGTGCAATCTTCCAAGGGCTGCCATCGCGCATCCAGGCGTCAGGGTGCTCCACCTGTTTGCCTTTGACGAACTCCTGACGGAACAGTCCGAATTCGTAGTGGATGCCGTAACCAATGGCGGGGAGGTCCAAAGTGCTGAGGGAATCCATGAAGCAGGCCGCGAGACGCCCGAGACCACCGTTGCCGAGGCCCATGTCCGGCTCTTTTTGCACCAGAACGTCCAGATCCTTGCCCAGTTCCGCGAGCGCCAGTTTGGCAGCGTCATAGTTGCCGGAATTGCGCAGATTGTTTTCCAGAAGACGCCCCATCAGGTATTCGAGGGACAGGTAGTGAACCCTGCGCACCCCCTTCTCGCGGTGCTTTGTTCGCGATTTCGTGGCCCGATCCATCACACGGTCGCGAACGGCGAGCGAGGTGGCGACAAACCAGTCGTTCTCGCTGGCGGTTTCGACGTAGGCGCCAAGGGTGACGCGAAGGTGATTGGTGATGGAGAGCTTGAAGCTCTCAGCCATGTCTTGGACAGAGGGATTAGCGGGGGTGTCGGTCATAAAGGAAATTGGAAGAGACGAAGGCTCACCATGTCAGCCATTTCGGCGGGTCGGAGGGGGCTATGAGGAGGGTGATTTCACCTTTCGGGGCTTTGGCGCTAAAATCAGATAGCAGGATGCTTGCCGGGCCACGTCGGAATTCCTCAAACTTCTTGGTCAATTCACGGGCCACAACGACCCGGCGGGATGGATCGACCGAGGCGAGCATGCCGAGGGTGTCCACCAACCGGTAGGGACTTTCGAAATACACACTGGTGCAGTCGCGCTCCATGGCGGAGGTAAGTTCCCTGAGCCGGGCGCCCTTTTTGTGAGGCAAGAATCCTCCAAAATAAAACGGGGTTGTGGGCAACCCGGATGCAGCCAGCGCCGCCAGGACGGCACTGGGGCCGGGAATGGTTTCGACATGAAGGCCCGCCGCAACGGTCGCCGCCACCAGCCTTTGACCGGGATCAGAAACGGTGGGCATGCCCGCGTCCGAAATAAGGGCCACACTCTGACCCTGCGCCATCATCTCCAAAAGCTGCGGGATGCGCAGCGCCTCGTTGTGCTCGTTTAAACTCAAAAGGCGAGCGCGGACATCGTGATGCTTCAGTAGCATGCCGGAATGACGCGTATCTTCACAGGCCACCACCGTCACGCCGCGTAAAACGTCGAGAGCGCGCTGAGTGATGTCGCGCAGATTCCCGATCGGCGTGGCAACAAGATGAAGACCGGGCGCAAGATCGGTGGGTGCGACCGCCATTCTGCGATCTTCGGTATTAATAACTCCCCCTTCCAGAGTTCCGTTGTGATCGGCATCCGAAGACATGGGCTTCAGAAATACGAATCCTACCAACCTTCCGAAATTTGATCGGCGATGTCTCCGGCGATGCGTTGCGCGACATCTTCCAGCAACTGCGTTTCCGAGAGTTGCATGTTGGCATCCAGGATCATGTAAGAGTTGGCGGAGGCAACACTGCTGTGAAGAGTCTTCCCCGACTCGGCTTCGACGATGGTATAATTGGATGTGACAACCGCTTGAATCTGCGAAGTCCGCAGGATGTTATTGCGGTCAGAACGAAACTGTGAGCGGGTGATGGTATGGATCACGCCCTCGAGAACGGCATCCGCGTCGCGCCGGGCGACGATCTGATAGGAGCCGTGATTTTGCAGTTGCTTAATCACAGCATTGGTTACCAGCACAGACAACCGGGGCTCTAAAGTGTCGTTTCTGAATGTTGGAACGGCCAGCTTTGTAATCTGACGCAAATGTTGCGGCTTCTGTGCTCCAAGTGAGTAGCCAGCACAGCCAGAGAATAAAGGACAGACGAGAGCCAGCAGAAGGAGAAAAAAGAGTGATTTCATCCGGGAGGATTGGACAATGCAAAGTCAGAATGGCGTGTGTAACCCGCGGCGCAAGACTTAAGATGCTGGCTTCTCTTCGGAAGGAGCCGGGGGAACCGGAGGCACGGGTGGCTTGCCGCCAGGTGTAGGCGGCACCGGTAGCAATGCGGGCTTTTCAGTCTCGGGAATCGGGGGCAGCAGCGATCCAGCTCCGGGAGCAACGGCACCTGGACCGCATAGGCAGGGTGGGCTCTTGAAGTGGGATGGGAACAAAACCGGGATCCCCAGTGCGCATTTGCGGTTTCCGTCCCAAGCGAGCCAGTTCAGGAGCCAAAGGCCCCACATAGTCGTCACGCGATTTGAGGTTTTGCGACGCCAGCACCGTGTAATCCTGGCCTGGAGCACGCTTCGCATCAGCGACGCCGTCAGGATCTTCAGCCGCCAGTTCCGCAAGCAGTTCGCGCGCTTCCGCGGAGACTTCTGACGAGCCATACTTCAGCGCCTCGTTCAGGTAGATGGCTGCGGCCCGGGTCTTGTTAATGCTTTTGTAAAACTTCGCCACAGACAGCGACTGATTGGCTTCGGCAGTATTCACCTGCGAGAGGATCATTTCGGTTTCCTGCTTGCGCTCACCGCCGGGATTTGCGGCGATGTAGGAGCGCAGTGCGTCACGGGCGGTCAGAAGATTCGAGGCGTCCTCACTGCGCTGGGCGGCGATGTTGCTAATGGAACCGATGCGAAACTGCGCCTCGGCTGCTTGGGATGTGCGAGGATAGTTCTCCACCACTTTTTCATAGGCCTTGATAGCGAGATCCTTCTCATTCAGATCCTGCCGAATTTCAGCGATGCTGAACTGCGAAAGGGGGGCATATTTGCCGTAGGGGGCATTTTTGATGATCTGCTCGTAAAACTCTATCACATCCGAAGAGTTCATGCGCATCGGCATCAATATCAGAGAGCGCTGTTTTTTGCCGCCCTTCGCTTCTTCGGCGATCTCAAACTGCTTTTCGATGGCGTCAGCAAAACGCGGACTGTCCCGGTACTCTTTGATGAACTGCTGAAAGGCGTCAAAGGCATCGTCCATGCGTCCCGTATGGCGAACGATCAGCGCCTTTTGAAAGGAAGCCTCCGCAGCGCTGGGAGTGAAAGGGTAAAGCTTCACGATCTGCTCGTAAAGACCCTGGGCTTTGCCCGCCTTGCCGGCATTGTGAGCCAGTCGGGCTTCGGCAAGAAGAGCTGCCGCCGCCACTTCCTGGGCGCTACGCTCGTCTGCCGTGGGCACTTCCCTGTCTTTTTTCCCCGAAAACGGCCAGATGGCGCTGGCGGAACTCGCCAAGCCAAGGAACAAAACAGCACTTGCCAGAAGGGTTGGCAGGCGAAGAGAGGGGGGGACTTTCATCATTGGATAGTAAGTTCTGCTTAACGATGCGTCAAGGTTGCAACGCAACCCCCAAAATTGCCCGTCCCCTTGTTTTATCCGGCCTTCAGGTTTATGACCCTCATCTCCATGACAGACGCTGAAATCCAGTCCGCCATCCTCGACATGGGCCGCCGCGCCCGTGCCGCTTCCCGTGCCCTCGTCAAACTCACGAGCGAACAGAAGAACACGATACTCAGGGCGATGGCTGATGAGATCTCGGCTAGGCAGGAAGTCATCCTGACCGCCAACGCCCTTGATCTTGCTCGCGCGAAAGAAAACGGCCTCTCCAAGGCCATGATCGACCGGCTCACGCTCGATCCGAAACGTTTGCAGGCCATCGCCGACGCCGTCCGCGAGGTCGCAATCCTGCCCGACCCCGTGGGCGAAAAGCTCGCCGAATGGACGCGGCCCAACGGGCTTCACATCCGCAAAGTCCGCGTTCCCATTGGCGTGATTGGAATCATCTTTGAATCACGCCCGAACGTCACCAGCGATGCGGCGTCCCTTTGCTTCAAAACCGGCAACGCAACCATCCTCCGCGGCGGCAGCGAGGCCATCGACAGCAACCGCGCCCTGGCCGCCGCCCTCCAGACAGGCGGAGAACGTGCGGGGCTTCCGCCGGACAGCATCCAACTCATCCCCTTCACCGACCGCGCCAGCGTCGAGCACATGGCCCGAATGGATCAATACCTCGACCTCATCATCCCCCGTGGCGGCAAAGGCTTGATCGAAAAAGTGGTCGCCACCGCTCGTATGCCAGTGATCAAACACTACGACGGCGTGTGCCATGTTTATGTGCACGCGGATGCCGATCAGACCATGGCCGCTGACATTGTCGTCAATTCCAAGTGCCAGAAACCCGGTGTCTGCAACGCCTTGGAAACGGTGCTCGTCCACCAAGACATCGTCAGTTCCTTTTACCCCTTGCTCGGCCAGCGCCTCTCCCAGGCCAAAGTCGAGATTCGGGGAGACGACACCGCTTTGAGACATCTGGGCGTTCCCGCGACGGCGGCCACCGAGGAAGACTGGACGACCGAGTACCTCGATCTCATCGTCTCAGTGAAGACTGTGGTCAGTCTTGACGAGGCCATAGCGCACATCAATCAACACGGATCGCACCATACGGACAGCATCATCACACAGAATCGCGGCACTGCGGAACGCTTTCAGCATGAGGTGGACAGCGCCGTCGTCCTGCACAATGCGAGCACCCGCTTCAATGACGGGGGAGAGTTTGGTTTTGGTGCCGAAATAGGCATCTCCACCGACAAGCTCCATGCTCGCGGACCGATGGGACTCGCCGAATTGTGCAGTTACAAGTATCTGATCGATGGCACGGGCCAAACCCGGCAGTGACACCAAGAACGGCATGTCTTTTCGCCTCGAAATGCTGCAGGTCGCGCGATTGGCGCCGAAGTTGCTCGGAGAATCTACCGCGTTGGTAGAGGGCTTTTACCGTTCACGGATTGCTCCTACGGGCGGGTTTCTGGACCGCGACGAGAAGCCCGACCTATACTACACGGTCTTTGGCTTGGAGGGGCTGCAGGCACTTTCGATCGATGCATCCCACAGCCCGGACGTAAGACCTTGGCTTCGCACTTTTGATTCCGGCGATGGACTGGACTTCGTCCATCTCTGCTGCTTGGCGCGCTGCTGGGCGGATGCCGGCATCGATGGACTGCCGCCGCAATCTCAGGAAGCGCTCGCCGCACGCATCGAAGCCTACCGCTGTCCGGACGGTGGTTATCATCAGGCTTCCAACCGCTCCAAAGGCAGCGCTTACGGCTGTCTTCTGGCATGGGGCGCCTATCAGGATCTGGGAGGCATCCCTCCCGAGCCTTGGCGACTGGTGGAATGCATGGGAGGGCTGAGAACCCGTGACGGAGCTTGGTCGAACGAACCCGGCATCCCCGTCGGCTCCACGACGGCCACCGCAGCGATGGTGGCGCTTCACCGGCATATGGAAATCACGCCGCCTGCGAAGGCGGTGGAATGGCTCATGCGTCAATGCCTGCCGCAGGGCGGGTTTTTAGCGCTGCCAGCCGCGCCTTTGCCGGATCTGCTTTCGACTGCGGTTGCATTACATGCACTGGACGCCGTGCAGGTCGACTTTTCCAGACTGAAGGAGCCCTGTCTCGATTTCGTCGATTCACTTTGGAATGCCACTGGCGGTTTCCATGGGAACTGGACCGACAACACGCTCGACTGCGAATACACCTATTACGGACTGCTCGCCCTGGGACATCTGAGCCTGTAAACGAGAAAGCCCGGACATTGCTGTCCGGGCCTTCGTGTTAAACTTGAGTGATGCAGTCCGATTAGGCCAACGCTTCCGTGAGAATGCGTCCGCCATTGACGATGTCGATTGGACGGGAACCGTCCGCAACGATGCGCTTCTCCGCATTGATGCCGAGCAGGCGATACATGGTCTTGGCCATGTCTTCCGGGCCAACAGCGTCGCGATCAGGCTCGCCACCGAGAGCGTCAGACGCACCGTGAACGTAGCCTTCCTTCATGCCGCCACCCGCCATCGCGACCGAGAACACACGCGGCCAGTGGTCACGACCATTGGTGCCGTTGATCTTCGGCGTGCGACCGAATTCCGAGCTGACCATGACTAGCGTGCGCTTGAGCATGCCGCGCTCGTCGAGGTCACGGATGAGACGCGCAAAGGCTTGGTCAAAGCTGGGGGCCTGCCTTTCGAAGGATCCCTTGATGTTGGAGTGATGATCCCAGCTTCCGTAAGTGACAGAAACCATGCGGACTCCGGCTTCAACGAGACGACGGGCGAGCAGAAAGCGCTGACCAGCCTGGTTGCGACCATACTCGTCACGGAGCTTGTCGGTTTCCTTGGTAAGGTCGAAAGCTTCGCGAGCTTTCTGGCTGCTGATGAGGCCGTAGGCGGACTGGTAAAAGCTGTCCATGGCGTTGATCGCGTCGGATTTCTCCACGGACTTGAAGTGCTCGTCCACAGTGCCCAGAAGGTTGCGACGGCGATCAAACCGCTTCGCGTCCACATCCTTGGGAGTCAGCAGATCACGCACGGTGAATCCCTTGTCCGCTGGATCACTGCCAAGGGCGAAGGGTCCGTAGGCGCTGCTCATGTAGCCGGTGCCCTGCTCGGGAGCGACCATATTCGGAACCACCACATAGGGCGGCAGGTTGTTGCGGCTGCCCATTTCATGAGAAACGATGGAGCCAAAGCTGGGGAACTTGATCGCCGGGCTCGGACGGTAACCGGTGAACATGTTGTGCGTGCCACGCTCATGAGCGGCTTCACCGTGCGTCATCGAGCGGATGACCGTGAGCTTGTTCATGATCTTGGCGATGTTCGTGAACTGACCGCCAACGTATTCTCCGGGAATGGAGGTTTTGATCGGCGCGAACGGGCCGCGATACTCAGGCGACGCGAAAGGCTTCGGATCCCATGATTCATGCTGGGCCATGCCGCCCGGGAGGTAGATGTGAATGACGGAATCTGCGACTGCCTTGAAGCTTTCGACCTCGGGCATTACTGGGGCCGCCTGCAGACGCAGAAGATCCGGGAGCGTCAAACCGATCCCGCCGAGCATGCCGACATAGAGGAAATCACGACGGCTCGCGCCGCTGCGAAGATCCAGGTGGTTGCCCTGACAATTGGAGTGCATTTTCATGGGTGTTTTGGGGGTGTTGATTGCTAAAATCGCCGTGAACTACGGGGGCAGGTTGGGCTTCTTGCAGTTCCTGCGAAAAATTTATCAAATCTTGCGCAATTGGGCCTAACGAATCACCCAACCAGCCTGAACGAAGCCTTGAATCCACACCTGAAAGTCCACGGGCGCTTCCAGCGGAAACTTCAGACTCAGGATCATCGGGACGGTCTCATCCCTGTTTTTTTCCAACCAGAAGTCAATTTCGCGGGCCATCGCACTGTGACGGTCCAGATATCCGTAGATTACCTTGGCTCCCGGCTCGGAGATGTTTCGCAAACTGTAGCACTTCAGAGATTGGGGATAGCCAAAACTGTTTTCGTAGTGTCCTGCAGGCGACACAAAAACCCGGAACGTGGCGGGCTGCACCTGCCGTTTGGTGATGAATTCCGACCACCCCATCTCCCCAGCACCGACAAACGCTTCCCAATCCACGAGTCCCCCCTGCGACGTGTGCTGGACCGTCGCCACTTTCCTGCCTCCGCCAGCCAGAACGACCGTGTGTTCGGTAAAACCACCCGGCAGTTCGGTGGCCTCCACCAGCGAATCAAAAGATGTCGGGCCGTCCGCATGCTGCTCGTAGAACTTGCGCATCATTCCCTCGACACGCTGCCCATTGCGAACAAAAGCCAGACGCTCCTGCCAGGTCGCTGCTTGCAGAAACTTCTCCACCACTTCCTGTCCCGCAGCCAGCTTCGCCAAATCCGCGCTCATGCTGGAAACCGTCGCCGCCGCACCGGATTTGAGCTGTTTCTCTCCGGGAGGTCGAAAAACGAGACTGTTGGGATCCACAGGCTGTTGGAGATCCTCTCTTGTAACCGCCGGCTCGTCCGAGCCCTTGCTCTCTGTCTTTGCCATATCAGGCAGGTCGCCAAATTGAGCTTTAAACGCCTCTGTCGTACTGGGGCCTTTTAACAAATTAACGACGACAAGCACGAGAATGATCGCCGAAACCACCCCCAGACCGATCATCAGGGTGCGCCGCGCCTCCAGCACCTCGGGATCATGCTTCATGCGATCAAACGCATCTCCCGCAATCGGCATCGGTTCGTGAGACGGTTCCATCCCGCGGACCGCCGCCGTTTTCGGTGCATCCGCACCTTCTTCCTCAGCGGGAGCCGCTCCCTGTCCTACCAAAAGTGCCCTACGCTTTGTCCTCGTACTTTTCTCGGCCATTTGCAGCATCACGACCTCACCGCACTCAGGACAGGTGCGTGATCGTGTGACTGAAGAGACTTGAATCTCGACGGTCTTCTCACAGTGGGGGCAAACTAGGGTCGTGGCCGGCATTCGGTCGTGAATTGGGAGGGGGCTGGAGCGGCGACAGTGCGGCGGAAAAGCTCAGCCGCAAACGGTGCTTCCGTCAAATTTCAATCACCAATGGAAAGCGAAGCCTCCCTCGGAACGCAGGCGACGCAGTCCCCACGTCATCATGATTCGTGCATCATCCCAGATGTACTTCGTCTTCGTCCCCAACTGCACGAGAATCACCTCCCGCCCGCCGCTTGCGGCGCTCGAGATCAGGCAGCGGCCGCTAGCAATCGTGTAACCGGTTTTCATGCCGTTGCACTCGGGCATGACTCCCAGAAGATCATTCGTGCTCTCCAATGTCACCGTTCGGCCGTCATTCCGACGGAAGGTGTAATACTTCCGCTTCACCGCGTCACGAATGGTGCCGTTGCGGTAGGCAGCGATCGCCACCCGCGCCATGTCGCGAGCGGTCGAATGCTGGCCCGGCACGGTTAATCCGTGGGCGTTTCTGAAATACGAGTTCGCGCAGCCGAGCTCACGCGCCTTCGTATTCATCTTCTCGGTGAAAGCACTGATGCTACCCGCATTGTCCCTGGCGAGGACATTCGCGATGTCATTGCAGCTCTTCACCAAAAAAGCGTACAAGAGCGTTCGCCGCGAATAGACCTCCCCGGGCTTCAATCCAAGCCGCGTGGGCTCCACCGCGACATCGGAAGCCTGCACACGCACCATCTTGTCCAAGTTGCCCGCATCCAATACGACGAGCGCCGTCACCAGTTTCTGAGTGCTGGCTACGGCGCGTGGCGTTTCGAAATTCTTGCCAGCCAGGTGACGGCCTGTGCGGGCATCCAGCAGGAGGTAGGATTCGGCGCGAATCGCTGGCCCGGTCGTCACCACGGTCATTGGCTGGGATGGCATCATCACCGGCTGGCTGGTGCCCGCTCCATCCCCCTGCGCCATGTATTGAGTGGCGCTCGGACTGACCGGAATAGCCCGAACCACCCGGTTTTCACAACTCGCCAGCCAACCGCAAGCGGTGGCCAGCACTAAGATATGAATGCGTCTCATCATCATGGTAGGCAACGTGACGACATCCCGCAGTTTTCATGCCGATCGCCGGGCGCGTCTTCCGCACCTAGGCCGCTCCCCTTCGCTTGTCAAACCTTGCGCCCTGGCTCCGGCCTCGCCATGATCCGTTCATGGCTCTAATCATCAACGGCGAAACCATCGACGACGAAATCATTGAAGCGGAGTTCCGCCACATCAAAGGACACTTCGA
Source organism: Prosthecobacter sp. (assembly GCA_041395065.1). Lineage (GTDB taxonomy): Bacteria > Verrucomicrobiota > Verrucomicrobiia > Verrucomicrobiales > Verrucomicrobiaceae > Prosthecobacter. Next base: position 1,176 of record JAWLBG010000005.1, on the reverse strand, counting down.
GCGCACCCTCCAGGTCTCCTGCTGCGAGCGCGATCCCGAATTTCGCGGCATGGCCAAGGACAACCTGACCTCCCGCGCCCTGCTTGGCCAGGAAAGCCGCCGCCGATTCCCGGAAGTCTCCGAGGACGACATCACCGCACGCCTGAGCAAGCTCATCGAGGAAGCCGGCGGCGAAGACCAGTTCTATCACAGCATTGGTGTCCCCGTGAAGGATGCCTCCGTCGTTCGTGAAAACGTCGCGGGCGGTGTCAGGCTCGACAAGACCCTGCAGGAGGTCTATGCGCCCGAGCCAGTCCCTACTGACGCCGAGCTGCGGGCCTGCTACGAAGCCAACCTCAAACACTACATGACCGAGGAAGAAATCCGGGTCTCACACATCACCAAGGGACTCGAAGGCGCGACCAGCCGCCAGGACGTTTACCAGTTGATGCGCGATCTGCGCTCTGAACTTCTTGCCGGTGCCGACTTCACCCAAACGGCGGAGAAACATCGCGCCGAACAGCAGCAGCAAATCGACCTCGGCTGGTTCAAGCGCGGCGAATTCATGGAAGAATTCGAAACCATCGCCTTTTCCATGGGTGAAGGCGAAATCAGCCCCGTCTTCACCACCCAGCTCGGCTTTCACATTTGCACAGTGACCGGTCGCAGACCTGCCGTGGCAAAACCCTTCGACGAAGTCGTTGAAAGCGTCAAAGAGCGCTTCATCGAGGAACACCGCGACAAAAAGTTCAACGCCTTCCTCGCCGAACTCAAAGCTGCTGCCAAGATCGAGGACACCGATCCACCCGACGAAGATGCCAACTGCGGCCATTGACGGAACAAGCACCGACCGTTGGCCTGCAACACGTCACATCTTGGTCAGTGCAGGCATGGGCGAGCGCGTGACCGTTTCGTCAGGCTCCGGCAGCGAGTCCACCGGTGGAGGGCCGGGGAAATTATCATCCACGAAGCGCCTCCACGTGTCTCGCGTCTTCTGTGAAATCATTCCCTGCACTGTGTCACCGCACTTGCCGCAGATCATCACGCTGTGCAGCAGTGAAACTCCCTCGCAAACGCCCGTGATGACAAAATCATCCATTCCCGGCGCGTCCCGCCGAGCGTTGCACACCGCGCACGAGTCCAACCCGCGATCCACCGTCACCTCCTCTTCCTGAAACTGCGCCAACCGGCGCTTCG
>JAWLBG010000004.1:0-183830 GCA_041395065.1 Prosthecobacter sp. | reverse complement strand
ATGCACAAGTCCGGGTCGGAATCCCTGCGATCCGGCGAGCAGCGCATCGAAGGAGGTGAGCAGTAGCTCCTTGTAAAAGAAAACAACCAGCAGGGCGACTGACGCGGCGACGCAAGCCATGACGAAAACCTGCCGCGGCATGAACTCGTCCGAGCCGCGCGCCAGATAGCTGAGCTCACCGTAGAGCACGCATTCGGCGTCGAGGTGAACCTTGGAAGCGAATAGATTGATCATCACAACGCCGAGCGCGAACAGGGAGCAGAAGGTGATGCCGATGGCGGCGTCCGCCTTGATGCGGCTGCGGGTGTGCAGGAATTCGATGAGGAAGGTCGTGAGCAACCCGGCGCCCACTGCGCCGATGATCATCGCCGGCAGCGTGAGGCTGCCGGACACCAGATACGCGGCGACGAGACCCGGAAGCACGCTGTGACTGATGGCGTCGCCGACGAGCGCCATGCGGCGCAGGATGAGATAGTTGCCGATCAAACCGCACGCGGCCGTGACTAGGAAGGCCATGAGCGTCATCCAGCCGTAGGTGTCGATGGCCGTGGTCCAGGGGGCCGCGATCATGCGATCGAAATCAAAGGATGGCAGCAGGGCGTTCATGCATCATCGGTTGTAGCCTGTGGAGCCGGACGGCGCGCGATCCGCCATGCCGTGCACTTCCCGTGCACCGGGAATGGCCTTGCCATGCGGATCGATTTGCGGGAAGTCGAGACGGCGTTCGAGCTGGCGCACGGTGTCCTCGCCGAGCACATGCTCGATCTTTTCCGCGTCGTCATGCACATGGTCCGGGCCATACTGCATCACGTTGGTGAGATACAGCTCCCACAGACGATGATTGCGCACGACGGCACTGGCCTTCCGCCAGCCAGCCGGCGTGAAGTGCAGCATGCTGCCGTCGTCGCTCAGCGTGGCAAGACGATGATGGACGAGCTTGTCGGCATTGCCGCGTTCGATTTCCAGCGGCTCGCGGCGCAGTTCGGCCAGCTCCAGCAGCGAGATGCCTTCCTCACGAAATTCCCGGCGCTCCGCCAAGTGATACATGGCCTTGAGGGTGTTCTCGCGACCGATGCGATCCGACTGGGAACGCTGACGCCACAGGCGGGTGAGCCAGCCCTGCCTGGGGCTGAACAGAAAAGCCACCGTGAAGACTCCGGCGCCCGCGAGCACCATGAAGGGCCCCGTGGGCAGGTTGTTGCCGAGGAAGGAAAAAAACGCGCCCAACGCCGCCGTGCCCATGCCGATGAGCGCCGACCACAGCAGGACTCGATGCATGCGGTCGGTGATCAGGCAGGCGGTGGCCGGCGGAATGATGAGCATGGCTGACACGAGCACGACACCGACTGCCTGCATGGCGGTGACGACGGCAAACGCGGTCAGCAGCATCATGGCGTGATGCAGCAGGCCCACTGGGATGCCCAGCGTCTCGCCAAACGCACGATGAAAACTCAGTGTGAGCAGGCCGCGATAACCGACGATGACAAAGAGCACTGTCACCGCTGCCGTGACCGCCAGCAGCGCGATGTCGCCGCCGTCGAGCGCCGCTGCCTGGCCAAACAGGAATTTGTCGATGCCGCTCTTGTTGCCGGTGGGTAGTTTTTGAATCATACCGATGAGACACACCCCGACGGCGTAAAACGACGACAGTACCAGTCCCATCGCAGCATCCTCCCGCAACCGCGTAGTGCGCGTGATCGCGTTGACCGTAAGCATGGAAAGCCCGCCGACGAGCGTGGCGCCGATCAGGATCGCCGCAGGATCCTTGGTCATGTTCCATAGAAATCCCATAGCAACCCCGGGAAGCACCGCGTGCGAAAGGGTGTCTCCCACCAACGACAGACGCCGCACGACGACGAAGCCGCCCAACAGGCCGCAGTTCAAACCCAGCAGAATGCAACCGACCAACGCCATGCGCAGGGAGGGGTCGGCGAAGGTGAAGAAACGCAGGGCCTGCTCGGCGACACTGGTGTCGGTAAGGTCGCCGATGCGAGCGGCGTAACTGGCGGAAGCAGAGAGAAGATAGAAAAGAGAGGAGAGAAGGTAGATTCCTCCTGAGCGTAAGCGATGGGCCTGACGGGACAGTGTCATCTGCGTCGTGGAGGGAAGCAGAAAGTGTCGGATTTTTCGATCAGAGTGTGCAGGATAGCACCGATCTGCTGGTATTCGTCGTCGAACTGGCGGTGTTCTGCCACGGTGATGTATTCGGAATCGAGCGCCGAATCCAACCATGCCTGCGTTTCCGAGGCTTCGGCCAGCGCTTCATCGAGCTTGTTTTCCCAAACGGCAATGTAGCGCCGCCTGACCCAGGCCTCGGCGATCATGGCTCCAACTGCGCGTGAGGAACGGCGAATCTGGTCCGTGAGCGAGTACCGTTCATCTTTGGGAAAACGCTTGTTTAACTGGAAGACCTGCCTGGCTCCAGCACTGGCCTTTTGATAACCAATAAGATCACGGAATGAACGAATGGAAGACATGGGTTGAGTTGGGTTGTGGGCCGTAGTCTATCCTCTTTCTTCTATGAGCTATCCTCTTTTGCCGCCTGCCGCGCGACATCGCTCAGAATCGTCAGTCTGCCGCCATAGGTTTTCTGCAACAAGTCCACCGTGAAAGTGCTCTCGGTCTCACCAAAAGCGACGAGACGCATGTTGAGCAGCAGAAGGTGGTCGAAATATTCGCGGGCGGTGGTCAGGTCGTGGTGGACGACGAGAATGGTTTTGCCCTGCTGTTTCAATTCACGCAGCAGGGCGATGATCGCATGCTCGGTGGTCGCATCGACACCGGCGAAGGGCTCGTCCATGAGGTAAAGATCGCTCTGCTGGGCAAGGGCGCGGGCGAGGAAGACGCGCTGCTGCTGGCCACCGCTGAGATTGGCGATCTGGCGGTTGCGGAAAGGCAGCATGCCGACCTTTTCGAGACTCTCCTCGGCGATGCGACGGTCCTCGCTGGAAGGTCTCTTCAACCAGCCGAGGCGTCCGTAGCGGCCCATCATGACCACGTCCATGACGTTGACCGGAAAATCCCAGTCCACCTGTTCCCGCTGCGGCACATAGCCGACACGATGACGTGATGTTTCAAACGGCTGGTCAAAAATCCTCACCCAGCCGCTGCTCAGCGGCAGCAGGCCCATGATGGCGCGGATCATGGTGCTCTTTCCCGCTCCGTTCGGCCCAATGATGCCGACGAGCGCGCCCTGAGGGATCTGCACGTCCACACCGTAGAGCACGGGTTTCTTCGCGTAGGAAACCGTGAGATCGTGGAGTTCGAGGGCGGGAGCCATGGTGAATTAAAAACGCCAACTGATACCAACGAAAGGATTGATCGCTTCGTCGCCCCGAAAAAACAAGTTCACGCCGATGTCGAACTGTAGATCGGGGTTCATCAAATAGGTGAAACCCATGTCGAATGAAGTCTGCCAATAACGCTCAGTGTCATACTGCCAGACGCTGAAGATCTCGGTGTAAACGCCAAGCTTCTCCGTGAGGCCGCAACCAAGCGATGCGGTGACCCCAGGGCGAAAGTAATGCTCGTCATCGCCATCGACACCCAGACTGCCGAAGAAGGTGTTGCCTAGAGCAAAGCCTCCGCCCAGTTCGACCTGCGTATTGACCATGAGACCTCCCTCCCACATGTCGTTGCCGACGTGATGAGTGGCGGTGGGTATTTTCACAAATGGCATCAACGACATGGCAAAAGGACCACCGTCATTACCCTCGACGTTCCATTTGAAGCGGAGCACGAGGTCGCTGACACCCGCCTGATTGCTGCTGCCGGCTCCGGGTGCGCCCAGCATTCGGTTCTGGATGTAGGGCTGCCAGATAAACTGAAGGTCGGTGTTGTCGGTGAGACCGTATTTCAAGTTCACCTCGCCCCAGGTGAAGGTCTCGCTGCGCTCGTCGGTGTCGAGCCGACGAGAGTAGCTAATCAGGCCGGATTCCACCTGAAACCATCCCTTTGGCACGGTGTAGGCGCTCTCCGTCTGATCAGGACGGTCGGTGCTTAAATCACGGACCTTGTCGGACTTGGTTTTGCACTCGACCGGATCAACGGCGAAACCGACACAGCAAACACAGGCAGCAAAGGCGGTGCTGAGTTGCTGCTTCATTTCAGGGCAGTGGTGATGGTGTGGACATTGCTCCTGAGCATGCCGACGTAGGTGCCGCGGTCATACTGTGTGCCATTGATTTCAAAGGTGTCGCCGGGCGTTCCAAGTGCGTCAGAAAAGAGTTCTCCGCCGATCTTGGCGCCGGAATCCTGCGCGATGCGCTCGATGGTCGCATGTGGGACGCTGCTCTCGACAAAGATGGCGCGAACCTTGTTGCTCCGGATGAAATCGACGGTTTTCGCCACGTCGGCGAGTCCGGCCTCGCTGACCGTCGAGATGCCCTGGACGCCGACGACCTTGAAGCCGTAGGCACGGCCGAAGTAGTTGAAGGCATCGTGGCTGGTAATCAGAATGCGTGACGCCTCCGGTAGCTTGGCGGTGGTGGCTTTCGACCACGCATGCAGCGCCGCGTAGTCGGCCTTCACCTTTGCGCCTCGTTCGGCGACGACGGCGGCCTTTTCCGGCAACGCCTTGCTCAGCCCCTCGATGACGACATCGACACAGCGCGTCCACAGCGCGGCGTCCCCCCACACATGGGGGTCCGGATGGCTCGATCCATCCTCGGTCTGCAGCAGTTCGTCGTGCGAGAGATTCTGCGTCACGGCATAGACAGCACGACCGTCCTTGCTCAGGCGTTCCAGCATGTCGCTCATCCGGCCTTCAAGCATCAAACCGTTGTAAAAGATGACCGCGGCCTGGCGCAGCTTCAGCGCGTCCTCTGCGCTGGCTTTGAAAAGATGCGGATCTACCCCCGGACCCATCAGGGCGCTCACCTCGATGTCCTCGCCGCCGACATCCCGCACCATGTCGGCGATCATCGTGGTCGTCGCGACGACCACCGGCCTGCCGAAGGCATGCGGAGTTTCGGATGGCTTGCAGGCCGCCAGTGCGAGGCAGAGACCAAGGAGCGGAAAAAGATGAACTGATCGGCATTTCATAGCCGATAATTAGCCTGACCTAATTTTCTTTTCAAGAGCGAAGATGGCTTTCTTCATTGAACAATGTCAGGCACGCGGCACTTTCTAAGCGCAGCATGCCCCCCAAACGCCAGGAACACACCAGCCACCTCGGTTCGCCCGCCATTGAGGACTATCTCGAGCAGATTCATAATCTCATCGACGCCAAGGGTTACGCCCGTGTCGTGGACATCGCCCAAAATCTGAGCATTTCGCAGGCCAGCGTGACGAACATGATCCAAAAACTGGACACCGAGGGTCTGGTTGTCTACGAGCGCTACCGCGGCGTCGTGCTCACCGAAGACGGCAGGAAAGTGGGCGCGGCAATCGCCCGCAGACACGAAGTGCTCACGAGGTTGCTGGCCGGGTTCGGCCTGGACCCGAAAACCGTGCATGAGGACGTGGAAGGCATGGAGCACCACATCAGCCGTCAAACGCTGGAAGTGCTGACCCTCTTGACAGAGGAACTGGAAAACAACACGGACCTGATGCGCAAGCTGAAGCGCAAACTGGCGCAGCGCTCCTGACTCTGTCGGTTACAAACGGCATGTCGCACACACGGCACCATCACTTTCGAAGCCCTAACTGCAGCCAAAGACACACTTGAAGTCCGGCAAACGTGCTTCAAAATCGTTGCCTCTCACAGCATCCATGCCCCTGTCTCGACACATTCATGAACGACATCCACTGAAGCGGCTCGTTCATTTGTTACTGCTGCTTGGGTGGCTGCTGTCGAGCAACGGCGTAGCGCCAGCATTTTGTCTGGCTGCCGCCAATTACGACGGCGGCCACCGTGTCAAAGTTGGAGCTTCCACAAATGGGGCACCGACCGTGGTGCTATGCCACGAAAACAATGCCAGCCGAAACGCCAGCCACGATCTGCTATGCAGGATGCTGCTGGTTTTTGCCAAGCCGCTGACCGTTGAAAATTCCGACCATGTCCTGGCCTTTAGGTCAGTAGACGGCGTCGCTCGCCCGCAGCCCGCGACTCTTCGCATAACAAGCGAAATCCCCCCCCAGCAATACACCTCATCGCACACTGGGCCTTGGGCGACCGCCAAATACGTGTCGACTTTGATTCGTAAAACGCGGGAGACAGCCTGGTCTCCCGCTCTCGTCCTGAAGGCCGGGAAGACGATCATGCTCTGCTGAGCAGTTTGGACCATCCTTGACGCCCCATGCGGGCAACCCGTCCCCAGGCGCTGCTCAGCGCCGGACGACACATCTCTGATGTCCAAACTTCGCAACTCAACGTGTCATGCTGCCCAAATATCTTTCTCTCATTCTTTCTGTTTTCCTGTCAATTCCCGTCACTGTTCAGGCAATCCCCTTCACCGTCCGCTCCCTCGTTCAAAAAGCCCTCGCCACCCATCCTGAACTTCGTTACTACGAAGCCCAGATCGCCTATGCAGAAGGCGGCAAAACCAAGGCTGGCGAAATTCAGAATCCCGAACTCATGACAGGCGTCGGGAACTGGCGCGTTAGAGACCTTGCCACCAACAATGTCACCGATGGCCCGACATGGGCGGTGCAGCTCACGCAGACTTTTGAATGGCCCGGACGCCTCTCGCTGCGGAAGGCCATAGCCCAAAAAGACATCGAACTCGCCCAACTCGGCATCGAACAATTTCGCGCAGCCCTCGCAGCGCGTGTCCGAACCATCTCCTGGAAGCTGCTGGCTGCGCAGGAACTGACAAAGGCCGCCGAGGAAGTTTCCAAACGCTACCAATCCCTTTCCGAAGTACTGCTTCAGCGTGATCCGGCCGGAGTTGCACCACGACTTGAAGCGCGCATCATTCAGGCGAATGCACTCAATCTAAGTGCTGCGGCAGCCACAGCCCGAAACGAGCTCGCAGAAGCCCGTTTTGAGTTGAACCAACTTCTCGGTGAAAAGCCCGAACACCCTCTGGAGCTTCAGATGGAACAAATCACGCTCAATCCGCCACCAGCGCTCGAGTTGTTGCTGTCTCAGGCACGCCAAAAAAACTTCGACCTTCGCGCCCGCATTCTGGATGTGCAGCAGCAGGGGTACGAGGTGAAACTCGCCAAGAACGAAAGATGGCCCTCAATCACCGTTTCGCCATTTGCCCAGCGTCAGCAGAATGAAACGCGCGAGATGCAGGCAGGCATCAATATTTCCATTCCGCTGCCTCTGTGGAACCGCAACAAAGGTGCGATCGACGCTGCGAAGGCCAGGGAAGTGCAGGCGGAAGTCATGCTCACTGCGCAGATGCGACAGCTCGAGCGTGATGTCGCCGCGCAAAGCAGCCACTATCGCATTCATGTCGAAGAGCTTGCCAAATGGCCTGCCGACACACTTGAGAGCCTGCGCAAAGCCGCGTCCGAGGCGGACGAACACTACCGCTTGGGAGCGTTGCCACTTTCGACCTACACCGAGTTGCAGCAGCAATACATCGACAGCGTTCATGCGATACTCGAGTCCCAACAGGGCGCCATCGAAGCACGTCTTCAGCTTGAGCAGCTCACGGGAATCAAGCTGCAATAATCCTCCGCTTTCTTCTCCATCCTCCGGTCTTCTCCCGCTGATCGAGTGGGTATGGGAGGATAGTTTTGACCACCCGCCTCTTTGCTGTTTGCCTATATGCTTAATCTGCTTCTCGAATTCTCAATCCGGCAGCGCGCGGTCGTGCTGCTGGGCACCTTCGGCCTGATAGCCGTGGGAGTCCTTGCCCTTACTCATCTGCCCATTGATGCGGTGCCGGATCTCACCGGCCCGCAAGTACAGGTGAACGTCAATGTGCCCGCCCTCGCTCCAGAAGAATCCGAACGCGCGGTGACTCGTCCCATCGAAATGTCGCTAGCAGGAATGCCGAGCGTCCTCGACTCACGATCCATCACAAAATTCGGACTCAGCCAAGTCACTGTCGAATTTGAAGACGGCACTGACATCTTTCGCGCCCGCCAGCTTGTTGGCGAAAGGCTCACCGCCATCATGCAGGAACTGCCGCCTGGCAGTGAGCTCAGCCTCGCACCAATCAGCACCGGCTTGGGCGAAATCTTCTACTACACCGTTCATTGGACGAAGGACGCAAAAGACAAGCCGACCGATGAACGCGAGGGCTTGATGCGCCTATGGGAAACGCACGAGTATGTCGTGAAGCCCATGCTGCGCACGGTTCAAGGCGTGGCTGAGATCAACAGCAACGGTGGCCATCAGCGGCAGGTCACAGTTGAGCCGATGATCGACAAACTGAAGGCCACAAACATGACCGTTGGTGAGTTGGCTGACATCATTCGTGGCAATGTCGAAAACGCCGGCGGCGGAGTCATCAGCCGCGATGGAGAACAGCTCACCGTGCGCAGCGTCGGCCGGGTGAGCACGGCGGAAGAGATTGCCAAACTTCCCATCAAATTCGGAGCGGCGGTGCACCCGTTGAAGGTCGAGGACGTGGCAAAAGTGCAGTGGGGAGCCGGATTCCGCGGTGGAGCGGCCACCATGGACGGCGAGGAGGTCGTTCTCGGCACGGTGATGATGCTCATGGGGGAAAACGCCCGCGTGATCTGTCAGCGAGTGAAGCCCAGGCTCGATGAAATCAGGGAAAAACTGCCCGCCGGAATGGACATCACCATCGTCTATGACCGCAGCGATCTGGTGAACGCCACCGTCGGCACGGTACAGAAAAACCTCGGTGAGGGAGCCATTTTTATCGTTCTGGTGCTGCTCGTTCTCTTGGGAAACCTCCGAGCCGCGCTGATTGTCGCCATAGCAATCCCGCTTTCATTCCTATTCGCCGCATGCGGCATGGTAAAGGGAGGTTGGTCGGCGAATCTCATGAGCCTCGGAGCTCTCGATTTCGGCCTTATCATCGATGGCGCGATCTTCATGGTCGAAAACATCGTCCGCAGGCTCGGAATCAAACAACACCACCTCGGCCGCGTTTTGACACGCGAAGAACGCAGCAGGGAAGTGCTCGCCGCCAGCAAGCAGATCGCCAGCCCGACCTTCTTCGGAGTATTGATCATTACCGTCGTCTATCTGCCCATCATGACGCTCACCGGAATTGAAGGGAAAATGTTCCGCCCAATGGCGGTGACTGTCATTCTCTCGCTTGTGGGAGCGCTGCTGCTCGCGCTCACGCTCATGCCCGTTTTATGTTCTTATTTTCTCGGTGGAAACATCGCCGAAAAGGAAAATGTCATGATCGTTTGGCTGAACCGCCTCGTCCAACCACTGCTGCGCCTCACGCTAAGGCTGCGCTGGCTTGTTGCGATCGCCGCCGTCTGCTTTTTCGCCTTCTGCGGCCAGCGTTTCACGGCACTGGGCTCCGAGTTTGTGCCGAAACTCGATGAAGGTTCCATGTCCGGCATGGTTTACCGAAAAGTCGGAATGAACCTGCACGAGTCCCTCCTTCAGGATCTCGAACTCGGCAAAATGGTGCGGGAGAAGTTTCCCATGACCACTCGCATCTTCACGCGCATCGGCACCAGCGAAGTAGCTACCGATCCCATGCCACCGAATGAAACCGACTTCTACATTTTCTACACGCCGGTCGAAGAATGGCCCAAAGGCCCCGGCTTGCCGACGAACAAGCAGGAACTCATGGCCGCCATTGAAAAAGAGGTGCTCACCCGCCATCCCGACCAAACCGTGGAGTTTGGCCAGCCCATCGAAACTCGTTTCAATGAAATGATGGAAGGCACCAAAGCCGAGCTGGCCGTGCGCATTTATGGCATTGAATTCGACACCCTCGACAAGCTCTCCGAACAGATTCGCGAAATCATTAACAACACTCCCGGTGGAGACGCCGAGTTTGAAACCGCGGGACGTCCCGGCACACTCGTGCTCCAGGTTAAGCGTGACGTGCTCACCAAATACAACGTACCACTCTCCGAAGTAAACCGTGCCGTCTCCGCCGGTCTCGGCGGTGAAGTGGCGGGCCAGATCGTCGAAGGCAATCGCAAGCGTGACATCGTGGTGCGACTGCCCGAAGACCAAAGATCAAAGGAGGAAATCATCCAGTCGATCCCGCTGCGTGTGGGTGAATTCGGCATGATACCACTTGGTGAAGCGGTGGACATCCGCACCGAAAAAGCGGTCGATCCCATACGCCATAGCCGCACCCAGCGCCGGAACGCACTCATGGTCAGCGTGGGTGACGGCCGTGACATGGAAGGCTTCGTCAACGAAGCTGCAGAGCGCATAAAAAGAGAGGTGAAATTTCCCGAGGGCTACGACTTCGAATTCGGCGGAACTTTTGAAAACCTCCAGGAGGCACGCGCACGTCTAGCTATCGTTGTACCGACGGCTTTGGCGCTCATTCTGCTGCTCATCTTCTTCACCTTTGGGAGTCTGCGTCAGACTTTCCTCGTCGCGACGGGCATACCGCTCGCCTTGACCGGAGGCATCATCGCTTTGGACCTGCGTGACATGCCGTTTAGCATCACCGCCGCAGTCGGATTCATCGCCCTCAGTGGTGTGGCGGTGCTCAACGGTCTGGTACTTGTGAATTACTTCAACGAACTGCGAGAAGAGGGCATGAGCGTCCGAGATGCCGTGCTCAACGGTGTCGCTACCAGGCTCCGTGCCGTGATGATGACCGCGCTTGTCGCGGCGCTCGGATTCGTGCCCATGGCCCTTGCTCACGGTCCCGGTGCCGAAGTTCAGCGTCCTCTCGCCACGGTCGTGATTGGAGGCATCATCAGTTCTACACTTCTCACGCTTCTGCTTCTACCCATGCTGTACGACTGGATAGAGCGAAGGGCGAAGGCGGGCGACGAACCAAAGCCTTGATTAACCAAGGAACTCAACAACGAGAAATGTCCAAACCCTCGCGTGTGTCTGCGGCGTTACAGGCTACCTCAAATCCGGATAACCCGAAGGAGGTGGTGGCAGCCCAGACGGAGGGGCGGTGGTGCCGGCACCCGCAGGCGGTGCCCCGTAACCAGCCGGTGGCGCTCCATAACCTGCAGGTGGCGCTGCTGCCCCGTAACCTGCGGGTGCCGCCCCGTAGCCGGCAGGCGGCGCGCCGTAACCGGTCGGCGGAGGAGGAGCCGGCGCATTCTGACTGGAGCCCCTGTTTTGCCCCTGCTGACCGGGAATGTTCCTCGCCGTCACGGTCACGTCAGCCATCTGCATGTAGGGAATCTGAATCGTTTCCGCCGCAGCCCGGGAAAGATTGATCACACGACCCGGATAGTGGGGGAAGCGGTCGTTGACGACCACGTTCACGCTGCGTCCGTTGTAATTGTTTTTCACCTCCAACTGCGTCCCGAAGGGCAGCGTATTGTGCGCCGCCGTCCAGCCTTGAGGATAGTAGATCTCGCCCGAACTCGTGGGATGCCCCGCGTAGTGGTCGGCAACATACGAGGCCATCCCGCGCTCCGTGTAGGCGGGAGGCGCGCAACTGACGAGCATCGCGGACGAAGCCAGGAGGATAATGTTGATGCGTTTAAATGATTTCATCGTCGTCGGGGGCATAGTAAGCGTCATTGGCTCTCGGCACAATGCCGCGCATCATTGACATCATGAAAAGGAAGATGCTCGTTCTTGGCTTCGCCCTGGCGCTTGCCCCGCTGATCGCGGGCTGGCTGGCGGCGGACCAACTGGCGCATCCGCCGCGGCGCCCTCTGCAGGACTTCCATAACGAATTCATCGCCGATCCCCGAGCGCACGGCGTGATTCTACGGCCTTTCGCGTGCTCCGACGGCACGCCATGCCTTCTGTGCGAACCGGACGCGAAGGCGCCACCAGGTCGTCGCGGCAAATTGATTCGCGAGCAGTTGGCAGCCAAAGGCGTCCCTCTACAAACTTACGGTGAAATAGTCGGCACGCTCGTCCTGGTGCACGGCCGTCGTGGGAGAAAAGAGGATTATCTGCCGATCGCGGAGCGTTTCTGCGCGGCGGGTTTCCGTTGTGTCATACCGGATCTGCCCGCGCACGGCGACCATCCGGCAAAAATCGCCGCCTATGGCGTGCGCGAAGGCGGCCTGCCGGAAATGGTGCTGCACGAGTCCGCCAAGCGCTTCAGCTTCGATCCGGAGCCGTCTGGCATCATGGGGCTGTCGATGGGCGGCGCCGTGAGCGTTCAGTCCTGTGCACGGGAGCACGCCCCATGGAAGGCGGTCGTGCTCGTCTCGACCTTCGATGCGCTTCCAAACGTTGTCCGCCATCAGTCAGCGAATCTCGTGGGAGAGTGGGCGGGTGGACTGCTGGCAAAAATCACGGGATGGATGTTTCGACAAGCCACTGGATTTCCGTTGGAGAATGCGGATTCCAAGGCCGCGGTCCCGCTCATCCGCTGTCCGGTGCTGATGGCGCACGGAATGTCCGACAGGGTGATTCCCATCGCACTGGGACGCAATCTCCGCGACGCTCTCCCCGCAGGCATCACCACTGACTGGATCGAAATTCCCGATGCGGATCACGACGATGTTTTGATCACCGATTTTCCCATTTACGCAAAGATGGCGGAATGGATGCTGCGCCACGTCGCCGAACCGGGGCGGAATTGAGCATTGGCAGCCTCTCCACCCTGCGCATGTTTTCACAGTTCAATCCGCCGCATGTCTGAAACACCCGCCACCCCAGGCCCTCATCCCCGACGCAGGATGGGATGCATGGGCATGCTGACTCTGCTGCTTGTCGCGGTCCTACTTGTTGGCGGCATCGTCGCCTGGAAAGTCTTCGACTCGGGTTTCGGCCTTCAATGGCTGGCTGAAAATCTTCAAAAGCGAACCGTGGCGGAGGCATTTCAAGAGAACGTGAAGCGCGTCTCCTCGACCAATGGGGATGTGCTCGAACTTGGAACCCTGGAGGTCGAGGAGACCGTCACCAAGTTTGATACGAAGACACTCTTCAATGACCTGGTGTACCTCGGAACGACGGCATCCGAAATCCGCGCGATGGTGGTCTACCGCTTCCATCTCAAACTCTCAGACGACTGGAATCTGCGCGTCGAAAACGGCCGCTGCATCGTCATCGCCCCCGCCATACGGCCCTCCCTGCCGCCGGCGATCCGCACGGACACCATGGAAAAAAAGTCCGAGGCTGGATGGCTCCGATTCAACGCGGCGGAAAACCTGGCCCAACTCGAAAAGGGCTTCACCCAACTGCTTGAGGTCCGCGCTGCCGCCCCGAGCAAAATTCGCAACATTCGCGAAGCCGCGCGGCAGTCCGTCGCAAAGTTCGTCCAGCAGTGGGTGCTGAAGGAACAGAAGCATCTCGAGCAGGAGGGTATCCGCGAGATCGTGGTGATTTTCCCTGACGAAGCGGCGGCCAAGAACGCCGATGACGCGCTCAAACAACCGCCAACGATCAAACTCGATGTCCGCGCCGACTGACTTGATTCACGGTTGATCTCCTGCCGGTTCGTACAAGAGCACCTGACCGTCGAACTTCACGAATTCGAGGGCGTCCAAAAGCGACTCGGGAGCGAGGCTGCTGAGGCGAAAGACCTTCCCTTTCCAGATGCCGGTCTGGCCCGTCGTTCCGTCCACCAGAGCCCGAACCGTGGCCACCTTGTCGTCCGGCACCACAAACTCCGCACCGCCCATTGTGGCGCACACGCCGATGGAAACAATCTCCTGCGCATTACGCTGGTTCGTGAGCCGCTCAATCAGCTTGCGGTGGTTGCCCGCGTACCATCCGAAGACCGCCCCGCCAAGAATACTGATCAAGGCTAGGACGATGAGCAATTCCACCAACGAAAAGGCACACCTCTGCCCACCTGATCGGCAAAATCGAAGCGGCCGCTGGAGGCTTTTGGCTAACATCTTGCATAATTACCATAATTAAGAATTCCGGGCAAACTCTTGTTTTGATCCTCAGTCCTCCGTCGTAAGGACTGGGGAAGATGACCTCCCCTTCCCCGGATTTCCTGCCTCCAGCGCACCTCTCGGCGGTGAAGTCTGCAGGCTATCGGACGATTCGCTGGCGCAACGCCCGAAACGTCCTCGACCGGCGCGTTGGAAAACAGCGGCTGAGCAGTGGCTTGAACGAATTTTTAAACCGTTGGAGTCGTGCTGTTCCGCCGGCCTCCGAATCCGAAGGTCTGCGGCTGCAGTTCGGCGTGTCTTCGGAACGGCTATTTTTGCAGAATGGCGCCGCGCTGGCGGAATCGGCACTCGAACGCGCCCTGCTTCACCTTCCGGCACTGAAAAGCTTTTGGCGGCAGGAACTTCGGCAGGACCATTATGCTGCCCTGCTGAGCCTCGTTTCCAAAGCCTGGATTCATGATCCCGCCGAAATTCCTCCCGGAGCGGTCATTCAGGGCCTCAACACCGCCGAATGGCCCGCACCCGGCGAGGAGGGCCTGCACGAGCGCGATTCCGTGCTGAGCGAGATCGTGACAGCCGATCTGACATTCGACGCGATCTACCAAATGGATGAGAAAGGCCGCGTCGTTTTGCGTTCCATTGAAGCGGCAGGTTGACGCGGGACGCGCCTCCGTGCGAAACTTGGGCAGAAATACATTTCATCATGGCACGCAGCTCCAACGTCACCCTCTGCTCCTTTTGCGGCAAAAGCCATGCCGAGGTCAAAAAGCTGATCGCCGGCCCGGGCGTTTACATCTGCGACAACTGCATCAACGTCTGCAAAAACATCCTCGACAAAGAGGCAGCCAATGACACCGAGGGCGGCTCCCCCACCCTCCTGGTGCCGCGTCCAGCAGACATCGCGGCGCTGCTCGACCTCCACGTCATCGGCCAGCCGCACGCCAAAAAAGTGCTCAGCGTGGCCGTGCACAACCACTACAAGCGCATTCTGCACTCGCAGCAGCGGGCCGCCCGCGGCAGCATCGGCCAGAAAAAGATCAGCGCCACCCTGCCCGACCACAACGACGTCGAGATCGAAAAGAGCAACGTGCTGCTCATGGGGCCGACCGGCTGCGGCAAGACGCTGCTCGCGAAGACCCTCGCCCGCATCCTGAACGTGCCCTTCACCATCGCCGACGCCACCACGCTCACTGAAGCGGGCTACGTCGGCGAAGACGTCGAAAACATCATCCTGCGCCTCCTTCAGGCCGCCGACTACGACGTTGCCCGCGCGGAGATCGGCATCATCTACATTGACGAAATCGACAAGATCGGCCGCAAGACCGAAAACGTCAGTATCACCCGCGACGTCTCAGGAGAAGGCGTGCAGCAGGCGCTCTTGAAAATCATCGAGGGCACCGTCTGCAACGTTCCACCACAGGGCGGACGCAAGCACCCGCAGCAGGAATACATCCAGGTGAACACGGAGAATATCCTCTTCATCTGCGGGGGCGCCTTCGTCGGGCTCGACAAAATCATCGACCGCAGGCAAGGCCGGAAAACCATGGGCTTCACCGTCGTCTCGAACGAAAAGCCGTCCAAAACCACCGACCAGACGCTCAAGGTCGAACCAGAGGACCTCCTTGCCTTCGGCCTCATCCCAGAATTCATCGGGAGGCTTCCCGTTCTCTGCTCCCTGCAGGCCCTGACTGAACAGGAACTCGTCCGCGTGCTCACCGAGCCGAAAAACGCCCTCATCAAGCAGTACTCCAAGCTCATGCACATGGACGGCGTGGATCTCTCCATCACGCGCGACGCCATGCTCGCGATGGCGCACGAGGCTGTGACACGCGGCACCGGAGCTCGCGGCCTGCGCAGCATTTTTGAGCGCATCATGCTCGACGTCATGTACGACGTCCCCAGCCGCATGGACGTGCGCACGGTCACGATCAATGCCGGTGTCGTCAAAGGCGAGCGCTCCCCGCTCATGCGCAAGCGCGTCGAGCGCAAGGCGGCGTAACGGACGTTTGCAGTCCCACCGACACTTCGTCCTGTTCAAGCGGACGGATCACGGGTATCCGTCGAGTGCATACTCATGAAACTCAAACTCGACCTCGACGATTTCCGCGTGTCCTCCGGCAAAGGCTTCCGCATCAAGAGGGCCAGGACAAAGGTCTCAAAGCTGTACGACAGCGACGCGCACTACGAATCCCTCATCGCCGAGTTCCGCACCGAGATCGACGATCTTCAGCAGAAAATGTATGCCCAGGACCGCCAGGGCATGCTGCTCGTCTTCCAGGCCATGGACGCCGCAGGAAAGGACAGCACCATCAAGCATGTCATGAGCGGCGTGAACACACAGGGTGTGGAAGTCCACGCCTTCAAGCGGCCCACCTCCGCCGAACTCGATCACGACTTCCTGTGGCGCACCACCCGCGTCATGCCGCCCCGCGGCCGCCTCGGCATCTTCAACCGCAGCTACTACGAGGAGGTTCTCGTCTGCCGCGTGCATCCTGAAATCGTCACCAAGATCCAGCGCCTGCCGGATTCGACGACCTGCGACATCGACAAACTCTTCACCGACCGTCTCACGGACATCCGCAACTTTGAAACCTACAGCCACCGCAACGGCATTCGCGTCGTGAAGTTCTTTCTTCACGTCTCCAAGGACGAGCAGAAGAAGCGCTTTCTCACGCGCATCGACACACCCAGCAAGAACTGGAAGTTTGAAGAAGGCGACGTGCGCGAGCGCGGCTTCTGGAAGGACTACATGCACGCCTACGAGGACGCCATCCGCGCCACCGCCACCGAGCAGTGTCCCTGGTACGTCGTCCCCGCCGACGACAAGAAGAACATGCGGCTCATCGTCAGCGCGGCCATTTTGGCGGAAATGCAGACGATGAAGCTGAAGTACCCCAAGCTCCCCCCCGAGCAGAAAAAGCACCTGCAGGCTGCCAAGGAATTGCTGCTGGCGGAATAGTTCGACGCCATCATGCCGCCTCCCTCCGACCGCGCCCAACTCGCCGTCCGTGTGACGCCCGGGGCTCGAAAATCAGAATTCACAGGATGGACCGCTGACGAAAAAGGCCGTCCCGTGCTGCTGCTGAAACTGGCGGCCCCGCCCGTCGATGGAAAAGCCAACACCGAACTGATCAGCTTCCTCGCCAAAGCTCTCGGCTGCGCCAAAGGGCAGATCACTTTGCTGCGCGGCACCTCGAGCCGGCAGAAGGCAGTAGAACTTCCCGCTGCGGCGATGGAGAAGCTGCCGAAGTGACCATTTAGTCTGGTGGCACTCCGACCTCGCCCAATGGTCTTCGAACCAAATATGGCCCAGCACCCGCAAAAGCTGGAGGATGCGACTCCTTCAGAAGTTGATTGAGTGCTTTGAGGTCATCTTCGTTTGCCACACTTCCTCCGATCGGAATGTATGGAAACAAGACGAAATCATCGCTGTAACCAATCAGGCGGACCCCCTTGAATCGAGGATCAGCATTGAGCCGGTCCTGCATCTGATCTATATACATCGCTGTAAACCACATATCCGTCTGCTGAAGAACGACGAGGCTAGCCCAATGCCCTACAGAAGCCACTGACAAAGCCGCCACAAACCTGACAATTCTTTTCAGCGAGAGACACACAAACACGGGACATGCAACCAAGACGAACGTCGCGGGGATCCCGTAGGCAATCACAGCCTTCCACTCAGCGCTTACACCGCTCTGAAGAAGCGACTCATGGCGCACAAAACGTGCGAGCAGCAGAACCAGCAGAATCTGCACTCCAATCAACACAATAAGTCGAAGTGCTGATTTCATGTCACCGAATAGGACTCAGCCCCTCGCCCGCTCCAGCAGGTTCATCATGAGGTAGGACAGCAGCAGGGCCGTCTGCTCCAGTTCGTTGGTTTCACCTGTCGGCTCCAGCTTGAAGATGCCCTCGAAAAAGGCGGGCTGCTTGGTCAGACGCTGCACCACCTCACCGCCCTGCACACGGCTGGCGGCGTAGCGCGGATGCAGCATGTATCCGGCGAACATTCCCAGAATGGGAATGCCGCCCACCAAACCATCCAGCATCTTCACCCAGGGATTCTCCTCCTGAATGGCAAACACGGGAGCGTGATCGTGCCCGGTGAAGACATCGTAATGCGCACGCCAGAGCGATTTCATGCCGCGCCTGCCGACAGCCCCGATCACCTCGCCCGAAGCCGACTTGAAAGTGTATCTCGCCGACCAGTCGATGATGCGGTCGGCCTCGATCGTCGCGAGAAGCTGCTGCCGCGTGTCATCCGTGAACACCTCGACCTTTTCACGGAAGCGAAACAGCTTCTGCTTCACATAGCAGATGGTTCTGCCGCTCGCGTCCGTCACATAGATCTGCGGAGCCAGGGCGATGAGCTTGAAGCGAAACGTGAGCGGGTAGTTCATGACACCGCGAACTTGGCGGCACTCAGCGAACTGGCAAGCTCTCAAGCAGCGCCTTGGCGCACGCCGTCGCAAACTCGGGCGCATTGATCTCGCAGTCCATCACGATGAGAGGAATGTCGACGCGCAGATGATGTTTGATCGCGTCAAAGAGCGCGGTGTCGGCCTCGGCGTCGTGAAACGGCTTTCCTTCGGCGCTGATGATGCTGATCGCTTTCCGCGGCAGCAGCACGGTCACCGGTCCGCGATACGCGTTTGCCTTCTCCGCGAGGATGCGACCGAGTTCGGCGCACTCCTCGGCGTTGGTGCGCATGAGCGTGACCTGTGGATTGTGGATGTAGAACGTGCGGCCTTCGAACTTCGCCGGAACCGTCGCACGTTCGCCGAAGTTGACCATGTCGAGGCAGCCGGGTGTGATGATCGCCGGAATGCCCGCCTTCGCCGCAGCATCGAGGCGTGTCGGTCCGGCGCCGAGAATGCCGCCGACGAGTTCATCGGCCCACTCGGTCGTCGTGACATCGAGCACGCCCGCGAACATGCCGCTTTCGATGAGCGACTCCATGATCTTGCCGCCGGTGCCGGTGGCGTGAAAGACGAGCACTTCGTAACCGGCGTCTTCGAGAATCTTCTTCGCCGCGTTCACGCAATCGGTCGTGTTGCCGAACATCGAGGCGGCGATCAGCGGTTTGTCATCGCCTGCAGGCACCGCCGTTTCCACCATGCCGCAGATCGCACCGGCGGCGCGGGCGAGCAGCACGCGGGAAATGCGGTTGATGCCGCTGACATCGACGATGCTCGGGAACATCACGATGTCCTTCGTGCCGACATACGGCGCCACATTGCCTGCGGCCAGCGTCGAGACCATGACCTTCGGAAATCCGACTGGCAGCGCACGCATCGCCGCGGTGCCGATCGCCGTGCCGCCGCCGCCGCCGAGCGAGATGACGCCCTGCACCTTGCCGCTTTCGATGAGGGCCGAGAGATACTTCGCCGCCGCACCCGCCATCGCCGTCACGGCCTCGCCGCGGTCTTTGCGTTCGATGATCCCTGCCAGATCGACTTCCCCGGCCGCCGCGACTTCCTCCCGCGTCACATCCGGCTTCACCTGCGGTGCCTCGCCGCTGCCGGTGTCGATGAGGAGTGTCTGGTGGCCGCGGGCGCGGATGATTTCCGCCACGTAGGCGTGTTCGTGACCTTTGGTGTCGAGGGTGCCGAGAACTGCGATGGTTGCCATGGGACAGGATAAAAGCGGGCACGAGAAGAACAGCAACCGTTTCGCACCAGCGGCTATCCGTCGTCCACCCGGCTTGACGGTCGATTCGCAGCCCGTTACGTTAAAAACATGTCGCCCGCTGCCCCCATGCCCGCAGACAACCTCGACTTCGCTTGGGATCGTCCCGAGACGGAGGGGAGTCTGCGTGAACGCCTTGCCACCAGCTCGGGCAGTGAATGGTTGCGCACCGCTGCCTGGCTCATGCGGGAGGCACGCGTGGATCAAGTCTGGCAATTTCTCACTCTCCGGCAGGTGGCCGATCACTTTCCCCAGCTCAGCCCCATGCTGGGACGTCGCCGCGCTGTCTGGGAGCATCTTCTACGTGCCGCTCATGAGCTGGGAAGAATCTAAGGCCTGCACTCCATTGAAGCGCGATTTCTTGCGCGCATGGTTTGCCCGGGAACAGCGCTTTTTCCTCACCGGAGGCAGCGCTCTCGGGTTGTTTTATCTCGACCACCGCCGCTCTTACGATCTGGACTTGTTCACAAGCGAGGAGGTTGAAGGAATCGAAGTGCAGAATCTCGTCCGCCGCGTCGCTGCTGAAATTGGCGCGGATTGTGAAGCCCTGCGAACCGCGCCGGATTTTCACCGATTCCGCCTGGTGCGAGAAGATGAACGCGAAGTGGTCGATGTCGTCGTGGATCGCACGCCACAACTCGACGTCAAGAAAGCTGACTTTGACAGCATCCGCGTGGACACGCTGCGGGAAATCATCGCCAACAAACTCACCACCCTGCTCAGTCGCACCGAGTTGAAGGATGTGGTGGATCTTTACTTTCTGGAACAAGCGGGACACGACTTGCTCGCTGCTTTGCCGGATGCGCAGGCCAAGGATGGAGGATGGGAGCCTGCAGTCGTGGCCATGCTGCTGGATGGTCTGCGTGTCACCGAACTGCCCGCGTGGATGATCCGCCATCTGGAACCCGCAGAGCTTCAGGCGTTCCTCAACCGTCTGCGCATAGCCATTGCAGAACGGGCTTTGCCCAAGGCCTGAAGGTGTTGCCAGACCTCGGCAATAGATATTCCCGCCCCATTTTCCTCCCCCTCCGGCGTTGACCAAGAGCCCCCGCTTGGCATAAGCAGAGGCTCCCCATGTCCCAAGCCGTCTTCCGCACCATCCCCCTCCGCGACCTCACCGCCGACCAGCTTCTTGACCTCTCGAAGCGCATGAAGCTCTCGCTTTCCAAAGCGGACATGCTCGCCGTGCAGAAGATCTTCCAAGACGAGGGCCGCGATCCCACGGACGTCGAGATGGAAGTCGTCGCCCAGACCTGGAGCGAGCACTGCAAGCACCGCATCTTCGGCGCGAAGATTTACCACACGCTCAACGGCCAGCAGGAGGTCGTGGACGGCCTCTTCAAGACCTACATCCGCAACGTCACGGAGGAGATCTGCAAAACGAAGCCCGACTTCGTGCTCAGCGCCTTCGAGGACAACGCAGGCTTCGTGAAGCTCGACGACGACAAGGCCGTCTGCCTCAAGGTCGAGACGCACAACCATCCCAGCGCCATCGAACCCTACGCGGGTGCGAACACCGGCCTCGGCGGTGTGATCCGCGACATCCTCGGCGCAGGCAAAGGCGCGAAGCCGGTCGCCTCCATCGACGTGTTCTGCTTTGGCCCGCCTGACATCGAGCAGGAGGACATCAAGGCCAAGGACGTCATCCACCCGCTCGGCGTCATGCGCGGCGTCGTGCGCGGCGTGCGCGACTACGGTAACCGCATGGGCATCCCCACGGTGAATGGCGCGATCCAGTTCGACGACACCTTCATCTACAATCCCCTCGTCTTCTGCGGCACTGCCGGCATCATCCCGATCAAGGACATCGCCAAGGAAGTGAAGCCCGGCCATCTGCTCATCGCCGCAGGCGGTCGCACCGGCAAGGACGGCCTCAAAGGCGCCACCTTCTCCTCCGCCGAGCTCACCACCGACTCGCACGAGGAAGACCAGACCGCCGTTCAGATCGGCAATCCCATTGAGGAAAAGAAGGCCGCCGACTTCGTGCTCGCCGCGCGTGAAAAGGGTCTGATTCAATTCGTCACCGACTGCGGTGCCGGCGGCTTCAGTTCCGCCGCAGGCGAAATGCTGCGCGAGACCGGCGGCGAGGTCTGGCTGGAGAATGCGCCGCTCAAAGCGCCCGACCTCGAAAGCTGGCAGGTCTTCATCAGCGAATCGCAGGAGCGCATGGTCATCGCCATCGAGGAAAAAGACCTCGAGGCGATGCACGAACTCGCCGCGATTTATCAGACCGAACTCTGCGTGCTTGCGAAAGCCGACGGCTCGCAGCGCCTCAAGGTCATGCACCACGGCACCACCGTGTGCGACATGCACGTCGCCGCGCTGCACGAGGCACCGCGCCGTGAGATGCGTGCGAAATGGCGCGCGCCTGCCGATGTGAAGCCCGCCGTGCCCGTCCGCCCCGAATCCTGGACCGACACGCTCAAGACTCTGCTGTCCGACTTCTCCATCGTCTCCCGCGAACCCATCATCCGCGAATACGACCACGAAGTGCAAGGCAACACCGTCCTCAAGCCGCTCGCCGGTGCCGCCGGCGATGCGCCGCAGGACGGCAGCGTCATTCGCGTGGACAACAGCAACCAGCTTGTCTCCCTCGCCTGCGCCTTGCTCCCGGAATGGGGCAAGACCGACCCGCATCTCATGGGCCGCGCCGTCGTCGATGAATGCGTGCGCCAGCTCGTCGCCATGGGATCCAATCCCGACCGCATCGCCATCCTCGACAACTTCTGCATGGGCAATCCTGACAACGAGCGCGAGCTCGGCGCCCTCGTCGAATGCACCAAGGGCATGGCCAAGGCCGCCCTCGCCTACGGCGCTCCGTTCGTCTCCGGCAAGGACAGCTTCTACAACTACTTCGTCACCGACGAAGGCCCCGTCTCCATCCCCGTCACGCTTCTGCTCAGCGGCTTCGGCATCGTGGAAGATGCGAAGCACGTCGTCGGTGCCTCACTGCGCCGCGTCGGCAGCAAGATCGCCATCCTTGGCAAGGCCAGCACCGGACTGCGTGGCAGCATCGTCGCCAAATACACCCAGGGCACCGGCATGGATGCCGGCCCGTCCTTCGACGAAGCCGAAAGCATGGCCGCCTACCGTCGCTACTTCGATCTCGTCAAACAGGGCGCCGTCCTCAGCGCTCACGACATCGGTGAAGGCGGTCTCGCCGTCGCGCTTGCCGAGATGGCCTTCAGCGGCAAGGTCGGCCTCCGCATCGCCACTGACAAGATGCCCGCCACCAGCGGTCTCACCACCGCCGAACTCCTCTTCGGCGAAACGCCCGGTCGCATCCTCGTCGAGATCGCCCCTGAAAACGTCGCCGCCGCCGAGAAGGCCGGCCTCGTCATCATCGGCGAAGCCACCCGCGACCCCTACCTCTACATCTCCCACAACGGCACCACCCTCATCGACGCCAAAGTCGATCAGCTCAAGCCGCTGTGGAAAGACGGGCTGACGAAGTATTATTGAGGATCTTATTAGCCATTCGGCATTGTTGCCCAATAACACTGCTCCTCACGCCGGTTTGTGTGTGCGTGGCTTCATGAAGTATGCGAACGCCACCAGCGCGATAACGAGGTAAATCGCAAGGTCATATATTTTTTCACGAAGTCTGACATCCTCAGGCAGTTCGGGTGGATCTGCTGACTCAATCAATTTCGCTGAGTCAATTATCGTCTGCTTCATGGCCGGCTCTGAAACATTGACTAGCATTGCAGAATAAATCCCGGTTCTGGCGAGGACGTTCCAAACCAATATGCGGCTTGTGCCATTCGGTGTCAGCGCTTCAAAATCGAGGTGAATCGCTGGTCTCCCAGCAATCGTAGCCTCTGCTTCCAACAACAACTTAGACGCCCGCTTTTTCATTCCCTGCATGAACTCCTTCACCCTCTTGTCACTCAATTGGGTTGGAGCCGGCGAAAAGGGAGAAAAGGTAAGGCATAGAAAGGCGTCGCTATCCGTCGCCCCGAACGCGCTGTGTATTGGTGGAGGAAGTGAAAGCTTTTCCCACGTGTCTGGCACTTCGATTTGGAACTCCCCGCATGTGAGAATTGCACCATCTGCGCTGCCTGGAAACATGCAGGCAATGAACAAAATTAAGAGAAATTGCCCAAACTTAGCCATTGGCTGAATTTGACGCAAAGCTCAGTCCTATTGCAAGAAGACAAGCAACGAACCGCCCATCCCGCCATGTCCTCGCCACTCGCCTTACTGAAAGCGCTCGCGCTGCTGCTGGCACTGATCCTCATGCCGATAGCGCTGATTGCATTGGCATGTGTGGTTACATGGCCGGGCACAATTTTGGGAGTTTCACTGGGACTGCTCGGTTTGGGGCCGTTGTTGTTTTGGATTGGCGATGAACGGGGCGCCATCCTTCAGCTTCGACTTGGAAAGGCGTTTCTGGCGCTCGGTGTGATCGGACTGACGAGCACGGTCTGGCGGGCACCGGACGGGCACACCCTGGAAAATGCGCGCATCCACTCGCGCTATGCGGACGGTGGGTGGCATTACGAACGATTCGCTTTCGGCAACGTCCTGCCGGAGATCGACCAGATTCATCTCGGCTATGCGGCGGCACTGGCGTTCGATCCGTTCTTCAATCGAGAGCAGAAACGCGATCTGTCCGCGATGACGGACGCGATCCATGCCGAGATGGCAAAGGATGCTGAGTTTCAAGCCTGCGGTTCGGCGCTGACGACGATTTATGACGAGATGACGTTCACGGAGTTTCGTGACGGACATTACTTCCACTACATTCCATCCAAGCACGACCGCAGCAAACCCGCGCCCGCGCTGGTGTTCCTGCATGGCAGCGGCGGGAACTTCAAAGCGTATGTGTGGCTGCTGTCGAAGGTGGCCGATGAAACGGGCTGCACGGTCATCGCGCCTACGTTCGGACTTGGGAACTGGGAGAAACGCGGCGCGTATGACGCGATCACAAACGCGATTGCCGATGCACACAAGCACGCGGCGATCGATCCCGATCAGATCCACCTCATGGGCTTGTCCAATGGCGGCAAAGGCGTCTGCCTGGCCGAATCCGAGGAAGGGCCGCACTTCCGCTCGCTCATTTTCCTCTCCGGCGTGTTTCACAACCGCATCACACCGGAGCAGCTCGCAGAGCGGCTGAAACCACGCACCGTCCTCGTCCTTTCCGGCGGCAGTGACGACCGTGTGCCGTGGAATTACGTGAGCGATTACGCCGCGAAACTGAAAGCCGGTGGCCTGAACGTGACCACCCGCCAGTTCCCAGACGACGACCACTTCCTGTTCTTCCGCAAGCGCAAGGAGGTGCTGCGAACCGTGGCCGAGTGGTTGAAACCCTGAAGATGGGCTGCGGAGAGAATCAAACGTCCTGTGATCAGCGGACGCCGCCGGAACCACGAAGCGACGGTGAGCCGGACCGAATCCAAGGAGTCGTTTTAGAGGATCCGTTCCACCGTTTGCGCCATCCCTTTCAAGGTTCGTGGCATCCCCTTCAAGGTTCGCGCCATCCCCTTCAAGGTTCACGCCATCCCCTTCAAGGTTCACGCCATCCCCTTCAAGGTTCGCGGCATCCCTTTCAAGGTTCGCGGCATCCCTTTGAAGGTTCGCGACATCCCTTTCATGATTTACCGCCCAAACACGCTCCCATCAGCCTTTTCAGCGCCGCTTTGGCACACATGTCAGTGTTTCTCTCACGGAAACGACGTCAGGGGGGACGGCAGGGTGCAAAAAACTGACAGACTTACTGACCGCGATTCACACGCATCAACTGGCCGGCGAGCGATTCCACCTTTTGAAGTTCCGCATGCACCTTGGTGGCCAGCGCGGAAAAATCGGGATTGTCGGTGCAGACGATGATTCCGGCGTGGTTCGCATCTTGACGATGCAGGCGGATGAAGTCCTGTCGGTTGTGGGTGAGGACAGCGCGGCCATTCTCCGTGGCAAAACGCAGCACTTCGTCGTCCGGGATGCCCGCATTCGATTTGCCGGTGTCATGCGTGGTCAGCACGTCATGACCGAGGCGACGAAGCTCTTCCACCACGGGCATAGGGAAGTTTTCGTTCGAATACAAACGGGCGATCATGACTCGTCGCCGTTCGCCGCGATTTCACGGTCCATTTCCTGACGGTGAGAACGCGCATAGTGCCAGGCGTTTGCCAGATCCTCGGCGTTCAGTGAGGGATAGGCAGCCAGCAGCTCTGCATCCGTCTTTCCCTGCCTGCGCAGCGACTCCAGCAGCCAGACTGGGATGCGCGAGCGAATGATGCGGGCCGATCCTCCGCAGACATTCGCCTGAAAGTCGATCCCTGGATGCGCATCCGTGACCTCCATCGCCACAACAGCTAGAAGCCTCGCCTGATCCCCTTTCGGCAGGTGCAGCACAGCCTCTCGCACATCATTAAAAGTCGCAGACATGAATCGAGGATAGCACTGGACGTGACGATTCGCCAACGGCAAACGGAGGGGGTCCGAGCGCTTTGCTTGCCTTCAAACAGCCTCCCCAAGCAGGTCTATTTCACGGAGGTCCCGTGCTCTCCTTCAAGTCAATGGTCGGACCATCAGGCACCCGCACCTCAAGCACCGAGTAGTGCCAGGGTCCGCCGAGCTTGTTGTCCGCATCCACCACGAGCGATGCCTCACCCTTCGGGCCGGTGAGAGACGCCTTAAACTTTGCCGTACCGGCCCCGTTCACATAGCTGATGTTGCCGTCAAACATCCAGTTGGTGGTGATGGGTGTGCCGAGCGCCTGCCGCACCTCCGGGGACTACTGCGCCCTTTTGAGCGCTTCCTGATAGGCGTCGCTGCTCTTGATGGCGCCCGATACCGTCCAGAAGATGCCGGCTGCAAACAGCCCGCACAGGACCAAAAGCGTGAGGCAGCCGCCGCAGCCAATGAGCACCCACTTCCCGCCACCGCTCTTCGGCGCCGGGGCGGGCGCAGGCGGCGGCATCACGGAACCGGGGATCGACGGCGGAGTTTCCATGGCGGAGTCGGTGAGGATGCCGCATTCAACCACATCCATGGCGATGCGTCGAGCCTTTGAACGTCCGGTTTTGTGGCACAGGGCCGACAGGTGGGCGGATTCGGCGCGTTGCACTAGGGCATGAAAATCCAACCCGCCCTGCTCTCATTCCTCGTTCTTTCCACCCTGTCCCAGGCCGCCGTGAAGCTGCCGGCGCTGTTTTCAGATCACATGGTGCTGCAGGCGGACAAGGCGGCGGCGGTGTGGGGCTGGGCGGACGCCGGTGAAGAGGTCCAAGTGAGCATCGCCGGACAAACCAAAACCGCGACGGCGGACGCGAAAGGCGCCTGGAGCGTCAAGCTCGATCCCCTGCCTGCTTCTTCACAAGCGCAGACGCTGGTGATCGGCGGCCAGACGATTCAGGACGTGCTCGTGGGCGAGGTGTGGCTTGGCTCCGGTCAGTCAAACATGGCCATGTCGGTCAAGGGCGCGAACGACCTCGAAGGAACCAAAGCGCAGGCCGCGCTTCCAAGCATTCGTGTTTTCACCGAAGGCAGCGGCAGTGCTGCGACGGCGCAAACCGGCGGCAAAGGCGCGTGGGTGGCGTGCAGTCCCGAAACGGTGGAGCGATTCTCCGCCACGGCGTTTTTCTTTGGCCGCAGCCTGCACGCCGAGCTGAAGACGCCCGTGGGACTCATTGTTTCCGCCGTGGGCGGCACGCCGATCGAGGCGTGGATCAGCCCCGAGGTGCAGAAGGCCGATCCGAAGCTCGCGCCCTTCCTCGCCATGATGAAGAAGGTCCGCGAATCCTTCAACGAGGCGAAGGTGGCAGCGCAGTATGAAAAGCAGCTCGCCAAGTGGGCGGAGGACGTCAAGGCCGCACGCGCCGCCAAAAAACCCGCTCCCGCCAAGCCCCGCGACCCGGTGGCGACCTTCAAGCGCAAGGGCGATATTGGCGGCCTCTTCAACGGCAAGATCTCGCCGCTCGTCCCCTACACGATCCGCGGCGCCATCTGGTATCAGGGCGAGGCGAACAGCCAGGACGAGAAAGCGCCGTTTTACCAGGAGCAGCTCGCCGCGCTGGCCCGCGACTGGCGCGCACGCTGGGCGGACGATTTCCCCTTTGCCTGGGTGCAGCTTCCGAACTTCACTCGCCCCGGAAACGGCTGGCCGCAGGTGCGCGACGGCATGCGCCGCGCCTTGCAGGACGTGCCGAAAAGCGGCATGGCCATCACCCTCGACATCGGCGACGCGAAGAACATCCATCCCACCAACAAGCAGGAAGTCGGTCGCCGCCTCGCCCTCTGGGCACTGGGCGACGTGTATGCCGAGAGCGTTCCCGCCACCAGCGGCCCGCTGCTGAGTGGAACAACCGTGCGCGACGGCAAGATCGTCGTCTCCTTCAAACACGCTGCCGGTTTGAAGAGCGAAGGCCCGCTTACCGATTTCGAGATCGCCGGTGCAGACGGCCAGTGGCAGGCCGCAGAGGCGGTGATCGACGGCGAAACCGTCGTGGTCAGCAGCGCCAAAGTCACGGAACCCAAGCACGTCCGCTACGCCTGGAAGGACAACCCGAGCGCCTGCCTGCGCAACGGCGCCGGCATACCGGCTTCGACATTTTCCGAGTAACTCTTTGTCCTCCCGCCGCGCCCCATCTACTGACACCTCTTCATGAAAAGACTGCTAGCCCTCCTCCTGTCATCCGCACTGCCCGTCTTCGCGTCGACCGACGTCGTCATCTACGGCGGCAGCTCCGCGGGCATCACTGCGGCCATCCAGACCGCGCGCATGGGGAGGACGGCGGTGATCATCGAACCAACGAAGTTCCTCGGCGGCCTGACCACGGGAGGCCTCGGCGCGACGGACATCGGCAACAAGAAGGCCATCGGCGGGCTGTCGCGGGAGTTTTACGCGAATGTGCACCGCTACTACAGCGCTGCCGCCAAGTGGACCCGTCAGACGCGGGAGGACTACTTTGCGAAGAAGATTCACGGCAACTCTGCGGCAGAAGAAACCATGTGGACCTTCGAACCGCACGCGGCCACCGAGATCTACGACGCGATGCTCGCCGTCGTGAAGGACCACGTGACGGTGGTGTTTGGCGAGCGGCTCGATTTGAAGAAGGGCGTGGTCAAAGACGGCACGCGCATCACACGGATCGTCATGGAAAGCGGGCGCGAGTTTGAAGGCAAAATGTTCATCGACGCCACCTACGAGGGCGATCTCATGGCGAAAGCCGGCGTCAGCTACGCGGTGGGCCGCGAGGCCAATGCGATGTATGGCGAGACGATCAACGGCGTGCAGAAGGCGAAGACCATTCACCATCAGTTCGTCAAGAACGTCGACCCCTACGTGACACCCGGCGACCCCGCCAGCGGCGTGCTGCCCGGCATCGATCCGGGTGACATCGGCGAGGATGAGTCAGGCGACCGCAAGCTCCAGGCCTACAACTTCCGCATGTGCACCACCGACGTGCCCGAGAATCGCCGCGAGTGGGAGAAGCCTGCGAACTACGACGAAAAATGGTTCGAGCTGGCCCTGCGCAATGTCGAGGCCGGCGACGAGCGCATTTCCTGGGCACCCTCATGGATGCCAAACCGCAAGACCGACACCAACAACAACTTCGCCATCAGCACCGACTTCATCGGCCAGAATTACGACTACCCCGAAGCGGACTACGAAACCCGCGCCAAAATCTGGCAGGCGCACGAGGACTGGCAGAAGGGCCTGATGTGGACCTATGCGCATCATCCGCGCGTGCCGGAGAAGATCCGCGCAGCCTTCCAGAAACTCGGTCTGGCCAAGGATGAATTCACCGACAACGGAAACTGGCCGCGCCAGATGTACGTCCGCGAGGCACGGCGCATGGTCGGCGGCTATGTGATGACCGAAAAGAACTGCAAACGCCGCGAAATCGTGGAGGACAGCGTCGGCATGGGCGCCTACAACATGGATTCCCACAACGTGCAGCGCTACATCACCAAGGAGGGCTTCGTGCGCAACGAGGGCGACATCCAGATCGGCACGCGTCCCTACCCCGTCAGCTACCGCAGCATCACCCCGAAGGCGGATGAGTGCACCAACCTCCTCGTCCCCGTCTGTCTCAGCGCCAGCCACATCGCCTACGGGAGCATCCGCATGGAGCCCGTCTTCATGGTCATGGGGCAAAGCGCCGCCACCGCCGCCGTCATCGCGATGGAGTCCGGAAGCGACCTCCAGCAGATCGACTACGCCAAGCTCAAGGAGCGCCTGCTCGCCGACGGCCAGGTGCTCGACTTTGAATCGCCGCCGATGCCGGAACACGTTTCGATCTCCAAGGAGAAGCTCGGCGGCATCGTCGTCGATGACATGGAGGCCGAACTCACCGGCTTCGACTCCATCGGCCACACCACGCCGGGTTTCGTCGGTCAAGGCTACCGGCATGACGGCGATGCCGCGAAAGGCGAGCAGCGCGCCCGTTTCACGCCCAACCTGCCCGCTGCAGGCCGTTACCGTGTCGCCATCACCTACGGCGCCCTCGCGAACCGCGCCGCGAATGTCCCCGTCATCATCCATCACGCCGACGGCGAAGCCACGGTGACTGTGAATCAGAAGAAGAAAGCCGGGGAAAAGGGCGTGCTCCTGCCGCTCGGCACCTTCCGCTTTGAGAAAGGCAAAGCCGGCTGGCTAGAAATCAGCAACAGCGGCACCCAGGGCCACGTCATCGTCGACGCCGCCCAGTGGCTGGCGGAGTGACCGGCACCGCAGTCCTGCGCGGACTGCGGCCGGCCTGCGCGCGGGTCAGGCGTGCTTGAGCAGGAAGTACTTAAGGTGCGAAACTGGCATGTTTTGCAACCAAGCCTTATTTCCCCGCCCGGTTCAAAAACGACTTCTTCGATTTCGCCAAGCTTGGGGCCAGGCATTGGATTGCGTCATTTTACTAATTAAAATTAACCGCTCGCGATTGGCGGGCTTTGACAAACCTTTAGTTTTGCACGACGTAGCCGGTCATGAATTCAAGTTTGCGCGTTCCGTTATCCAACAGCCTTGAACTTTCATTCAAAACCGCCCGGGCTGGTTGCTCGTTGATAGGTGTCTCTGTTTTTTTCCTGTTGTCCAGCTGGTCCAATGCCGCTGTAACGGTGTACGAAGGATTTGCATACGACAGCGGCACTGAGATTGCCGGGCTCAATGGAGGAATAGGATGGAGTGGTGCGTGGAATTCCACGCTTCATGCGTCCGCCACCGCATCGACCTCGGGAGGCACCATTCTCGTCTCAAACGGAGCCGCGGAACCGACCGGTGGTATTGCAGTGATCAATATCACTTCGGGCATAGGCCCGGCGACCATTGATCGCGATCTCTCGTCAGCCATCGACACCGACAGTGGCGGCACCATTTGGTTCAGCCTGCGCTACTTGAAAAGTGATGTCACCAACAACACCTTCGGCGAAACATCCCAATTTTTCAGACTGTTGGACAGCAGCGGTGAGGGGATCATCATCGGCCAAAACAATTCTGAAACGACCGTGATTGAACTGGATGGCACTCTGGGTTTTGGCGGCTACGTGCCGACACAAGGTATTCTTGTTGGAAAATTCACCGCCAATCCGTCCGGAATTGATGACCTCCTGGGCGTCACTCTGTTTCCGTACAATCACCTAGTCCCCACATCGCTCCCGACAACAGAGCCGAATTCCTTCGATATCAATGTACGAAGGATACCAGCCTTAGCGATAAATTTCTCTGTTCTTCAAGACTCTTTTCCTTGGGGTTGAGGGTGGATGAAATACGAATTGGGGACAGTTACGAGTCTCTGCTGGCTCCGGAGCCCCACAAAACTTCTTTCCTACTTCTGGCCAGCACCGCTCTTCTCCTGAGACGCGGTCGTCCCACTCCTGCACCCCAGAGATCTACCAATAAAGGGGAAAACGGGGGCAAGGGTGGAGTGGCACTGAGTTAAGACCTGTTAGAAGCGCTGGTGTTTGCCCCGGCACCGCCGTGGGCGCGGAGCGTCCTTTGCAGCACCCGGGTGCTGGATGCGATGGACGTGCCGACGGGACGGCCAGTCAGACCTTTACGAAGCAGGAAAGGGTCGCCTCCTCGGGCGGTTCATTCACCGGGCGCGAATGGATCACGCGTGCTTGAGCAGGAAGTACTCGATGCCGTCCACCAGCGCGCGCCAACTGGCGTCGATGATGTTGAAGCTCGTGCCCACGGTGCTCCAGTCTTCGTTGCCGGCAGCGCTGGTGATGAGCACGCGGGTTTTCGCCGCAGTGCCCGAACCACCGTCGATGATGCGCACCTTGTAGTCCGCCAGGCTCATGCGTTCGAGCTCGGGGAAAAACGGCAGCAGCGCCTTGCGCAGCGCGTTGTCGAGCGCGTTCACCGGGCCGTCACCTTCGGCGACGGTGTAAACACGTTCGCCTTTGACCTCGATCTTCACCGTGGCCTCGCAGGTCTCGAAACCGTGCTCGCCGCCGTGGTAGCGATGCGTGGAGTGATATTCGATCAGCGTGAAGAAGGGCTCGTACTGGCCGATCTGCTTGCGGATGAGCATTTCGAAGGACGCCTCGGCGGCCTCGAACTCGTAGCCCTCGCTTTCGAGACGTTTGACCTCGGCGAGGATCTTCTGCACTTCGGGCGCGCCCTTGGCGAATTTGAAGCCCATGCCTTCGGCTTTCACGAGGACGTTCGACTGGCCGGACATGTCCGAGATGGTGATGACACGCTGATTGCCGACGAGTGCGGGGTCGATGTGTTCGTAGGTGCGGGCGAGCTTCTGGACGGCATGCACATGCAGCCCCCCCTTGTGCGTGAAGGCGGCGAGGCCGACGTAGGGCGCACGGATGTCGTGCGGCACGTTGGCGAGTTCGTTCACGAAGTGCGCGAGTTCGCGCAGACGGGTGAGATCAAGACCGAGGTCGATGCCCATCTTGATTTGCAGGGTGGGCATGACGGTGATGAGATTGCAGTTTCCGACGCGTTCGCCGTAACCGTTGATCGTGCCCTGCACCTGGCAGGCGCCGGCGCGCACGGCGGCCAGCGCATTGGCCACGCCAACGCCACCGTCATTGTGCGTGTGGATGCCCACGGGTTTGCCGAGATAGTCGATGACCTTGCGGGTGACCTCCTCGACGAACTCCGGCAGGGCACCGCCGTTCGTTTCACAGAGCACGATGAGGTCGGCTCCGGCATCGGCGGCGGCTTTGACGGTCTTGAGCGAGTACTCGGGGTCTTCCTTGAAGCTGTCGAAGAAATGCTCGGCGTCGTAGAGCACCTCCCGACCGTGCTGCTTCAAGTAGGCGACCGTGTCAGAGATCATCGCCAGGTTTTCTTCGAGCGTGACCTGGAAGACCTCGGTGACGTGCAGCGCCCAGGTCTTGCCGACCACGGTGACGACGGGCGTCTTGGCATCGAGCAGCATTTTGACCTGCGGATCGTCCTCGACTTTCATCTTGCCGCGGCGGGTCATGCCGAAGGCGGTGATCTTGGCGTTTTTCCAGGTGCGCTTGGAGGCTTCCTCGAAAAAGGCCGCGTCTTTCGGGTTCGATCCGGGCCAGCCGCCTTCGATGTAATGGACGCCGAAGCTGTCGAGCTTTTCGGCGACGCGGATCTTGTCGAGCGTGCTGAAGGAGATGCCGGTGCCCTGAGTGCCGTCACGCAGGGTGGTGTCATAGATGGTTACAGGAGTCATTGATGGAAAAAGAAACGTGTGAATGCAGGACAAGCCACTGTGAGGGGGACGCGTGGGGCGTGCCGGTTGTCCAGAGGCACGCTTGCCAGATCAAAATAAACGGACTGCCCCGGCCGCGTCACGCGCTGAGGAGTCCGACGATAATTCGGATGATCTGGAAGCTGTTGGCTGTGATTCCCATGAACGGCGGAAGGCTTAGCCGCTGTCCCCGCCGATGGCAAAGGGAACTTTTGCCCGGAAGACGGGGTCAGGCGTGCCGGCCCTTGAAGGTCAGTTCAGCGACGCCGCTCTTGTCGAGATCGCCGAGGCCCAGGCTCACCATCTTGTCGTATTGGGCCTTCGTGGCGTCGTTCAGGGGCAGGTTCAGGCCCACGCTCTTTGCCACGTCGGCGGCGATGCCGCTGTCCTTCGCCGCATGTTCGGCAGAGAACCAGCAGTCGTGCTCGCGCGCGACCATGTCGGCGCTGTCGGTCTCGAGCACCCGGGAATTCGCACCGGTCTGGCTGAAGACCTCGCGGATCATGTCCAGGTCGTGGC
Source organism: Prosthecobacter sp. (assembly GCA_041395065.1). GTDB lineage: Bacteria > Verrucomicrobiota > Verrucomicrobiia > Verrucomicrobiales > Verrucomicrobiaceae > Prosthecobacter. The sequence continues at coordinate 150,189 of JAWLBG010000004.1, read as the reverse complement.
CCAGCGCGGCGGCAAGGCCCAGCCCCTCGGCGAGACCGGCGGTGTTGATGTTCATGACCATGTTCACCAGCGCCGTCACCTCTGCGGCACGACCCGGCCCACCAATGAACCGGCGGTTTACGCTCATCTGCTCGATCATCGGCTGCACCTGGTTGTAGACGGCCTCATCACCAGCGAGCATGAGGTAGAGCTTGCCTTCCCGAGCGTGGCTGATGCTGGACGCCATGCAGGCCTCCAGGCTGTGCGCACCGGCCTTTTCGGCAGCGGCGTAAACCTCGCGGTGGATCGCGGGCGAGAGCGTGGCGCAGTTGATGAAGATCTTGCCCGCCGCGCCGGTCAGCAGATTGTCGCCGTCACCGAAAAAGATGGCGCGCATCGCTGCGTCATTGGTCACCACGGTAAAGATCACATCGGCGGCAGCGGTGACATCGGCCAGCTTCGTGCAGGGCTGGCAGCCGAGTTCAGCGGCGAGTTCTGCGGCGGCCTCCGTGTTTACATCGAGTACGGCGGTGACGCTGTAGCCGCAATCCTTGAGGCGACGGGCCATGTTGGCCCCCATTTTTCCGACTCCTACAAATGCAACGGTCTGGGACATGGTTGGGATGGTTGGGGTTACTTGAATTCGGGATAGAACGGATTGTGCTCCTTCTCCTCTCCCACGGTGGTCATGGGGCCATGGCCGGGGCAGAGGACGGTGTTGTTCGGCAGGCTGAAGATTTCCTTCCGGTTCGTGGCCAGCGCGTCGGCGAATGAAACCATGCCGCCACCCATGCTGGAGGCAAACAGCGCGTCGCCAACAATCGCCACGGGGCGCTTCAAACCGCTGATCACATAGGTCGTGCCGCCTTTCGAGTGCCCCCAGGTGCTGCGGGGCTCTATCTTCAGGCCGCCGCTTTCCCAGCATTCCGTCTCGCCGATGCGGAAGGTGCGGGCTCCTTCACAGGACTCTTTTTCGTTCACAAAGGTGGTCACGGCACCGTCGGAGGAAAGCTTGGCGAGATCGAGGATGTGATCGGGATGCGTGTGAGTGAGGAAGATGAGGCTCAGGTTCAGCCCTTTTTCACGGATGAACTCGATCATCGGCGAGACATCCGCCCCGGTGTCGAAAGCGACGGCATTTTTCGTCTCCACATCCCACGCGATGTAAGCGTTTACCGTCATGTCGTGATAAGTCGTGGTGAACTGGGCGAGTCCGGGAACCGGAATGACCAGAGGCATCCATTCACCCCGCGCCATGGCCACCAGCGCCAGTCCGCCGAGATTCAAGTGGGGGGCGATCTTGCGCAGCACCCGGTCGTCCACCTCGCCGGCCTTCGCTGCGGCAATGTCCTCGATCGCCACTCCGGCTTGTTCAGCCAGATCCGCGTCGGACAGACCCAGTCCGCGCATGGATTTGGCGATCACGTCATTAAAAAGATCTTCAAGGGGGAGGCGCATGATGAGATGACTCAAGACCTTGTCCCGGAGATGGCAAGAGCTTATCGCCCCGCAGTGGCGAATGACACGTCACGCCAGTCCGGCACGGACAAGCAGCGCCATGGCGTCTGGATCACGGCCCATGAAGTCGTGAAAAAGTTTGGCGGGATCTTCCGAGTTGCCCTTGCTGAGGATGAGATCGCGGAAGGCACGGCCAACGGCAGGATTGAGCACGCCCTCCTTCTGGAAACGCGTGAAGGCGTCCGCGTCGAGCACCTCAGCCCACTTGTAGCTGTAATACCCCGCGGCGTAGCCGACTGGACTGCTGAAGAGATGGCCAAAGCGGCGAGCCATGGTGGGCGGTTCCGTCTTCAGGGGCATGAGATAGCCGTCCAAAATCTCGCGGGACAGCCGGTCCAAATCCACACCTTCGTCCGTCGCGTGGTTGATGTGGAGTTCGAGGTCCAGTTTGCCGAGAGCGAGCTGGCGCATGATGTCGCTGGCACTGCGGTAGTTTTTGGCGGCAAGCAGCTTCTTGAAAAGACGCGCGGGGATCGCCTCACCGGTCTCGTGATGACGGGCGAAAAGATCCAGGCTCTCACGTTCCCAGCAGAAGTTCTCCATGAGCTGGGAGGGCAGTTCGACGAAGTCCCAGTAAACGCTCACACCGTTGAGCGAGGGGATTTCCACATTCCCGCAGAGCTGGTGCCGCAGGTGTCCGAATTCATGAAACACAGTGCAGACCTCGTCGTGCGTGAGCAGCGCGGATTTGCCATCGACCGGAGGCGTCATGTTTCCACAGATCAACCCTAGGTGCAGGCGGCGGTCTCGATCGCCACTGGGAGGCACGCCCATCTTGAGGTAGTTCATCCAGGCACCGCCGCGTTTCGAGTCACGCGGGTGCCAGTCGGCGTAAAAGGAGCCGATGTGGACGCCTTTTTCGTTGTGCACTTCGTAAAACTTCACCTCGGGGTGCCAGACCTCAACCGCGCCGGGCTTGCCCGCATCCGTGCTCACAGCCGCGGCGATCTCAGTGCCCGGTTCCGCATAGACGACCTCGCGGGCCTTGATGCGCAGGTCGAAGACTTTTTCAGCCAACTGGAACATGCCGTCCAGAACCCGGTCCAACGGGAAATACGGACGCAGTTCCTCCGAGTCGAAGTCATACTTGGACTTGCGCTGCTTCTCGCTCCAGAACGCCACCTCCCAAGGCTGGAACAAATCCGCCGACTGGTGAGCGGTGTCGGCGCGATACTCCTGCAGTTCGATGGTCTCGCGCTGAAACGCCTCGTTCACGCGGGCGTAGAGATCTTCAATGAAGCGCAGGGCGCTGCGACCGGATTTGGCCATGCGATGCGCCAGGATGTGGTCGGCGAAGTTCGCCTTGCCCATGATCAACGCCTTCTCGTGACGCAGGCGCAGAATTTTGAAAATGTGCTCCGTGTTATCGTGCTCACCGCCGCGACCGATGGAGCAGGCGCCCTCCCAGACCTGACGGCGGATGTCTCCGTCTTCGAGGTGCTCCATGACCGGAATCATCGACGGAGCCTTCAGGGTGAAGCGGTAAATGGGCTTCTCCTGCGTGCCGAGACCCTTTGCAGCGGCGTCTGCGCGCGCGGCATCGACGGCGGAAGACGGCAGCCCCTTGAGACGGCTCGCATCGTCAATGAGCAACTCCCACTTGTTGGTCGAGTCGAGAACGTTCTCGGAATATTTCTGTGTGAGTTGGGACAGCTCGGATTCGATTTCCTCGACGCGCTTTTTCTTGTCGGCTGGAAGATCCGCGCCTGCCTGGATAAAGCCCTCCATCGCCTCGTCGAGCGCCCGCCTGCGCACCGGCGGAAGCTTTTTCGCCTCCTCGGTCTTGCTGTAGGTTTCCAGCAGATCCCACAGATGCTCGTTCAGGGGGATTTTGGCAAAGAAGGCGCTCACCTCCGCCAGCATCTTGTTGTGCGCTTCGCGCAGCGAAGGTGAATTGCACAGCGAATCGAGATGCGTCACCAACCCCCAGGCCTCGTTCAACTCGCGCGTGGTTTCATCCAGTCCAAGCACAACCGAGTCGAAGCTGATTTTGCCGCGATCCTGATCCGCGAACGCGTCGAGATTTGACTGAGCCTTGTCCAAGGCGGCCCGAATATCGGCCTCGATGTGCTCCGGAGTCAGCGTGGACCACCGGATGTGAAAATCCTGAGTGAGAAATGGTTGAGCCATGGCGGGGGTGGTGGCGGGCGGCGACTATGAAGGGCGCGGAGATTTGTGCAAACAACAACCTTCATAGAGATGATTCGCTACGCACAATCACGTCTCATGGATTCCAACAGTGCGGTGGGATGACGTGCGCCAACGATTTGCTCGAAGCGTTGCAGTCTCCGAAAAACCGTCATTTTGCCGCTCGCTGCCTGACGCATTCAAAGAGGCACACGCCTGTGGCCACGGAGACATTCAGGCATTCGACTTTGCCGGCCATGGGAATCTTGGCGAGAAAATCGCAGTGCTCGCCAGTAAGACGGCGCATGCCGGGACCTTCCGCTCCCATGACAATGCCAATGCCACCTTTGAGATCGAGATCGTAGAGGCTTTGGGTGGCTTCATCCGCCGTGCCGACGAGCCAGATCCCGAGTTCCTTCAGCTTGTCCATCGCACGGGCGAGATTGGTGACGCGAACGAGCGGCACGTTCTCAGCGCCCCCGCAGGCCACACGGATGACGGTCTCGCTGATCGGCGCGGATTTGTCCTTCGGCATCACCACCATCGCCACGCCGGCGGCATCCGCGGTGCGAAGGCAAGCCCCGAGATTGTGCGGGTCCTGCACGCAGTCGAGGACGAGCACCAGTGGATTCGTTTTGCCCTCCAGCAGCGTGGCGAGATCACCCTCGTCGTAGGTGTGAATGGACGCATCGCCGCGGGAGTGGCGGTTCTGACGGGCGACAGGCTGATCGTGACGGCTGGGGCGCATGAATGAAACCTAACCTTGGCCGCGGAACCGCATTTGGCAAAATGTTCGCGAAGTCGGCTTGCGAACTATGTGAAAGCGATGCTGGACGTGAACGTGCTGGGAACGCAGCCGAAGTTCTTCGGCGAGACCGTGGCGGTGCCGGCGGAATGACCGGCTAGGGCATCCAAATGGTCAGAGCGCGGCGAAGTTCGCTGCTGGGCGTGACACGCAGTTCCTCACCGACCTCCAACCGCGCCTTGTGGCCGTTCTGACTGATCTCCAGGAAAACGGGCAGCGTGCCGGGATGCTGCGTGAGCACCTCGTAAATACGTTCGAGGTCTGTGTCGTCGTGCTGGCGGGTGTTGAGTCGGAGCACGATGGGTTTCGGCGGTGCGGGCGGTTTGGGAGGTGGAGGTTCCGACGATTCGGCGGGATCGACATCACCGGCCCGGCGAGGTTTGGCTGCCTTGGGTTTGAGCGGTTTGGCGTCGTTGCAGGTGGTACGGTTGCCGTCGGTCTTTTGATCATTGCTGACGCGAACCCGGAAGGCCATGACGGCGCCGTCGGCGAGTACGTCCTTAAGCTTCTCATACTCGTCGCTCCAGCACATCATCTCCTGCACGCCGGTGAAGTCCTCCACCTTGAAGATCGCAAAGGGCCGGTTGTCGCGCTTGGAATAGCGGACATCGAGCTGGCTCATGATGCCGGCGATGGTGACGGTGCTGGGTTTTTCCTTGGTATCAATCCCCTCGATGGCCGCGATCTTGGTGAGCTTCGCCGAGTCGAAGTGGCCGCGATAACTGTCGAGCGGATGACCGCTGACGTAGAAGCCGAGAAGCTCCTTTTCGAAGGCGAGAACCTCGTCCGTGCTCCAGACGACCGACGGCTCCACGGGGTCGTTGGTCTTCGGTTTGGGCTGGCCGAGGTCGAAGTCGTCAAACAGCCCCCCCTGCCCCGCCTTCCGGTCCTTCTGCATGGACGCAGCGGAAGCAAGCACCTGCTCAAGCTTGGCGAACATCACAGCCCGCAACTCTCCGGTGAAATCAAAAGCACCGGCCTTCACCAGCGCTTCCATGAGCTTCTTGTTCACGGCACGGTTGTCGAGACGAGAGGCAAAGTCTTCAAGGCTGGTGAAGGGGCCGTTTTTTGCACGCTCTTCGATGGCGGCTTCCATGGCGCCTTCGCCGACGTTTTTGATGGCGCTGAGGCCATAGCGAATGGCGTTCGGAGTCCTCTCCTCGGTTTCGAAGCGCTCGGGGGCAAATTTGAGCGAGGACTTGTTGATGTCCGGAGGCAGCACCTTGATGCCCATCTCGAAACACTCGCTAACGAAATTGGCAATCTTGTCCGGATTGCTGATTTCGTAGCTGAGAACCGCCGCCATGAACTCGACGGGGAAATTCGCCTTCAGGTAGGCGGTGCGATACGTCACGATCCCGTAGGCGGCGGAGTGGGATTTGTTGAAACCGTATTGCGCGAATTTTTCCAGAAGGTCGAAGACGTCGTTCGCCTGCTTCTGCTGGATGTCGTTCGTCTTGAGGCAGCCCTCGACGAAAATGAGGCGCTGCCGGGCCATTTCAGCGGCGTCCTTTTTCCCCATGGCGCGGCGGAGCAAATCCGCCTGACCGAGGGAGAAACCGGCGAGCAGGTTGGCGGCCTGCATGACCTGCTCCTGGTAAACTAGAATGCCGTAGGTCTCCTTGGCGATCTTCTCGAGCAGCGGGTGCGGATACACGACCTCCTCCTCGCCCTTTTTGCGCCGGATGTAGTCGGGAATGAACTGCATAGGCCCCGGACGATACAGGGCCAGGATGGCGATGATTTCCTCGATGGTGTCCGGACCGAGCTGCTTGCAGGTGTTGACCATGCCGCCGGATTCCATCTGGAAGACGGCAACCGTTTCACCGCGCTTGATGAGATCGAATGTTTTGACGTCGTCGAGCGGCACCTCGGCCACGCGGAAATTGGCGATGCGCTTGTCGATCCAATACTCGGCCTCGTGAATGACCGTCAGCGTCTTCAGCCCGAGGAAGTCCATCTTCAGCATGCCAAGCTCGGTGAGCGGCTTCATGGCATACTGGGAAAGGACGGCTTCTTCCTTGTCCCGAGTCAGGGCGATGAAGTTGTCGAGTCGACGGTCGCCGATGACAACACCCGCCGCATGGACACCCGTGCCGCGAGTGAGGCCTTCGAGGAAGGTGGCGTGCCGCCAGAGTTCCTGGGCGTTGGTGTCGGCCTCGAGCTTGGCGGCGAGTTCAGGATTCTTTTTCACCGACTCTTCAAGGTCGATGTTCAACTCGTTGGGAATCATCTTCGCCAGCGAATCGCTGTCACCGTAACTCCAGCCTAGAACGCGTCCGACATCGCGGATGACGGACTTCGCCCCCATGGTGCCGAAGGTGATGATGTGGCAGACGCTAAGGTCGCCATATTTTTCACGGACATATTGGATAACCTCCGGGCGGCGCGTCTGGCAGAAGTCGATATCGATATCAGGAGGCGACACACGCTCGGGATTGAGGAAGCGCTCGAAAACGAGCTCAAAACGCAGCGGATCGATGTCCGTGATGCCAAGGCAAAAGGCGACAAGCGAGCCCGCCGCCGAGCCACGACCCGGACCGACGGGAATGTTGTGCTCGCGGGCCCAGTTGATGAAATCCCAGACGATGAGGAAGTAGCTGGTGAAGTTCTTCTCCTTGAGCAGCGCGAGTTCGACTTCCATGCGCGCGTGAAGCCTCTCGTCATTGAGCGCCCGGTCACGACCGTAGCGGTGCTCAAGACCATCCATGGTCAGTTTGCGCAGATACTCGTTGCGGTCCCCGCCGTCCGGCATGGGATACTGCGGGTAGCGATCGATGGAGGTGGAATCGAGATGGATTTTGACATCGCAGCGCTCGGCGATCTCCAGGGTGGCGTCGCAGGCCTCCGGCACCTCGGCGAAGAGGGCGCGCATTTCCTCGGCAGTCTTGAAATAGACCTCTGGGGAGTAGGTCATCCGGTTCTGGTCGTAGATGCTCGCACCAGTGCCGATGCAGATCATGATGTCGTGGGACTCGTGATCGCTGCGGTTGAGAAAATGCACATCGTTGGTGGCGACGGTCTTGAGGCCGTATTGCTTGCCCCACTCGATCATCTGACGCGCACTTTTGCGCTGCGCCTCCATGTTGTGATCCTGGATCTCGAGATAGAAATTCTCCGGACCGAAGATGTCGCGGAACTCCTGGAGGCTCTTTTCCGCCTCGTCCTTGCGGTCGGAGAGGAGTAATTCATTGATCTCGCCGTTGATGCAGCCACTGAGACAGATGAGGCCCTTGGCGTGCTCGCGCAGCGCGTCCTTGTCCACACGGGGCTTGTACCATTGTCCTTCGAGATGGCCTTTGGTGATGAGCTTGGAGAGGTTTTCGAAGCCTTCGTTTGTCTCGGCGAGCAACGTCAGGTGGGATGAACGCTTGCGCCCCGCGACTTCACTTTTGTTCGCCATTGAGCCTGGTGCCAAGTAGGCCTCGCAGCCGAGGATGGCCTTCGTTTTGGCCTTCTTCGCGGCCATGTAGAAGTCGATCGCGCCGTAGAGATTGCCGTGGTCGGTGACCGCAACGGCGGGCATGTTCAGTTCCTTCACTCGCTTCATCAGGGCGCCGATCCGCACCGCTCCGTCGAGGAGCGAGTAGTCGGTGTGCAGATGAAGGTGGACGAAGGAATCTGACATGCGGCGGGGAACAGGATTAACCCCTTTTGGAAGCCCGGGACAAGGCCTAGTTGTTCACATTGAACGCGGCTTTTGATGAGCGCGATGATGATGGCGGTAGTATCCCAGCAGTCGCCAGCCGATAATGACCAGGACGCAGGAAACCGAAATCGAAAGCACCAGAAAGAGCCTGCTCACAGGCGAAGCGGCCTGCGTTGGGGGAGCAACCGGAAGGACCGGCTTTTTTTCATGCACTTCGAGTTGAAACGCCCGGCTGATTTCCCCCGGAAAAAGCACCTGAGGGCGGAGATCCGTTTTACCCGCCTTCGAGTGCAGGAGAATGAGGCTGGTATTCGCCGTCTTTGAGTAGTCGATTTGGAATGTGGTCGCAGCTGCGTCGGGTATCGGACCAGTGACGGTGGCCAGCAGATGCAGTTCGCGCGTCTCCTCACTCAGCGGGGTGTTGTCCTCGCCGTTGATGGCCTCGATCCGGCACCTCGGCAGCGGAACTTTTTCACCGTCAAACAGCAGGCCCAAAGCCTCCGCCAGATAGGCCTGAGCCCGTTCGTGCGTGGCGGCAATCTGCTCTGGAGATTGTTCGCGATACCAGGATGCAGGCACGGGCGGCAGCGTGGTGGGATCCGGCGCGAGAAAGGTGCGGGGATCCACATTGATTTTCAGCGAGTACTCCCCCCCCTCGGAGAATCCGGCCTCGACCGTCATGCTGGGCACGACATGGGCCTCCGCCACACCGGCGAGTGCCAGCAGGAGCAGTCCGAGGGACCGCCCCACCCGGCGACGCTGTATTCCGAAATCCATGCACCACAGTGAATCGGGGGGTGCCGATGGCAAATTTGATCGTCATGAAGAATGACAAAACATCGACACGCAACGCCTTGAGCCTGAATCCCCCCGGACCAGCCCACCGAAAGAACCTGTGAAAAACCTTGTAGCAAGTTGGTGACCGCGCTTGACTAACGGTGCGCAAATTGCTTCAAAAGATCGTCTGTAACATCCCCAAATGGGCGCCACTCTCAAATCTGTCGAAAAAGGAACCGAGATCACTCTCGAGGACTTCAACCTGATCGGACGCAGTCCGGATGCCTCCATCCGCCTGCTGGACGGCGGAGTTTCGCGCCAGCATGCCACCATCCGCCGGGACGGCCAGCTCTTCTGGGTGTCCGACCTCGGCAGCGCAAACGGCAGCTTCGTGAACGACGTGGCCGTCACCACAGCCCGGGCTCTGCGTCACGGGGACAGAGTGCAGTTCGGCACCAGCGTTTTTGTTTTCGACAGCGAAGAGGAGGAGCGTCCGCCGAGCGAGTCCGGCAATGCCAGCACGCAGTCCCTGCACACCATCGCATTGCCGGTTAAAACGGTGAAGGCCACGCTTCTCGTCGGCGACCTGCGCAACTTCACCTCGATCTCCGCCCAACTTTCCGCCGAAGAGGTCGCCGCAATGCTGCGCGAATGGTACGCTCAGTGCGAGGATGTGATCAAGTCACGCGACGGCATCATCGACAAGTTCATCGGCGATGGTGTCTTTGCCTACTGGCCGGGAGACGACGCGTCCACCCGCGAAAGGGCTACCGAGGCCGCCAAACTGCTCAGTGGACCCGAAGCAGGCAACTCGCCGAAACGCAAGTATCTGCGCGAGAACATGAATCTTGAGGTCTACTGCCACATTGGCCTGAACATCGGTGACGTTGCGCTCGGTGCCATGGGCCGCGGCAATACCACAGCCGTGGGCGAGGCGGTCAACGTCACATTCCGAATCGAGAGCCTGACGCGCAAGCTTCAAGTTCCCGTGCTCGCTGGCGCTCCATTCTTGGACGGGTGGCCGGAAGGACTGCAGATATATCAAAACGCCGGGATTCACCCAGTGAAAGGTCAGCCGGAACCCGTCGAGGTCTACTCGCTGATCGACGTGCCGGCGGCTTAATCCTGAAGATACCGCGCCATGTCGTCGCGGGTCATGCGGTAGAGGAACCACTCGCTCAGGCGCTTGGCACCAAGACGTTGTTCATAGACACGCTGCGCGTTCACATTCCAGTCGAGCGCCGTCCACTCCACGCGACCGCAGCCGCGCTCATGCGCGAGGCTCACAACCTTCTTCAGCAAAGCGCTTCCAACTCCCGCATTGCGGCGTTCCGGCGTCACGAACACATCTTCGAGATACAAAGTCGGCAGCGCGAGAAAGCTCGAGTAGGTTTCCACCAGAATCATGTAGCCACAGGGCTCGGCGTCGTCGTTCACAAACGCCAGCCAGACTTCGATGCGAGGCTTTTCTCCGAGCGCGTCCTCAACCAGACGTGCCTGCGCCGCTTCATCGGGTGGTGTCAGTTTTTCAAAATCCGCCAGACCAATGACGAGTCGCAAAAACGACGACGCGTGCTCACGTGTGAGCGGACGCAGCTCGATCTGCGGTTTCGCGCTCATGCCTGCAGCACTGGATCCCCAAACAGCGTGAAGTGGCCGGCCTCGGTGATGCGCACGTTGAAGATCTCGCCGGTGTGGCGCGCAGGATTGCCGTCGAAGACGACAATGCGATTGGAGCCGGTGCGACCGGTGAGGCGCGCTTCGTTGGTCTTGCTCGGACCTTCGCAGAGGATCTCGACCTCCTTGCCGACGAGTTCGTCGTACATCGGCAGGGCAATGCTGTTCACGAGGGCAAGCAAATCTTGATTGCGCTCCTCTTTGACACGCTCGGGCACCTGAATGGCATCTTCCATCTCGGCGGCAGGCGTGCCACGGCGTTTGGAGTAGCGGAAGATGAAGGCGTTGTCGAAGCGCAGCTTTTCAAACAGCGCACGCGTTTCCAGGTAGTTCTCCTCCGTTTCGCTGGGAAAGCCGACGATGACATCCGTGGTCACGGCGATGCCGGGACGGGCGGCGCGGATGCGCTCGACGAGATCGATGAACTTCGCCGTCGAGTAAGGGCGATGCATGCGCTTCAAAATGGCGTCGCTGCCACTCTGCACCGGCAGATGCACATGCTCAGCGAGTTTCGGCAGGTAGGTGAATGCCTCGATGAGGTCCTTCTTGTAGCCAATCGGATGCGGACTGGTGAAACGGATGCGCTGGATGCCCGGCACGTCATGCACGGCTTCCAAAAGCTGCACGAAGGGGCTTTTGCCATCGACGGCGGGAAACTCGTGCCTGCCGTAGAGATTCACGATCTGGCCGAGCAGCGTCACTTCCTTCACACCGCGATCCGCGAGGCGTTTCACCTCTTCGACAATCTCCGCAATCGGGCGTCCACGTTCCCCGCCACGCGTGTAAGGGACGATACAGAAGGTGCACTTCATGTTGCAGCCCTGCATGATGCTGACGAACGCGCTGCCCTGCTTCTCCTTCAGCGTGTGATCGCGAATGGTGTTCTGCGATTGCTCCTCCTCCTCGACATCGACGATGGAGAAGCGCTCGTCGTCCATCTGCTTCGCCTCTTTGGCGCGGATGATCTCATCCACATACTCGACGACGCGGTGATACTTCTGCGTGCCAACGACAAGATCGACTTTCGCCTTGTCCACGAGTTCGCTGCCGCGGCTCTGCGCCATGCAGCCCATGAAACCGGTGACGAGCGGGATGCGCCGGCGGCGCACCATGCCCATCTTGCCGAGCGCTTTCTGCTCCGCCTGGTCGCGCACGGAGCAGGTGTTGATCAAAACCACGTCCGCGTCCGTGTCAGTGGAAGTCATGGTATAGCCGCGCTCGACGAACATCTGCGACACCTGCTCGGTGTCGCGCTCGTTCATCTGGCAGCCATAGGTCTTGATGTGAACTTTGGGCATTGGGGGCGGAGAGAATACGCGCCCCGGCCCAAATGACAACCACCTACGCCTTGATCTCAAAGATCGCCTCGACCTCGACGGCGGCCCCGGTGGGAAGCTGCGCGAAGCCCAGGGCGCTGCGGGCGTGGTAGCCGTCGCCTTCCTTGCCAAAGATCTCGTGCAGCAGGTCGGAGCAGCCGTTGATCACGAGATGCTGGTCGCTGTATTCGAGCGTCGAGTTCACGCAGCCGAGCACCTTGATGACCTTCAGGCCGTCGAGGGTGCCGTGCACGTTCCAAACCGAGTTCAGAATCTTCTCGGCGCAGTTCTTCGCCGCCTTGTAGCCGTCTTCGGTGGAAACTCCCGCGCCCAGCTTGCCCTTCATGTCGCTAACGTGACCTGAGGTGAGAAGCTGGCTGCCGCTGCGGATGCAGAGGTTCAGATAGCCGGGGGTTTGCTTCGCGAAGGTGATGCCGAGGGATTCTGCTTTTTGCTGAGGAGTCATGGTTTGGAGTGAGAAGTGAACGCAGAATACGATTTGGAAAACGAAAACTGGCATTCCAACGCAATCAAATCCCCGATGGCTTCAACTCGCGCCCCATCTGCCACATCAGTTTGTCCAACGCGAGGCCAAGGCCTTCTTTGCGGTCGTTGAGCAATCCTGCCCAGCAGTAGCCCTTCGCGTTGTGCACCATGATCGTGCTGGTGCCGGGCAATGAACCGGTGTGCCACCAGTTCGGCACTTTGTTCACGTTCCAGCCGCGGGCGTAGCCTTCGCTGACACCGTGGGTGGTCATCGTGCGGATTGACTCGTCGTTGAGCAGCTTCGGCAGTTGTGAGGCAAATCGCACGAGATCGCCTGCAGTGGCGATCCAGCCGCCGTGCGAGTCCATGCGGGCCACGTTCATGTGGTAGGCCGCGCCGGGCTTTTCGGTGATATACATCACTTCCGGGGCCTGACGCTCCACGAACGTGTTTCCGGCTATGCACATGCTCGTGATCCCGCATTTGGCGAAGACCGCTTCGCTCACATGCTCCGCATACGATTTGCCAGACAGCTTTTCCAGCACACGACCGAGCACGCAGTAGCCGAAGTTCGAATAGGCAAAGAGCTCGCCCGGTTTGTGCGTCAGCTTTTGATTCGCCAGCGTCCACGCGATGAGTTCGTCGTGCTTCATCGCCACGTTCTTGAACATCGGATCGTTCTTGTCGTTCGCCCAGCCGCCACTGGTGTGCGTGAGCAGGTGATCAATCGTGATCGCGGCCAGATCGCCGTCGTAATCACCACCAAGCAGGCCTTTCGGACCCCAAATTGTGTCGCTCAGCTTCAAGTGACCTTGTTCAACCTGCATCATCACCGCGGTGGCCGTGATCGGCTTGGAGATGCTGGCAATGCGAAAACGATGCTCCGGTGTGACCGCTTCTTTCTTGTCCGCATCCGCAAAGCCGTAGCCTTGTTCGAACTCGATCACACCATTCCGGCCATACGCGATGCTCATGCCGCCGACGCCATGCTCGCGCAGAAAGTCATCGGCCATCGACTGCCCCTTGGTTGTAGCGGCCGCCAACGGCCAGACAGCCAGCGAACCGGCAAAGAAGCGTCGAGTCATGAAAACATTTTCACATCCCGAGTTTGCCCCCGTCAACGGGAACGTCCATTACGACAAATCCGATGCCAACACCGAATTCGCGGCGCGCAGCGCCAGTTCCTTCGCCTGGGCGATCACCCGTTCGGGTGAGGCATCGAACATGTAGGCGTGGCAACTCGGGCAGGTGACGGCACGCGCAACCACGATGGAACCACAACCTTCGCAGACCTTGTACTGCTCCGGGTGGGTGGCGATTTTTTCCGCCTGCTTCAGACGTGAGTCTGGTGTGTGCTCGTGCGCGCTCATGAACACCCGATGCTACGACGACATTTCCGGAGCGCAACGTCGGCGATGCCAAACTTGCGCTGATTTTGCGCTTGATTAGCGGAGGTTAACGAACTTTCAGCCCAGTCCCTCAATACCCCACCCGTCACGGTACTTGCGCGTGAGTTGGGCGTTGAGGCCGGGCTGGTTTGTCACCTGCCCCGCTGCGGCGTCCCATTCGATCCAGCCGCCCGGATTCCGCTCGGCAAGCACGCCCAGCAGGACCGCCTCCGTCACCGGACAACCGTAGGTCGGCAGGTCGGTGGCGGCTTTCTCGCCCTTCATGCAGGCGTCCACCCAGTCGGTGTAGTGATTGGCGATGCGTGTCTTGGGATAGGTGTAACCGGTGAAATTCGCCTCCGGCACGAGCCACGGGCGCTGCTGGTGAGGCTTGAAAATTCCGCCGTTTTCCCCAACGAAGAAGATGCCACTCGGCGTGTCCTTCGTCAGCACACTCGGCTTGATGACGACGTTCGGATCGTACGGGTAGCCGCCGTCGGTCCAGGTCATCTTGATTGTGTCACCAGCGGTCAGCGGGGTGCCGGGGAATTCGAGTTCAAGATGACGCTTCAGTGCGTAAAGATCTCCACTGCTGCCCTCGTCGAGGCAACGCACGCGCTTGGGAGCTTGCAGTCCGAGGCAGGCAAAAACGACGTCAAAGTAGTGGCAACCCATGTCACCCATCATGCCGACACCGAAATCGACCCAGGAGCGCCACATGGAGGGGTGATAGGCGCCTTCGAGAAACGGCACCTCGTCCGCGACCCCCAGCCACAGGTTCCAGTCGATGTTTTCCGGCACAGGATCAGCCTCCGCCTTGCGCTCCGTGACTTTGGGCCACCAGTTGGTTTTTTTGTTCTCCCAGCAGATGACTTCCCTCACCTTGCCAATCGCACCGCTCTTGATGAGGTCCACTGCGAGCCCGGTCTCGATGTTGGAGTGGCCCTGAGTGCCCATTTGCGTCGTTACGCCGGCTTTGGCGGCTTCCGCCCCCAGCACCCGCGCCTCGTGGATGTGGTGCGTCAGCGGCTTTTGCAGATAGACGTGCTTCTTTGCCCTCAATGCGGTCACCGCCATCGCCGCGTGCATGTGATCCGGCGTGCCGATCGTCACCGCATCCACACTGTCGCCCAATTTCGCGATCATCTCGCGGTAATCGCGAAACACGGCCGCCTCATCCAGTCGCTCTTTAGCCTCCGGATCCTGCAATTCCTTCCGCCGCGAACTCTCTCCGCGCTGCGCCAGCGCCAGGGTTTTGGCGTCCACATCACACATGCCCACGATACGCACCTTCGGGTGCTGCAGCACGCTCATCATCGTGTTTCCACCCATGCCGCCGACTCCGATCGAGGCGACCTGAAACATCGAGTTTGGCGACCTCGCGCTGAGAATGGCGGGCGCACAAACACTGGCGGAGGCGGCAAGGGACTGCTGGAAAAAACGGCGGCGATTCATGGCACCCAACTCAACGCCGATGGTGGCGGCATCTGTCAGGCAGGGGCTCCCCCACATCCGGAATGCTTCACGGCATTTGCGTTTGTGCTCCCAGGTGTCCGTGGCGGAACAGCCAGGAAGCGGACTGATAAAGCGACACCGTATCATCCAGCACCGCCTTCACGGACGATGCGGCACCGTTGACCAGCGTGCCCTGCGTGAGGTCCACTTTCCCCATCGTGTACTCCCTCTTCGGTTTCAGCATGCCCAGCGTCTCGTGCGTGATGTAGGCGATCTTTTGGTAGTTGGAGATATAGATGCGCTCACGGTCCGGAGTGTAGCCGGGCGAAAACACATCCTGGCCAAAGTTTCGTGTGGTGTAGCTCCAGTTCATCATGCCAAACAGCGTCGGCACGAGGTCGATCTGGCTGCACAGGTGGTCATAAACACGCGGCTGAACAAGCTGCGGATTCCAGATGATGGCGGGGATGTGGTACTTGGTCACATCCAACTCCATTTTACCGGCGCTGCCGTGGCAGTGGTCCGCCACGATGACAAAGATCGTGTTGGCAAACCACGGCTTCGACTTCGCCTTCTCCAGAAAGTCGCCGATGCACCAGTCGGTGTACTTCACGGCGGCGTCGCGCGAACCCTGCGGCATGTCGATCCGCCCGTCAGGAAAGGTGAAGGGACGATGATTTGAAACGGTCATCACATGCATGAAAAACGGTTTGCCGGCGCTGTGCTCGACATCGGCTTCCTGTGTCGTCCAGCGGAAAAGATCCTCGTCGGCCACGCCCCAGGCGTTTTGAAAGGTGATCTCGCTTTTGGGCTTCGTGCCGCGGTCGATTACCCGGTAGTGATTGGCGGAGAAGTAGTTGCGCATGTTGTCGAACATGGCGTCACCGCCATAGACGTAACTGGCATCGTAGCCGCGGCTGCCGCACAAGGCGCCGGGCGTGAAGAGATCATCGTTGTGCGGACGCCAGACGATCGACTGCCCCGGTGTGGGTGGCACGCTGAGCGTCAATGCCTCCAGCCCCCGCACTGTGCGGGTGCCGGTGGCGTAGAGGTTTGTGAACAGGATGCCCTCGTCGGCAACGCGGTCGAGATTCGGTGTCAGACACGGCTGAGTATTGGAGTTTGTCTGAAAATGGCGCATGAAGGCCGCGCTGAGGCTCTCCACAGAGATTAGGACGATGTTGTGACGCTTCTCCGCGCCCTCGTGGTGAATGATGCGGCGCAGATCGTGCGGGTCATTGCTGACGGGCGGAGTGTCGGAGAGAGTGAGGAGCTCCTTCGCGCGGGCGAGCGCCCTGTCCGTGTCCTGCGTGATGTAGAAGCGCTCGAAATCGATCTCGCTCTCCCAAAACGCGGCGCAGAAGGCATAGGGACCGTCTTTGGCCAGTTCACGGTTGAATTCGTTGGCGAAGCGCGGGAGCTGCGACTGCGAGCAGAGTTTTGTCACGCCCACGACGAGACAGGCTGCAACGACCACCGGCACGGCGCGGTGCTTCCACGCACCGTCGCCCGCGCACACCCAGCGCACCGCCCCCAACCTCCACGCCGCCCAGACCACGCACGCACCGGCCAGTGCCAGACCAGTATAGATCAGGGGCATCGGATAGGACTCGCGGATGTTGTCGATCACTTCCTGAGTAAAGATCAGGTAGTCCACGGCGATGAAATTGAACCGAACCTGAAACTCATCCCAGAAGAACCACTCCGAAACGCCGATAAAGAGAAACACCACGGCATAGAGCAGCAGGAGAAAGGACACCACCCACCGCGCCGCCCTGCCTCGCCACAGCGCTGAGGGCAGAAGCAGCGTCAGCAAAAACCACGGCACCACCGCGTAGCAGGCCGCTAGAAGGTCATACCACAGGCCCAGCCCGAACGAACCGATCAGCGACGCGTCCCACGCGATGTCGCCCCGCCCCTGGATCAAAAGTGCCAGACGAGTGAGGAATGCGATGATGACAAACATGGCGGCGATGGCCAGTGCACCGCGGGCGATAACGGAACGGGGGAACAAACGTGGAGAAGTGGTCATGATGACGTAAGCCGGCCATCATGCGCATCTTCGACTACAGGCCGAATGACAGAGCTGTCATGAACATGAAAAGGCCGTCATTTTCCCAGGAACGCGATCCGCGATATGACAGCTCTTTCATTTGCCCGCGTTGACGCCATCCTCGTCATCCCACCATGCGCCTGCTGATCGTCGAAGATGAACGCAAGACCGCCGCCCTGCTCCGCGAAAACCTCGTCGGGCAGGGCTTCGAGGCCCTTTGCATTCACGACGGAGAAAGCGGTTTGTCCGAGGCCTTGAACGGACGCTGGGACGCCCTGCTGGTAGACATCATGCTGCCGAAGCTCGACGGCCTGAGCCTCGTCCGGGCCCTGAGAGCAAAAGGGGACCTGACACCCGTGATCATGCTCTCCGCCCGAGGCGAAGTGGAACAGCGCGTGGAGGGTCTGGACGCCGGCGCCGACGACTACCTGCCGAAACCGTTTGCCATGTCCGAGCTGTTCGCACGTCTCCGTTCCCTCGTGCGACGCAGCGTTCACGCCAAGCCTCTCTCTCTCGGCGTGGCAGACCTCAGCTTCGACACCGGAAGCCGCGAGGTGCGCCGAGCAGGGAAACGCGTGGAGCTTTCCACCCGCGAAAGCCTGCTGCTGGAATGCCTGCTGCGCGCCGAGGGGCGCG
This sequence comes from Prosthecobacter sp., assembly GCA_041395065.1. Taxonomy (GTDB): domain Bacteria; phylum Verrucomicrobiota; class Verrucomicrobiia; order Verrucomicrobiales; family Verrucomicrobiaceae; genus Prosthecobacter. The sequence goes on along the minus strand of JAWLBG010000004.1, from coordinate 132,323 downwards.
TGGTCAGCCGCCGTGACATTCTCAGCGCCGTGTGGGAGTATGATTTTGATCCCGGCACGAATCTGGTCGATGTCTATGTGCGCCGCCTGCGGGACAAGCTGGACCGCGGACACGGCACATCTCTCATCCAAACGGTGCGCGGCCTCGGCTACGCCCTGCGCGCACAGCCATGACCCTCCGCCGCCGAATCCTGACTCTGTATCTGTTCACTCTCAGTGTGTCGCTGGTCATCATCGGATTCTGGAGCTGGTTCGAGTTCGAGGAGCAGCAGCGCGTGATCGTTGACGACGGGGTGAAGGCTGCGCTGAAGGAAAGTCCCCTGCGCGAGGCCATGGAGATCATTTTAATCGGCGGTGTGCCCGCCCTGCTGATCGGCATCGTCGGCGGTCGCCTGCTCATGCGCCACGCGCTGCGCCCCATTGAGGAATTGACCGAAGTGCTCGAAAACACCGACGCATCCAACCTCGCAGAACCCGTGGCCCGCAGCGGCAATGGCGACGAACTGGACCGCATGGCCGCCGTCTTCAACGGCATGAAGGAGCGCCTTGGCGCCTCCTTCACTCAATCGCGTGAGTTCACCCTGCACGCCTCCCACGAGCTCAAAACGCCGCTGACCATCATGCATGGCACACTCGAGCAAATGATCGGGGACGATACGATCCCCGCTCCGCATCGGGAACGCATCGCCTCCATGCTGGAGGAAGTGCAGCGCCTCTCCCATATCGTCGGACAGCTCGCCTTCCTGGCCAAGGCCGATGCTGGCCAGTTGGACACTGCACGCTCGCGCGTATCCCTGCATGACCTTGTCGGTGACCTCGTGGAGGACTTGCAACTGCTCTCCTCAGCCGCCGGCATTTCCGTCACCCTCGCTGCAAACGAGCCCTGCACCGTGACCGCTGACCGCATGCGCCTGCGCCAGTTGCTCCTCATCCTCGGAGACAACGCCGTGAAACACAACGTCGAGAACGGCCGCATCACGGTTCAACTGAAGAGCCTGCCTGGGCGGGCCGTCCTGCAGGTGACCAACACCGGTCCGGCTCTCCCACCCGCGTTGCGCACCCGCGTGTTCGAACGCTTTTTCTGTGGCGACGCGTCCCACAACGGCGCCGTCGAAGGAGGCGGCTTGGGGCTCAGCATTGCCGAAACCATCGCTAGGTCACACTCCGGCAGCCTCCATTTCGATATCCTTCCCGACGAGCAAACCCAGCTCACTCTGGCGCTTCCCCTCGCCGCAGAGTGACGTCAGACGAATTGGCCTCCATCCAGAGCGAATCGGAACAAGTCCTTACAGCCGCTCCGGTTTCGCGCCCGGTTTGAGCCGATCGGAGGTGGCAGGATCGCTGCTGCGGGCGCGGGCGCCGAGGAATCCGCTGGCTGAGAGGATCGTGAGGCCGCAGAGAATCGCGAAATGATCAAAGGAGATGATCTTGATCATGGCAAAGGCGACCGAAGGGGCGAGCAGGCCGCGCAATCCAGTGAGGAAGGTGTGGACGCTCATGTATTCAGCAACGGCATGCTTGGGGGCGAGCTTGGTGACCCAGAGCGCCCAGGTGACGTTGCCGCCGGCGTTGGCCATGCCCCAGAGGCCCATGCCGAGCGTCCACCAGAAAAGGCCGTGGCCGAGGTAGAAGCAGAGAATGCCCGAGGCGAAGAAGACATTCAGGACGGCGCGGACGGTGAAAAGATGAAAGCGATCGTACACGAGCCCCCAGGGGTAGGAGAAGACGATGCGGGCAAACACGGGAACGACGCCGGTGATCCAGGCGACTTCGAACTCGGGCAAATTGATGCCATGGGTGGGATTGGCGAGGTATTCGACGAAGAGGCAGGCGGCGGCTAGGTTGCCGATGCCCATGATCATCCACGAGACGAGCAGGGTGCGGAAGTCACGGTCCTCGCGGATCCAGCGCAGGGCGCTCCACAACCGGGAACTGGACTCGGCGGAGGTCTCCCACGCAGTGGCGGGCAGGCGGTAGGTCCAAAGACCGGAAATGACGCCGCTGGCAGCAAAGGCCCAAAGCAGCCAGGTGTAGTTGCCGGTGTCCCAGCCGAGCAGCTTGCCACCAAAGAAGCCGAAGCTCATGGCAGCGGCGGCGCGGGTGACGCCGGTGATGGCGTACAGCTTCCCACGAATGACAGCGGGGTAGTTGATGCGGTAGATCTGCGTCATCAGCGGGATCTGCATGGAGAAGCAGAAGAGCCCGAAACTGAGTCCGACGATGTAGAGGTGGGGATTGGCTGGAAAAGACGCGGCGACAGCCATGCAGGCGCCGCCAAAGAGCTGAACCTTGGCGGCGGTGCGGGCGATGGTGCTGCGCGCCCGCATGAGCAGGGGCACGACAAACAGACTGGTAACCATGCCGCCGCTGGTGGCGCTGAGAAAGACGGACTTGGCCACGGAACCCATCTCAAAAACGCGCACGGCAATCAGCATGCCAAAGGTGGCGGTGAGGGTGTCGATGACGCCGGTGGGCAGCGAGCGCCACAGCTCGTTGCGGAGCGTGTGGCGGGTGGCGTGTTCTTCAGCAGTCACGCGGGTCCCTTCGCACGCGCCGCGCTCGGCGTCCAGCGGGACGGTGCGTCGGCAGGGCCACGCTTACGCACGAGCGGTCAGAGGGTGAGCTCTCCGATGCGGTGCATGACCTCGTCAGCGAGTGCCTGATAGAGTTCCTTACCCTGCTGGGGATAGAGAGTGAGATCGGGCTGCCAAAGGTCGCCCACGACGAGGGTGACGCGGGCGGGACGCAGAGTCTTGGCGCGACGTGGGTAGGCTTCGTGGGTGCCAAAAATGCGAACAGGCAGCACGGGAGCACCTGCTTTGGCGATAAAGAGGCCGGTGCCGGCTTCGGCGGACTGCAGTTGGCCATCCGGACTGCGGGTGCCTTCAGGGAAAACGAGGACTTTTTTTCCCGCCCGCAAAAGGCGTATGGTGGTCTTCAGGGAACCGGCGTCGGGTTTGTCCCGGTCGATGGGGATGCTCTGCCAACTGCGGAGGATGGCCCCGGCCAGTGGGTGGTCAAAAAGGGTCTTGCGAGCAAAGTAGTGAATGGCTTCGGGAAAGGCCTGACCAATAAAAGGCGGGTCGAGAAAGCTGACGTGATTGGAAGCGATGAGAGCAGGTCCTGGAAAGCACATCTTTTCAGCCCCAACGACACGGAAGTCGAACCACCCGCGGGCCAACTCGCCAAAAAAGAGGCGTCCGATCCTGTAGATGGTGTTCATGTGCCAGGGGGGGTACGGTTCCGGATCTTGTTGTTCAGGCCAGATTGAGGGCGGCCAGCACCTGTTCGACAGCTTGATCGAGGGTGATGTGGGAGTTGTCGATGACAATGGCTCCCTCGGGAATGACGAGCGGGCTGGTCTTGCGCTGCTTGTCGATGCGGTCGCGCTCGGCGACCTGATCGGCGTGGCCCTGGGCGCTGCGGCGGCTGGCGCGCACCTCCTCGCTGGCGTCGATGAAGATTTTGTGCGGACTGTTGGGAAAGACGACGGAGCCGATGTCGCGTCCCTCCATGACGAGAGGACCAAGCACAGTGAGAGCACGCTGGTCGGCGACAAGGCGTTCGCGCACCTCGGGGACTCGGGCGACGAGGGAAACGGCGCGGTTGACGGGATCGCTGTTGAGGTCGTCATCACCAAGGGTGTTGCCTGACACGCGAACCTGCGTTTTTCCCTCCACGATGGGGGATTCGAGAGTGACCGCAGCGGCGGCGTCACGAACGGCATCCGCATTCTGTGGATCGACGCCCGCCTGGAGCACGGCCCAAGTCATGGCGCGATACATGTTCCCGGTATTCACATAAGTGAAGCCGAGATGCTGCGCGACGCGGCGGGCGATGCTGCTTTTGCCGGATGCGGCGGGGCCGTCGATGGTGATGACGGGTGGCAGTGCGCTCATTGGGCCTTTTGACTGAGTTTGGCCGCGAGCGGCTGGGGAATGCCGGACATGACTGGAATGGGTCGGTCGCCGGCGTCACCTTCTAAAAAAAAACCAAGGTGCCGTTCGAAGCCGGGATAGGAAGTGGCAATGCATTCGCTGCCTTCGATCGTGGAGACGCCCTCAGCGAACATGCCAGCCACAAGGAAGGCCATGGCGATGCGGTGGTCTCCAAAGCTGGGCAGGGTGGCACCCTGAAGCTTTGCGCCGCCCTCGATCTCCATGCCATCGGGATGCTCGGTGACGGTCACGCCCATGGCGCGGAGGTGCCCGGCGACGGCGGCGATGCGGTCCGTCTCCTTGACGCGAAGTTCGGAGGCGTCGCGGATGAGCGTCTTGCCGCGGGCGAGGGCGCCGGCGACGGCGAGGATGGGAAGTTCGTCGATGACATTGGGGATTTCCGCGCCCCCAATGACGGTGGCGTTGAGGTCGCCGCCTTTGACGACAATGTTGCCCCGCGGTTCACCGTCTGAGTGAGTCTCGAAGCTGGAAACCTGGGCGCCCATGCGCAGCAGCACCTTGATGATACCGGTGCGGGTGGGATTGAGGCCGACGTTTTTGAGCGTGATCTGAGCACCCGGCGTGGCGGCTGCGGCAACCATCCAAAATGCGGCGCTGGATATGTCCCCCGGAACAACGATGTCGTTGGCCTGCGGCTCCTGACCGCCATAAACGCTGACGCAGTCGTCTTCGCGAAGCCATTTGATGCCAAAATGGGAAAAGAGGCGCTCGGTGTGGTTCCGTGTCGGGACAGGCTCGACAACGGTCGTCTTGCCGGGGGCGAAGAGGCCGGCCAGCAGCACGGCGCTTTTCACCTGGGCGCTGGCGACGGGCAGCTTGTAGTAGATCGGCTTCAAGTCGCCCCCTTGGACGGTGAGAGGGGCACAGATTTTTTCACCCTGCCCGGTGATTTTCGCTCCCATCTGGCCGAGCGGGTCGGCGACACGTTTCATTGGGCGCCGGGAGAGAGATTCGTCGCCAAAGAGCTCGGTGGTGAAATTCTGTCCGGCAAGGATGCCGGAAAGCAGACGAATGGTAGTGCCCGAGTTTCCGCAATCGACGGGCTTGTCAGGAGCCTTCAGCTTCATGCCGTTGCCGGTGATGGCGAGTTTCACAAGGCCGACACCGGGAACTTCCTCCAGCGGCTCCATGGTGGCTCCCAGCGCCTGCATGGCGTGAACGGTGCACAGACAGTCTTCGCTCGGAAGAAAGCCGTCGATGACGGTGGTGCCCTTCGCCATTCCTGCGAACATCGCGGAACGGTGGGAAATGCTTTTGTCACCAGGAACGGTGATTTCTGCGGGAATGCTTTTGAGTTTCTTCGACTTGAGGCTGGCCATGATGCGTCAGACCGCCGGAAGGAGATCGCGCAGGGCCTTGGCCCGGGCGAGGAAACGGCGGAGGGCTTCTTCGTCCATGCTCTGAAGCATTTCAAGAAGCTCTGTCATGACTCCGGATGCATCCCGGAGCGCAGAGATGACTTCCGCGCGGTTCTGGAGGAAAATACCCGCCCACATGGCGGGATCGCCGCCGGCGACACGCGTCGTATCGCGAAAGCCGCCGGCGCTGCTGTCCAACACGCCTGCATCCTCGCTCAGCGCGGCAAGCGTGGTGAGGACGGCCATCGCATGCGGCAGGTGGGAGATGCGGGCCACGGTGTGGTCGTGCTTCTGTGGTGTCATCTCCTGCACTCGGCAGCCGAGCTTGAGCCAGAAGGATTTCAGGCGATCCAAATCGGCCTGACGGGTGTTTTGAGTGGGAGTGACGATGCAGGCCGCTTGGTGAAAAAGATCACTGCGGGCGTTCGTGAGGCCGGTCTTCTGGGAGCCGGCCATGGGATGGCTGCCAATGAAAGCCACCTTCGCAACGGCGAAGATGGCCTCCAGTTCTTCGACGATGGAACCTTTCACACTGCCCACATCAGTGACGATTAAATCCTCTGCGAGTTCGCAAGCGGCAATCCTGCGAGAGATGTCCGCCATGTGCTGGACCGGCATGCAAAGCACGGCCAGGGAGGCACCGCGAATCACTTCCCCGAGGTCTTCGCTGGCAAACACATCCGGCAAATCGCGCCGCACCTCTTCAACTGCCTCCGCGCGTCGCGCCCAAACTCGTATTTCGAGCCCGGGTTTGCGCTGCTGAACGGTCTTGGCAAGCGATCCGCCGAGCAATCCAGGGCTAAAAATGGCGATGGAACGTTCGGCAGACACTGGAAGGAAAGTGATCGAGGAAAAGGGTGGCGACGAACAAATGCTGAACGACTCCAGGCCAGCGGGTTCGAACCGTCCCCAACCTTCAATTCAAACAATTACGGGACGCGGAAAATCTTTCCCGTGTAAGGGCAGCGGGCCTTCTGGCCAGACTGAAAGTCACGTACATCGATGGCCTGGCCACTTGGGTCGAACGGACTTTTTACGAATCCCGGTTTGCCGGCTATGCGCGTGGCGAAAGGGATTTCCGCGGGAGCTGGCGGCGGCGCAGGTGGAGGCGTGGTAGTGGGTGGGGTGACCGTGACAGGCGGAGGCGCCTCTGTGACTCCTGTTGTCGGGGGCGGGGTCACCGTGTCTCCCGTGACGGGAGCGTTGGGGTCTGGCGCTTGAACGGCAGCAGAGTTGGGATCGCCCATGTTGGTCCCCTCAAAGTAGCGCGTCTCCTGCTCCGGCACTCCGTAGCGCGGCGGCACGTCGAGGGGGCGTCCGCGTGGTCCCGGTGGCGGCGGTGGCGGGCCGTAACACGCATTGAGGCCAAGCGTGCACGCGATCAGTAGAGCAGCGGGGAGCAGTTGGTTCATGGTCAAGTCAGGTGAGAGGTTGGTGGGGGACCATTCAGGCGTTTACCCGCATCGGCATCAGAACATAGAGGAAGTTCGAGCCGCTGCGAAGCACGCCAGGACTGATTTCGTCAATGAGGTGCAAATGCACTTCATCGGCGCTCAAATTGCGAAGGGGAGCCATCGCAAACTCGGGATTGAAGGCGATGGTGATGGCCGCACCCTTGTAATTGATGGCCAATGTTTCCCTCGCCTCTCCGATGTCGGGGGACAAAGCGACGATCTCAACACTGCCGGGTGTGAAGATGAACTTGATCGAATTCGACTTGTCGGTCGTGAGCAGGGAAACGCGTGAAATCGCACGAAGGAAGCCTTCCCGGTCGATTGGGATGCGCTCTTTGGATTCACCGGGAATCACCTGCCGGTAGTTCGGGTAATTGCCGTCGATGAGTTTGCTGACCAACAGACTTTCGCCCAAATCAAAACCGACTTGAGAACCGGTGACACGAATTGCCACCTCCCCCGAGTCGCCGAGCAGACGGGAGAGTTCGTTGACGGCCTTCGTTGGCACGATGATGTCTATCTCTTGGCTCTGGGGGAATTCGAGCTCCTGCTCCACCATGGCCAGCCTGCGACCATCGGTGGCCACCATTGTCAGGGCGTTGTCCTTGAAGGAAAACAGGATCCCATTGAGAACGTAGCGGGTTTCGTCGGTGGAAATCGCATAGCTAGTCTTGCGCAGGCAGTCGCGCAGCACCTGCTGCTCGATGCGGAATTCACGCGCGTCATCAAAACGAGGCAGTGCGGGGAATTCCTCGCTCGTAAGACCGAGCACCTTGAAAAAACTCGGGCCGCTACGGATGGAAGCCACGTTTTTCTCATCCACTTTGACGTCGATTTCCTCAGAGGGAAGTTCGCGCACGATTGTAGCGAGACGGCGGGCCGGAAGAGTGGTGGCACCGGCTTCTTCCACTTCGGCGGGGACCGAACAGGTCACTCCCACGTCTAGGTCGGTGGTGGTGAGTTCCAGAACCCCATCCTTTGCCTTGAGCAGGACGTTGGAGAGAATGGCCAGCGTGGTGCGTGAACTGACCACATGCTGAACCTGGTTGATGGCGTCCAGAAAGGATTCCTTGCTGATGGTGAACTTCATAAAAATGCCTGCTTTGGGGCGATTTGTTAACAAACCCCGATCAAACGGCAAGGATATTGAGCGGAAAAATCCCTGTGTCTAACTGCAATCTGCAATCCTTGAGCTCAGGGAGCGCCCTGAGTGCGGGGGGCGGATTCGAAGGAGACCGGCACGGGGACGCCGAAAACCCGGGGCTTTATTTGAGGATCAGGTGAAACCTCGGGAGCCAGATGACGGAAAAAATCGTCAAAACGCAGGCTGCACTGAAGCCTGCGCTGGCTCTTGTCGATCTTGGGATTCACCTGGATGACGGCCAGTGTGAATGGAGGTCGTGACTTGATCTCAAGCGCCTCTTTACGGGCTTCTTCGATACTCAGGGACTTGTTTTTGATGACTGACTCGAGCTTCTCAAGGTCGGCACGGGTGACAGGTTCCCACAGTTTTTTCCACAGGTCTGGCGCGACACGGACAGCCTGCACATTCGTCCACCGCTTGGTTTGAGGATTTGGCTGCTCCCAAAATCCCGTGATCAGCAGAAAGACTTCGTCGATCTCAAACTGGCGCACGGCATCCCCTAGGCCGATGGCCGTGCCATATTTCGCTGCCTTGGGATTAACCGGTATCCGCCCGTGATGCGGATTGGCTTCCGCCGGAATGTCCCATTTTTGGGTGTGGCTGGGAGCACGATAACCGTCGAAAAAGGTGTCGCACAACCACCGCTCAAACATCAATCCATGGCTTTGCACCTCAATCGCCGAAACTTGACCAAGTTGGCCTGCGAAAACCGAAAAAATCACCGAAAGAATCGGGAGGGTTTTCATCGCGGAGAGACCTCAAAACAAGGGGTGGTGGAGCATAGCGGGTTCGAACCGCTGACCTCCTGCATGCCATGCAGGCGCTCTACCAACTGAGCTAATGCCCCGAAAAAAATCCGGCTCCCCTTTTGGGGAGCCGGAGACTAGCAAAGGTCGATTCTTTGACAAGCGGTTATTTACTTCTTCGCGTCCGCTGCTGGCGCGGCGGCGGGAGCCTGCGGTTTGGGCAGTTTGTCGAAGATCTTTTTGGCCTCAGCCTTCTCGGCGTCGCTCATCTTGGCTTCGAGCTGCTTGATGACGTTGGCCGTCACATCAATGTCTGCCTTGTTACCGCTTTTCTGCGCAAGTTCGTCGGCCTGCTTGGCATAGGCCCACGCACGGGGAAGTTCCGTCGTGCCTGGAACCACGCCGACAGCGTAGAGGTTGGCAAGGCGGAGCATGGCGAGCGCGTTGCCCTGCTGGGCGGCGTCGGAATAGTGGCCTGCGGCAACCGTGCGGCTCTGGCGCACGCCCGCGCCCTGTTCATAGAGAATGCCAAGGGCAATCTGAGCAGGTGCAAAACCCATTTCCGCTGCGCGGCCATACCATGCGGCGGCGGCCACCAAATCCTGAGTGGTGCCGGTGCCGTTGGCATAAAGACCAGCGAGGCGGTTCATGGCCTGCGGAATGCCAGCATTCGAGGCCTTCATGTGGAAGGCGAACGCCTTGGTGGGATCCTTGTCCACGACGGTGCCGGTTTCATAGTACACACCCACGTTGAAGAAGGCTTCAGCGAGGTTGTTCTGCGCAGCGAGGCGATAGAGATCGAGAGCGCTTTTCGGATTCGGCTGGATGAGGACGTTGTCCTTGTCGTCACGCTTGCCCTTGGGATCCTTGATGATGCCGGTTTCGAACGCGTTGCCGAGACGGAACAAAGCCTGCGGGTCGTTGCCGTTGGCGGCCTTGGTGTAGTATTCGAAGGCTTTGGGAACGTCCTGCTTCACGTCCGCCCCATCCTTGCCAACGCCGTTTTCATAAATCTGGCCGAGAATGCGGTTGGCGGCAGCGAGGCCTTTCTCAGCCGCGTCGTTGAACATTTTGAGAGCTGCTGCGACGTCTTTTTTGACCAGCTTGGGGCTTTCGGCGGTGTCGGGATCTCCATTGAGAAGACGCGCACCGTAGGTGCTGAGAGCGACTGCGTTGCCCTGCTTGCCAGCTTCGATGAGATAATCGAGCGCCTTCTGCTGATCCTGAGGGACACCTTCGACACCGGCAGAGTAAAGCTGAGCCAAGCCAAGTGTGGCTTCGCCGTCACCTGCCTTGTTGCCCTTTTCAAGTAGCTCCTTGGCTTTTGCCGAGCTCTTCTCGACGACCACGGTTCCTTTCTCACCTTCGGTCACACCTTGGAGGTGGAGTTGGGCTAGCATGCGACGGGCTACCTTGTTGTCGGCAGCCTCGGCTTCCTTGATGAGGGTGATGGCCTCCTTGATGGCTCCCGGATTCTGCGCACCGGCCTTCATGAGAACTTGGGCGAGTTCGGCCTTCGCCAAAATCTGTCCATCGCCCGCTGCTTTGCGGAAAAGCGCAACGACTTCGTTGATGTCCGCTCCGCTGAGAACGCCCCAGTGCGCAAGCGCGTAGGTAGCGTCCTTGTCGTTCTTTTGAGCAAGCTCGCGAACTTTGGCGACCGCATCATTGAAGGCTTTGTTGATGTCCGCGGTGTTGCTACCGGGATTCGCCTGCACCTTGTCCTGCTCGGACTTGAGGGTTGTGAGGACATCGACAAATTCCTTCGAGGCTCCTGGCATTTCGGCGGTGTCGATACCAGCGACCGCGACCATGGCCGCGAGTTTTAGTTTGATGGCTGTAAGTAACATATGGTTGATGATGAGAGGGGGCGTTTGACCCGGCGTATCCGGAAGCGTTCATTTTTCAGAAGAAAGCTCAAATAAATCAAGCATTTGCTGCGGGTATTTTGTTAGCATCTCCGAAGTCATTCACACAATCTTCGCAGCCTGTGGCGTTGACGCGTTTCCCTCGGGCTGCCAATTTCATCAGTGTTTACAGCCTAAAATGCTGTGATTTCCACGCTGTGCAGCCAACTGGCCCAATCAGCGGAATATGCGCCACCGCCCGTAAAACTGAGTATGAAATACTATTATTCGAAAATTGAAGACATCTCAGCTACAGACGTGCGAAGCATCTTTGATGACCTGTGTTTTGCTGTTAGTTGGCCCGTCGGGCAGTATTACGAAATGGACGCGTGGAAGTGGCTTGTTCTCTACTTTCAGCAACTTCGAGTCACTGACATCACTCACAATCACATCCCTCACCAAAGTGTTTTGACGTCAAAAATCTCCAAACTGGCGGGATCTGAGGCATATTCTTTTTGTCGTGAAATCTGCCAAGAGCGTAAGCAGGGTATCGAAATTTTTGTGAATAAGACTGTGCTCAACATGTTAAAAAAGCTTTACGCCTCACCACAGCATAGATTGGGAAAGGTGCGGCGAAGAGTGTGAATAGGCGAATTTGACTCTTTGAGGCATAGTTCTTTCCAATTTTGGGCAGCGCTGAATTTGGTGGACATCTGGCGCAAACGTACCCACTTCATGCTGGGTATCCATGCCTGAAGCTGAAACAACAACTGCACCGAAAGACACGCCTCCTGTAGAAAAAAAGGTCGCGGAAAAATCGTCTGCTCGTTTCCAGTCAAAGAAAAAATCGACCGAGCCTACTGTTGAAGAATTGCTAGCCACAATTAATCGGGCACTTCCGTTTTCTGACGAGGCCGAAAAGGGGGTGCTTTCTTGCTTGTTGCAAGACCCGGTCGAACGTCTCAGCGAATGTCGGATCAATCTACCTGCAACCGCATTTTACCACGAAGCCAATCGCACCATTTATGAGAAGCTGCTCGAGTTCTATGACAAGAGCCTGCCGGTTGACCCAATCACATTGACGCACGCTCTTCGAGAGCAAGGCATTATTGACAAGGTTGGCGGGCCAGCGGCCATTACAGAATTGTTCGCGTTTGTTCCCATCACCGCCCATTTCCCGTATTACAGAAAGCTCGTCACTGACAAGCATATCCTTCGTGAGCTGATCTATGCTTCATCACTGAACATTCACCACGCTTACGAGCATGGAAAAGAAGAGCTGGATGAGAATGTCGACACGGTCTTGGACCATGCAGAACAGCGCGCACTAGGCGTGAGACAAGCTTTTGGTATCAAGGAAGGCATCAAGACGCTTTCCACTCATGTCATGGATGCCATCGACAGCATTCAATACATGCTGGAGCATCCGGGCCAGCTTCGTGGCCTCTCGACGGGCTACAGCAAGCTCGACATGATGAGCTCCGGCCTGCAAGGCGGTGAAATGTTCGTCATCGCTGCGCGCCCGTCGATGGGGAAGACCTCGCTGGCGATGAACATCGTCGAGCACATCGCAGTGGACTGCAACACACCCTGCGCCGTCTTCTCGCTCGAAATGAGCGCCACGATGCTGGTTCGTCGTTTGCTCGTGTCACGCGCCCGTTTAAGCATGCAGGATCTCTCACGCGGATTGCTCTCGCGTGCCCAGCAGGATGCGCTGGCGAAAGCCACGCGCGATCTCCAGAAGGCACAGATCTTCATCGACGAAACGCCCGGCCTCGACATCATGGAGATGCGCGCCAAATCGCGCCGTCTCAAGAAGCAGCATGGCATTCAGATGATCATGATCGACTACCTGCAGCTGGTCACCAGCGGCAGTCGTCGTGCAAAGGACAATCGCCAGATCGAAATTGCCGAAATCTCCGCTGGTATCAAAGGGCTGGCCAAGGAGTTGAACGTTCCGGTCATCGTGCTCGCCCAGCTCAATCGTGCCGTGGAATCCCGCAAAGGTCAGCGTCCGGTGCTCTCCGACTTGCGCGAGTCTGGTTCCATCGAGCAGGACGCCGACATGGTGGGGCTGCTCACACGTTCCGACTACGCCGGCGCGAAGATGGAAGTGGAAGACGAAGAGGCCGAGGAGAAAAAGCGCGGCGAGGCGATGCTCATCCTCGCCAAAAACCGCAACGGTCCCACCGACGACGTCCTTCTCCGCTTCATCGACCACGCGATGCGCTTCGTTGAACGAACCGAGGAAGCCGAGTCGCCGTAATCCGGCTACTTCTTCAGCAGATCGCGAATCTCAGTGAGCAACACGATGTCTGCAGCAGGTGCCGGAGGCGGGGCCGCTTCTTCTTCCTTCTTCATCATCGACATCAGCTTGTTCATCGGCTTGATGATGACGAAGAACACCACTGCGGCGGTGATCAGAAAGCTGATCACGGCGCCGATGATGCCGCCGAGATCGAGTTCGATCAATTTCTTGACGGTTTCCATGACTGGCTGGCCGTTTTCCATGATCGGCTTTCCATCCGCTCCAACTTTTGCCACTTCAATGATGTCGTCTCGCAGCGGGATCGTGAGCTTTGGGCTAGGGCCGCCACCGAACAAGGCCAAGATCGGTTCCACGATGCCCTTGGTGAAGGCGCTGACGATGCCGGTGAAGGCCGCGCCGATGATGACTCCGGTGGAGAGGTCGATGACGTTGCCTTTGAGAATGAACTTTTTGAATTCGTTGAGCATGGCGGTGGATGTTTGAATGAAGTGGCCGGGTGCTGCCACCCGGCCACCATGTTTAACTCATCAAGCAGTCACCGCGCCAGTTCAAAGTTCCTGTGCGATTTTCCAGCTTTCGACATCGATGTTTTCCTTCAGAAGGCGGAAGCTGCTGGCGATGCGTTCGCGGCTCACTTTGCCAAAGAAGCGCACAAGGCGCACGAGCCGGTCGATTTCAGATTGCGGCATCGACGAGTCGGTCACCTTGGATTCGACGTGAGCCAGGGCGCAGCCCCAGACAAAGAGCTCCGCACCAATGTCCACGAAATGACCGAGCAGAACCTGACGCTTTTCGAGCTTGGGTCCGTTCAGCGCCATCGCGAGGAACATGCGACGCGCCAACACGCGGCTGAGTCGTGCGATGGCATCGAGGTCAAACTGCAACGATGGATGCAGCCGGTCGCGGGCATCGCCTGCGCCAATCGGCAGCCACTTCGTCGGATACCACTTCGCGTAGAAGCGTGCGGCACGCATGGCGGCCTTGACGCGAACCTTCCACGGCAGTGTCGAATTGACGGCTTCAGCTCCGAGTTTCAGATGCGGCTCCAGCGCCTCGCGGGCGATGAAGAGGCGCATGATCTCGCTGCTGCCCTCGAAGATCGTGTTGATGCGTGAATCGCGGAACAGGCGCTCCACGGGTTCAGGCGCTTCGCCACGGGCTTTGAGCGACTGTGCCGTTTCAAAGCCGCGACCACCGCGGATCTGCATAGTGTCATCCATGATGCGCCAGGATTTCTCGCTGCCCCACAGCTTGCCAATCGCAGCCTCGAGGCGCACGTCGGCATGCTTGTCCTTGTCCACGAGCGCCGACACGTATCGCACGACGCTTTCCATGGCGAAGGTGTCCGCTGCCATGCGGCTCAGTTTGTCGGCGACGGCGGCATGGCGCCCAATGGGCTGTCCCCACTGTTCGCGATCGCGCGCCCAGCGCTTGCTGATGTCGAGGCAGCGCTGCGACAGGCCGGTGCACGCGGCGGGAAGCGTGATGCGTCCGGTGTTCAGCGTGGTCAAGGCGACCTTCAAGCCGCGACCGACACCACCGAGCACATTCGCCACCGGCACACGCACATTGTCGAAGCGGATGACGCCGTTGTAGAGTGCCTTGAGCCCCATGAACCGGCAGCGGTGGATGATTTCCACGCCCGGCCAGTTGGTCTCGACGATGAAAGCCGTCGTGGCATGCGGCTTGTTCGAGGACGGCGTTTTCGCCATCACGACGATCATGCCCGCCTTCGTGCCGTTCGTGCACCACAGCTTTTCGCCGTTGAGGACGAAGTATTCACCGTGTTCGTCGATTTTTGCCTCCGTCTTCATTCGCGCCGGGTCGGAGCCGACATCGTTTTCAGTCAAGGCGAAGGCGCTGATCTCGCCTCTGGCACAGCGTGGCAGGTATTTCATCTTCTGTTCCTCCGTGCCGAACAGAATCAAAGGCTGCGGAGCACCGATGGATTGATGCGCGGAGAGCAGCGCGGCGAGGTTGCCGCAGCGGCTGCCCAGCAGCATCGCCGCACGCGAGTAGTTGGTCTGTGACAGTCCGAGTCCTCCATACTTGGTCGGAATCTTGATGCCGAAGGCACCGATTTTTGCGAGTTCAGCGAGCAGCACGTCCGGAATCTCTCCGGTGGCGTCGATCTCGTCGGGGGCGGCGTATTGATCGAGCACTGCTTCGAGCCGATGCAGGAAAGCATCGCCTTGATCGCGGTCTTCGACGGATTGTTTTGGAAATGGCACCAGCTTGTCGAAGTCAGGTTCGCCAAAGAAGATGCCGGCGGCGAGGCCGGTGTTGCGACGTTCGTCGCGGGCGGCTTCCGCCATTTCGAGCGCGGCACGTTCCCCCGCATTCATGCGGGAGGTGTCGATGAGTGTTTTGGTTTCAGTGTTGGTTTCTTCCAGAGTCGTTTTCATGGCCGTGGTCTCCAGTTGAGGGTTTCAGTATTCAATAATGCCCGTATCCCGGGCGAAAGTGATGGGGCCGCCGCGGAAGGGCGGGTAGCCGGTGCCGAGCACCATCGCCAGATCGATGTCGTCGGCGCTGCGGGCGATGCCTTCCTTGAGGCAGCGCATTGCCTCCTGGCTGATAAGCAGGGCGAGGTTCGTTCGGATGCTCTCGTGGCGCGGCAGGTCCGAGTGTGTCCCAAGAGCCGTCTCGCGGCCTTTTTCGTAGCGGTAGAAGCCGTGGCCGTTCTTCTTCCCGAGCTTGCCGGCGGCGACCATTTTGTCGAGGGCGTCGGTGTGTGGAAAGCGGTCCGGGAAGGCGTCGGCGAGTGTTTTGGCGACGTGCGAGGCGACGTCGAGGCCAATCTCGTCGAGCAGGCGAAGCGGTCCCATCGGCATGCCGAATTCGAGCATGGCATCGTCGATGTCCCTCACCGGGATGCCGCTCTCATGCAGGCGAACGGCCTCCATGAGATAAGGGACGAGAATGCGGTTCACAAGGAAGCCTGGGCTGTCTTTGACGACGACCGGCGTCTTGCCGAGCTTCTGCACGAAACTGACCGCCGTGGCGAGCACGTCCGGGGATGTGTCAGGCAACGCGATGATTTCCACCAGCGGCATGCGATGCACCGGATTGAAAAAGTGCAGGCCGATGACCCGCTCCGGATGCGGCACGGTTTTCGCCAGTTCGGCGACGGACAGGGCGCTCGTGTTCGTGGCGAGAATCGTGTCGCTTGAAACACGCGCGGCGAGATCGGCGAAAATCTTTTTCTTCAGTTCCATGTTTTCCGTAGCGGCCTCAATGATGAGGTGGTGGCGGTTCAGTGGCACGGGCACATGCGTGGTGCTGATGCGGTCGAGCGTGTCTCGCGCCTGAACTTTGGTGACCAGCCTTCTACGCGTGGCGTCTGAAACGAGGCCATGAATCCGTTCCAGGCCACGCGCGAGGCTGTTGGTGGCAACATCCGTCATAAGCACACGGACACCACGCGAAGCGAGTGTATGCGCGATGCCGGCTCCCATCACACCCGCGCCGATGACCACGGCGTCTTGAACGGGGATGACCGTCCCGGTCGAGGCGGGACGTTTGCTGGCTTCTTCGCGCCTGAAGAAAAAGTCGATGAGGCGGCCCGAGTCGCGGCTCTGAATGAGTTCCGCCACGGCGGCGCGTTCGAGTCTCAAGCCATCGTCAATCGTGCCGCGCACCGCGTGGGTGACAACGTCGATGGCCTTGGTGATCGAGGGATAAAGGCCGCGCGTTTTGGCGAGCGCCTTCCGGGTTGCGATCCGGCCGATGACCGGCGCAAAGTAGTTTTCGAAATGAGTCCTGGTCTGCGGTCGCCGTTCACGGGCGAGACGGCGTGCCAGAGTTTCAAGCCGTTCAACAGGGACGACGTGCGCCACCAGTCCCGCGCGTTTGGCCGCGGCGGCGTTGAGCAATTTACCGCTGGTGATGAGGTCCAGCGCCTTGCTCACTCCGATGAGGTGCGGCAGTCGTGTCGAACCACCCCAGGCCGGAAGAATGCCGAGCAGCGTCTCCGGCAGGCCGATTTTGGTCGAAGGATGATCGCTGGCGATGCGCCAGTCGCAGGCGAGTGTGACTTCGAATCCACCGCCCATGCAGGCGCCATGAATCGCGGCGATCTTCGGTGTCTTTAGCCGTGCCAGACGGTCAAATACCGCCTGACCGAGCCAGATGAGATCATTCACCCGGGCATGCGACATGCTGCGGATGGACTTGAGGTCCGCACCCGCGACGAAGATGCGATCCTTCGCGCTGCGCAACACGAGGGCCTTCACACGTGTGTCGTGTTCGAGGACTTCGAGGTTGTGATTGAACTCGCGCAGCGTCTCTTCGTTCCAGACGTTGGCTGAGGATTTGGGGGAGTCAAAAGTGAGCCAGGCGATGCCGTCGTGATCGACCTCCTTGCGGAAGTGCTTCGCGGGAATGGAATCGCCATGGATGATCGACTCCAGAACATGCGGTGCCTCGTGGATGATCGAGGGCTTGTCGATGAGTAGAGTTTTCATGGCGTTGAAGGGGTGGGGTGTTTTTTTTAATTCAGAGTGCTTCGAGGCACGCGGCCATGCCCTGTCCGCCGCCTACGCAGAGGCTGACGACAGCGCGTTTGGTATCGGTGGCTTGAAGCTGGTTGAGTGCGGTCTGCACCAGGCGCGCACCGGTGGCTCCTACCGGATGGCCGAGCGCGATGGCACCGCCGCAGGCGTTGATCTTTGCCGGGTCGATTTCGCCCAGCGGCGCTTCCAAACCGGCGCGGCGTGCGCTGGCGGGATCGGCGAGACATTTCATCACGGCGAGCACCTGTGCGGCGAAGGCTTCGTTGATTTCAAAGACGTCCGCGTCTTCGAGTTTCCAACCGGAGCGATGCAGCGCGACATCGAGCGCACGCACCGGGCCGAGGCCCATGCGCGACGGATCACATCCCGTGGCGGCGTAGCTCACGAGCCGGCCCATTGGCTTCCAGCCGTGTGCGACCGCGGCTTCTTCCGTCGCGACGAGCAAGGCAACGGCGCCATCGGTGATCTGCGATGAATTGCCGGCGGTGACACTGCCGGTGAGCGTGTCGAAGAGAGGCTTCAGCTTGGCGAGTTTTTCGAGGCTCGAATCGGCACGGATGCCATTGTCCGTGGCGACGATGTTTTTTCCCAGCACCGGGGCAATCTCCTGATTGAGCAGGTGATTGGCTTGCGTGGCTCGCAGATGGCTGCGCATGGCGAAGGCGTCCTGCGCTTCGCGGCTGATGCCATATTCGCGTGCAAGCACCTCGGCGGTCTGTCCCATGTTCAGGCTGGAGACCGGATCGGTGAGGCCGAGCTTGAGTCCGATGACCGGCGCGAAGTCCGCCGGACGAAAATGGAGCGCGGCTTTTGCGCGGCCTTTGAAGTCACGCGCGCGGCTCATGGCGGTGAACTTTTCAACTGCGGGCCGCGAGAAGTAGAAGGGCATGTTGCTCATGCTTTCCGTGCCGCCGACGATGAAGACCTCGCCCTGGCCGGCGCACATCTTTGCATGAGCGAGCGTGAGCGCTTCAAGGCTGGAGGCGCAGTTGCGATGCACGGTCATCGCGGGCTTCGCTTCCGGCAGTCCGGCGCGCAGTGCGATGACGCGAGCGATGTTCATCGCTTCCGGCGGCTGGCCCACGCAGCCGACAATCGTTTCATCGACGAGCATGGGATCGATGCCGGTGCGGGTGAGCAGCGAGCTGACCGCGTGGCGGCCGAGTTCGACCGCATCGAGATGAGCGAGGTCCGTCCCCGCACGTGTGAAGGGCGTGCGGACCGCGGAGACAATGACGAGAGAGGGAGTTTTCATGGCGTTAGGAATGGAGTGCCACAGGCGCTGCGGCGGGTTTGGCTTTGGGGCGGTGGTCGACGAGCTTTTCCTCCTTGATGAGGCGGCCGACGCCGAGTTGCTCGCGCATTTCGGCGAGCGGATGGAAATGAAGTTCGTTGGGCGTGATCTCCGTCACTTCGTGAAAGCGGCGGGAGACGGCGAGTTTGAGATCGGCTTCGCGCACACCGGGTTCGGCGGTGAGGTGGAGATGCACTTCGTCGGTGTCGTGCGCGTCATCGTTGCGCTTGCGCAGTTCGATCTGCCAGGCGGCGATGCCGCGCTGGTCGTCGAGCAGGTGCTCGAGCACGTTGAAGTTCACCAGCGTGCCCTTGAGTTTGTCGAGCTGCAGTTCGCGCACTTCGCTGACACGTGAGATGGGGCCGAGCAGCCGCGGGCAGGTGCGTCCGCAGTTCGGACACTTCTCCCAGGTCAGGCCGCCTTCGGCGATGTCGCCGGTGCGGTAGCGCAGTACCACGGTGCCGCGTGCATTGAGCGGCGTGAAGACGATCTCGCCTGGTTTGCCATCAGGAACCACGTCGCCCGTCTTCGGATCGATGAGTTCGACGATGCCAAGGTCCGGACTGAGATGATATCCGCTGGCGTCATGGGATTCACCCGCGCATTCCGGCCAGGCCATTTTCGCCTCGGTGAATCCATAGGTGGCCATCACGTGCACGTCCGGGCTGCCGAGTTCGGCGGCGAGATCGCGCAGGCGGGCGCGCAGCCCCTCGGCGACTTTTTCACCGCCGAGTACGAGGCGTTTCAGATTCGGCCAGCACCTGCCGGATTCGACGGCTTCGCGCATGACGTGATAAATGAAGGTCGGCATGCCGATGAGGATGTCCGGCTGGATTTTGTCGATCAGCTTGATGTTCCCGTCGGTGCCGAGCGTTTTGCCGCCGCCGGTACTCAGCATGAAGGTGCCGAAGCCGAGGCCCGCATGATGCGCCTGCCAGAAGGCGAGGTGCGGCGCATACGGGAAGAGATTGATGTGACGAAAGTCGCGCTGCGAACGGCCTGCATACATCAGTCGTGCTCCGGTGATGTCGAGGTTGTGCAGGTCGTGCTTGGTGTAAAGGAAGGGCACGGGATCCGACGAGCGTCCGGTCGTGCTCGTGAGCAGGATGGGACGGAACTCGGCTTCCGCGTGTTCCTTGGCGGCGTTACGACCGTGCATTAAGGCATCGAGCCACATGGCTGGTTCACGGCGAAGAACGGCCTCATCGGGCGTGAGCACGAAGTCGCGTGCATTGGCGAGGTCCTTCTTCGACGTGAAAGGCACACGGCTCCAGTCGTCGAGCGATTTGATGTCGTGCGGCAGGATCCCGTGCTCCTTGAAGACAGCGCGATAGTGCGCGCTGAACGGGATGACGCGACGGTTCAGATAGTCACGCAGCTGCGTGACCTGCCAGCGCTGCCAGGTCTCATGCGGCGTGGCATTCCAGTCGGGTATGTGTGGGAGCAATTTCATGGCGGATTGTCTCCTGGTTGGGGTTGGTCGGGGACTGAAGCAGTTCCCGAATGGCTGGCAGCGCTGCCTGCGCAGCCTCGCGGCCGGCCTGCAGATACTGCCCGAAATTTTCAAAGTCGTGCCAGGTGGAGGCCTCGAACTTCGGATGAATGACGACATCCGCCGCAGCCTCCTCCTTGCTGATGAGGCGAAGCTGCGCGGCCATCAAGGCGCGGCGGAAGGTGTCGAGCACGTTGCCCGGGGCGAGGAGGTTCACCTTCTGCCAGAAGGAGCGGAAGAGTCGCGTGAACATCTGATACGTGGGCTTGTCGGTCGTGACGAGCACGCCGTCTTTGCTGGCCTCGAGGTCTTCGGGCATCGGCATCACATTCACAGCGATGATATGTTCGAGATGCATCCGCTCCTTGAGGAGGCGGACGGGAAGGGGTTCGGATGCGCCGCCATCGGTGTAGCGCCGGCCGTCGAGTGTGACCGGCGCACAGACGGCCGGGATGGCGGCGCTGGCATGCACCGCGTGGGAGACGACGCCGGAGTCAAACACATGCGGCGTGAGGCGGTCCAAGTCCGTAGCAATCACAAGCATCGGCTTGTCCAATTCCGCAAAGGTCTTGGACCCGAGGTCGCGTTCGAGATGCGTGCGTATCTTGTCACCGCGGATCAGGCCTTCTGAAGGGGGAATAATGAAATCGAGCAAGGCTTTCAGGGCTTCACGGTCTTTAATTTCAGCCGCCCGCTCTTCGAGCTGGGCACCGTTCAAACCGGCAGCCCAGAGGGATCCGACATAAGCGCCCATGCTACAGCCGGCGATCGCCGTGATCGGAATGTGGTTTTCTTCGAGCACCTGAATCACACCGGCGTGAGCGAGTCCGCGGGCGCCGCCACTGGAGAGAACCAGCCCAATACGCGGTATATTTCCTCCCCCGGAGCCGTGCTGAGTGCTTTCTTCGGCACGGCCCCATCCCCGTGAAGGTGGTTGGAGGAGGGCGTTCATGGCCTGCGGAGGTTGTTATTCTTTTAGACCGCGAATCAGCAAAATGATTCAATCTTTAGAATGAAACCTTCGGCAGCCAGGGCGTGCCATCCACCGTCCGGCTTGGACCACACAACTCAATGGCCGATGCCAAGGGCCGACTCGATTTGATGCGCAGCCGCTTCACGCCAGTGAAGAACCTGCGAGGGGAAAATGCCCCCAACCACAAGGAAAACAGCGATGACTGCCAGCGGCCAGCGCTCGCGAGGAAGGGCGTCCGGGATGTCGATGACATGCTTCGGCAGCACGCCGAGGAAAAGCGTGCTGAAAATGCGCAGGAGATTGATGGCATTGAACGCGGTGGCCACCGGCAAGGCGATGCCAAGCCAGGGGTGATTGCCCAGCGCACCGTGAAACAGCAGATCCTCGGCACAATATCCGAGCGTTCCAGGCAGGCCGATCAACGCGAGTCCGCATACCAGGAAGAAAGTCGCAAGGCGCGGTGCCTTTGTTGCAAGTCCGAGGTGCGAGGACGGATCCGCGCTGCCGGAGACACGGACTTCCAACACGCGGACAATGCAGATGAGTCCCGTCGAAGCGGCGCTCACCACGAGCCAGTGAACCAGTCCGCCCGCAATGCCTTCGGCGGAGGCGGTCGCGATTCCTGCGAGAATGAAACTTGCCTGAGAAAGGCAGAGCAGCCCGAGCATGCGGCGCGGTTTCGTCTCCGCGAAAGCACGCGTGCTCGTGATCAGCGCCGTGGCAAGCGCGACGATGCTGAGAAAATCCAGAACATGCTTTTCGGAGAGTGTCAGCGCAGTCGTTTCCGAGCGGGCGATGAGCAGCGCCCCCAGGTGGCCATTAAAGAGCAGCGCGAGCGGAAGCAGCGGGCCGTGCTCGAATGCGCGAATCATCCAGCCATGCAGGGGAAAGAGCCCCTTGCGCAAGGCGACGGCCAAAATGATGAGGCCGAAAGCGAGATTGCTCGCATGTGAAATCTCCTCGATCTCGATGTGGTGCAGCACGGCGATGGCAGCGGTGAGCGAGATGCTGCTGGCGATCAGAAAGCCCTGCGAGATTTTCTGACCGCTCAATCCACCAAACATGCGCAGGACGAAGGGCAGACTGGTCAGCCACCAACCGGCGGCGAGCATCGCTAGATTCGCCGCACTGTAGGCCGTCTGCGTTGCAGCGGATAGCAGTAGGATGCCAGAGAGAGCAAGACCTCCCGCGTCCCGTTTCGGCGCGAGAACGATGACCAGCAGAGTCAAGGCGGCAAAAAACGCCATCGGCACGCCATCGAGCGCATCCGCGTCAAACCAAGGCAGCCAGGGATCGAAAAGACGTTCGTGTCCTGCCAAACCGATCTCACGTGAGGAAAGCAGGAAGCATGCGAGAGCGGCCAGCCCCGCAACAATGGCGACGACGCGCGGGCTTTTCGCCCGAATGGAGACCGCCGCGCCCACAAGGAGCGCACCGATGCCGAGGGTGAGATAGGGAAAAGAAAGAAACTGCATGGCCGTAGAGATCAAGAGACTGAAGACCGCGCGGTTTCACCCGCAGGCGGAAGCGGGGCGCTTTTGACAGCCATTCGCAGATCGAACACGCCAAGAAACCTCGCAAAGGCGACAGCGGGCACGACGATGAAGCGATCTACAATCGCGTCGTAGAATCCACGCCCAAGAGCGATGCGATAGAGCCAGAGCTGAATCTTTTTCGGAAGCAGGGACTCATAGTGTTCACCTGTTGGATCGATCCGCCCGCCGGCGGCGGCGTGCACACGGTTGTAGTCCCGCAGCATTGAGGGGGAGCGGAGGAACTGCAACGTGCGCAACACGGCGTGGCTGATGAGGTGGATGATCGCAAAGGTGGTCCAACCGAAACCAATCTCAGCAAAGATGAGCCCGAGTTGGGTCTGTGAGGCATAGGCCAGAGAAGTCTTGGCATCCGCACAAGTCCGATGGACCAAGGTGCCGAGGAAGGCCGTGGTCAGTCCTATGAAGATGACCAAACCGGTGGCAACGGCGGAGTAATGAATCAGCGGCTCAACGCGCAACAGCAGGTAGGCGCCGGCGTGGACGGAAATGGCGCCGTAAAACACAGCACTCGACGGCGTGGGCCCCTCCATGGCACGCACCAGCCAGCCGCAAAACGGCCCCTGCGCGGACTTGCCGCTGGCGGCAAAGACGAGCAGCACCGCCACGATGGCAGCCTCACTGCCGACGAGGTTGTTGACGTGCCCGGGCCACTCCCCTGTGAACATGCCGTTCCACGAGGTGGTGTTGAACCAGTGGTGCGCCAAGAAAACTGCCACGAGCATGAAAAGGTCGGCCACGCGGTAGGTGGCAAACACGCGCAGGGCGTTTCGCACCGGATCGGGACGGTACTGAAAGAAACTGATGAGCAGGACACTGGTGATGCCGACGATTTCCCAGCCCGCGATCAGCACATCCAGCGAATCCGCCATGAAGACCAGCAGCGCTCCGAAGGTGAACAAATGGAGAAGCAAGAAGAAGCGGTAAAAGCCGGGGTCGCGATGAAGGTAACTCACGCTGAAGCTGCCCACGATTCCCGCCAAAATCACCGTGACGGTCACAATGGGCAGTGACAGGCGGTCGAGCAGAATTGTGAGCGGGAATTCGTAGTGCGAAACTTTGAACCAGTGTGCCCCCAGCGAGACGCGGACGGCGTGCAGATCTTCCTGCCACATCCGCCAAAAGATGACCGCCGCCACGAGTGTGAGGAAGGCATACACGCCTTTCGTCAACCGGGAGACAACCCGCTCGGGAAGATGACCGCCGAGCAGCCAGACGACACTCAAGGCGAGAAAGGTGATGCCCGGCGTCGCAACGAGAATGACGGGAAGAGATTCGAGAGACATTTCAGGCGGCTTTCGTGAGTTTTGGTTCGATCCGGGCGAGCGGCAAATGTTCCGCCTTGCCCTGATACCACGTCATGGAGTTCGGCGTCAAAGGCAGGGGCTCCTCGTCGCCGGCGAGCGGTTCAAAAACATCATTCCCGCGATACACCTCAATGTGACCGTCGTCGGGATCCATCGTGGCGATGCGTATCCACCTGTTGCACACGAATTCGACGAGTTCCTTGTTTGCCCTGATGACGCTCATGAGCCGCGTGGGCGTCGTCTCGACGATGAAAAGAATTCGCACCGGTTCATGCAGTTCGACGGTTTGCACGGGCAGTCCGGTACGCAGGTCGCCCTGGAAACCGTTCATCACTCCGACGAGACCGGTAATGTTGTGCGGAAGTTTGGTGCCGCTGCCGTAGGCTTCGTTGTCGACCGTCGAGAAGTAGTATTCCAGGCTGATGCCGCCGCAGACCGGAATGACGGCCCCCAGCACCCGCGCGAGGGCCTCGTTGGCGGGATCCTTGGTGGCGTCATAGCTGACGAGGAACGCGCGGCGGTCCATGAAAAGTCCGCGGGTATGCTCCCTGCGGCCCACGTAGGCCACGGCGTTGGTGCAGTGGCCATATTCGGGCCGCGGCTCTGCAATGTGCTCGGAACGTTCCTGCACATGACGCAGGGCGCGCTCCGCGCGCACGCCAGCTCCCGCGCTGCCAAAGCGGCGCACGCGCTCGTCGGCGTTCAGCACGCGCGCCTTGTCCAGGGATTGACGCACGCGGTTGAGATCTCCGGCGTGCGTATCCGGCATGAGGTCGACGTCGAAGAAGTCGATGTCGTCACTGCATGTGTCGTGATAACCGCCGAGAAACCAGGTGTCCTCCGGGATCACCACGCCTTTCTGGCGCAAGGCTGCGCGCACCCCGGGACGATTCGCCATGATGGCGAAGATGCGGGCGTTCGGACCACCCGTGCGGCCACCACAGGCGCCGCAGCAGTAGGCGGACTCATAGGGATTGTTCAAGCTGGTGCTGCCATGGCCTAGAACGACGACCAGTCGGGCATGGGCCTTGTGCAGGCCTGCGGGTCCGAGCACGGCATACACGCGGTCGGCCATCTCCTGCTCGTCGAAACCTGAAAGCAGGCCCGTCGTCGCCTCACGTGACCCCGAATCATTGCGCATGAAGGTGACTTCCGTTTTTGGCTCTGGCAGGAAGGCGCGATTCAGACGCTTGATGAGACGTCCATAACCACGCGGGCTGAGAACGCGCAGGACAAGCGGGAAGAGCGAAAAGAAGCCCAGGCAGGCAGTGCTGATCCATCCACGCACCAGCGTGCGTGAGGAGATGAAGCCGTTGCGGGTGATCTTCGCCCACGCACGACGCAGAGACTGCCGTTTTGCCAGCAGGTGGTAATGCTCGTCCACCGCCACCTCCCGCACCGCATGCGCGGGCTGGACGACAACGGGACACAGGGAAACTCCGGCGGCGTCATCGAGACCAGCATAGTTGATCGCCACCCCGAAGAATCCGGCAGCGCCGACGGTTTCGATGAATGGATCCACCTCTTCGAGCGCCCTGCGCATGGATTCCTCGCGCTCGTCGATGCAAAACAGCACCTGAGCCGCAAGCCGATCGCTGCTCGTCTGCAGTGGCGGGAGAGCGCGGTGCTTGGCAAGCGGGATCAAAATGGCGCGCTCGTGGCGCCGTTCGTAGGCCAGGTGCAGCAGGCGGCGACGCTCCACCTCGTTGCAGGCGGCCAGCTCGTGCAGCAGGTGATCGAAGGACTCATCACCCAACTCCTCCAGTGCAAAACTGGAGAGTCCCATAAGCTGCGCGGCGTCAAAGAAACGGGCCGCTGGAGTGAGTTTGTCGATCTGCGGGCCGTTGACCGTGACTGCTCTCCAGGACGAGGCGCTGCCCATGATGTCTTCCAAGGCCGCCAGGGTGTAGGTGAGACGAAGAGCGAGGAATTCCATGAGCGAACACCTCACGCGGTCGTGGGGGGCCAGGGTCACGTCGTTTTCCAGCATGCGAATCATGCCCGCCCAACCGGAAAGCGCCAGCAACTCGGCCCGGATGAAAGCATCCCATTCCGATGGCGGCACGCCCAGCCTGCACAGCGCATCGAGAACCACGCCCTCCGCGTCCATCCCCTCTTTCTCCTGCTTGAGGAATTCCGTGCGCACACCGCCAAGATGGTGGCGGTAGATGGAATGCGGCTGGGACATGATGTGGCGGGAGGCCGCGAGAAGCCCCTCCTCCCGCAATGGCATGGGCCAGTAGGCGATGCCCTGATCCAAATACGCGCCCACCAGACGAATCAGTGGCGGATGGACAATGCGGTCGAGTTCCAGATCCTTCAGCGCCAGCAGCGCCTCATGCGGCCGCACGGGCATCTTCGGCTCGGGCGCAGGCTGTGGAGGCACGCGACGGAGACACACGTTCCAGAGCTGTCTCGGCGTATCACCAGTCAGCATGTGAGCGGAAGACGGGTGCAGATCCTGCCGGAAGTGGCTCAGCCAGTCGCCCTCCTCGATCTGCCAGGCGATGTCGAGCCCGTTCACCCGGCGAACGCCGGGAACCAGCAAGGCATGGCGCAATTGTCTGCGCGTGAGTTTGCCGGGGATGATTTCGGCGTCAGGCTCCAGTGCCAGAACAGCTTCGATGTCCTCGTCCAAAATCCGCCCATTCTGGCGGCACGCCTGATACTCCTCCTCGGAAAGAAAAGGCTCGGCTTGAAACAGGTCTGCGGCCTCGAGCACCGACTTCTCAAAATCCTGATGCTGAAAGGCATGCAGAGTGTTGTGATGAACAAACACACCAATCGGCCCCTGGGTGGGTAGATAGTGCGCCGCGTGGTCCAGCACATGGCGCAGGTGCTCACGGGAGTCGGTTGAGGCGGGGTGTGAAGAAGAGCTCACGAATAAAGTTCATTTAACAGCAGACTCCTCCGCCCCGCCATCCCCTCCGCAAGGGGTATTATTGCGCCAAGTACAGGGATACCCCCTGTTCCGGGCGCTCATTTACCCTCTCAAGGGGACTGCATCGTGCTTCATGAAGCGCGATGATAGCCATGATCAGTCCCCATCGAGCCTCAAGCTTCCCAACATCATGCCCCCAGTTTACCGGTATCCCACTCTCCTTTTGCTCGTGACTTTTGCAGCGTTCGCCGCACCGAACGCCTTTGCCCAAGTCCAGGCGGCCTCAACGATCGCCCAATCGTCCGGATTTGCCTATCCGACGAACTTTGCCGACGGACGCCCCGACCTGAAAGACCGCTACACGCTGGCGGGAGGCAGGCTGGTCTTTGATTCGCAGTTCAACACCCGCTTTGAAGCACGCGAGAACAACAACGACTTCAACAGCAGCATCAACTCGGCGACCGACGCCTCCTGGCTGCTCACCCGTGCCCGCCTGGGTGTTCTTTTTCACGTCAATGAGTGGCTCAGATTCTATGTGCAGGGCCAGGACATCAGGGAACTCGGAGGTAGCCGTCCGAATAACGTGGGCACCCTCGGCGCCGACGGCGACGACGTCTTTGACGTGCTGCAGGCCTGGGCGGACATCGGCAATGACGCCAAGGGGCTGAGTCTCCGTGTCGGTCGCCAGCCATTCAACTACGGCAACCAGCGCCTTCTCGGAAATCCGCAGTGGCTGAACTCCACCCGTGCTTGGGACGCCGTGCGCCTTCATTACGCCTCCGCCACGTGGGAACTGGATCTATTCACAGGCAGCCCGGTGACCTTTGTGAACAACCAGTGGAACAAGTCGGACATCTTCAATTCCCACGAAGGCCGCAATGCCGTCGACAGCGGTGCCTACTTCTCTTCGAAATCCCTCGTTCCCTGGCAGAGCAAGACCGACTTCTATGTCATCAACCAGCATCTCACCAAGCTCCCCGGCACGGCAGGCGCGCCGCTCGGAGCCGCCGGTCGCACCGATGTCTGGAGCATCGGCACCCTCATGAAGGGGGATCCCTCCAAGCTGGCCAACTGGGACTACGACCTCGAAATGACTGCGCAGTTCGGCAGGGCGGGAGGCCTCAACCATCGCGCCTTCGCCGGTCACTGGGCACTCGGCTACAACTTCAAGGACGCCTGGAAGCCTCGTCTAGGCGTGCAGTACAACTACGCCAGTGGCGACAGAAACCCGACCGACGGCCGCAGCACGACCTTCCAGAACTACTTTCCCGGCAACCACGCCCTTTTCGGCTTCATGGACACCACGGCCTGGATGAACATGCACAACGCGCAGGTCAATTTTTCCATCCAGCCCACTGAAAAACTCAAGCTTACCGTGGATGCGATGACATCTGGAACGCCACCAACAACGACGCCTGTTACCAGGGCCAACACCAGCACGATCGTCCGTCCGGTCAACGCCGCTGCGCGTAGCGCTGGCAGCTACCGAGGCGTGGAGTTCGACGTCAACGCTTGGTACAAGGTCAACCAGCACGTCGCCTTCCAGACCGGCTACGCCATCTTCTTCCCGGGCTCTTATCTGGCCCAGACGGGAGCCAGCGACACCGCCCACTTCGGCTACGCCCAGCTTCAGTTCAATTTCTGACCCTCCCCCCCGCGGGGGGGCACAATACCCTCACGAGGGGATGTTTTTCCGGCCTGCTTTCTGCGTGAATGGTCACGCCAATCCCACCCCTCATTCCGCTCATCCATGTCAGCACCCGTCTCCACCGTCGTAGCCACAGGTCCCACGCCCGTCGGCAACCTCGCCGGTTTCAAAAATTACCTCAGCAAGGATATCCTCTCCGGGTTTCTTGTCTTTCTCATCGCCCTGCCCCTCTGCCTGGGCATCGCCAAGGCGAGCGGATGTCCGGCCATCGCGGGCATCTTTACCGCAGTGATCGGCGGGATGCTCACCCCCTTCCTGAGCAACTCAGAGCTGACCATCAAGGGCCCCGCCGCGGGCATGATCGCGATCGTCTTGGGCACCGTAAGTGAGTTGGGCTATGAAAAGGCCCTGGCCGTGGGCGTTGTCGCAGGCTGCCTCCAAATCCTTTTCGGCGCGCTCAAGCTCGGCACCCTGGGCGAGTTCTTCCCGGTAGCTGCCGTGCATGGCATGCTCGCCGCCATCGGCATCATCATCATTTCAAAGCAGATCCACGTCGCCCTCGGCGTCGCCGCCCATGCCAAGGAGCCGCTGGAACTCCTCGCGGAGATCCCCGAGAGCATCATGAACATGAATCCCGAGATCGCCCTGATCGGCGCCATCGCGATGGTGATTCTCTTCGGCAGATTGCTGCTCAAAAACAAGTTCATCCAGTCGATTCCCGGCCCGCTGGTGGTGCTTCTTGTCGCAGTGCCGCTGAGCTACTACTTCGACATCGAACACAAGCACATGTACCAGTTCCACGGGCATGCCTATGAGGTCGGCCCGGACAATCTGGTCAAACTGCCGCTGAACATCCTCGATGGCATCAAGGGGCCGGACTTCTCCGCCATCACCTCGCTCGCCAGCATCAAGTGGGTCATCATGTTCTGCCTCATCGGCAGCCTCGAGTCCCTGCTGAGCGCCAAGGCGGTTGACCTCCTCGACCCATGGCAGCGCCGCACCAACCTGAATCGCGACCTGCTGGCGGTTGGTGTCGCCAACACGCTTGTGGCCTTCATTGGCGGCCTGCCGATGATTTCCGAAATTGTCCGTTCCTCCGCAAATAAAAACAACGGCGCCTGCACCCGCTGGGCCAACTTCTGGCACGGCACCTTTCTTCTCGTCCTGGTGGCCAGCGTGCCCGCGCTGCTCAACCACATTCCACTCGCCGCCCTGGCCGGCATGCTCGTTTTCACTGGCTTCAACCTCGCCTCACCCAAGGAATTCCACCACATGTGGCAGGTCGGCCGAGGCCAGCTCATCGTGTTCGTCGTCACCCTGATCGCAACCCTTGCCACCGACCTCCTCATCGGCATCGCCGCTGGCATCGTCGTCAAGCTGCTCCAGCACGTCCTCAGCGGCACGCCTGTCGGCAATCTCTTCAGTGCCAGAGCCCACGTTTCGAAAGACGGAGATCACCCCGTCATCGCCGTGAAACAGGCCGCCATCTTCAGCAACTGGCTCGGCCTGCGCAAGCACCTGCTCGGCCTGTCCGAACATGCCAAAGTGAAAGTCGACCTCTCAGGCACGCACCTCGTCGACCACTCCGTCATCAAAAAACTCGAAGAGATGGTGCAGGACTGGAAGCTCGAAAACCGCGAACTCATCGTCGTCGGCATGGAGGATCATCTCCCCGTATCCAGCCACCCTCAAGCCGCCCGCTACCGCAAGCAGCCAGCCTAAGCCTGTAAACTTTTGGTGTTGATGTAACAAGTCCGGCGGTGGTTTTACGCGAGTTCCGCCGCCGGGCTCTTCAAAGGAGATATTGTCCGTCACACCAAATCAGTGGTCGGCACGGAGAGCGGCGTCTTGCTCGATTCCGGCGTCTGGAAAAAGCTCACGGCTCCGCTGCTGACATCGTAGAGCGCTCCGACAACGGCAATTTTTCCTTGTTCCACGAGTGTATCGAGAGTTTTGCTGCGCTGCCGGATGGCCTTGATCGTGCGCATCACATTGATGCGGGAGATTTCGTTCGCGTAGGCCGCCTTTTCTTCAGGCGACCACTCATCGGGCTTTTTCAGCGTGGTAGGATCAATGGCCTGCTGGATCTCAATGACGAGGCCGTCGAGATTTCCGCACGGCGTAGCTTCGCTGGCCTTCTTCGCCGCGGCGAGGAGATCGACCGCAGCATTCACCGCACCGCAACTCGTGTGGCCAAGCACGACCACCAGCTTTGCTCCCACCACGGCGCAGGCGTATTCGAGACTGCCAAGTAACTCGGTGGTGGCGACATTACCCGCCACACGGGCGCTGAAAATGTCACCGAGGCCGAGGTCAAAGACAACTTCGGCCGGAGCGCGCGAATCAATGCAGCCCAGCACGGCGGCCATCGGAAACTGGCCCGAGGAAGTCGCCATGATCTGGCGGCTGAAGTCGCGCTCGATACGGTTGCCTGTGAGAAAGCGCTGGTTCCCTGCTTGCAGAATATCCAGCACGCCTTGTGGCGAAAGGCTGGTCTGAGCT
Source organism: Prosthecobacter sp. (assembly GCA_041395065.1). GTDB lineage: Bacteria > Verrucomicrobiota > Verrucomicrobiia > Verrucomicrobiales > Verrucomicrobiaceae > Prosthecobacter. Next base: position 101,383 of record JAWLBG010000004.1, on the reverse strand, counting down.
TCGCGGCTGGTAAAATCAACAAACTCCATGCGATGATCGCTGAGGTTGTGCTCCTTCAGTCCTAGAAAATTAACCTCCACACCGTGAGCTACCGATGTCTTGTCTCGGAAATCAGAGATGAGGTCGCGAATGTCTGGATCGATGTAATTCGTGCCACGGGCATCAATGAGCACACGGCCGCCTCTGGGAATGTCATTCAACGCTTTTTCGAGCGAGGCGCGGTTCAGGAAACTCACCTGATTTGCCAGAACGATGCGCAGCAGATCTCCTGATGCGTGCTTTTCCATGATGCGGCGCAGCGGACGGCGCAGGTTACCGTGCAAGATGAAAAGGATGCTGATGCCGAGGCCGATGAGCACCCCGGTGAGCAAGTCCGTAAACACAATGGCCGCAATGGTCATGGCAAATGGCAGAAACTGATCGCGCCCCTCGGCCCACATCTCCTTGAAGAGCTTCGGGCTGGCGAGCTTAAAGCCTGTCACGATCAAAATGGCCGCGAGCGCGGAAAGAGGAATCTCGTTCAGCCAGTGAGGCACCGTTATCACGCACCCAACCAGCAGGACGCCGTGCAGGATGGCGCTGAGCTTGGTGCGACCGCCCGAGTTGATGTTCATCGAAGAACGCACGATGACGCTGGTCATTGGCAGGCCGCCGATGAAGCCGGCAATCATGTTCCCCACGCCCTGCGCCACCAGTTCGCGGTTCGGCGGCGCCTGCTGCTGGTCGGGGTCGATTCAACAGCCTCGAGATTGAGCGTGTTTCCAGCGTCGCCACAAGCGCGATGGTGATCGCCGCCTTGTATATCAGCGGATTGCCAAAGTGCTCCACGCGGGGAAACTGCAGAAAGCCCAGAAACGCCTGCACATCCTCCGCGATCGGCACCTCCACAAGGTGAGAAGCCTTCACCTCCCAGGAGAGCCCCATCTTCCGAAAAATCAGATTCATGCCCACTCCCACGAGGACCACAATGAGTGCTGGCGGCACCGGCAGCTTTTTCAATGTCTTGATCTTGTCCCACACCACGAGCAACAAAATCGATACGAGACCGATCAGCGCCGCACCAGGCAGAATGTCCGAGAGTGTAGTCCAGAGTTCCGAAAAGGTGTTTTCGTGGTCAGGTTGCTCAAAGCTCATTTCACCTTCCGCATCCGCATCATGACCGAAGACATGTGGGATCTGCTTCAGAATCAAAATGAGGCCGATGGCCGCCAGCAGACCCTTGATCACGCTCAGCGGGAAGAATGCGGCGATGAAACCGAGTCGAAAAGTTCCCATTAAAATCTGCATCGCCCCCGCCACGACAACAGCCGCCAAAAAGGCCTCGAAACTGCCCAGCAAGGCAATCTGCGCCGCTACGATGGCCGTAAGACCCGCCGCTGGTCCGCTCACGCTCTTGTGCGAGCCGCTGAGGATGCCGACGACAATGCCACCCACGATCCCAGAGATTACACCGGAGAAAAGCGGCGCATTGGAAGCCAGGGCTATCCCGAGACAGAGCGGCAGCGCAACGAGAAACACCGGGACACTCGCTGTGATGTCTTTTGGCAACGTGACGGAGAGCGGCGAATGATTGGTGTGAGGCATAAAACAATAGGGCAAAAACTTCTCAATAATCACGCCGGAACAAACTGTGACAATTCCGCGCTTTCGAACACTCGTTTCGAAATTATCTAACCATTACAACGAATAAAATACAGCTTGAATGTGGTATTCTATCGCGGCGATCGGCATCCTGACGTCGCCACGAAAGCAATTTCGAACGCCCTTTTGCAAGAATGAAAAGACTCCCCGGGACACAGCCTCAAGCACGTTCAGCAGACGAAGCCGCAGAGGCCCTCCGCAGACGTCTGGCGGCCGTGGTGGAAAGCTCGGACGACTCCATCATCACCATGAACCTCAACGGCACTATTGAGACATGGAACGCTGGGGCTGAGCGCATTTTCGGCTATTCTGCACGGGAGGCTGTTGGCCGCACGATGGGCTTTTTGCGCCCGCCGGAGGCGGAAGATGACGAAGCTGTTTTCAAGCGGTTGATCCGCCAGGGAAGACGCATTGACCACTATGAGACCCGCCGACGCCACAAAGATGGGCATGTCCTGGATGTGTCGCTCACGATTTCCCCGCTCATCGATGCATCGGGGCGGCTTACCGGTTATTCCAAGATCTCACGCGACATCACGGAAAAAAAACAGGCGGAGCAGACCATCCTGCGTCTGAATGCGGAGCTGGAGCAGCGTGTGGAGGAACGCACGGCGGAACTGCGGGAGGAGATCGCCGCGCGCAGGCAACTGGAAGAAGAACTGCTTCGGATCAGTGAACGCGAGCAGCGACGCATCGGCCAGGATCTTCACGATGACCTCGGCCAACAACTCGCCGGTGCCTGGATGCTGGCGGATGTACTAGCCAGACGACTCGGCACGGAGGAATCGCCTGAACACGAGGCGGCGAAGAAACTTTGTGATCTGTTGGGCCGATCGCTCAACCACACACGAGCACTCGCCCGGGGTCTGCATCCCGTTGCGCCTGAACAGGGAGGGTTTGTGGCAGCTCTCAGGGACCTCGCCGTTCGCACGGAGGATCTGCTCGACATCCGCTGTCAGGTGCAGGCACAGAGAAGTCTGCTTATCGAGGACCAGACCGTCACCATGCACCTCTACCGCATCGCCCAGGAAGCATTGAGCAACGCCGTACGTCATGGTGGCGCACGCCATACCCTTATCCAAGTTTCCCGCCGCAAGCGGAGCGCCATCCTGCGCATCACGGATGACGGTTGCGGCCTGCGCCAAACAGATGTCGAACCTGCCGGCATGGGAATGCGCATCATGCGTCACCGTGCGGAGATGATCGGCGGCATGCTACGCGTCGAGAACACGCCTGGCACCGGCGTCCGCGTCACCTGCGCATTCCCTCTCCCGGACATCGTCACTTCAAAGTCTTCCCTCCATGCCGAATCCGTCAAACAGCGCCGCCCAAAAAAACATCCTCATCGTCGATGACCACCCGGTTTTCCGCACAGGCCTCATGGGACTCATCGGCATGGAGCCGGATCTCCGTGTCTGCGGTGAGGCCCGCGACGCCGCGGAGGCCCTCGATTGTGTCTCCAGACTGCAGCCTGATCTCGTTCTTTTGGACATGAGTCTGCCGGGCAAAAGCGGTCTCGAACTATTGAAGGATCTGCGTGCCGCACACCCGCGCGTCGCGGTGCTTATTGTCTCCATGCATGATGAGACACTCTATGCTGAGCGCGTCATTCGCGCGGGCGGTCGCGGCTACATCATGAAGCAGGAGGGGCCTGAAAAAATGGTGCAGGCTGTGCGCCGGGTGCTCGCCGGTGGCATCTCCGTCAGCGAACGAATCTCCACCCTCATTCTCGACGCATTGGCCGGCCCACACGAACATTCCCAGAGGCCTTCGTCCGTCTCGACACTCACGGACAGGGAATTCGAGGTTTACCGCCTCATTGGCCAGGGAAAGGAACCTCAGGAAGTCGCACGCCTTTTACACCTAAGCAGCAAAACGGTGGACACACACCGCAGCCACATCAAAAGCAAACTGGGACTGCACAACAACACCGAACTCGTCCATCACGCCACACGTTGGACAACCGAGCAGGCATGAAGCTCATGCTCCTTTTTGATGACAGCCTCTCAGCAAACCGCTGAGTCCCAGCGCGCTCCCTTGCGCATTGGCGAGACGCTCAGATGCGGCATTTTGAGAGGTGCTAATGCGGAGAAGATCCCGCAACAACTCATCACAACCATTGCCATGTCCTCCATGCTAGAACTCTCCAACAATGCAGATCTCGACATCTTTGCCGCCGTCTGCATTTTCGTCATGGCCATATCGGCCAAGGTCTGGACCGTGTATAGAGCCCGCCAATCCAAGAAAGACTGGATTCACTCCGGTCATTGAGGGCAGGCTTGGGCCGCAACTGTTCCTATTGCGGTTCGCCCTCACGTTCTGACTTCCCTCGCCCAAACTTCGCATACAGCGCCGGCAGCAGGAAGAGATTCAAGAGGGTGCTAGTCACAAGACCGCCGAGGATGACGAGCGCCATCGGGCGTTCGATTTCGTTGCCGGGCACGTCGCCTTTGAGGACGAGGGGAAGCAGTGCGAGCGCGGCGGTGGCGGCGGTCATTAAAATGGGCACAAGGCGCTCCTCACTGCCTTGCAACACGGTGGCTAGCCCAAAGGCGCGGCCTTCCTCCGTCTCCAAATGGCGGTAGTGGCTGACCAGCAGGATGCCGTTGCGCGCGGCGATACCGAGCACGGTGACAAAACCGACAAGAGAACCGAGCGAAAGCACACCACCACCAAACCACGCGGCCATCACGCCGCCGATCAGCGCAAACGGCAGTGTCAGCGCCACGATGAGCGTCAGGCGCACGCTTTGGAAGTCGGCAAACAGCAGAACCAGAATGCCCGCGAGCGATCCCAGCGCGAGCCAACCAAGACGCGACTGCGCAGCCTGTCGTTCGGCCCATTCACCGAGAATCTCCGGATGATGACCGGGTTTGAAGGCGAGTTTTGCAATGCGAGCCTCGATCTCCGGCACCACTTCGCCGAGCGCACGACCAGTGACGTTGCAGGTCACGTCGATGCGGCGCGAAGCACCTTCCCGTTTGATGGCGTTCGGCGTCGGAACGATGACTACCTCGGCCACGTCGGCGAGGCGCGTGTGGCCGCCGCTGGGTGTTTCGATCAGCAGGTCGCGCAGCGTGGTGAAATCGGCGCGGGCGGTCGGCACGCTCCAGACCATCACGTCATGCACGCGCTGATCCTGATACACTTCACCGACTTTGCGCCCGCTGATGAGCGTCGTCACCGCAGCGCGGATTTGTCCTGCGGTCAGGCCGTGCAGCGCGGCGGCTTCAGGCTTCACTTTGACGGTGATCTGGGGCACGAGGGTCAGCGATTCGACTTTGAGAGCGCTGATACCTGGGATATCCTTCACGGCTTCGCTAACTTCCGCGGCATGCGTTCGCAGCGTGTCGAGGTCCGGCCCGAAGATGCGCACGACCACGCTCGCACTGGCTCCGGTGAGCACTTCCTTGATGCGCTCGCGCAGAAAGGTGAGCAAATCCCGCGTCAGACCGGGGTAGCCATCCACCACGGCCTGCACTTTTCGAATCGTCTCGTCGTAATCTACCGCGGGGTCGATGCTGATCCACAACTCCGTGAAGTCCGGCCCCACGACTTCATCAGCGACTTCGGCGCGGCCGATGTGAGCACCTTGATTGCGGACGCCGGGCACTTTCATCAAATCAGTTGCCGCAGCGACGGCGATGCGCTTGCTCGCTTCTACGCTCGTGTTCGGCTTCTCGAGCCAGTGCATCAGGAAATCGCGCTCTTTGAAGCTAGGCAGGAATTCCTCCTTCAACTGCGTGTGCCAGACCCATCCCGAGCCTGCAAAGGCCAAGACGAGCAGAAAAACCGCCGCCCACGAACTGCGGGCGAAAAACGGCAACACGGCGCGGTAAATCGCCTTCATGCCACGCGCGACCAAAGCATCGCGATGGGCACCCGGCTTCACTTTGAGCAGCATCAGGCTCAACGCGGGTGTAACGGTCAAAGCGACGAGCAACGACGCGGTGATCGCCAAAATGTAACTCAGCGCCAAAGGCCGGAAAAACGTGCCTGCAAGCCCCGGAAGGAAGAATACCGGCACAAACACGAGCACAATGATCACGCTGGCGTAAACCACCGCGCTGCGCACTTCGAGCGAGGCCTCCAGAACGACCGCGAAGCGCGATTTGCCCGGGTTTTGCTTCAAGCGTCGCAGGATGTTCTCCACGTCGATGATCGCGTCATCCACGACCTCGCCGAGCGCGATGATGAGACCGGCGAGAATCATGGTGTTGATCGTTTCCCCCATCCAAGCGAGCAGCAGCAGCGCCATGGCGAGTGAAAGCGGGATCGCGGTGATGCTGATGATCGTCGTGCGCCAGTCACCGAGAAACAACGCCAGCACGACCACCACGAGCACACAGCCGAGCCACAGCGCCTCGGTGAGATGATGGATCGAAATCTCGATGAAACTTGCCGGGCGGAAGATCGTGCTGTCGATCGTGATGCCGGGCAGCGCGGGTTTCAGCTCTTCGAGCACTTTTTCGACGCCCTTTGTGACATCGAGCGTGTTTCCCCATGGCTGCTTCTCGACGATGAGCAGGATGCCGTCGCCGTCATTGATCACCGCATCGCCAATAGGCGGCGGATTGCCAATTTTGACCTCCGCGACATCGCCAAGACGGATCGGCGCGCCATTCCGGAACTCCACCACGGTGCGGGCCAGATCTTCCGGCGTTTCGATCAGCGCAAGCTGCGCCACACTGAGACGAAGATTCGGCGTATCGACAAATCCGCCCGCACTGATCACCGCCGCGTCACCCGCCGCACGCGTGATCGCATCGAGCGTCACGCCAGCCGCGCGGAGCTTCTGCGGATCGACCAGAACCTGGAACTGCTTGTCCCGCTGACCCCAGATCGCCACGTTCGCCACGCCTTTGACCGACATCAGACGTGGACGCATCGTCCAGCGCGCCAGTTCGCTCATCTCCATCTGCGAAAGTGTCTTCGAGGTGAGTCCCACCTTCAAAACACGGCTCAGCGATGAATACGGTGACATCAGCACCGGCGGCTTCACGACGGCCGGCAGGCGGCTTTGTGCGAGGTTGAGGCGTTCCTGCACGAGTTGCCGCGCTTTGAGGATGTCCGTGCCCGTGTCGAAGATCATCACCACCGACGACAAACCGAGCACCGACTTTGAGCGCAGCGTTTTGAGAAACGGCAGGCCGTTGAGCGAGTTCTCCAGCGGCACGGTGACGAGCGCATCGACCTCCTCCGTCGAAAGCCCCGGCGCCTCGGTTTGAACCTCTACCAACGGCGGCGCGAATTCCGGAAAGACATCCAGCGGCGCATTCTTCGTCGCATTGATGCCAATCACCAACAGCGCCGCCGCGGCAGCGACGACGAGCACGCGCATGTTCAGCGCCCATCTGACAATCGCATTCAGCATGGTCCTATTTTCCGGTCATGAATTCGGTTCCAAACAACTCCGCAGAGCCGTCGGTAACGATTGGCGTGCCGACGGCGGGTCCAGTGGTCAAAACAGCATCGGTGCCGGAAAGACGGGCCACCTGGATGCGCTTGCGCATGTAGGTGTGTTCGGCGGTCCTGGCATAAACCCACTGGCCGCCATGGATGTCATGAAGCACGGCATTGAAGGGAATGACGAGCGCTTCCTCCTTGCTTTCAATCGTGGGGATTTCGACAGCGACGCGTTCGCCGGCCCGCAACGGGGAATCGGCGGCGATTTCATAATACCAGTCGATGGTGTTGATCAATCCGTTCGCGGTGGGCGGGCCGGCGACAGGTTTGGCGCTGTGCGCTTTGTCCGAGCCGAGCATGCGAACGCTCGCATCGGCTTTTGCATCGAGCAGCGCCGCCTCGCCGCTGTAGACGGCAACGCGGACCCATTTGCGGGAGTTTTGACCGACGTTGCCACCAAGCAGCGCGCGCTGGGCTTTGGCGGTGGTCATGGCGGCTTCGGCAAGCTCGAGAGTCGCTTTGGCTTCATCGACGCCACGCACGCTGCCGGCTTCGGCACTGAGCATTTTTTCAGCACGCTCGACGGCGATTTTCGCCGCATCGATCTGAACCTGCGCCTGCAGGATGCGGCCTTCGGCGGCGGCTTGGAGATCGGCGAGGCGGAGCACCTCGTCCAAAGTGCCACCAAGCACCGGCGCGACCGGTTTTCCCTCCGCGGCGAGCGGCGTGACGACTTCGCCTGAGAAAAGTCGGACGGCTGGCACCGTGCGCTTTTCAACAGCCACGGTTTTGAGGCGCAGACTTTGCTCCGCTTCGGGTTTGAGCGTGAGGATGACGAGATCACCTTCTTTGGTGATGGTGGCAGGCGCGGTGCTGGCAGAGTCGGCGGCTTTAAGTGAGGTGACGCAGAAATGGCTCACACAAAGACACAAAGGCACTAAGGTTCTCAAAGTTCTCTGACCTTTGTGGCTTCGTGCCTTTGTGTGAGATGAGAGTGTTTTCATGAGATCAGTTCAACGTGGCCTGCATGGCGTCCTCGAGGGCGCCGGCGACTGTTTGGGCTTCGATTCGCGCCGCGAGGAGGGCGACGTTGGCGGTGCTGGTTTCGATCTGGCGGCGGGTGAGTTCGAGCGCGGAGACATCGCCTGCATCGACCATGCGTTTGGTCGTATCCGCGGCGGCGAGCGCCTCCTGAGCAAGCGCCGCAGCCGTTGTCACCTTGGCGCGCGAGGCTTGATACGCGGCGAGGGCGATGTCGAGTTCGCCCTGAATGGTCGCCTGCTGAGCGAGGAAGCGTTTTTCAGCGGTGGCGCGCCGGGCCTCCGCCTGCGCAATGGGGCCGCGGTTGCGATTGAGCGGTATTGGCAGACTGAGGCCGAGCTGCCAGCGGTTCTGGCCGGAGTTGTAGTCGTAGCCGGGCGTGACGTTGATATCCGGATACTGCCGGGCGACTTCGAGGCGCAGCGCCGATTCTGCGGCGGCGTACTCGGCGAGCAGCGCGATGAGATCGGCGCGTTGGGTGAGGGCCTTGCGATGACTGCCGGTTGGTGATGGCAGTGATTCAAAGGCGGAGAAATCGAGCTGCGCCGATTTTAAAACGCGAAGAGGAATGCCGATGGCGGCAGCGAGCCGCGCCTCGCCGGTCGCCGCGAGACGCTGAGCGTCCTGCAGGGCCAGTCGGGTGCGGTTGAGCATGAGGCGGGCCTGCGTGAGCTCGAAGGGAGAGACATCGCCCGCCTCCATCTGTGCGGTGAGCTTCCTGATGGCATCGTCATGCAACTTTTGCTCCGTCTCGAGCAGGGCGATGTTTTTGCGAGCACCATAGAGCTCCAGCATGGCGGCACGCACACGCGAACGCGCAGCCCAGGCCCGTGCCGAGACACGCCAGCGCGCGGCCTCGGCGGCGGCGAGAGCCTGCTCGGTGCGTTTGGAGCGTTTTCCCGCCGTTTCGATGGGAATGGAGAAACTTGGCCCGAAAAACCACGGCGTGGGTGAAGGCGCTCGAAAACTGGCAAACTGGGGCATGAAGGTGAATACGGGATTCGGCCTCATCTCGGCCGTTTTGATCGCCGCCGCGACTTCATCCGCCTCCGCGCGCGCCAAGGCGACGTCAGGATGAAAATAGGCCGCGACGAGGGCCAGTCGATTCACATTCCAGGAGCCAGCGGACGCCTTGTGCTCTTTGAGGAAGCTCCGCAGGCCCTCATCGGCCAGAGTGCGGCTCTCGAAGGCCTCAAGGCCGGCCGATGCCGAAAGGGGCCGGGGTTGAAAACTGACGCAGGACGTCAGCAAGGCCGCAGTCAGCAGCAATGAGGGGAGTAGAAATTTCACGCGTGGGGCAGAAGGGGAGGTTTCAGAGAACGCCGTCCAATGAAATGGTTGTCATCTTCATGCCTTCTCAGGACGCGACAGGACGAAGCCCCGCCGTCTGCAAGACCGCGACCAAATCCGAAGCGAGGGGAGCCGAAATGGAGAGCATCTGGCCTGATGCGGGATGTTTGAGGCGCAGTTCGCGTGCATGCAGAAAGAGGCGACGCACTCCCAGGCTCTGACGGAGTTTTTTGTTCAGCTCAAAGGAACCGTAAACATCGTCGCCCACCAGCGGCAGGTGGCGCGATGCGGCCTGAACGCGGATCTGGTGTGTCCGGCCGGTGATGAGTTCGATTTCCACGAGCGAGAGGCGCTGCACCGGCGAATATTCGATCAAACGAAAGCGGGCCTCGGCGTTCGGTCGCAGGCCGCGGCGCACCGACGTGCGGACCTGATGGCGTTCGCGTGAGGTGACAAGGTGGTCGAACCACACGCCTTCGTTTTTCAATCCTCCGCCGACGCAGAGAGCGAGATAGATTTTGCGAACTTCCTCGGCTTCGAAGGCCGCGCGGCAGGCGGCGGCGGTCTTTTCATCCTTGGCGGCCAGAAGCACGCCGGAGGTGTCCTGATCGAGCCTGTGAATGAGCCAGATTTTTCCCGCCGGACCGGTGAAACAGCGCGCATCGGCGTCATAGCGGCCCTCGAAGGCGGCGAACTGCGGTTTGGCGGACTTGGGATTGGGATGGGAGAGCACGCCGTGCGGTTTGTTGACGACGAGAAGGAAGCGGTCCTCATGCAGAATCTCGCAGCGGGTGATGACGGGAGCCGCGCTCATGATTTCAAATACTTCTCCTCCAAGTAGTCTTCGAGGGCGTCATGCCAGTTTCGCACCTCGGAACCAAGCAGATCTTGAAAACGCCGGTTGCTCATGACGGTCTGCGGCGGCCGGGGTGCTTTGAGTTGGGTGAGTTCGGCGAGCTTGATCGGGCGCACCTTCGTCGTCTTGACGGGGACCCCCATCCATTCGGCGATGCCAAGCGCGGCCTCGGCCCACGAATGCCAAGAGGCGATGCCCGAGTTGCAGAGGTGCAGAATGCCGGAGGCGGGATGTACGATGATGTGACGGATCCAATCGGCGATGTCAGCGCTGCTGGTGGGGACGGAAACTTTGTCCTCCACGGCGGCGAGGTCTTCGGTCTGCAGCGCACGCTGGATCATGTGATCCGGATGACTCGCCTTGTCCGGGCCGAAAAGCCATGAGACACGGGCGACGAGGGCGTCGGGGCTGGCTTTAAGTATGGCGAGCTCGGCGTCGCGCTTCGCTCTGCCATAGATGTTGACCGGCTCTGTCGGGTCGTCTTCAGACCAGAGACCATGCGGCTCGCCGCTGAAGACGTGGTCGGTGCTGAAGTGAATCATGCGCACGCCGCGCCTGTGGCAGTGCTCTGCGACCGCCTGCGGCCCAGCGAAATTGGCGAGGCGGGCTTTCTCCGGCTGAGCCTCGCAAGCGTCAGGGCTGGTCAGGCCGGCCGGGTTCAGCAGCACGTCGAAATCATGACGCGACAGACAGTCGGACACACTTTCCGGTCGCTCTAGATCAAGGTCGGTGCGCGTGAGGGACGTGATGCCATACCTGCATGCAAGACGCCGGATCAGAGCACGCCCGAGGCCGCCGGTGGAACCGAGAATAAGAATACGGGGGGCGGGCATGGTGCATGCTTGCCCTACCTCCGGTGCTTGCAAAGACAAAAGGCATGCCCCAAAGATGCCGGTAATACGTTTTGGATGAGTGATGCGCGCCCCAGGATTGTGATCGTCGGTGCCGGCCTTTCGGGGCTGGCTTGCGCACGCGTTCTTTCCGCCGCAGGTGTCCGCTTCACACTGATTGAGGCCTCCAACGCGGTCGGAGGCCGCGTGCGGACGGACAAGGTGGACGGCTTCCTGCTGGACCGTGGTTTCCAGGTTTTCCTGCCCGCCTATCCCGAAGCGCGGCGGGTGCTGGACTACGAGGAACTCGACCTGCGACCGATCTATCGTGGAGCGGACGTGTTTGTGAAGGATCGTTTCCACCGGCTTGCGGATCCGCTCCTGCACCCGCTGACGGCGCTGAAAAACCTGCGCGATGGCCCCGTCATGATGCGGGACAAGTGGACGATGCTGCTGCTGCGAAAGGAAGTCTTCGGATTGCGAGAACCGCCAAGCTCAGTCGGCCCCATGGAGTCGGAAGATTTCCTCCGGGAGTTCGGCTTCTCGGAAAAAATCATCGACCGCTTTTTCCGTCCGTTTTTCGGCGGCATCTTTCTGGAAAAGGACCTACGCACCAGCGCCGCCATGCTGCAGTTCATCTTCGCGATGTTTGACCGCGGCAGCAGCAGCCTGCCTGCACACGGCATGCAGGCAATCCCCAATCAACTGGCCGTGGCCCTGCCACCCGACTGCCTGCGACTGAACACTCCTGTCGCCGCCGTTCGCCAGGGCGAAGTCACACTGGACAGCGGTGAAGTGCTGAAAGCCGATCACGTCGTCGTCGCCACCAGCGAGGAAGCGGCGCACCGACTGCTTCCGGCGGGAGACTCCCCTGCCCCGATGCCCGGCCGGTCGACGACCTGTTTGTATTTTTGCACCACTGACTGGCCCTTCCGCGATCCGATTCTCTACCTGGATGGCGACGGACGCGGTCCCGTGAACAGCGTCGTTGCGCTGTCACTGATCTCACCGCACTACGCGCCGGAGGGGCAGCATCTGATTTGCGTTTCCATCATCGGCCTGCCATGCAGCACTGAGTTGGAGCAGGTCGTGCGCGACCAGATGAAGTGCTGGTTTGGCGAAGCGCTGGTGGCCAAGTGGCGCCATCTGCGCACCTACCAGGTCCGTCATGCACAGCCTGAGGCGCGACAGTTGAAGGCGGGGAGCGGCCCGCTGCCCGCAGTGGTCACACCGGGTCTCTACCGCTGCGGTGACTGGTGCCAGGACGTTTCGATCAACGGAGCGTTGCTCAGCGGACGACGGGCTGGAGAGGCGGTAATGAAAGCGTTGGGAGAGCCGATCCCGGATTGACGGGCGCCACACTGCCCTCCGTGGGAAGAACGAAAGGACTGATGGTGGGCGGACCGCCGTTCTGCAGGCGAATCTCGACCTTGGTAGGGCCAAAGGTTTCCGGCTGCTTCGCGGCGATGTCCCGCAACTCTTTCGCCACCGATTCCGCATCGGCCCGGTTGGCGAGTTCCTTGATCAGCAGAGTGGTGATGCCGGGCCCTGCCTGCACTTCAATCTTTCGCGAGGGCACGCCCATGTCACTGTGAATGAGCTTCTCCCAGGCACTGGCATGACGCAGATCGTGAAGCAGGACCAGTCCCGCCTTGTGCAGGCGCTCCTCTTCCTTCAGATCGCGCGCGGCGGAGACGTCCGGCACATCTTCCGTGCGACTCTGACAGGCGGAAAGAAAAACAACAATGAGCAGGGCGATGCGCGGAATCACAATTTAAGGAATGCTCTTTGGCGATACAGCCAGAAACAAACAAGCCAAAGCACAAAAAGCACACCGACACGCTCGATCACCGGCTCCCACCCCGGGACGAATGCAGAGGCAGGCAGGTGCTTGTGGAGATGCTCTCGAATCCAGCCGGCACTCAGACTGTGCAGCAGGTAAATCGCGATGCTGTTCGTGCCGACGACGATCAGGGGGAAAACCAGCCGCCGCAGGCCGACGATCTCCACCAGCCAGTAAAAGGCCGCCAAAAACACCAGCACCCAGCCACCACTCAAAAGCGCCCATGTGGGCGTCCAGATGCGCTTCACCGCCGGCAGCAGGGTGACGTCCAGAATGGTACCGAGCAGCAGCAGCACGGCGGCGGCGATGATCAGGGCGGCGCACTTTTGCTTTTCCGTTTTCCGGCTGCGCATGAGGAAGTCACCGGTCAGGGCACCGCCGAGCATCGTCGCCAGTGAGGGAATGAAATTCAGCGTCGTATAACCACCGCTATGATAGGTGAAGGGTTCGGCGCGCGGCAGTTCATTGAGGAACCAGCGGTCAAAGGCGGCGGCGGCATTCGTGTGAATGTTCCAATGCCCCGCAAAGCCCTGGAAAATGGCGTTCTCCGTCCCCTTCATCCCTGCGATCGCTGCCAAATCCTCGGCGGTAGGCAGCGGATGTTGGATGAAAAACCAACTGTACCCGACCAGAATCACAATGATGCCCGCCGCCATGTATTCCCAGCCGAGACGGGAGAGCACGAAGAGGAAAAAGTAGCCGAGACCAATCTGGGCGAGCACGTTGGTGAAAAGGAAGACCGTTTGGTTGTCCTTTGCGTGTGTCGAAAGCATGACGCCGAGCGCGACGAGCAGAACGGAGCGAGTGAGTGCATGCCACGCCATGCCCAGAAAAGTCTGGCCATGCTCGCGGCGCTTCGCGCAGGACCAAGGCACGGCCACGCCCACCATGAACATGAAGCTGGGCTGGATAAGATCCCACAGCGAACAGCCCTGCCATGCCTTGTGTTCGAACTGCGGGCGGATGATTTCCCAAATCGATCCCGGATTTGCGGTCGCCATTTGTACCACCCCCAGCCCGGACGAAGCCATGAGGAGCATGATGAATCCCCGATAGGCGTCGAGGGAGGTGAGGCGGTGGTTGGTGGTCGGAGTCATGGCGCGTCACAGAACGCTCATCTCCAGCCCGAGCTATCTCTTACGGCACCTCGGACAATCAGGCAGCCTTGAGCACCTCGTGCGTGTGGATCGCCGGATTCACGATGTCGCGCACGAATTGTGCCGGCTCGGCGCCTTCTCCAAAAACGTAGATGCGGGTGCGCAGCGTGAGCTTTTTCAGCTCGAAACCGGGATTCGCCATATCGCGGTAGTAACTGAGGATCATCTCCTTTTCCAAATCCAGCGCGGCTCCCTTCATTCCGTATTCCAAAACGAAGGAGGCCTTGTCAAAGGCGGGCTGCCCGCCCGTACGTGATTCCTGGCTGATCGGGTCGATCAGGACACGGTCCACAAAAGCGTCCAGCGCCGCCTCGTCGCCCTCAAACTCGATCTTGTAGAGCTTTCCCTCGCGATACTTCAGCGGGAGGGGATGCGGGGCGTAGAGGAGCTTGTGGCAGTCGTTGTCGGTGTCGAACTTGCCGAGGATTTCGAAGAGTTTGGTCACGGAAGGTAGAGGGAAGGAATCGCCCGACTCCGTAGCGAGAACCCCCGCCCGTGCAAGCCGGGGCAAGAACTCTTTCTTGCCACCCTCGCCCCGGCCTGCTAAAAACCCCTTTGCTATGCCGCGAATTCAATTCACCACCTCCGATGGCGCCTCTGGCGTGCTGGAACTCGACGCCGAACGCATGACCGTTGGTCGGGCCGATGACAACACGCTCGTCATCAACGACGAATCCGTCTCCAGCCATCACGGCGAATTCAGCTTTGACGGAGCCACTTGGACCCTGACCGATCTTGGTTCAACGAACGGCACAAAGGCCGACGGCGCACGGGTTGAAAGCATCGCTCTGGGTTCCGGCAGTGTATTTCAGCTTGGCCATGTGGACTGTGTTTTCATCGGCGACGGTGAGGAAGAAATGATGTCCGCACCGACGATGACCGTTTCCACCCCATCGGCAGGCGGCTACGGCGCACAGCCCTATGATCGCAGCTTCCGCCGCGGCTTTGGTCCGAAAGCAAAGGAAAAAAGTTCCGGTGGCGGCCTGCAAACCCTGCTGGGCATCGTCGCCCTCCTGGCGTGCGGCGTGGCCGTTTATTTCGCGAAGCAGATGGGTTCCTAAAGCACGCCATTCGCAGCACGCGCGCCCCGGCTTCTCGTAGAAGCCCCCGGCAGCCTGGAACGGCTGTGGCGGTTTTCCCTGCGCGTCTACCAATCCCCCGCGGTCGTCGTGACCGCTCCCCAGCAAAAGAAAAATCCCATGTCCAATACGATCATTGTCGGCGCCCAGTGGGGCGACGAAGGAAAAGGTAAAATCGTCGATTATCTCACGGAGAAGACCGATGTCGTCGTCCGCGCCGCCGGAGGCAACAACGCCGGTCACACCGTCATCAGCGGAGGCACGAAGTACATTCTGCACCTGATTCCCTCAGGCATCCTCTGGAAAGACAAGGTCTGCGTCATCGGCAACGGCGTCGTGATGGACCCAATCGGTCTGCTTGAAGAAATGGCGAAGCTGCGAGCCCAGGGCGTTGTCATCACCCCCGAGAATTTGCTCATCAGCGAAACCGCCCACTTGGTGATGCCCTACCACCGCGGCCTCGACAAGGCCCGTGAGGCCAAGCGTGGCGACAAGAAAATCGGCACCACCGGCCGCGGCATCGGCCCCGCCTATGCGGACAAGGTCGAACGTGACGGTCTGCGCACCATTTTGATGACGCAGCCGGAAGTTCTTGAAGAAGAGCTGCGCGACCGCCTCGCCCGGCACAACCAGACCTTCAGCGAACTTGGGGTAGAACTGGTTCCCGTCGAAGAAACCGTTAAAATTGTCCTCGAAGCCGCTAAAACTCTGGCTCCTCACATCACCAACACCACGGTCTACCTGCACGAGGCCATCAAGGCCGGGAAAACCCTCCTTTTTGAAGGAGCCCAGGGCACCTATTTGGACATCGACCACGGCACTTACCCCTTTGTCACCTCTTCCAATACCACCTCTGGAGGTGCCTGCACCGGATCCGGCGTGCCGCCGCGCATGATCGACAAGGTCGTCGCCGTTGGCAAAGCCTACACCACCCGCGTTGGATCCGGTCCGTTTGTGACCGAGAACGATGACATCGGGGACATGCTCCACAACATGGGCCGCGAGTTCGGCGCCACCACGGGCCGCGCCCGCCGCTGCGGCTGGCTGGATGCGGTCCTCGTCCGTTACGCCGTCATGGTCAACGGAGCCGACGAACTGGCGATCACGAACCTCGACGGCCTGGACGGCCTGGACACCGTGCAGATTTGCACCGCCTACAAGCTGCGGGGCAAGACTTTGAGCTACCCGCCCAGCACCGCTGCCGATCTCGCCGCCTGCGAACCGGTCTATGAAACCCATCAGGGCTGGAAAGTCGATCTCAGCGGCATCAAAAAATTCGCCGACCTGCCCCCGCTGGCCCAAGCCTACCTCAAGCGCGTCGAAGAACTCACAGGTGCCCGTGTCAGCCTCGTCGGTGTCGGCCCGGACCGTGAGCAGACACTCGTCGCCTGAGCGGCACCCGGAAAGGAAGGCCCACATTCCATTTGACGGACGCCATCCCTCCCCTACTCTTCCCGCCCTTTTCCCATCCCACCCCCAGACAAGATCTATGACCGAAGTTCAAATCCGCAAAGGCGAACCTGTTGACCGCGCCCTCAAGCGTCTCAAGACCCGCCTCGAAATGGAAGGCATCCTTGAGGAAGTCCGTCGCCTCCGCGCCCATGAGACCCCGGTCGAGCGCACCCGCCGCAAGGCCCGCGCTGCAGCCAAGCGCGGTAAGATCCGCTTCCGCTTCACCATGCCAAAGGCACCCGAAGCACCCGAGTCCGCAGCTCAGTAACCTGGGACGGATAGAAAGCTAAATTCAAGAAGGGCGGCCGCAAGCCGCCCTTTTTCTTTGTTCGAGGGTGGGTTCCAAACCTGTGTCGAAAATTCTTCTGGAGCTTTGGTGTGTGCGGGGGCCATAATGCGGCCCTCGATTCCCTTCTACATGAGCACGTCCTCCACCTCCCGCCGCCGCTTCCTTCAACTCGCCGCCACGACCGCGGCTGCCGCCATCTCCAGACCGGCACTGGTCGCCGCCGACAAAAATCCACCTTTCAAGGTCTCGCTGGCGGAATGGTCGCTGAATAAGGGCATCTTTGGCAAAGGCGACGCCGAACGCCACGAGCACCTCGACTTCTGCAAAATAGCCCGCAGCCTCGGGATCGATGGTGTGGAGTATGTAAATCAGATGTTCTTCGACAAGGCCACCGACGCCGCCTACCTGAGCGAAATGAAGAAGCGCCAGGAAGGCGAAGGCGTGAAAGGCCTGCTCATCATGTGCGACCGCGAAGGCAATCTCGGCGATCCCGACGACGCGAAGCGCTCCAAAACCATCGAGAACCACCTCAAGTGGCTCGACGCCGCCGCCACACTCGGCTGCCACAGCATCCGCGTGAATGCCGCCAGTGATCCCAAACTGAGCTGGGACGAACAGATGAAGCTCGCCGCAGACGGCCTGCATCGTCTCTGTGGAAGAAGGCGAAAAGCGTGGCCTGTTTGTCGTAGTGGAAAACTATGGCGGACTCTCCAGCAACGGGCTCTGGCTCACCGGCGTGATGAAGATGGCCGACCACGCCCGCGTCGGCATCCTGCCCGACTTCGGCAACTTCTACACCGACCGCAACAAGGGCGAACTTTACAATCCCTACAAGGGCCTGCGCGAATTCATGCCCTGGGTAAAGCAGGCCGTCAGCGCCAAAGCCTACAACTGGGACACCGGTGCCGGTAAATTCTACACCGAAGACCGGCGCGAAGGCCGCGAGATGACCCTCGACTTCCAACGCCTCATCGACATCGTCCTTCAGGCCGGATACAGCGGCTACATCGGCATCGAATACGAGGGCGACAAGCACGCTGAAATCGAAGGCATCAAGCGCACCAAGCAGGCGCTCGACGAGATCGCCGCGATGGTTTGACCCTTTTTCACCCGCAACCCCAAACCCAACAACGACCATGCCAGCAGACGACATCTCCAGCAGTTCCTCCCAGGCGGAAAACCTCCTCTGGTCCGGCCACACCTCCCAGTGGGTGCATTTCTGGTATTACTTCTTCTGCCTGCTGCTTGCAGCCGGGATCGCGGTGGGAGCCACCGTCGTCGCTCTGCCGACGGGTGCCTTGAGTTATCTGGCTCTTCTGGTTCCGGCCTTCATGTGGCTGATCCGCTGGTGGGTCACCAAGTGCACGTTCTACGAACTGACCAGCCAGCGCTTGCGCATCCGCACCGGCATTCTGAACAAGAAGGTGGACGAACTCGAGCTCTTCCGGGTGAAGGACTACACAATGGAGCAGCCTTTTCTGCTTCGGCTTGTCGGCTTGGGCAACCTCACGATGATCACTTCCGATGCCACGTCGCCAACCGTCGCCATCAAGGCGATCCCCGGCATCGAGGAAGTCCGCGAGAAGTTGCGCCAGGCGGTTCAGCACGAGCGTGACCGCAAACGCGTGCGCCAACTCGATGTCGACAGCACCGACGACGACGCCCAGCTGATCTGAGCCCCCGCCCGGCGCCTCACGGCATTCGTTCGCTTCGCCGACAAGTTTTGCCCTCTCTACCCGTAGGTTCATGCTGACATGAACCCGCTCAGACTCACACTCCTCGCCACACTCGCGTCCACAACCGCGTTTGCCGCCGATGCACCGCGTCCGCTGAACTTCGCGAATGACATCGTGCCCATCCTCACGAAGGGGAGTTGCAACAGCGGCGGCTGTCATGGCAAGGCGGGCGGCCAGAACGGTTTCAAGCTCTCGCTGCTCGGTTTCGAGCCGCAGGAAGATTATGAACACATCGTCAAAGAGGCGCGCGGCCGTCGTGTGTTTCCGGGTTCACCAGAACAGAGCCTGCTGTTGACCAAAGGCACCGCGCAGCTCCCCCACGGTGGCGGCAAGAAGCTCGATCCGAGTTCGGAAGACTACGCCGACCTTGTGCGCTGGATTCGCGAGGGCATGCCCTACGGAAAAGACACCGATCCGAAGATGGCGAGCATCAGTGTCGAGCCCTCGAAGCTCACCATGCCGCTCAAAGGCAAGCAGCAGCTCAAGGTGACCGCGCATTACACGGACGGCAGCACACGTGATGTCACGAAGCGTGCTCTTTATGAAGCGAACGAAAAGGCGATGGCCGAAACGAGCGAGATCGGACTCGTGAAGCTCTTTGATCTGCCGGGCGATGTCGCCGTGATGGTGCGCTATCAGGGCAAAGTTTCCACCTTCCGCGCCACGGTGCCGCTCGGTGCTCCGGTGGACAAGCTGCCGCCTTCGCGCGGCTTTGTGGATGATCTCGTCTTCGCGAAGTTGAAGACGATCGGCATGCCGCCGTCGGAGATGGCCGATGACGGCACCTTCATCCGCCGTGTCACGCTCGACATTTGCGGCCGTCTGCCCACGGCGGTGGAAATGAAGGACTTCATCGCCTCCAAAGACGCCAACAAGCGCAGCGCACTCATCGACCGCCTGCTCGACAGCCCCGACTAC
This sequence comes from Prosthecobacter sp., assembly GCA_041395065.1. Taxonomy (GTDB): domain Bacteria; phylum Verrucomicrobiota; class Verrucomicrobiia; order Verrucomicrobiales; family Verrucomicrobiaceae; genus Prosthecobacter. The sequence continues at coordinate 81,845 of JAWLBG010000004.1, read as the reverse complement.
GCCGAATACTTCGCCAACAAATGGAGCGGCCTGCTGCGCAATCAGCGCACGCAGCCAACCTACGCCCGCGGCAGCTATCTTTTCTACTCGTGGATTCGTGACAGCATCGCCGACAACAAACCCTACGACCAGTTCGTGCGTGAGGTTGTCGCCGCCTCCGGAGATCTCGACCAGCACCCGCCGGTCGCCTGGTATCGTCAGGTGAAGGACATGAAGCAGCAGATGGAAGACGTGGCCCAGCTCTTCCTCGGCACGCGCATGCAGTGCGCCCAGTGCCACCACCACCCCTTCGAGAAGTGGAGCCAGCAGGACTACTACGGCTTTGCGGCGTTCTTCGCGAATGTCGGTCGCAAGCCTTCAGGCTTCAAAGACGAGGAGCTCATCTATCCGAAGCGCGGCGTCGCCCAGACGACGAACATTCGCTCGAAGGAACTCGTCACGCCCACCAGCCTCGGTAATGCCTCGTTGAAGCTGAAGCCGGATGATGATCCGCGTCAGGCGCTCGCCGACTGGATGAGCGAGAAGAACAATCCGTTCTTCGCCCACACGCTGGTGAACCGTTACTGGAAGCACTTCTTCAATCGCGGTCTTGTCGAGCCCGAGGACGACATGCGCGAGACGAACCCGCCGGTGAATCCCGAACTGCTTAGCGCACTCGCCGCCAGCTTCGTGAAGAGCGGCTATGATATGAAGCAGCTCATCCGCACGATCACCAATTCCACCACCTATCAGCTCAGCGCCGTCCCGAACGAGCACAACGCAAAGGACCGCCAGAACTTCAGCCGCTATTACCCGAAACGTCTGAACGCCGAGGTGCTCTACGATTCCGTCAACACGCTGCTCGATGTCGAAAGCAACTTCGCCGGCCAGGCGCCGGGCACCCGCGCCGTCGCGCTGCCGGACAACAGCTACAATCAGAGCACCTACTTCCTGAGCGTCTTCGGTCGTCCCGATTCATCGAGTGCCTGCGAATGCGAACGTACGCAGGAAGCCAGCCTCGCGCAGAGCCTGCACCTGCTCAACGCGGCGGAGATCCAGACCCAGCTTTCGCGTGCCAACGGACGTGCCGACAACCTCACCAAGGATTCCCGTCCGGACGACGACAAGATCACCGACCTTTACCATATCGCCCTCAGCCGCGAACCGAACACCGACGAAGTAAAATTCGCCCGCGCTCATTTGGACAAGAAGACCGCCGGCAAAACGGGCGACGAGGCTTTCAAAGGCAAGAAGGAGGCCTACGAAGACATTCTTTGGGCGCTGCTGAATACGAAGGAGTTCCTCTTCAACCATTGATCGCGCTTCACACGCTGATGCTGAGTGCGGATGTTCCTGTCCGCATTCCAAGATACAAACCATGATCATCCGCGACATGTTTTCCCCAAAAATGCAATTCTCCGTGCCCGGTATCCAGTGCCTCGTGGGGCTGGCTCTGGCGACCTCGGCCTTCTCACAGGCCACGCTGCCCTCGCCGAGTCTGACGTCGATTTCGCCACTTGGTGCCAAACCTGGCGCCAAAGTCGAACTGACTCTACGTGGAACCGATCTGGATGCTCCCGTCGCCGTCATGCTCAATGAGCGCAGCATCGCAGTCTCTTCGCCCAAGACGAACGTGGTCTCCTTGACCCTCCCGGCGGATTTGAAGCCCGCGCTTTACGATCTGCGCTTCGTGGGCCGCTACGGCGTGTCCAATCCGCGCGTGTTTGAAATCAGCACGCTCGACGCCGTCGCGTCGCCGGGCACCAACACGAAGGCGGACAAGGCGCAGAAGGTAGCCCTGAACTCTGTGATCGAGGGCGCTTTCAAATCCACGTCGCCTCATTGGTTTGTTTTTGATGGGAAGAAGGGCCGTCATGTCACCGCCACGTTTGACGGGCACCTTTTTGACACGCGCACGGAGATCCTGGGTGCTGTCAGTGATGCCAGCGGACGTGAACTGGCGCGCATGCGTGCCGGTGTGCTGCACTTCGACTGCCCTGCGGACGGCACCTATCGTCTGCGCCTGAATGATTTGATGTTTCGTTCTGGCGACGACTATGGGTTCCGCGTCACGTTGAAAGAGAGCGCCGCGCCGCCGCGCGAACCTGCCGACCCATCCGCCGGCTCGGTGACGCCCATTCAGATCGGACAGACCATCCAGTCCACCTTTCCTGCGCACGGTGCGCCGCGGGTTTTTGATCTCACTTTCAAAACGGGAGACAAGTTCATCATCGAGGTGCACTCTCACCAACTCGGCCGTGCCACGGATCCGCATCTGGTGATCGAGAACGTGAAAAAGGACGCCGCTGGCAAGGAGACTCTGGTTGCCCAGGCGGAAGTCGCCGACGCGCCGGCCATCACGCCTGCTCCGGGAATTGCCATCATCAACCGTGATCCTCTGTATGCCTACGACGCCAAGGCCGATGGCGTGTTCCGCCTCACGGTGAATGATCCGTTCAATGCCGGCAGTGGCAAACGGCTTCCATTTGAGATTCGTGTGGTCGCCGCGCCCGGCAGGCCGCCAGAACTCATCGGCCTGAACACCGATCTGCCGCGGGCGACCAATGTGCGCAACGCCGTGCTCGGTCTTGGCAGCGTATGTCGCGGCGGCATTCACGCGATTCAGGTCATCGCCCCCAACCGCCACGCCTTCAGCGAGCCCGTTGAATTGAAGTGCGCGCATCCGCCTGCCGGCGTGACCTGTCTCGGAGGCTTCATTGGCAAAGGCCAGTCGGTCGGCTATCTCGCGTTTCAGGCTGCGGCGGATGCCCCTCTCGGCGCCATTGCCGTTCCGGAGATCGCCGGGTCGGATTACGTCAGCTTTTTCGTCAAAGATTCGAACCGCGAAAATGTGCTCACCCGCCGGACCGGCCCGCCCGTCATCGGAGTCAGTTCGTTGAGCTCGCCTGCGGTCATCCAGACCGAGAAGACGGACATCCTCGAAGTCGCCGCCGATGCGAAACTCGAAATCGCGCTCAAAGTCACCCGCCACGCCGATTTCACCGACGCTCTCAAACTCAAGGTTCTCGGCTTGATTGACACCGCCAAGGCGCCGGAAGCAGACATTCCCGCCAAGGCCAGTGCGGGCAAACTCACGCTCGATGTGAAGGCTCTCAAGCTCGCTCCCGGCGACTACGGCTGCATCCTTCAAGGGCCTGCAAAGATGAAGGTGCGACGAAACCTCGAGGAACTCACGCAGGCAGAAACGGACGCCAAAAAGGCGCTCGGCGATCAAAAGTCCGCCCAGCAAAAACTTGCCGCCGCCAACGCCGACACGACCCCGCAAAAAGCCGATCTCGTCAAAGCCGCCACAGCCGCGCTCAAGACCGCGGATGCCGCCAAGGCCGCCGCCGACAAGCTGGTCAAAGACCTCACCGCCAAAGCCGCGCCGAAAGATGCGCTCTTCGCAGTCTATTCCAACCCCATCCGCATTCGCGTGAAGGAAGTCGCCAAGAAGTAACGGTTCACAGGCCGAGCGCCTGAGTGACGGCTTCGGCGACTTTTTTAGCCAGATGCTCGCTGCCGGCTTCGGTGTAGTGCAGATCCTTCGGCTTGTGGAATTCCTCAAACTTGGGTGTCATCCAGGCGTTGAGATCATCAATGGCTACACCGTTCTCCTTCATCACCCGTGCGGCGATTTCGTTGTATTCGCTCACCTTGCCAAAGCTGCGCGGCGGATTCAGTTCCCCATCAGGGATGGGCGTGGTGCTGGCCCAGATCAACTTGGCGCCGGTAGCCTTCAAGGTGGCCACGAGACTGCGCAGGTTGGCCTCGTAGTCGGCAGTCTCGACCTGGCGCTTGCCATCCGGCATGATTTTCAGGTCGTGGATGCCCCAGTTAAAATGAATCACATCCCACTTCCCGGTGCCGAGCCATTTTTGAATGTTGGCGACGCCATTCTTCGTGGGTCCACCATTCGCGGGAATGCGGTGGATGTTCGCTTTGCCCTCCAGCATTTTTCGGACGGGCAAGGTGTAGCCCATGGAGATCGAATCGCCGATGAGCAGGACACGGGGAAGCCCCGCCACGTCCTCAATCGGGGCCAGAACGGGATTCCGGACACGGGGAGCCTTTGTTGAGTCAGTGGTTTGCTGGGCGGAGACGGAACAAAGGCCGAGACAGAGCCAGCCGAGAGTACTGAGACGGAAAAACGGATGCATGAAGGAAAGAACACGCGCCCGAAAGAACAAGTTTCTCAAACCTAATCGCAAAAACGAATGCTTGAATTTATTATGTTTTATATAATATTCAGAAATATACGGCATTTTCCTCTCATGAGATTCCTTCGTTTAGCCCTGCTTTATCTCCTCGCACCTGCGTGCGCGGCGCTAGCGGACGTGATCACGGAGTGGAATAGCCTTATGATTCAGACCTTCGCTGCCGACAGCACCGCCACCCCCCCCTGCAATTCACGTACAATGGGCATGCTTGGCGGAGCGATGTATGACGCGGTCAATTCGGTGAACCGCAATTACAGCAGCTATCTCGGCTACTTTGATCCCACCACCTCCGGCAGTTCCACGGATATGTCAGCTGCGGCGGCCACGGCAGCCTACAACACAATCACTTCCATCTACACTGAGCTCCATGGTGCGGGCAACGCTTACCAGGCGAACTTTGACGCACTTTACAGTTCGCAGATGTCGGCCATCACCGCCGGAGAAGCCAAGACCCGGGGCATGGAGGTCGGCATGGCCGCCGCCCAGGCGATGGTCACGTCGAGAGTCAATGACGGCTGGGACGCTGTCTCAACCTATACGCCACAAACCCTCGGCACCGTGGGCCGCTGGCAACCTGGAACTACGCCTGGAGCCTGGGGCAGCGGAAGCGGCTCCTTTCTGAAACCGCAATGGGGACAAATGACGCCTTTCACCATGACTTCGGGGGATCAATTCCGCCCCGGAGGCCCAAACGGCTACCAAACCGACAACTACACCGCCTGGGTACAAAGCGCCGCCTACGAGGCTGAATTCAATCTGTTGAAGGACATCGGTGGCACCACCAGTACCACCCGCACGGCTGACCAGACAAACATCGCCTACTTCTGGGTGGACGGCCCGGGCACGGCATCTCCTCCAGGACATTGGAACCGCATCGCCCAGACCGTCTCCGCCACCGCCGGGTTGAACCTGGAGCAAAATGCACGGCTCTTTGCCCTGCTCAACATCGCCGAAGCGGACACGGGCGTCGCGTCCTGGGATGCCAAGGTGTACTATGATACTTGGCGCCCCATGCTGGCCATCAATACGGCCGATTCGGACGGCAATCCAAACACCATCGAGGACGCTGCCTGGACGCCGCTCATCCCCAATCCTTCCTTCGGTTCCTACACCAGCGGTCACAGCGCCTTCAGCATGGTCGGCGCGACGATTCTGGCGGAATTCTTCGGCACGGACGACATCGCCTTCACCACAGACAGTGAATCCCCTTTCCTGCCATTGGGTTACACTCGCAGCTTCAGCAGTTTCAGTGAAGCCGCGGAGGAGGCGGGAATGAGCCGCATCTACGGCGGCATCCATTGGATGAGCGACAATCTGGATGGTGCCATCCTTGGCGAAAGCGTCGGAAGCTATGTCTTCGTGAACTACTTCCAACCCGTCCCGGAACCCGCCGGCGCCGTGCTGCTCCTCTGCGGAGGACTGCTCTTCTTCAAACGCCGCCGCGGCTGAATACGCAGGCCAGCAGTCGCCTCTCAGACGATCTCCACACCTACCTGGCCACTCGTGTTCATCGTGCCGATGATCTTGGCATCCTTGCCGCAGGCCAGCGCTTTGTCCGCGTCGTCGGGAGAGACGATGGCCACCCAGCCGAGACCCATGTTAAATGTGTCGATCGCGTCCGCCTTGTCAGCGTGATGCAGGACCTTCTGCACCACATCATTCTGCCAGAACGGGATGCGCAGATCGGCCCCGAGGCCGCGCTTCAGGAACATGCGCCCCAGATTCTCCGGCAGACCGCCGCCCGTGATGTGCGCCATCGCCTTCGGGCGGATGCCCGCGGCCTTCAGCGCCTTGGGTTCCTCATGATAAAGCAGGGTCGGCAGCAGCAGTTTCTGAGCTTCTTCGTCCGTCAGTTCGATCTTCTCGCGCTCGAGGATGCGACGCACGAGACTGAAACCGTTGGCGTGGAAGCCGGCGCTCGGCCATGCCACCAGCACATCTCCGGCGGCGATCGTTCCCGGATCGAGCAGTTCCCCCTTTTCACCGGCACCGATGGCGAACCCGCTGAGTTCGACCAAGCCTTCGGGCACGATGCCCGGCATCTCTGCGGTTTCGCCCCCTGCCAGGATGCAGTTGCAAGCCTCCAGATACTCGACCATTCCAGCGATCAGTCGTGTTATCTGCCCCTTCTGGATTTTCGGGATGCCGATGTAATCAAGGAACATGATCGGATCCGCGCCTGTGGTCAGGATGTCGTTCACGTTCATCGCCACCAAGTCCTTCCCAGCCGCTTCGAGCAGGTCGTACTTCAGCAGCAGTTCCAGCTTCGTGCCCACGCCGTCGCAGCCCGTCACGATCACCGGCGCCTTGTAGCTGCTCAGATCGTATGCTGCGGCAAACATGCCAAAGGCGTTCGCCAGCTTCCGCGACTGCTGTGTGCGCTTCACGAGCACTCCGATGTCATCGACCAGCGACGCTGCTTCGTGAATGTCGACGCCGGCTTGTTTGTAGGTGTGTGCGGAGGAACTGCTCATGGATGGGAAGGGCCGCTGGTTAGCCCGAAAGCCCGTCCCGCTCAAACGGAAACTCCGGCTTTACTGAAGCCCGCACCCGGGACAAAAACCCGCATCCGGAGTCTGCGCTGAAAAATGGACCTCAGCAGCAGCGTCCCCTTCCCCCTCTCCCAACCATGAAACCCGTTCTCATCGCCCTCCTTCTGACCGCCTCTCTTCAGGCGCAGACATCAAAACCAAATCCTACTCCCAAGCGTGCCCCGACCGTCGCGAACGTCCCCTATGGCACACACGAGCGGCAGGTGCTCGACTTCTACAAGGCCGAATCCGCCAAACCCACGCCCCTGCTGTTCTTCATCCACGGCGGTGGCTGGGTGAACGGAGACAAGGCCAATCCAGGTGAACTCGCAGCCTGTCTCGCCGCGGGCATTTCCGTTGTCTCGATCAACTACCGCTACTCGTATCAGGCCCACCAGGCCGGGGTGATGCCGCCGGTGAAGTGGCCGCTCGAGGATGCCGCTCGCGCCCTGCAGTTCGTCCGCAGCAAGGCGGGCGAATGGAACATCAACAAGGAGCGCATCGGTGCCAGCGGCGGCTCCGCCGGAGCCTGCAGCAGTCTTTACCTGGCCTTTCACGACGACATGGCCGATCCGCAAAGCAGCGACCCCGTCGCCCGCGAATCCACGCGTCTCTGGTGCGCCGCCGTCAACGGCGCGCAGACCTCGCTCGACCCGAAGCAACTGATCGAATGGACGCCTAACAGCCGCTACGGCGGCCACGCCTTCGGCTTCATGGACCCGAACGACAAAAGCACGCGGGACAAGCGCTTCGCCGAGTTTCTGGAGAAACGCGACTCCGTACTGAAGTGGATCAAGATGTACTCGCCCTACGAACTCGTCAGCAAGGACGATCCGCCCGTCTATCTTTTGTACAAGGACGCCCCCGCCATCGGCCAGCCGCAGAAAGACCCGACCCACACCGCCAACTACGGCGTCAAGTTGCAGGAGCACTGCCAGGCCATCGGCACCGAGTGCGAACTCAACTACAACGGAGCCCCGAACGTGAAGCACAAGTCGATCTCGGAGTTTCTGATTGCGAAACTGAAAGAATAGCCACAACCACCACCTGCCATGAAACCAGCACTCTTCATCATTCTGCTCACAAGCATTTCCTTCTCCGCCGATACGCCGGCAAAGAAGGCCGACGCACCTGCCAAGAAGGCCCCCGCCAAAAAAGTCTATCCCAAGAACCCCGTGCCGACGGCGGCGAATGTGCGCTACGGCCCGGCGGAACGAAACGTGTTCGATTTTTGGCAGGCGAAATCAGACACGCCGGCACCCCTGCTGTTCTATATCCACGGCGGCGGCTGGATGGGCGGTGACAAGGCAGGCATCGCGGTGGAGCCCTTCCTGAAAGAAGGCATCTCCGTCGTCTCAATCAACTATCGTTACATCTCTCAGGCGCAGGATGTGGTACCGCCGGTGAAGGCGCCGCTTACGGATGCTGCCCGTGCACTGCAGTTCGTGCGCAGCAAGGCCGGCGAATGGAACATCGACAAGACCCGCATTGCAGCGAGCGGCGGCTCCGCGGGTGCGTGCAGCAGCCTGTGGCTGGCCTTCCATGACGACATGGCCGATCCGAAGAGCAGCGATCCCGTCGCACGTGAATCGACGCGGCTGTTGACGGCTGCGGTGAACGGCCCGCAGACCACACTCGATCCGAAGCAGATGCGCGAGTGGACGCCCAACAGCCGCTACGGAGGCCATGCATTTGGCAAAAGCAACGAGTTCAAGAACTTCGACGACTTCGTGGCAGCGAGGGAACGCATTCTGCCCTGGATCAAGAATACTCGCCCTGCGCTGGTCACCTCCGATGATCCTCCGGTGTTCTGCATTCAACAGCGCCGCCATCGGTCAGGAGCAGAAGGATCTACCCGCAACTTCGGCGTGAAGCTTCCAGGAGCACTGCAAGGCCAACGGCGTGAGCTGTGAGATCTACTATCCCAGATGCACCGACGTGAAGTTCAAAAGCCTGGCGGAACAATCAACTAAAGGAGTGACCCAGCTATGGCTGGTGCAGCAGCTCCACGATCGGAGCGACTTTCAAACGGCGGGCATGGCACCGCCGTTTGCATTCGCTATAGCATCAATCCGCTCTACCCTGCGTCGACGCAACAACAGGCCGGCGATGCCCAGCATCATCAGGAGCATGCGGGAAGGCTCCGGCACCACCACAATGATGCCGTAACTTTGGAAGGCTGACGTGTCCAGGCGAAGTTCCCGAATCGGTGAGGTCCGGAAAGTCAGATCTCCGGCCTGCGGCGTTCCACCTCCGGCCGCTCGCCACATTGAACGACATTGGCGTGAGCTGCGTCCAGTCGACCAGATTGAAAACCTGACCGTAGGTGACACCGCTGAGTCCGGCATCCGTGACGAGAATGGAGCCTTCACCATGCGTGGCGAACGCGCACCGACGAAGTTGGGTCCGTTCCCGTGAGGTTCAGGAAATCATGATTCGTGGAGGTGGTCGAACCACGTTCAGATGGCCAGAGCTTCGGCTCCGTCGGCGCCCGCGCTGCCGCCGTTGTCCTGCGTGCTGGCAAGAGGTCCACCGTGGCATAGACGCCGCCGTTCATGCCCCGGCCCGTTGACGAATACAATCGCTGGAGTGGCATCATTCGTGCTGCCGATCCCGAGCCGAACCGTCGGCAACCGTCAGCGCGGTTGTTGTCCGCCGTGATCGTCAGCGTGGCGTTGGCGGCGCCGAGGCCCTCCGCCAGGAGAAGAATGCCCAGGCTGCCGGAGGCGCGACGGCTCATGGTGCGCTGCCGGAAAGCGTGGCGTCCTGAAGGTGCCTCCGGCCCTCACCCACTCACCGCGGTCGCGCCGAGGCTGCCGGAGACGTGCAGTTCCCCGTTGGAAACCGTGGTGGTTCCGGTGTAATCGCTGGCTCCCGTGAGCACGGTGGTGCCGGAGCCCGCCTGCCCGACCGCTCCCGTGCCGGTGATGACATTGGCGATGGTCACAGTGTCGTTACGATTGACGACGAGAGCACCATTGTTGGTCACGGCACCCGTATCACTCCCGAGACTGCCGGTGCTGCCACCATCGCCGAGTTGCAGTGTTCCACCGCTGATGGTGGTGGGACCGGAGTAGGTGTTGTCCGCCGTTAATGCCAGCGTGCCAGAACCCATCTTTTCAAAACCGATGCCGTTGTTGCCGCCGTCAGTATCGGCAATCACGCTGCCATAGGTGAAGGTGCCCGCGGCGTTTCTGGTGTCGACACCGAGAGTGGAGCCGTCCAAAAAGCCGCCGGTCGCTGTCCCAAGGTCCTTGATGATGTCGAGGTCGGTTGCGGTGAACTCACCTGCACCACCAACATTGAAAGCAGCAGTGGCACCACTGCTCACAACCAGATTCGTATCGGTCCAACTCGCCGGGGTATTGTTGTAGAAAGCGGTCTGCCGGGCGAACTGGAGCGTGCCTTCCATAACATTGGTCGGTCCGGTGTAGCTGTTCACGCCATCCAGAATCAGGAGCCCCGTACTGGTCTTGGTGAGACCAGCGCCACCGTTGATCTGCGCTACATTCTTGAGAGTGCCGCTGGCGAAGGTGTTGTCGATGAGGTTGGTCGCATCGCCGATGTTGTGGCCTTTCATATCGAGGCTCGCACCATCGAGATTGAGCTTTGCACTCGAAAGACGGGCTCCACCGGTGGTGCCTGAGTGGACGATGTCTCCATCGACCGAAACCGTGCCTCCCGTTAAATTCACCTCACCGGCCGCCGTGGAGGCAGTGTTGCCGCCGGAGTTGAGTCCCATGGTGATGCCACCAACACCAATGACAACGTCCCCACCGCCGATGTTGAGAGTGCCACTGACAGTGTTCGTGCCGCTGCCGCCCAGTTTATTGCCGAGGATGACCGAGTTCACGTCCAGCATTCCCGTGTCAAAGGAGAATGTGCTCGTTGCGCCGCCATTACCCGAGCTGCGCAGACCAATGACCAGGCTGTTGAGGAGCAGGTCTGACACATGCCCGGTCAGGTCCACGGATGCGGTCATCGACAGACCCGTACCCGCCCCCGAACTGATGACATTCAGGTTCGTCCGGCTCGTGTTTTGGCCGTCCGCCCCGCGAACGAGCAATGTTCCCGTGCCGCCGGCAAACTGCAGCACGCCCTGCCCCCGATTCCCCAACCGGTCACCAACGTTAAGAGAATCCACATGCAAAATGGTCGAGGCTGCCCCCAAGTTGAGCGTCGCAACGGCGTTCGTAATCCCCTGACCGTCCCCCACGCCCAGAGTGCCTGCAGTGATGGTCGTGCTGTTGGCCAGTGTGGCCACGGTCACGGCATTCCCGCTGGCTGCAGAATTGGAGTTGTTGTCACCAACCCGGAAAACCCCGCCGATCCCGAGATCCACGGTTAGGGTATCGAGTCCGGACATGTCCACCACTGCGCGGTTTCCATTCACGGCGCCCGTGGCCCCACCAATCTGGAAAGTGCCACTGTCCTTGGTCACAAACCAAGTGCCGCCACCCGAAACCGTCAGCGCTGTGTCAGTTGAGTTAGCGATGTCCACGCCGATGGTCACATCTCCGTTGACGGTCAGATTTTTGCCCGTGCCGATGATGATCTGGTTGGCGGAAGTCGTGTCGGTTTGAACCAGCAGACCACCAACGATGGCGCTGCCGTTGGTGAGATCCACGGTGGCCGTTGTCGTGGCGCCTTCGGTATCGCCGAAAACCAGATCACCACTTGTATTGATGGCATTGTCAACGCCTGTGGCCAAAGTACCGTTCACAGCGACGAAAATGAGCTTCGAGGGAGAAGGCGAGGCCGTATTCAAGGTGGTCCTACCAGTGCCGTTCTGCGCAACTGTGCCGGAACCCGCCAGATTATTGGCAACAATCAGTGCCGTATCCGAACGGTTGAAGGCCAGAATACCCGAGGCCTCAATTGTCACGTCACCTGTTCCCAGGGTGCCCGTGCTTCCGCCGTCGCCAATGGCAAGGATACCCGAACCTACCAGCGTCGCCCCCGTGTAGGCGTTTGCACCCGCAAAGATCGTAAGGCCCGGTCCCGCAGTGCGGACATCAACACTGCCGGACCCGTTGTCGGCAATGGATGAACCGATCGTCAGGATTTCACCCGATGTGCTCTGGCTTTGCAGGAAGAGAGTGCCGGCGGTGTCGTCGGCCGTGCCGACTGTGAGCGTGCCGTTCGTGAAGGCAGCGAACTGCTGCCATCCGGAAGCAGGACACCACCGCTGCCAATGCGCAGCGTATTGCCAATGTCCACTACGATTGCCAAGCCCCCGGTGCTTCCCTGCAGCAGTGTGTAGATGCTGGTTGTACCCTCGACGACACCGGAGTCATGATCACGGTAGTCCCGTCTTCAATGATGCGGACATTGTTTCCGGCGACGTTGGAGATGACTTGCAAGGCCACGCCGAGGCGGCAACATCCTGGTCAAAGCTCGCCCGCGGATGAAGCCGCCGTTGCGGGATCGGTACGCCCAATTCGTGGCCCAGCTTCCCGCCCACGGTGGCCCAGCCGCCGAGGATACCGTTCACATTCGCATTGTCGGTTGTGGCAATGTCGTCTTCAGTTGCGCAGTGATCCCGCATTACGGGTGATCGTATTCAGGTTGATGATCGATGCGGCTCCGGAGATTACGCTCGATCGCGACAGTGCCGTTGATGATCGTTGAACGTGTTCTTCTGTGAACCACCGTTGTCCGTCAAAGAAGAATACCGTCATTGAAGATCAGTTCGCCGGTGTCGGAGAGCATGGAATTATCCGTCGTAATTTGGGTTCAGCATTCGCCGCCAGTGTCGTGGTACCGAGTGAAATGACTGCCCTTGGTGAGACGGTTTACCTTCAATTCATATCGCGGACCAAGGCCTGATACCGATATCCGACGCAGGATGGCGAGTCTCGCCGTCGCGCAGAACAATATCCACCTCGGCGTCCGTCTTTTGGAGTGTGGTGATCGATCACCGCTCATGTTGGCGGAGGAGTTTTCAGTATAAGTTCAACGTTCGCATTGCTTGTGGCACTGAATTGCCAATGATCACATCAAGACCGATTTTGGATCGTTAAATTTATACGAATGATTATCGTTATTAATGGAAGACCAGGATTGCCGATGGTGGCGATGTGCACGCATCCGCGTCACCGTTATCGGTGTTGCCAATCGTCAGGTTGCCCGCCCAGCCGGAGTTATCTCCCATTCGGGAACAAACCGTGGGACAAAGATGTAAATGGTCCGGTTGTGCTGCCATTGGCAGGGTTAGCCAGGTGGACGTCCCCCTGGAGTCACGTTGGTGGTGATAAATGGTGCCCACCGCCCCGTGATGTTGCAGTTGAGTAAGAATGAACGCGGTCTCACAGTTCCAGTCAGGTATAGATGGAACGCGTGTTGTTGGTGACGTGGCTTGAATTCGTGCTGTCCGAATCGCGGGTATCATCGTGGCAAACTCCAAAATCATCCCTCAGAAAGATGTCCCCGTCATGGACAGTCTCGTCGATGGCGGGGACGCGCGCAATTCGCTTCGTCTGAGACCCCGCACCATCATCCGCCCGAACAATGATATCCTGTGCAATGGTGGAGACATCTCGGTAACCGCCTTCATCCGTGAAAAAAGTGAACTTGCGTGTTGCCGCTGACCACCTCGCCCGCCTGTTCGGCCAGGAGATTGTGGCCGAGGATGATGGGCAGGGTGCCCTTGCCGAGCACATCACCCGCACCATAGACATAAACCGCGCCTTCGAGCACAACCAACTGCCCGGTCCATTCTGGACTGTTCTCGCGAAACGCGAGAGTCGAGTCACCCGTCTTGGTAATCCCACCGTCACCGGTGATATAGCCGCCATCATCGTTGAGATTGGTCTGACGACGACCCACATCGATGACAGTCGCCCCGGCGAGGCTGGTCGGAGTGACGAAACCGTCGGGGGTTCCCGCATTGCCCAGGCTGTCGAATTTCAGAACTCCGCGCAGGTTCAAATTGAAGTCATGCGGTGTTGTGGCGTTGCTGACCGGTGCCAGATCCAGCGTGCTGCCGCCTTCAAACGTGAACCACTCGTTGATGGTAAATGTGTTGTTCGAATTGGTCGCCGCCGTCAGCGGATGGATCGCCAATGTGGCGCCGCTGTGGACGATGGTGCCGTCCAGAAAGGCGTTGTTGGAACCAAAGGGAGCATAGGTGCCATTGGACAGTGCCACTAAAGGCTCCCACTTGACGGTGCCCGCACGGATGTCGAACAAGCCGTTGAAAGTGTTGTCGACGTTGGTGAGGAGCAGGGTGCCACTGCCTGTCTTGTCAAAACGACCCACCGCAGGGTTGGCCGTATAACCCGCGATCACATTCGGCTCCGAGGCGATCACACCGTTGAAGGTCAGTGTCGCAGACGGTCCGACACTGACTTCGACACCGTTGCCACCGAGGGTCATGCCCCGGTTGGCGTCGAGATTGACATCCGCCAGAACGCGCAGGGTCCCGCCGTTCGCGTAGATGTTGTCTGCATCTTCGGCGACCGGAGTCAATCCCAGGTTCGTGTTGCTGGAAATCGTCAACTGGCCGCCATTCAGATAGGTGCCGCCAGTGTAGGTGTTGTCGGCATTGAGCACCAGATTTCCAGACCCGGTTTTCACCAGCGCGTTGCCTGCCGCACTGCCGGCATTGTTCTGGATGACCGAACTGATCGTCATGTCAGCACCTCCGTACTGGTGAATGATGAGGTCAGTGTCGATGCCCGCATTGAGGGTTCCGTTGCTGATCATTTTCTCCCCGGTGATGACCGAAGAACTTACCATCACGCCGCCGCCTGTCACTTCGAGCCCGGCAGTGGCATCAATGACGCCCATGCCATCGAAGTCGAAGTGGATCGTATTCACGGAGGCGATGACCGTGGCACCGCTGAAGCCGGCGACGTTTTCGCTCACATCCTTTTCCAACACCCAGTCCGCGACGGCATCCTCGTCCTGACGGCTGGCGCCGGAAAACATGTCAATGTCCCCCCCCGCATTGCTCGTCATCGCAAAGTCCAGGGCATTGAGCGTGTAGGTGGCTGCGGCGGCGTTGTAGGCATAGCTGTTGCCATAAGTTGCCCAGGCGATGGCGGTGCCGTCACCCGGTTGGCCGCTGCCTTCCAGTGTGATGACCGCATTGCCACTGCCGGTGGCGTTTTCCACAAAGTTCACCGTGCCACCTGACAGGCGGGTCAGTGGTATGGCGTCAGCTCCAATGTTCATCGTGATGTTGAAGTCCGCCGCAGTGACAATCACGTCCGTGCCGCCGGGTGCAATGAGCGTCTGTGCGGTCGGGTAGGCGGCATCCGCGACTACGGCGGCTCCGGTGTAGTTGGCCGTCTCATTCTGAATGGCGCCTGCACCGTCCATCTCAATGCCGCCACCGGCCAGCGTGATCATGGCTCCGTTATCAAAGCGGCGTCCCGTGGCATGACCGTAATTGGTAAGCCGCAGCAGGCCACCGGACATGTTCAACTGCTCAACATCCCCGTTTTGCGCCGCACCGTTCACGTCGTTCTGCCCGTTGAAGTTGACGACGCCACGTCCGATCTTCGTAAACGACGTGTGGGAGTCCGCATCCGTATCATCGAGGCGGTAGTTGAGCTCCACGGTTCCGCCGCCTGCAGCATAAACGGTCAAGTCACGCACAAAACGGCGGGAGGAAGTGGCCCCGTAGTAGTAAACACGCTCCGTTCCGTCACCGAAGGTCACTGTTCCGGAGGTGTTGGTGCCAGCCAGCATCGTATTACCGAAGGCATTGTAGTTGTTGCTCCCGTCACCGCCGATGTCGATGCGACCGATGTTCAAGACCTGCCCCGGCTTCGTGAGGATTACAGCCGCGTTCTGCGTCCCGTTGTTGGTGCCATTATAGCTGCCGCCTATGCGAAGACCGCTCTGGCCATTGGTGGAGTCCATGCGCTCCGCCGCCAGAGGCGTCCAGAAGTTCCCGTCCCCCTCGTACCGCAGGATGCCCTGCTCCACACGGATCTGACCAGCGGCATTCCACTTCTGGCGCACATTGACGATCATCTCGTTGCTGCCGCCGATTTGGAAACGCAGAACCTGGTTCTCATTCTCCGCAGTCACCGGCGCACTGACCGGGCCATTCACGTTGTCACTGAACTGGCCGTTGATATTGATAATGCCGCCGGTGCTGCTGCCGCCGCCAGTGGAAACCAAGCGTGCGTCATTGAGAGCAGTGTCCGCGTTGATTTGATGCTCCGCGATGCCGAGGGCGGTTAAGGCGGCAGACCCGACCTCGTTGCTGTAGATGTCACCATTGATGTTCAGTGTGTCACGAGCGTTGGTTGAAATCCGCGGCGTGAAGACCCAGTTGCCGAGGTTGTCCACAGTGTCGATGATGACGTCCCCATCCCAACTGTTGTTACTGTTGTTGCTGTAGAGCACCACTCGGGTGGTGTCGAGGGTGCCCACAAACAAGCTGGGAGGCGGCCCGGTTACGAGAGGATTGGTGCCTACGATGGAGTTGTGAACGTTGGTTCCCAACTCGAGATAGAGGGAGCCTGCCCCCTCCACTCTGACCAAAGGCGATCCGCCCAGCGCATTCTGATCGCGAACAATGAGCGCCCCTTCCGCGACGTTGGTGACGCCCGTGTAGCTGTTTGAGTTGTCGAGATAGACAGACTGGGCCCCCGCCTTCGTAAGGCCGCCAGTGCCGACGATGTTGGAACGGAGAAACGCGCTGTTGCCGCTTTCGTTGACAATGATTGCCTCGCGGCTGCCGAAGTCGATGTAACCACCCGCGATGTACTGATTGCTGCCCGGAGCGGTACCGCTGATGTCGCGACCGAAGAGGATCATGCCCGATCCGCTGGTCGTGATGTCCCCAATCACACCATCGTCCGCATGATCCCCGAGAAAAAGTCGTGCGCCCGGAGCCAGAACAAGGGCCGAGCCGATTTCATTGCTGTTGGCCCCGTTGGTCGGCGTATTGGTGCCGAAACGCAGGGAGTTCATCGCCACGTTTTCCAGAATGGCGATCGGAGCATTGCCATACCAGCCATAGCTCGAGGCCGAGCCAGGCAAACCGGTGCCCACATCCCCTTCGACGGCAGTGTTGAAATTGATGAGCACATTCTGGTCGTTGGTGACGAGGCCGGCGCGCGTGAACTGGTGGGGGGCCACCAGCGTCGCTGCCTCGCGGCTGAGGAAGTATTCCGATCCGACCGGCGTGCCGTCCCACACCAGCGGACGAAGCTCGGTGGTGTTCGTGGAGTCGAAGGTCATGAAGTGGTTGGAGATGTTGTTCACCCCGCCATAGGCGCCGATAACCAGCGTCTTGTTGGTGCTTCCGTTGACTCCGCCGCCACCGTAAAGTACGGCGGTGTTCGCGGTTGCCCCGGCATCGGCGATGAACAACTGAGCCTTCACGGAGCCCGCAAACGGAGAGCCGAAGCTGCCTGTGAGATCATCGAGCACCTGGAACTGCGCAATCGAACCCGGATCACGCTTGAAGCTGGCGAACGTCATCGTCGTGAGCTGCGGTGTGGTGTCATCAATGTCGAAATTGATCTTACCGGAGCCAGTGTCCACATAGAGCGCACCCATCGTTTCCGAAACAGCCGACGTGGCATTGCCGACCAGTCGAATGCGGCCCTGACCGCGAAGAGTGATGCCGGTGGTGTCACCCACGCGATCATTGTTTACATCCGTTGCGTTGTTGAGGTAGAAGCTCCCGTCACGGCTGATGACGACCGAATTTGCGGCGGAGAGCGCACCATCGGCCGCCGTCAAGCGGATGCCGCCGCGGGAGGCGGTGGAGTCAATATTCGTGCCACCGACGCCGTTGCGCTGGATGTAGATGTCCCCTTGAATGGTGTTGTTGGCTTCAAGACGCAGCGTGCCGGTGTTCACCTTGCTGAAGCCGCCTGTGCCACCGATGACACCGGTGACCGCATGCTGGTCTCCCAAGGTCCCTCCCGCATCATTCACGTCGAAAATGTTGGTGTCGGCGGTGCCGGTGAAGTTGATGGGACCGCTCCAGATGGTGGCGTCGAAATCTCCCAAATCACTGGTGATCCACCCGCCGTTCACGTTGAGCGTGGAAGTCTGGGTGGTCTCCGTATTGACGAGGTAGAGGCGTGGGAACGACTGGGACCCCGTTCCACCCGTTGTCGCAAAGCCATCACCCAAATTAATGATCGGAGCACTGATGAGGAAGGTGTCTGCCGTGCCAGCAACGCCGTCCACGCGGAATTCGCCGTTGAATGTGATCTGGTCAGTGCCGCATCGGGTCGGATCCTGGTTGAAACGAACCTGGCCTTCACCGGTCAGGCGGATGATGCCGGGGCCGCTAATCACCGCCTCGCCGGAATCAATCGTGACCGTACCTGAGTTGGTGAACTCGAGCACACCTCCGTTGAGTTTGATGGTGCCCGATGAATCTCCCGTTACCGAAGCCGCACCAACCGTCTGTCCGTTCAAGTCGATGACACCCGAAGTTGTCGGATTCAAAGTGTAGCCTGCGCCGATGGAAACCCCTGTGCCGATCTTGATCACACTGCCCGTACCGTCGGCGCTCAGGATGCCAACGCCATCCGCATTCTGAATGAGTGTAAGGATGCCACCGCCAGTCTGAGTCAGGCGCGCCGAGTCTCCGAGACTGGCGTTGAAAGTCGTAATCGCCCGTCCGCGTGAGCGTCAGAAAATTGTCCCCAAGGATGCGGCTGAAGGCACCATTCCCCGTCAGGTTTTCGAGTGTTTGGGCTTCATCCACGTCCAGCCAGGCGCCAGCCTGCAAAGTGACGTCGATACTCTCCTGAATGGCGTTCGTCGCACTGATGCGCAACTGAGCACCGATCACGTTGATCGCCCGGTTCCGCTGTCGGTCACAGCATCCATTCGCACATCGCCGAGCCGGGATCTCCATCAATCACCAGCATGTGATCGTCAGCGTCAGACCGTTGAAACCACATCCTCGTTGATGTTGAAAAGATGTCCGCTGGAGGACACCAATCGTGCCACTTGCTCGCCGCTTTGATTCGATGACATTCATGGTCAAATCAGGCTCCGGTCAAAAGCGTCATTGATGATCGTACGTATTCGAGCGACAGGATCGGCGTATTCGCAGAACTGGGACTGGCCGCATTGGCGTTGGTGTACGTAAATGCCCGTGCCGTCGATGCGAAGTTGGTGAGCGGCGGAGTGCCGGACGTGCCGAAATTGTCGACCTGAATTCGAATGATGGCGTCGACGATTCGCAGCAGCTGCGGCCTGCGATCCGGTCCAACCCGTATTGTTGTTGATCTGCAGGATCGCACGCAGTTCAAGAGTCGTCGTGCCGGTGCTCAAGCCGTTCGTGTTTGGGCGAAGGAATCGTCCGCGTGCCTGAACCGTCACGTTGCCGTTGATGCCAGGTCTCGGCTGCCGCCAGACGAGTCGCATCGAGTGCTATCTGCTGTAAAGTGCCGCCATCGAGAACGACGATGCTGGCAAGGCCGTCCCCGGTCCCCATGGCGTTCTGCTGGGAGACCTCCAAAACTCCACTCCACCTGAAACGTCAGAGGACTGCCCGCTGCAATGCTGCCGTAGATCGCGGCACCGGCATCGAGACCCGCATAGCCACGTCGTCACGTGCGATCCAGCGGCGTGTCTGCGCCGGTGATCACCAGCGCACTTGCCGCCTGCCGCCGCCACGTCCTGAGGTGTAGGAACTCTGCCCTTCTCCATTCTGGAGGTAGCCGCCCAGCTCCGCGGGTTCGAAATCGCCGCCGTTGACCGTGATGGTTCCTTCATTCCAGGATGCAGATGTTGCGGTCGGTGCCAATCCTCCACGTGTGCCAGCGCCGATGGTGACAGTGGAAGTGGCTGGCTCGATGTGGCGCGGGTCCCAAGTAAAACTGCATGTCCGTGGTAGGTCTGGATGTTGTTTCCGGCTCCATCACGGTGGCATTGGTGCCGTGCACAATGGTGCTTCCGGATCAGGTATACCACAAGCACTCCCGCCGTGCTGGCCCGGCCACATAGGTAAGGCTGTTCAACCGCCCTCACTGATGCGCAGGACGACCGCCGATGCTGCTGGTGCCATCCACCGTAAAACAGTCCCTGGAGCGTCGAACACCTGCCGGCGCTGATGGATAGAGTCCGCCTTCAAAGACGGAGTAGCCCTCCCGTTGAAGAAGTCGCCCCTTCTGCCGGTAAAGATTGCCCTCGTCAGGAAGACGGGACCGCTGCCGTAAGTCTGTTGGCGGTGGCCATATGGTGATGGAGGAGCCGTTGATATGTGCCCCCGAATAGGTATTGTCGGTGGTGCACTACAGCACGAGCGCCCGCCTTCACCAGGCCGTCCCGGCTGGTCACCGTCCACAATCGTGATTCGATGTAACATTCGACTCCGCATTGTGCACATAGAGTGCACCGCCATTGGCCGTGATCACGGCGTTTTGCCCGCTTTCGGGCTGAATGTATTTGGTGAAATTTCCACGGGTCCAGAAGACCGCCCGAATCAATGGTCAGCGTGGTGTCAGCCGTCTGTTCGATGATCGAATTCATTCGCCGTGGCCGTGAGCTTCGAGAATTTGACCGTCAATACCGATAGTCACCGTCGTGCCGTTCATTATTGTAGTCCACATTGTCCGTGGCTCCGGCAGTCGCAGTAACCAGACGCCCAGTTCGGATGTCGTGCAAGTCCCACCAGGTCACCAGCGCCCAGCCGCCGAGAACGCCGTCGTTGGAGGTCGGTGAATTAGCGAATTTGATCAACGGATTGTTCCCCAACTCGCCCAAAGTTCCGGAAGTGGTGGTATAGTCAAAGCTGACTGTAGCACTCTGTGCGCGAGTAAGATTTCCAAAGGAGAGCAGCGTCGCAGAACTGGAGCTAGTTCGATGGATGTAGAAACGGCTCGATCCACGATCCAGAAACAGGTCTCCCGTACTCTGCGTCCATGGACTAACGGCACCGCTGTTGTTTGAATAATATGTCAATCGACCGCCTTCCATGTGGATCGGCGCTGTCTCGCTGATGGCCGAATAGTACGGCGTCGATCCCAGCGCATTGTATTGCAGTTGGAAGTCGCCTCCTGAACGCACCATGTAGCTGGATGCGCCCAGCGCGGGCAGGTTGGTCACCGTTCCGCGGTCCGTGTACGCATACAGACGCAGGATGCCCTGGTCCACGATGACCTGCCCCGTGAATCCGGAGCTGTCGCCATCGAGACGCAACTCGCCAAATCCCGTCTTGGTAAGCGTGCCCGCACCGCTGATGACACCCTTGAGACGCATGGAGCCCCAGTTGGAGTAGTTGCGTGTGACATCCAGCGTCGCACCTGACGCACCGACAGCAATATCGCGGGTGGAGTAGAAGTTGTTCCCCAGCGCACTCAGAGTACCGCCATTGATCTGAATGGCACCGTTGCCTGAACCGAGACTTTCATCCTTGTACACCTGAAGCACCCCGGCGTTGATGACTGTGCTGCCAGTAAAGCTGTTCGACGGCCCCAGATTCAACGTGCCATTTCCGTTTTTCACCAACCCCACGGTGCCAGCGATATCGGCAGTCACCGCCGCGTGCAGTCCCGTCGCCACGTTGATGGTTCCGGAATCAGTCAGCGTCAATACATTGCCCCCGGATCCCGTGATGATGTACCCATCGGAAAGGAACTCCAATCCGCCCACCGTAATCGGCTCACCCAATGTCACCGTTCCCGAAGTGCCGCCGAAACTGGCGATGTTGATACCGTTCGTCCATGTCGTGTTGTTGCTGTTGCCATTGTCAGCATCGATATCCCATTGAACGGTCGCCGTGTCCCAGGTGCCGGTTCCACCAATGATCGCGTTGCCACCATCCGCATCAGCATCCCAAAACAGTGTGGCCGCCGACAGTTCAGGTGTGATGAGTGCGAAGCTCAGAGGCAGCGTGCACCAGGCCACGATCAAACGAAGATGGTTCAACCCCACACTAAACGCGGCCTTTCCGCTCGATAAGCATAGGGATTTAAGTGGGGAGATTTGAATGTTTCTTGATGTCATATCGGCGAATGGAGTCGGCTAAGCGGCTATATTTCAGATGATTACAGCGCCCAGCTTACCCGCCCGCCTCATCCCAACTCCATTCGTCTAATCCGTATTTTACTCCTGCCTGATGCTGGCAGCCGCACACGCCAAATGCCTACCGATACGCCAATGGCTTATCTCAATGCGTCATAGGCCTATTGCCTGAGGCGCGTCACATGTTGATGAATGCAATCTTGATGTTTTCGCTGCGAGAACGACCCGAACGTGGTCGTCAACTTTCTGACAACCATGCAAAAACAAGCCGAGATGGATCATTTGAATGCTTCTACTTCCGTCACGACCGCCAATCTGCTTCCCATCCTCAAGACTTTGGGCGATTCAGCGGGAGTCAGCTCTGTGGAAGCTGAAATCGCTGATGCACTGCCGGTACTCATTGCGGTGCTCGATGCTGAAACTCGCTACTGTTTTTGCAATTCAGCCTACGAGGACTGGTTCGGCTTGGAGCCAAAGCAACTGATCGGTAAACGCTTTGTGGATGTCGTGGGTGAGGATGTGGCGAATGTTGCGACTCCACACATCAAGCAGGTGCTGGCAGGCCACGATGTAAACTTCGAGGGAAGCTTTGCCTACCGTCACGGACCGGAACGTCAGGTGAACGTACATTACACGCCCCAGTTGGATGCAGCAGGGCATGTCACCGGATATGTGTCGCTCACCGTCGATGTGTCCCATCAGCGCGCCACCGAAACCCGACTGCGCGAACTGACTCAGCAACTCGAAATGAAGGTGCGCGAACGCACGGAGGAACTCAACGACACCCTGGAAGCCTTGCAGGCCACCATTGAAAGCTCACCCGACACAATGATCGTCATGGATGCAGGCGGAATCATTCTCAATGCGAACTCTGCCGCTGAGCGGCTCTTCGGCATTTCGACCGACCAGCTCCTTGGTCAGCACTTGAAAACATTTCTCCCCGCGAATGACGTGGATGATTTCACCGAATTCTTTGAAGAATCCAAACAGGCGTCTCCCGACATTCGCTCAACCAAACCGCGCCAGTCCCGTTTGCGGCATGCTTCGGGAAAACACATTCCCATTGAAGCGGCGATCGGGGTCAGCCCGCGACTTGATCACTACACAGCTTTCATCCGCGACATTTCAAATCGCCGCCGCTTGGAAAACGACCTTCTTCATGTCGCCCTTGAAGAGCGCCATCGTATCGCGCGGGACCTGCACGACAGCCTTTGTCAGGAAATAAGCGCCGTTCACTTCGGGCTCGCCGGACTCGCACAGACGCTTGAATGCACTCAGGCGAGCGAAGCCACTCATGCCCGCAAGCTTGCCGTGATGCTGGAGGAGACGCTCGATCATGCGCGCAAGATCGCGCACGGCCTGTCTCCGGTCATGGCGGAAGGAGACGATGTGGTTCGTGCTCTCATGCGTCTGGCGCGCAACACGGAAGAACTGTGCGGACTGAAGTGCCGGGTGGAGGCACGCTCCGATTTGCAGAACGTAGACAGGGACGTCGGTTCCCAGATCTATTACATCACACAGGAGGCCTTGAGCAACACCCTCCGCCACGCCAAGGCCAGACAAATCACCATCAGCATTTCCACGAATGAAGATGAGGTAGTCCTACGAGTCACCGATGACGGAAGCGGTTTCCAGCCTTCCGCCGAGTCCGACGGGCGCGGTCTGCGTTTCATGCGCTATCGTGCTGCTGCCGTGAACGGCACCCTGCGCTTGCGCAATCGTCCCGAAGGTGGCACCGAACTGCTGTGTTGCATCCCTTTATCCGGCGGAGCCACCCCAATCCAATAGCGACCCATGTCTTTCAAATCGTCCTCGCCCATCCGAGTGATCCTCGTCGATGACCACCCTTTTCTCCGCCAGGGCGTGGCCCTCAGCCTGAAGGGAACGGGAGACATCGAAGTCTGCGGTGAAGCGCCGGACTGCGCCACGGCGGTGCGCGTGGCAGACGAAATTCGGCCCGACGTAGTCGTCACCGACCTCACCCTGCCGGACAAGAGCGGACTCGAACTCATCCGCATTCTCCGCGAACAGAATCCCGCCATGAACATTCTCGTGCTCTCCATGCATGATGAGGATTCCTATGCGGAGCGCTGTCTGCGCGCGGGCGCCAAGGGCTATGTGATGAAGAGCAGAGGGCCGGACCAACTCGCCTTCGCCATCCGTGAGGTTGCCGCCGGACGCATTTACGTCAGTCCCGATTTGGCCCAGCGGCTTCTGACCAGTCTGACTTACGCGCCTGTGTCGCAGACGGCAGAGAGGCTCGGTGAATTGCAGGATCTGAGTGATCGCGAGTTCGAAGTTTTTGAACTGCTGGGCCGCGGCAAGACATCCAAGGAAATCGGCAGCATGTTGGGTATCAGTTCGAAGACTGTGGACGTGCATCGAATGAACATCCGCCAAAAGCTCCACGTTAAGACCAATCCCGACCTGATTCACCAAGCCGTGCGATGGGTGCAGTCTAACGAGACAAACAGCGGCATGTAGCAATCGCCAAGATTGGACGCGGCATCATCGGCGTGTCGAGATGCCGCTGGCCTGCCCCGCTCAGAAGACGACGCGTCGCCAAATCACGAAATGGAAGGAGCAATCAGACTTCCGTAGCCCGCGTGCGGAGCTTTTTCTTCAAGCGCATCCAGGTAGGCACGTCGAGGTCTTCACCCTGCACGATGGAGGGTTCAGTATCCTTGAAGCGCCCACGGTCTTCTTCGCCGAGGCTGAAGGTCTGCTGCGGATCGGGCGCGGGTTTGCGCGCGGGCGCAGCTGTGTTGTTCTTTGCCGCCGGTTGCTCGAAGGTGATGAGATCGTCCTGCATCTCCGCCGTTTCGGTCTGGATCGAGACGCTGCGGGCCACGACGGTGGCCAGTGTGGACTCCTTCTGACGAGCAGCTTCGGAAAGCTCCCGAGCGAGAGGGGTGCGGACCGGAATCGGAGCGGGTTCGGGAGCCGCCTCTTCCACATTCTCAAATGCAGCGGACTCCTCGACTTCGGCGATGGACTTATCGGCAGGTTCCTCAAACGCTTCGACGAGCTCTTCTGTGGCTATGCTCTCAGGAGGAGGCGCGAATTCAGGCTTGGCTGGTTCCGGCGCTGTCTCCACCTCGTCATCGGCAAAGAGCAGACTGCTTTCCTCCACAGGAGCGGAAACGGGAGCTGCTTTACGCAGCGGCGTGGTGCGCTTCACGGGCTGGGGCGGATCGGCACGAACGGCGGAGACCGTCGGCGGCTGCAGCATTTCCGAAGGCGGCGCGGCGGCGGCGTGGGCGTTGAGCTGGTTCAGGCCAAGGGAGCTGATAAGCGTGATGGCGACCGCATCCCCCAGCTTTGGATCCACGCCGAGGCCGAACAGGATGTGCGTGTGATCCGGCACATGACGGCCAAGCTGCTTCATGATGCCTTCGACTTCGACCAGCGTGAGGGATTCGCCACCGGCAACGTGCACAAGCAGAGTCCTCGTTTGATGAAGCAGGCGCCCCTGATCGATGAGCGGACTCTTGAGCGCCTTTTTGAGCGCTTCGGCTCCGCGATTCTGGCCGCGCGATTCGCCAAAGCCAAATAGACAGCGTCCGTCGGCGGTGGAGAGCGCAGAGGTGAGATCGTCGAGTCCAAGCTTCACCAAACCAAGCGTGGTGGTGATGGTGGAAACGGCGCGGAGGCTCTGCGCAATGAGCTGGTCGGCCTGATTGAAGGCTTTTTGAATACCGTCCTTCGGAAGGATGAGCTCTCCCATGCGATTGTTCTCAAAGAGGACCAGCGCATCCGCACGCTTCTGCAGCAGTTCCAGTGCCTCCTCAGCCTGGGACAGACGACGGCGTCCTTCAAAACTGAACGGCATGGTGGCCACCACAATCACCAGTGCTCCCGTGCTCTTGGCGATCTCCGCGATCACAGGCGCCGCACCGCTGCCAGTACCGCCGCCGAGTCCGGCACTGATGAAGATGATGTCGTGATTTTCGACTGCCTCGCGGATCTGCTCGCGGGAAAACAGCGCCGCCTCGCGTCCGAGATCCGGGTCGCCGCCGGCGCCGATGCCTTTCATCAGTTCCGCACCGAGTTGCACCTTCACCGGAGCCATGGAGTGGCCGAGCACGCGCACATCCGTGTGCATGCAGACCAGCGTGGCATCGACGATGCGGTCCAGGGTGATGCGATCGACAACATTTGAGCCGGCTCCGCCGACGCCGACGATGCAAATGCGCGCGGTTGCCTGTTCGGCGGTCTCGCGGGATTGGGTGCGGTCGTATTCTACCATGATGGTGGGTGGTTGAGGTTGGCGTTTGGGATGATGTTAGAAAGTGATGGCTGAAAGGAGCTCCTGCATGCGTCGCCCGAGCCGCTTCAGCGGCGAGAGGAAGGGTTTTTCACTGTCCAGAATCTGCGCATACCGAATGAGGCCGATCGGGGCCGAATACTGCGGGTTTTCGAACGTGGCGGTGATGCCGCTGACCGGTGCGGAGCCGGCGCGCGTGACCTTGATGCCAAACACCTCACGGGCCGCGGCGTCAACGCCTTTCATGAGACTCACGCCGCCCGTGAGAAACACTCCCGCACCGAGACGACCAAGATGGTCCTCCACCCTCGCCCTGACCTGCATGAGAATCTCCTTCGTGCGCAGGTTCATCACCTCGTTCAGAAAGGCTCGCTCGACCTCGCCGAGGATGAGACCAGTGTCGTCCTCGATGCTGAGCATCTCGCCTTCCGGCACCTCTTCGTAAAGGACGCTGCCCTCCTCCACTTTCAGCCGCTCCGCACGGTTGTTCGGAATCTGCAGCGCCATGGCGACATCGTTGGTGATGTGGTCTCCCCCGAGCGGGACGCAGCCGGAGGCTGTGATCATGCCGTCCTCGTACAAAACATAGTCACAAGTGCCCGCGCCAAAATCGATCATCAACGCGCCCTGCATTTTCGCTTCGCGGGTGAGCACGACCTGCGCCGCGGCGACAGGATTGAAAACAACGTCCTCCACTTCGAGCGGAATCTCGCGCACGCAGCGGATGGCGTTTTGGACACGTCCGCGGATGCCGTGAATGATGTGATAGTCCGCCTCCAGCACGCGCCCCTCCCTGCCTATGGGCTGCCGCACCGCCTCCACGCCGTCGACGATGTACTGCCGCGTCACACTGTGCAAAAAGACGTTCGACTGCGGAATGGAGACGCTGCGAGCGATCTCCTTCGCCTCTTCCACGTCGTCCTCGGTGATTTCCGTCTGATCGTCCGGCAGGCGATGACGACCGCGATTGTTGAGACTTTCGATGTGGGCGCCGGTGACGCCAAGGAACACGTTCCGGATCATCACGTCACTGCGGTCTTCGGCTCGGACGAGCGCGTCATTCACGCAGGTCTGCACCTTTTCAAAGTCGACGATTTCACCCTTGCGCACGCCGCGGGAGGGCGCCTGCCCGACGCCGAGAATCTTGATGGCACCGTCACGCTTTGCCTCGCCGACGACGACACAGATTTTGTGCGTTCCGATTTCGAGACCTGCGTAGATCGTGCTTTTGGCCATGGGAGTTCAGCGTGCGGGGGTGGAGGCTTCCGTGACAGCGAGCGTCAGTCCGGTGACATCCGGCGTTTCATGAAAAGTGACGGGCGTGTTGATGCGGGAGATCAGGTTCAGCGTGGCCACTCGCCAGGCGCGGGTGCGCGCTTCGTGCATGACGCGATCATACCGCTCCAACTGCGGCTCCAAATCGTCGACACCGAAAGTAATCCGGGTTTCGCCGGCGAAATGCGCGACCAGTGACCATGCGTTGGGGATTTCGATACTCTCCAGCCGGGCGTGACCGTCTTCATCGCGCTTCTGCATCTCCGTCATCAGTTTCAGCGCCGCGTGGAGTTGGATATCCGGCGAAGGCTCACCCGCAATGGCCCGGCTGAGTCCCGGATACTGAATGCGGGGCATGGCCAGATACAGCTTGGTGATGACGTCGCAAGGCACCGGAGCACCTTCCGCGTCTAGAAGACAGCCCTTGCCGCTGAGCGGCTCGCGCAGATCCCACTTGGCACATTCGATCCATGCCACCGGCATTCGCTGGGTGACTTCCAAGGTGAGCCGCCCGTGGTAGTCGCGACGCACGACAGCGGACTTCACCTGGGCCAGAGCTTCGATCTTTGCCCGCACTTCGCGCAAGTTCATGGTCAGTAGATTGGTGGCCGTGGTCAGCCCGGTGGCCGCCACGATCTGTTCGCGGGTCAAAACTCCTGCGGTGGTGACCTTGACCTCCTTGAGCAGGAACTGTGAATTCTTCTCAAGCGCCTCGTGCCAGGTGACCCAACCGAGACCGACGACAATCATCGCCGCGATCATCCACATCGCCGTGCGAAACCCGCGACGCCGACGCTCCTCCGCTTCATGTTCGCGGATCACCGGGGATTCCGGATGATAGTCGATGACATGAGAACTTGGAACCTTGCGCTTCGAGGTCGGGCGCTTGGGAGTTTTTTTCGAGCCTTTCTTCGAAGCGGACATGACGGGCGAAGACACGGGCCGGCTGACAGGAGCGGGCGCACAAGGTATTTAATGGCTCTTAAATAAAGGAACGCCAGTCCGATTGCCATAATTATTCGCGAAAAATTGCGGGGGTTATATTCACATCCGGCTAGGTTATTCACAATTTTGATGACAATACCAAGCCTCATATACCATGGCGGCTTGGACAACCCACCTGCAACCCCTCTCCCGTCCCGTCCTCTGAATCAAAGTCTCAGTTTCTTCGCCAGCGTGGCTTCTTTGTCGGCCTCCGACATCGGTTCAAAGTCCACCCTGCAGTTGGGAAGCGCCGCTTTCACCGCCTCCACATCAGCGTCGGGCATGTCCACGTTTTGAAACTTGAGGCGGGTTAGCTTCGGCAACGCTTTGAGGTCCGGGATCACTTTCGCGCTGAGTCGCGCCTCGGTGAGTTCGAGTGACTCGAGTGTCTTGATTCCCGCCAGCGTCTTCATCGTTGTCTCATCGAAGCTGGCCGGAGCGTCAGAGCCCCAGCTCGGCAGGCGCTGGCCGATCCGCAGGCTGATGAGATTCGTCAGATTCAAAAGATGCACGTTGCCGGCCTGCGTCTGCGCCGTGTGCCATGTGCGGAACTCTTTGAGCTGAATGATTTGGCCAACGGCTTCCAACGCGGCATCCCCCGCCGTCGAACCGGCAAAGGTCAATTTTTCGAGTTTCGGCAGCGCCTTCAAATGCACCAAACCGGCTCCGGTGAACTTTTCCGAGCGAAAAGCCGGATGAAACAAGGCCAGCGATTGCAGCTTCTTAAATGAGCCAAAGTGTTTGAAGCCGTCATCCGTGAGCTGAATGCCATCCGTGCTGAGCTTTTCGAGTTCCGAGAGCCCCGTGAGCAGAGCGAAGGTCTCGTCCGTAATCGTCTTTCCGCTGATCGTGAGATCCGTGATCGTCTTCATCTGTCCGAGCATTCGAAAGTTGGCCGCGGTAAAAGCGTCGCATTTCACCCGCACCTTGGTGACGACTCCGGCAGTCTCGGTGACACTGGCGCCGAGCTTTTTGAGCTCTTCGGCATCGCTGGCGCAAAGAGACGCCACAGAAACAAGCATGAGAAAGGAAAGCATTTTCATCGGTTCTGAAAACGCCACAGCAGGTTGTGCTTTCGCATTTGTTCGCTGTGCAACGACGAATGCGGCGTCACGAGAGATTTCGCGATGAATCAACTTCGCGCTTGGCGTGGGAGACGTGCTTTGTTAGCGTCAATTTTTCATAAAATGAACCGTCAGCTCGTTAATCGCATTTGTTTCATCCTTCTGGGCGTCCTTGCCGCCGCCTGGCTCGTGCAATCCATGAAGGACGCGGACGACGGCACCAAGCTGGTCATCGTCATCATTCTGGGACTGGTCGGAGGCATTCTGATGGTGAAGTTTGTGATCCCGTGGGTCGGAGACGCCATGGGGGAAGCGGTTTTCTCCTCTGGAGAAAAGGTGGAGCAGGATGAAATGACCAAGGCGGCTGCCTGCATTTCTCAAGGCGACTACGAGGGCGCCATCGACCACTACAACAAAATGCTCGACGACAAGCCGGACGATCCCTTTCCCGTGGCTGAAATCGCCAAGGTGCAGGCCGAACGACTGCATGACCCGAGCGCGGCGCTACAGACGCTGGAAGAGCACCTGCAGAGCAAGGAGTGGCCGGTGGACGATGCTGCTTTCATCATGTTCCGCATCGCCGACGTTCATTTGACCCACTTCCACGACTTCGAGCGGGCGCACGACATCCTGCAGCAGGTCATCGCGAATTTCCCGAACACGCGCCACAGCGCGAACGCGAACCACAAGATTCACGAAGTGGAACAGGCGCAGTACCAACTGCTCGTTGAGCAGCGGGCGAAAGCCGCCGCGAACAGCGAGGCGGAACAAGGCTCCGACTCTTAACTCCAAACGACGGTTCGATGCTCGCGACGTTTCAGTCCTGGGCCCGGGCCAATCCGCTTCTTCTTCTGGCTCTCAGCGCCGTGCCGGGAGTATTGGCCGCAGAATTTGGCGGAGATCCGGCACGCATGGGACCGCCCGCGATGGCCGGTGCCGGACTGCTGTTGACAATCGCACTGGTCACCGGTCGCGCTGGACTGCTGCCGCCGGCGTGTGCGCTGCTGTTCACCTTCATCCACGCCACGCGTCTGGAGGAGACCTTCCACCACCCGCTGCGGCAGGTGCTAAAAGAAGCTGCCAAACCGCTCCCGGCGACCGTGCGCGGCAGATTGCTGCCGCATTTTGACAGCGCGCGCGACGACCGCCTCCGCGCCATCTGCCAAACATCACACGTCAGCATTCCCGACTTGGGAATGGTGATTCAGCAAAGCGCAGTCCTGTTGGTGCGACTGCCACCGAGCCGCGTATTTCCAGCATCGGGCGAGTTTGAAATGAGCGGACGCATCTATCTACCTCGCTCGTCCACCAATCCGGGAGCCTTCAACGCGGAGGACTTCGCTTTGCGAAACGGGCGCACTGCACGCTTTGACGCAGAGAGCATGACATCAACAGACGGCGGTGCTGGGAGCCTGCATGGAAGTTTTTTGGAAACGGCGGAATCATGCCGGCAATGGATCGGGACCCAGTTGGCGAAGGATCTGGAAAATGATCCGCAAACCGCCGCCGTGATCCGGGCGATGGCGTTGGGCGTCTCCGCGGAGGCGGACGAGGAGATCGAGGACGCCTTTCGTGACAGCGGCACATTGCATGTGTTCGCTGTGAGCGGACTGCATGTGGGCCTGCTCGGCGTGATCGTTCTCACGGTGCTGCGTCAACTGGGAGTGCGGCGCTTTCTTGCCTTGAGCCTGACGATCGCGGTCGTCTTTGCCTACGCATTCATTACGGGCTGGCGTCCCTCGGCAGCCCGAGCGGCCTTCATGGTGGCGGTCTTCATGACCGCAGCGCTGGCGGACCGCGAATCCTCCCTGCAAAACAGTCTGGGCGCGTCGGCGCTGATCCTTCTGGGCAGTGACACGCACCAGCTCTTCATGCCCGGGTTTCAGCTTTCCTTCGGAGTGCTGTGGGTGAGCGCCCTCGGCTCCGCGCCGCTGCTGCAGCGCCTGCTGCCGTTAACGCAGCTCGATCCTTTTCTGCCGCCGCAGTTGGCGAACTGGCGCCAGCGCGGCTGGAGCTCTACACGGCGCTGGCTGGCGGCTACAATGAGCGTCTCCTTCGCTGCGTGGATCGGCAGCCTGCCTTTCATCCTGGCGCATTTCCAAGCGGTGACGCCCGTAGCGGTGATCGCGAACTGCGTACTCGTGCCGCTGTCATTTCTATGCCTGTCCACCATCTGCCTGAGTCTCGGTGCGGCGGTGCTAAAACTGAACGGCGCGCAAATCGCCTTCAACAATGCCAACTGGGCGCTGGCGAAATCGATGGTCGCCTGCGCGGCGTGGTTTTCCGATTTGCCGGGGGCAAATTTTCATCTCCAAACCAACGCCTCGCAATCGGGCGCACCTGTAGTGTGGCGGGTGCTGGAGACGCCTTTCGGAGGCGCCGCCAATCACCTGCGCGTGGGAGAATCACACTGGCTCTTTGACACGGGTGACGAAACGGAATTCCGCCGCATGCTGCGCCCCTATCTGCACTCCAGCGGTGTGGACGAGATCACCGGCGTGTTTCTCAGCCACAACGACGCTGGCCACATCGGCGCCGTTCCATCGGTGATCGAGGAATTCGGCCGACCTTCGCTCCATTGCAGCACCCAGGAGCCTGGACCGCGGGATTCACCGCTGTCCTCTCTGCGCCAACTGCTGGGGACCTCACCGCCGCCGGTGCTGCGAAGGGTCGAAGTCGGCGGTCGGATTCCCCTGGGAGAATCCGGAGGATTCAAATCCGAAGTCGTGCTGCTGCATCCGTCGCGCCGGATTCAGAACGCCCGTGGAGACGATCGGGCCGCAGTGGTGATGCTCCACGCGGGCCCATGGCGACTGCTGTGGATGAGTGACGCCGGCTGGAACACCGAGAAACATCTCTGCGACAGCGCCGCCGACTTCCGCTGCGACATTCTCGTGCGCAGCCAGCACATGATCGACCGGGGAATGACGGAGGAGTTTCTGCTGAAAGCGGCGCCTCGCGTCATCATCAGCGGCAGCGACGCGCGCAGCATGGAAACCGCACCCTCGGAATCACTCGCGGAGCTCGCCGCGAAACGGCACATCGAACATTTCGACACCTGGACGAACGGCAGCATCGAGATGCGCTTCGAGTCAGGCGTCATTCACATCCGCGCGGCTCGCAGCGGCCGCCAGTGCGCGATCACAGTCCCGAATCCGGCCGCTCGCCAAGACGCGCGATGATGTCGCCAATCTTGTTGTTTCGGATGACCTCGATCTTCACCTCGCTCTCCGGCGGCTGAGTGCGAATGATCTGTAGAAGATCCCCCGGTGAACGAAATGCCATACCCTGAAACTTGGTGACAACGTCTCCTGGCTTCAGACCCGCCTCCGCAGCCGGTGACCCCGGACTGATGTCGGTGATGAGGGCGCCACGCCTTGCCGTGCCCCACACGGGATCAATCTCCACCGGCTCGCTGCTGACTTCGAGTCCGAGAAATCCGCGGCCCGTGGTCGTCATGCCGGCCGTCTTGGCCGCAGTGGCCTTCAACTGCTCTTTGATACCGTCCACGACCATTTTGGCATCATTCGCCGGCACCGCTAATCCCACGCCCTGCCACGCGCGGACGCTTTCGTCCCCGCGATAGATCGCCACGTTGACCCCGACGATTTCACCGAGAATATTGACCAGCGGCCCGCCGGAATTACCCGGATTGATGACGGTGTCCGTCTGCAGGTAGTCGAGTTGACTGTCGCTCAGATGCCGGTCGCGGGCACTGATGATGCCCTGCGTCACCGTGCCGCTCAGACCGAAAGGATTTCCCACCGCAAAGACGATCTGGCCCACGCGGACCTCGTCGGAGTTGGCAAACTTAAGCGCGGGGAAATCCGTCCGGTGGCTTTCGATCTTGAGAAGCGCGATGTCGCGATCCGCACTGGCGCCAAGAATGCGCGCCGGGTACTTTTTGTTGTCGTTGGTGGTGATCTGCACCTCAGCAACGCCCTCGATGACGTGGAAGTTTGTGATGACGTGCCCCTCGCGACTGACGATCGCTCCGGAACCCAGGCCGGGGATGACCTGTGCGCGTTCGCCAACCAGACCGAAGAACGGGTGCCAGCGCATTTCACCGCGGCGGACGGTCTTGGTGTTGATGCTCACCACGGAGGGCAGCACTGCGGCGGAGAGTTTGGCAAACTCCTCGTTCAACCGCGTCATCACGGACATGTCCTTGAGGTTGAGCTTCGGTCCCGTCGGAGCCGTGAATTTGGCGGCATCCGGAGACTCGCTGCGGACCAGATTCATCAGACCGTAGCCGTCCCCGTCCTGGCGCCAGATTCCGAACACCAGCGCGGCGAGCAGAAAGACGAACAGGGCAAACAGCAGGCGAAGAGCGTTTTCCATGGCTATCAATGATTCAGCGCCCGCCAACTTCCAACATCAAACTTTGTCCACGTGATGCCGCGCTTCAGGCGGCCTCCTTCTTCGGGCAAAGGATGATGAGTTTGGGACGCGAGGTTGGCGGCGGATCCACGGGTTCCGTCAAAGCACGTTCCACGGCGCCCGTGATTTCCTCGGGCTGAAAAGGTTTCGTCACATAGTCGTAGGCACCGCGCCGCATCGCCGTGACGATGTCCCGCGTTTCGGAACAGGCGGAAACCATGACAAAACGAGTGGCAGGTGACGCCGTGCGTGCATCGCGAATGACCTCGAGGCCGTCCATATCCCCAAGCCGGCGATCCACCAGCGCAATTTCAGGATTGAGTTCCCGAATCGCCTCCAGCCCGGCGCGCCCGTTGTCAAAGGCCATCACATCATGCCCTTCAGAGCGACAGAGAGTCGAAAGCAGCTTCAGGACAGGCTGATGATCTTCAATAACAATGACATTTGCCATAATGAGTCAATTTTTACCACACTCAACTTGGGACGGCAAGGCGCTTGTAAGAAACTTGTCATCAACGGGCAGGCGCCAGGGCTTCCCGATTGCGCCGCGGCTTCAATCCGGCATTCTAGCCGCCGACCCACACCATGACCGCCCCCCTGCTCCGCTACTGCCCCGACCTTTACAACTACCAGCGCCGTGAAACGCGCCCGGTCATGGTGGGCAATGTCCAGATCGGCGGCGGAGCGCCCGTCGTCGTCCAGAGCATGCTCACCAGTGACACGCGCGACGCAGCGTCCTGTGTGAAGGAGGCGCTCGGACTCGCCGAAGCCGGCTGCCAGATCGTCCGGGTTACCGCACAGACGCGCATCATCGCCGAAAACCTCCAGCACATCCGCGACGGCATCCGCGCCGCCGGATGCGACGTGCCACTCGTCGCCGACATCCACTTCAAACCCGATGCCGCGATGGAAGCGGTGAAGTGGGTGGAAAAAGTCCGCGTGAATCCGGGCAACTACGCCGACAAAAAGAAGTTCGCGGTCAAGGAATACACCGACGAGGAGTACGCCGCCGAAGTTGCCTACATGGAGGAGCAGTTCGTGCCGCTGGTGAAGGAATGCATCCGCCTCAATCGCGCCATGCGCATCGGCACGAATCACGGCAGCCTCAGCGACCGCATCATGAACCGCCATGGCGACACGCCGCTGGGCATGGTGGAGAGCGCGCTCGAATTCGCCCGCATCGCCAGAGCGCAGGGCTACCACAACTTCCTTTTCTCGATGAAGGCCAGCAACCCGAAGGTCATGATCGAGGCCTACCGACTGCTGGTCGCGCACCTGAACATTCTCGGCGCGGACTGGAACTATCCCATTCATCTCGGTGTGACGGAGGCGGGAGACGGCGAGGACGGACGCATCAAGAGCGCGATTGGCATCGGTTCGCTGCTCGCCGACGGCATCGGCGATACGGTACGCGTTTCTTTGACCGAGGACGCAATCTTTGAGATCCCCGTAGCCCAGCAACTGGTGAAGCCCTACAACGAGGGGCTGCCATCGCAATTCGAGCATGTCACTGACGCACCGCAGGTCAGCTATGATCCCTTTGACTATGTGCGCCGCGATTCGCAGGTGCTTGCCATCAACGGCGTCAACACCGGCGGCCATGAAACCGTGCCCGTATTCACCACGCGCAAGAAGTGGGACGCCGTCGCCCACAAGATGGACAAGTTGGGTGACTACAAGCCGGAGGTCGTCCTCGAAGACAGCGGTGTCATCGCGCTCGACCCGCGCGACGATGACGCCGTCGCCGCGCTCAACGAATCTGCCGAAGCACGGCTCGTCACGGTCAAGGATGGCATCCAACTGCCCGTCATCGCGGCCTATCGTCTCCTCGCCGCCAAGCTGCAGGCGCGTCATCCAATCCTGCTCAAAGACACGCTGCATGCCGCTGAAGGAGACGACTTCACCGAAAACCTCCTCACCGCCGCCACCAACATCGGTTCGCTGCTCTGCGACGGCATCGGCGATGCAGTGATCGTGAATGGAGAAGAAGCGCCGGGACAGGCCCTGCGCATCAGCTACAACATCCTGCAGGCCGCCGGCGTGCGCATCTTCAAGACCGACTACGTCGCTTGTCCGAGTTGCGGCCGCACACTGTTCAACCTGCAAACCACCACGCAGAAAATCCGCGCGGCCACCGGTCATCTCAAGGGCGTGCGCATCGCCGTCATGGGCTGCATCGTCAACGGTCCCGGTGAGATGGCCGACGCCGACTTCGGCTACGTCGGCGGCGCCCCCGACAAGATCAATCTCTACGTCGGCAAGACCGCAGTGAAGTTCAATATTCCCGAAGCCGATGCCGTCGAGCGTCTCATCGACCTCATCAAGGAGCACGGCCGCTGGTTTGACCCGCCCGCCGCGGCGTGAGTCCTGCTCCACGCAGCCGTACCAAGAACATGAAAATCGCCTTCGTCGGAGCCTCGGGTTACGGGAATGTCGGTGACGACACTTACCCCCTGGTATTTGCGGAGCGACTCTCGGCACACGAGTTGGTGATTTACAATTCCGACCTGCCGAAGTCGCTGCCGGACGATCTGGATCTGCTCGTGCTCGGCGGCGGCGGAATCGTTTACAACAATCCGAAGGAAGGTTCGGAGGAGACCGAATCGCCGCATTTTCGCTGCATGAAGTTCTACATGGACACCGCGATCGAACGCGGCCTGCCGTGGGGCATTCTGTCCTGCGGATTTCAATTTCAGGCGAAGCGCGAGACCGACTACGCAGCCGTCATGAAGCCCTGGGTACCTTATCTGAAAAAAGCGGCGTTCATCACACTGAGGTCGCCGAACTGCGCTCGGATCGCTGCGGAGATCAGCGGACGATCGGACGTGCACTTCTTCCCAGACGCAGCCTACTTGTTTAATCAGGAACCGGAGGGGGAAGGCAACGACGCACACGGTGTGACGATCATCCCGGCGGGTCATGTGAGTCCCACAAATGCCCTCATCCAGCATTACGTCCGCCAGTTCGAGTCGAGCGAAACACCAGTGACGTGGCTGGGCATGGGCGCACCTGTAGACGACGACCACCACCTGCCGCATGTGGCGCGACGCTACCCGCAGCATCCGATCATCGCCTCGCCCGGACCGCACCTCGCGCGGCAGGTCATCGCCCGCTCGCGCTTCGTCATCAGCGGCCGCTATCATGGCATGGTCTTCGCACGCTCAAGCCGTGTGCCGTTCATCACGGCGGTGGAGGCGCCCTACAAGATCCGCATGGAAAAACTCGACGCGGACATTCGCGAAGCGGAGGGCCACTTCGACGTCCTGTCACGCTTCCTGTGAACGATGCCCTGTGGCTCAGGCTGTGCGCAGGTCGAGCGTGAACGGAAACTCCGGATTTGGAACCGCGGGCGCGACCCTCACTTTTCCGGGCGTATGGCCGTGACGGAAGAAGCGGGCGAGGCGTCGGCTCTCGGCCTCATACGAGTTCACCGGGAAGGTGTCGTAACTGCGACCGCCCGGATGGGCGACGTGATAGGTGCAACCGCCCAGCGAGCGTTGATTCCACAGATCGACGAGCTCGATGTTCAGCGGCGAATGCACACCAACCGTGGGCTGCAGGCAGCTCGCCGGCTGCCAGGCGCGATAACGCACACCGGCGACGTATTCGCCGTGTGTCCCGGTGGGATGCAGCGGCACCGTGCGACCGTTGCAGGTGATGGCGTAGCGGCCCTCGACGAGCCCCTGCGTCTTGATCTGCACGCGTTCGAGAGAGGAATCGACGAAGCGCACGGCACCACCGGCGCTGCCTTCCTCGCCAAGCACATGCCACGGCTCCAGTGCCTGACGGATTTCGACATTCACGTTTCGCGAGGCCCAGTCTCCGGCGATCGGGAAACGGAACTCGTGATGAGGAGCGAACCACTCGGGCTTCAATTCGTAACCGGACATTTTCGTGTCGTCGCAGACATCCTCGAGGTCGCTCCACACGAAGTGCGGCAGCATCCAGCGGTCGTGGATTTCCGTACCCCAGCGCACGAGCGGCGCCTCATACGGCTCCTTCCAGAAGCGGGCGATGAGCGTGCGCAGCATCAGGGCCTGCGCGAGGCTCATGTGCGGATGCGGCGGCATTTCAAACGCGCGCATTTCGACAAGACCAAGGCGGCCGGTGCTGCTGTCGGGTGAATACAGTTTGTCGATGCAGAATTCGGCGCGGTGCGTGTTGCCGGTCGCGTCGATGAGCAGGTTGCGATACAGGCGGTCGACGAGCCACGGCGGCACGTGTCCCGTTTGCGCAGCCGCCTTGAAGGCCACTTCGAGTTCGTAAATGGAATCGTTGCGCGCTTCATCGATACGCGGGCTCTGGCTCGTGGGGCCAATGAACAAACCGCTGAAGAGGAAGCTGAGCGACGGATGGTTCTGCCAGTAGCTGACGAGACTGCGCAGCAAATCGGGACGACGCAGGAAGGGGCTGTCCTTCGGCGTCTCCGCGCCGATGACGATGTGATTGCCGCCGCCGGTGCCGGTGTGGCGACCGTCGACCATGAACTTCTCCGTGCCGAGGCGCGTGAGCCGCGCCTCTTCGTAAAGGCCTTCGGTGACGTTGACCATCTGATCCCACGTCTTTGCCGGATGCACGTTCACTTCGATCACGCCGGGGTCGGGCGTGACCTTGAGCGTGTTCACGCGGGGATCGTAGGGCGGCGGATAGCCTTCGAGTACGATCGGTTGATCGAGCGCGAGCGCGACATCCTCAACGGCGCCGAGACAGTGCAAATACTCCTCCAGACTCTCCGTCGGGGGCATGAAGATGAACAGCTTGCCGTCGCGCGGCTCTACGCAGACCGCGGTGCGCACGATCCAGTCGGCGGATTGCTGCACTCCGGGCGGCATGAAAGCCGGATCGATGCGCAGTTCTTCGAGCTCCTCGGGTGTGAGGTCTTTCAAACCAAGCGGGCCGCGACGTTGCGCCAACTTGCGCCAGAACGCCGGAGGCACGCCGGCGATGCCGCGCACGAACTGCTGACGGTCCGGCAGCTCCGGGCGGTCCTCCATCGGATCCTGCTCGTTGATGTAGGGATAGCTCGTCATCTTCACCCACGGCTGCGAGTCGAGCGGCAAACGATAGCCAATCGGCGAATCGCCGGGGATCAGATAGCAGCGCTCCGTCCGCAGGAACCACGGGCCGGTTTCCCAGCCAATCTCACTGCCCTTCCAAGCGGGCTTTAACGGCAGTACGTGACCGATGATTTTGTCGAGTCCCTGCTCGAACACTTTCGCGAGCCGCGTGCGCTCTTCCTTGTCCTTCAGGTTGGATTTGAGCGGATCAACATTCACGGGCAGACGGCGCTCACGCCACAGGTAATAGAAGGCGTCCTCATAGGTGGGCATGATCCACTTGCCACCGCAGCCAAGCCGCTCGGCCAGTGCGTGGATGAAACGCGCGGAGGTGTTTTCATCCGCGCCGTAATTCGTCTGCATGTCGGCAAACAGATGAGGGTGCTCCCAGATCGGCTTGCCGTCCTTGCGCCAGTGACAGCCGTAGGCCCAGCGTGGCAGGGACTCGCCGGGATACCACTTGCCCTGTCCGTAATGGAGGAAGGCGCCCTCGGTGAAGCGGTTCTTCAGGCGTTTGATGAGTTCGTCAGAGAGACGCATTTTCATCGGACCCACCGCCTGCGTGTTCCACTCGGCACCGTCCATGTCGTCGATCGAAACAAAGGTCGGCTCGCCGCCCATCGTGAGGCGCACGTCGTTCGCCTTCAATTCCTTGTCCAAGGCGTGACCGAGCGCTTCGATCTCCGCCCATTGCTCCTCGGTGTAGGGCTTGGTGACGCGGGGCGACTCATGAATGCGGGTCACCTTCATGTCGAATTCGAACTCCGTCTTGCACGCCTCCACGCCGCCGCTGATCGGCGCCGCGCTGCCGGGATCAGGAGTCGCCGCGAGCGGGATGTGGCCTTCCCCTGCAAGCAGGCCCGATGTGGGATCGAGGCCGATCCAACCGGCACCGGGCAGGTAAACCTCGCACCAGGCGTGCAGGTCGGTGAAGTCGACCTCGGTGCCACTCGGGCCGTCGAGCGATTTCACGTCCGGCTTGAGCTGAATGAGGTAACCGCTGACAAAGCGCGCCGCGACGCCGAGCCGGCGCCAGAGTTGCACCATCAACCACGCCGAGTCTCGGCAGGAGCCGCTGAGCAAATCCAGCGTTTCCTCCGGTGTCTGCACGCCCGGCTCCATGCGCACGGTGTAGCGGATGTCCTCCCAGAGCCGCTGGTTGACGGCCACCAGCATGTCGATCATGCGCAGGCGCTTGTCGTTGTCAGGAGACTTCGCCAGATCGCCGGGCTCAGGCAGCGGACTGTGCTCGTGCACATTGACGCCGGCTTCCGAATGGGTTCCGGGCATGTGCGCCACGGAGGCGCTGGGGCCGAGGATCTCGCGCTTCAACTCGGACAGGTAGGCTTGAAACAGCGGCGTGAACGGCTGGCACTTCAGGAAGGGCGCCAGTTCCTGGTCGAGGGCAGAATCATACTTGAAGGGATAGTGCTCCGCATCCGGCTCCAAAAAGAAATCGAAGGGATTGAGCACGGACATCTCCGCCACCACATCCACCTCGATGCTGAACTCCTTCGTCTTCTCCGGGAAAACCAGGCGGGCGAGATAGTTGGACTGCGGGTCCTGCTGCCAGTTTAGGAAATGCTCCTCCGGCGTGACCTTCAGCGAGTAGCCGAGAATGCGCGTGCGCGAATGGGGCGCCGGACGCAGCCTGACGACCTGGGGCCCAAGGGTGACGGGGCGTTCATACTTGTAGCTGGTGCGGTGGTGGAGGGCGACGTGGATGGACATGGGGTCGTGGCTGCGCGGAGGCTGGCCGTCATTTTAACTTTAGCAAGTTCGCGGCCAATCTTGTTTTAGGGGCTGGAAAAGTGCTCTCACGCCTTGCCTCGACCCGATTCCGCTGGACTGTGGCCCCGCCTTTTTCCAACCCAGCCATGTCCACG
This sequence comes from Prosthecobacter sp., assembly GCA_041395065.1. GTDB lineage: Bacteria > Verrucomicrobiota > Verrucomicrobiia > Verrucomicrobiales > Verrucomicrobiaceae > Prosthecobacter. The sequence continues at coordinate 41,241 of JAWLBG010000004.1, read as the reverse complement.
AAGTCCCCTGCCCCGTCCCCGATCCGCCCCATCCGCAAGCTGATGGTCGCGAACCGTTCCGAAATCGCCATCCGCGTCATGCGCGCGGCCACGGAACTGGGCATCCGGACGGTGGCCATCTACGCGCAGGAGGACCGCTTCTGCCCGCACCGCTTCAAGGCGGACGAGGCCTACGAACTGAACAAGGACAAGGGACCGCTCGGCGCCTACCTCGACGTCGAAGGCATCGTCACCCTGGCGAAGGAGAAAGGCGTGGACGCCATTCATCCCGGCTACGGCTTCCTCAGCGAGAATCCGCAGTTCGCCAACGCCTGTGCCAAGGCCGGCATCATCTTCATCGGCCCGGATTCGAAAGTCCTCGACCGCATGGGCGACAAGACCGCTGCGCGCAACATGGCCCGCAAGCTCCGCGTGCCGATCCTGGAAGGCACGGACGATCCCGTGACCGATCGCAAGGAGGCTATCGCTGTGGCGAAGAAGATCGGCTTCCCGCTCATCATCAAGGCGGCCTTCGGCGGCGGCGGGCGCGGCATGCGCATCGTCCGTGAGGCGAAGGACCTCGAAAAGCTCCTCGACGAAGCGCAGACCGAGGCCGAGCGCGCCTTCGGTAACGGCGCCGTGTTTCTCGAGAAATTCGTCGGCAAAGCCAAGCACATCGAAGTCCAGATCCTCGCTGACAAGCACGGCAACGTGCTGCACCTGCACGAGCGCGACTGCTCCGTGCAGCGCCGCCACCAGAAGGTCATCGAGCAGGCACCGAGCTACGGCGTGAAGCAGGAGATCATCGACGGCCTCTGCGATGCCGCGGTGAAACTGGCGAAGGCGGTGAACTACACGCACGCCGGCACGGTCGAGTTCCTCGTCGATCACGAATCGGGCGAGTGGTACTTCATCGAGATGAACCCCCGCATCCAGGTGGAGCACACCGTGACGGAGGAGATCACCAGCATCGACCTCGTGCGCAGCCAGATCCTCGTCGCCCAAGGCTACAAGCTGCATGAGGAGCCGCTCGGACTGCCGCCGCAGGACAAGATCGAAAAGACCGGCTTCGCCATCCAGTGCCGCATCACCACGGAAGATCCGGAGAACGGCTTCACGCCCGACTTCGGCAAGATTCTCAACTACCGCAGCCCCGGCGGCTTCGGCGTGCGTCTCGATGGCGCCATGGGCGCGACGAATTCCGTCATCACGCCCTACTACGACTCCATGCTGGTGAAGATGACCGTTTACGGCCGCACCTATCAGCAAGCGCTCGACCGCATGGACCGCGGCCTGCGCGAGTTCCGCATCCGCGGTGTGAAGACGAACATTCCGTTCCTGATGAACGTGGTGCACCACGCCGACTTCAAGTCCGGCCAGGCCACGACGCGCTTCATCGACAACAACCCCGACCTGCTGAAGTTCGTTGCCCGCAAGGACCGCGCCTCGAAGCTGCTCAGCTACCTCGCGGACACGATCGTGAACGGCAATCCTTTTGCCAAAGGTCACAAGATCACCAAGGCCTTCACCTCGCCGCCGATTCCGAAGTACGACCACCGTGTCGCTCCGGCGAAGGGCACGAAGCAGCTCCTCACCGAGATGGGGCCGGAGAAGTTCTGCAAAGACTGGGTCGCGAAGCAGAAGCGCCTGCTCATCACCGACACCACGATGCGCGACGCGCATCAGTCCCTGCTCGCCACGCGCATGCGCAGCTACGACATGCTCGCCGTGGCCGATGCCGTGGCACGTCGCACGCCGAATCTGTTCTCCCTCGAAATGTGGGGCGGCGCGACCTTTGACGTGACCATGCGCTTTCTGCGCGAAGATCCGTGGGAGCGCCTGCGCGAAATCCGCGAAAAGGTGCCGAACATTCTCCTGCAGATGCTCTTCCGCGGCTCGAACGCCGTCGGTTACAGCAACTACCCGGACAACGTCGTCAAAGGCTTCGTCAAACACGCCGCCGCCAGCGGCATGGACATCTTCCGCATCTTCGACAGCCTCAACTACCTGCCGAACCTCACCGCCGCGATGGACGCGGTGCGTGAAAACACCTCCTCCATCTGCGAAGGCACGCTCTGCTACACTGGCGACATCCTCGATCCGAAGCGCGACAAGTACGACCTCAAATACTACGTCCGCCTTGCCAAGGAACTCGAAAAGATGGGCGCGCACATGCTCTGCATCAAGGACATGGCCGGCCTCGTGCGCCCCTTCGCCGCGAAGAAACTGGTGAAGGCGCTGAAGGATGAAGTCGGCATCCCGATTCACTTCCACACGCACGACACCAGCGGCCTGAATTCATCGAGCTATCTGGAAGCGGCCGTCGCCGGCGTTGATGTCGTCGATGCGGCCATCTCCTCGCTTTCCGGCGGCACCTCGCAGCCGAACCTGAACTCGATCGTCGCCGCCATGCAGAACACGCCGCGCGACACCGGCCTCGACTCCGAGGCGCTGCAGGAGTTCAGCGACTATTGGGCCGCGGTGCGCACCTTCTACAAACCTTTCGACACCGCCGAACCCTACGGCACCGCCGAGGTCTATCTCCACGAGATGCCCGGCGGCCAGTACACGAATCTCAAGGAGCAGGCCATCGGCATGGGCCTCGGCCCGCGCTGGCCGGAAATCGCCCACGCGTATGCGGAGGTGAACCAGCTTTGCGGTGACATCGTCAAAGTCACGCCTTCATCGAAAGTCGTCGGCGACCTCGCCATCGAGTGCGTCGCCCGCGGCGTGAAGCCCTCTGACATCATCAATCTTCAGGGCACCAAGTGGAGCAAGGACGTCACCAGCATGTTCGAAGGCTGGCTGGGCGAACCGTTCTACGGCATGGAAGCCCGCAAGGCCGCCGACAGCCGCAAGAAGTGGAACGCCCTCGCCGATGCCATCGTCGGCAAAGGCGGCAAGCGTCTCAAAGGCCGCCCCGGTTCCCACGCTGCGAAGATCAAGCTCGACGACGTGCGCGCCGAGCTAAAGGGCAAATTGAAAAAGGAGCCCACCGAGGACGACGTCTGGAGCTACCTCATGTATCCCGATGTGTTCCTGAAGTTCGCCGACTTCCGCAAGACCTACGGCGACGTCTCCCACCTGCCCACACCCGCCTACTACTACGGCCTGCAGGACAAGGAGGAAATCAGCGTCCACATCGAAGAAGGGAAGACCCTCTTCATCCGCCTGCTCAACATGACCGAACCGGACGCCAACGGTCAGCAGACCGCCATCTTCGAGCTCAACGGCTACCCGCGCCACACCACCGTCACCAACAAGGCCCTCGCCAAAAACGCCGTCACCAAGGCCAAGGCCGATCCTGCCGATCCGACGCAAGTCGGCGCCCCCATGCCCGGCATGGTCGCCAGCATCGCCGTCAGCGTCGGTCAGAAGGTGAAGGAAGGCGAAACTCTCGTAACTCTCGAAGCCATGAAGATGTTCGCCGCCGTCGCCTCACCGATGGAAGGCACCGTCAAAGAAATCTGCGTCAAGATCAGCGAAAGCGTCGAGAGCAAGGATTTGATGGTGAGGTTGGTGAAGTGATTCAAAAGCCATGATTCGAGCCGTCCTCGACACGAATGTCTTCCTATCCGCGCTTCGCTCGCGAAACGGCGCTTCGTTCGAGATCGTGGCTCGTTATCGGAAAGGTGAGTTCGCTCTCTACCTGAGCCAAACGGTCTTCTCCGAATACCAGGAGGTCTTGAAACGCGAGATGCTTCCACTCGGGATGTCACTCGCCGTCATCGACCGCTTTATCAATGCCATCGCCTCACAAGCAGTTCAGTTTCGGACATCAGCTTTCTGGAAACCCACATTACCCGATGCAGATGATGAAGCCTTGGCCCAGCTCGCCATGGAATCCAAAATCGACTACTTGGTAACTCACAATCTTCGCCATTTCCCGTCGGACCGCCTGCCAGCCATCCGTGTGGTTGATCCGAAGGCATTTTTGGACATACTCCGCCAGTCGCCATGACCACCATCACCGCCAACATCCCTGATTTTCTGGCGCGCATCCTTTCGGACGCAGCGAAGAAGGAGCGTACATCGGTCGATCAAATGGTCGCCCTCGCCTTGCAGGCACAGGTCACGGCCTGGGAGGTGGCTGACACGCTCGAAGCATCGGCCAAAAGAGGACGCATTGAAGATTTGGACGACATTCTTGCCATGGTCCCCGACGCGCCTCCCATGCCGGGCGATGAAAAGTAATCCCCGCCGCACTACGCGAAACCATGAAGAAGTCCGCTTTCGATGCCGTGGCAGCCAGCCGCGAATGGAAGCAGTCCGTTTCGGAGACGACCACAGGCATGACCATCGCCGAACGCATTGTCTGGTTCCGCAGCCAGTCCAGCATCCCTGCCATCCGCCCGCAGCAGGGCAAAGGCGCCCCGTCCTGCCAAAACCCACGCCTGAATCCTCGTGACTCCCGAAGCTATGAAAATGTTCGTCGCCGTCACCGAGATCTGCTGCAAGATTAGTGAAAGCGTCGAGAGCAAGGATCTGCTGGTACGGCTAGTGAAGTAGGCAAGACATACTTTTCGTGAAATACTACCCGTCCGATTTTAAACAGAAGTGCCCCGTATGTAGGTTGCCTTCCGTTATTCATAATCCAGACGGCATTTATCAAATCGAATGCTCTTGTTGCGGTGAATATCGGGTGACATCAATTGCGATGTCATTTCTTCCAGACCATAAATGTTCTGCTCAAGAGCGAGCGTGTGCTTCTTGGTTCTTGCGCAGAAACCAAGGTTTCGTGATCGACAACCAAGGCATATCAATCTTGAAGCAAGTGGTTGAGCCCACTTTGCCTGAAAAAGGAAGCCAATTACTTCTCGGGCTGGCGGCGGCCTATCCAAGGCCCGGTGACACATTTCAAGACTCTGCGATCAGGGTGGATTCGGAGCTGCTTAAACAGCGTGATTCGGATCGCTCGGATGTCTATACTCAAAGTCACTTTTCAGAGTTTGAGTTGGGGCCGTTGAAGTGGCTTGCTTTATCGGCTTCAGCGGACAGGAAGGAGCTTGATTGGTTAATTAACAACTACCTTGTAGGACAGGGCTACATAAGCAAATCCGAACCTCGAAAGTTCAGCATATCGTTAAAAGGCTGGCAATTTGTGGAGAGCCTACAAGCGCCCAATCCAGGCAGTAGAGATGTCTTTATTGCCATGCCGTTTTCAGAACGTTTTACACCGTTATACGAGCGCGCCCTTCACCCGGGCATCTACAATGCAGGTTATAACCCCGTGCGAATTGATCGAAAAGAACACAACAATCGCATCGATGACGAAATCATCGCAAACATCCGCAAGAGTCGATTTGTTGTTGCTGATCTTTCGATGCAGCGAGGTGGAATTTACTTTGAAGCTGGGTACGCGCTTGGACTTGGACTGCCGGTCGTCTGGACAGTTGAAAAACGTGCCTTGGACGAACACGAGGTTCACTTCGACAATCGACAATACAATTTCTTGGTTTGGGAAGATGCTTCATACGATGATCTTGCTCGTCGGTTGACCAATCGGATTGAGGCAACCATTGGCAGGGCCTAATCATCCACGTTTTTTGCCCCAAGCCCAACGGGCTTGCGTCATGCAGCCCAGGAGTGCCGAGCGACAGCGAGCGCTCTCCTGGGACCCCGCGCCACCCACGACCCACGCAGGATCACGAACCCCGTCGGGGTTCCGTCACCCGAACGTTCCTGTGGCGCAGAATCGACTCACAGAAGCCGGAAGTAGCCTCGAATGCTTGCGCGAGGATTGCGAATGCAGATTTGGATGTGCGTTTTGTCCATGATCTTGGCTCCCTTGTAGAGCGGCCGGCCTTCTGTGAAAGGGCCGCGAACGGTATCGTAGGCTGGTTTGGGGTTGTCGGGATCCAAACGGAGTTGATGCACAAAGTTCACCGTGGCGCAGTCCAAGTGCCGTTTGACCAGATCAAAGTCATTTCGAAAGCCCGGCGTGTTCACCGGCATGGGTATTTCGGTTTCGCGGAGAAAACTCGCCATGGACTGGTGAGGCAGACGGATTTCATCCAGACAGCTTGCGCGGGTGAGGTCCAGACAAAGTCCGAGATCAATGATGGCTCCCAAAACAAACGGTTCTTCGATCTTCTGCCGAAAGTCCTGGGAGTTCTTCTTCACCAAACGAACCCATTTGAGGGCACGATCAGCATCATTCTCCCAGAAATAAGCCCCTGAACCGAGCCAGTCGTACGAATTGGTGCTGACCTTGAGATGCTTCTGGCGACCAGAGAGGATTTCCCCCCCGATTTTTCGGTCACAACCGTGAAATCCGAGTGTGAGTCCGAAACTCTCCATGAATCAGTCCCGGTAGCGCTTGGCCAGCTTGCCTGACTTGGTGATGAATCCTCCTTTGATCAGGAAGGATTTCACTTGGTCGGGGTTTTTGAGCATCTTCTGCACCCGCTGCCTGATCTGCCGCTGCTCCTCTGCCGCAACCGCGTCAGAACGGAAAACGTGAACATGCTGAAGTGTCTGGCCCATGCTGGGATTGAAACGTGCCGTCGTTGGTTCGGCAAGCACAAAGATTCGCCGCAAGCGGCCTGCCAGCGTCCGAAACGCCGCCCCCACGGTGCCCACATCTTGCTTCTTTGACAGGACCATCTGATTGCCGCATGCCTTGCAGATATTGAAACAAGCTCCTCCAGTTCCCAGCAAGCCGGTGACCGCGGTGTCTTCCGCGGTTCGCAGGAGTTTTTCCGCCGCGCGGCGCCAAGCCTTGCAGACGCAGGGACACGTGACGATGCAGCAGGTGCGGGCCAACCAATCGACGATGAAGTCCGTGCTCTGAGCAACTTCAGCACACCGAACCGACACAAGCTAACGCCCGGGCGCGTCCTCCTTGACCGGCTTGAGGTAGCCCATGAGTTCCTGAACGACGGCGGGTTGGACGTCGGCGAGGTTGGTGGTTTCCGGGGAGGCGGATGTGTAGTCGAAGAGTTCGAAATCGGGTGCGTCCTTGTCATGCGGCGTCACGATCATGCGCCAGCGTTCGGTGCGGACGGTTTGCACGCCGTTGGACCACCAACCGAGCGCAGGTTTGGTGGTCGGTTTTTCGGGATCATCCAATTGCGGTCGCAGACTGTGGCCGCTGAGTTTGGCGGGCGCTTCGATGCCGCAGAGATCGGTCAGCGTGCGGAAGATATCGACGGTTTCCACGATGGCGTTGGACGTTTTGCCCGGTGTGGCCATGCCGGGCACGCGGATCATGAGCGGTGAGCGAGTGGCATCCTCATAGAGGCAGTGCTTGCCCCAGATCGCATGCTCACCGAGCAGGAAGCCGTGGTCGCTCCACACAACGACGATCGTGTTGTCGGCCATGCCGAGTTCGCTGAGCGCGGCGATCACGCGACCCAGTTGCGCATCCATGTAGCTGACACAGCCCGCATAAGCCTGACGCAGCAGGCGTGCATATTCGGGATCTGTGGCAGGATCGCGCCCGGGTTCGTGACCGTAGTTGTGACGCAACTCGCCGCCGTCATACCAATAGGCGGGCCAGGCGGGTTTTTGCGCGATGTCCGACGGCAGATCCGGCACGTTTTTGTCGTGCAGATCGAACCACTTCTTGGGTGAGGCAAAAGGAAGGTGTGGTTTGAAAAAACCCACGCCGAAGAACCACGGCTTGTCCTGCTTGGCGAGTCGCTGAAGCGTGGCCACGGCGTCGCCGGCGACCCACGCATCTGGATACGCTTTGTCGGGACCATCGATGTGCTGATACGGCGGTGACTTGCCGCGCTCACGCGGCACGCCGTTCGCGAATCCGTGCATGATGCCCTCCGGGCTCGGCCACGGACTTTCCGGCACCCAGGCGCGATCCCACGCGCCGGGCAGTTCCTCCGGTCCGACCGCCCAGTCCTTGCCGGTGAGATTTCCCGGGTAGTGGCTGACCTTGCCCAGCGCCATCGTCGCATAGCCGTTGCGACGAAACACCGCCGCCATGCTGTCTGCGGCCCAATCAGTCTGCGAATCGCGGATGGCATCGTTGATCAAATGCACGGGGCGCTCCGGATAGCGCCCGCGCAGCATGGCGCAACGCGAAGCACCGCAGGTGGGCACCTGAATGTAGTGATGACTGAACGCACGGGCAGTGGCGGCAAACGCATCCAGTTGCGGCGTCTTGGCATGCTTCACTCCGAAGCAGCCAAGATCATCGCGCAGATCGTCGATGGCGATGAAGAGCACGTTGGGCCTGGCGGCGGAAGCCGTGCCGGCACCAACCAGCAGAACGGAGGCGAGAAAGGAAAGGTGTCGTGTCATGATGAATGCAGGATGCGAAAACGGCGCCTGTTTTTAACGCAGCCATCCGACGCCATCCCTCACGGTTCTTTCTCGTGACCGAGGACGATGAAGTCGAACAACTCACCGTAGTGTTTGCCATCGAGCGTGATGTCCATCGGCACCATCTGCACGCCGGCGGGCAGTTTATCGGGATCGGGAGTGAGTTTGACTTTGAAACTCTGGCGCGATTTCGGCTCGACCGTGCCAACGAGCTCAGCAGGCTCGGCCTTGAGGCCGGGCGGCGGTTTGAGGATGACCCGATGCTGCTGCAGCGTGTCGCGGAAATTGCGAACGGTGATGCTCACTTCGGTCTCCTTCGAGACATCGACGCGATACGGATAGGCGCTGACCCAGTAGGGATCGAAGAGGTATTCGTAGTTCGCGTCCGGCAGCAGCTCCTTGTATTCGCGAATCGCCCGCAGCGCCCAGTTGTGGTAGCGCTCGATGAAGTCCTTCGGCTCCGTCATGAGCACACCGTGCGCGCCCATGATGATGTCGGGCTGAAGCTTTTGCAGATACTTTGCGGCGACGAGGTAGCCTTCGTCGATGATGGCGCTGTTACGTGCGTTTACGCATTCGTGGCCGTTCTGCGCGGGATCGGACGGATCACCAAACAGATTGTCGCCGGTGAAGACGACTTTTTTGCCGTCGAGCTCGAGCCACAACGCATTGCCAAACTCGGTCTGGCCCGGCATCCAGTCGATGTGCAGCTTGTATCCTTCCCAGTCGATGACATCGCCTGCTTTGAGAATGCGGTCGATCTTCGCGTGTTCGAAGCCGGCGTTGTAAGCCCCGATCATCGCGGGGTAGTCGTAGTAGCGCGGGTTCTCGCATTTGTCGGCGATGGTGTCCATGGTCCAGAACTTCACGCCGTGATCTTTGAGCGCGGGGAAGAGCGTGAAGTGATCGCCATGCGAGTGGGAGATCCAGCAGGCGTCGATCTGCTTGAGACCGAGGAACTCCTTCATGTCGCTGATGATGCGCTCGAGCACGAGTTTCGGAAACAGGCCGCAGTCCAGCAACAGCGCGTGACCGCTGTCGGCGATGAGGATGGCGAAGTTCTTCCCGGCCATCTCCGGACCGAACATGTAGAGATGCGGCGTCACCTGCACGATGTAGTGCGCTTTCGTCGGCTTCGTCGCGGGATGCGGGCCGCGTTTGGAGAGATCGCCGACGGGATAGCCGCGGATGTAGTCCGGACGAAAGGCGACGAGCTTCTCATGAAAAGCCTGGAACTGCTTCGCTGCATCGTGAATGACCGGCCCTTGCGATGGAAAGGCGGTGTGAATCTCCCGCGACGCGAGGTTTCCCACCGAGTCGATGAGCGCATCGAGCCCCTTGGCGAAACCGTAGTCCCATTCGGTATCGAACCAGTTCGTCATCTTCGCGCCGTCATGCATCACACCGCCGGTGAAGGCGAAGGTCTGGTGGCCGCCGTCCAAAAGATACGTCATGCCGCCCGGTGAGTGGCCGGGTGTAGAGAGACACTGAATCTGCCGCCCATGCCACTCGAACACTTCGTCCGCCGCCAGCCATCGCTCCACTTTCACCGGCGACTGCGGCGGCCGGACGTAGCTGGAGCCATGCACGGTGTATTTGTCCCCGAGCCGCGGATCCCATTTCCGAAATGCCGTCGGAGTCTCCAGCAGTTCCTGCTCCGCCTCGGGTGCGGCGACCTGAGTCACCGCGTGGTCGATCTTGTCGGCTCCCTGCAGCAGTTCGCGGTGATGGCCGGTGAGCAGAAGCCAGTCGAGTTTCTTCACGCCAATCTCGCTCAGGTGTTCCAACACGCTGCCATCACCCAGATCGAATAGCAGCGCCGCATCTCCATCGCGCAGAATGTAGCTGTTGCAGGTGCTTCGCCAGACGAAGAGGTCGGGTCCGGCCTGTTCGAAGGCGGCATGCAGGGTCGCATGCAGCAGGGCGAGAGCGATGAGAGCGCGTTTCATGAGCGTGTTGGATGGGATTATTCAGGCCGGCCGTTTTCCGCGGTCTTCCGCCCTTCAATAAGCGCCTTCGCCTGACGCACATAACGACGACCGAGGAGTTCATATCCAGCCTTCGTGTAGTGAAGCCCGTTGATCATTCCGCTTTTGACTTCGAGGTCGTTGAGGTCGTCGCAGTCCACCCACGCTCCATGTGGATCGGCGGTGGCGACTTCGACCTGTGCCTCACGCACGATTTTCCACGCAGGAGGATTGATCCGCTCGTGGTCGCTGATGCGGCCGATGACGACGTTCATGTTGGGTTGCTTCAAATCACGGCGCAGGTTGGCGATGAGCTGCTTCAAGGCGTCGGCATAGGGCGCCTGCAGGCCGGTCTTGGAATCGTTCTCGCCCTGCATCCAGCAGAAGGTGACCGACGCGGGATTCGGGTGCTGTTTCAAAAGCGCCGCGAACTGCTCGAGGATGCGCGGATAAAAGATCGTGCCCTTGCTCTTGTCCTTCTCGCGAGCCTTGGCGACATCCACGCCATGCTTCGTCGCGATGTCATTCCACTCGTCCACCCAGTAACGAATGGGCATGCCGCCGACGGCGACCTTGATGTAGGCGACATCCGCGTCAGGAAAGAGTTTCTTCGCCTCCGGTTCGAAACCCAGCTTCGGGTCCATGCCTGCCATGTTTGACTGGCCGGTGAGGATGAAGAGATGTGCCGGTTTGTCGGCGGCGACTGCGAGGCTTGGGAGAAGGAGGGAAAGCAGGAGGGCGAGTTGTTTCATGGTCGGGAAGTGTCTCCGATTTCCAACGAGGAATGCGAGCCCAACCTTCAGCGATTAACGACTCCTCCGTTAACGCCCGCCATTCTGCCCGACTCTGCGGGCAAGTCGCGAACGCAGGTCGCCAAGCGTTTGCGCATGCGTAGGATCGTTGATGAGATTCCGCATTTCGGACGGATCGGCACCCAGGTCGTAAAGCTCGTCCGAATCCTGAAGTTCACGATAGTGTATCAACTTCCAACGCGTGGTCCGGAGCGCCTGGTAGCCCATCTGGCGAATGCGTGGGAAGACCGTGTCGGTGTAATACTCGATCATGAAATCCTCGCGCCAGTCGGATGGCGGACTTTTGCCAAACAGAGGCAGCAATGAACGCCCCTGCATCTGCGATGGAGCGTCGATGTCGGCGAGCGCGAGGCAGGTCGGTGCGAGATCGATCGTCAGCGCCATCTGCGACGGTTTGCTTCCGGCCGGAATCACGCCCGGCAATCGCATGAGCAGTGGAATGCGGATCGACTCCTCGTAGGCGAGTCGTCGCTCGACACTGAGGCCATGCTCGCCGTAGAAATAACCGTGGTCGCTGGTCACCACGACGAGTGTGTGATCCAGCGCGCCGGATTTCTCGAGTTCGTGCAGCAATCCGCCCACGCTCTCATCCACTCCCGCGAGCATGCGCAGGCGTCCGAGAATGGAGTCGTCGCTGCTTCCAGTCGCGGGACCAAGAGGCGGCAGATCGCTGAGACTGCCGTCGGCACGCTGCACGGTCTCGGGATGCAGGGCCTTGTGCGAAAGATAGAGCAGGAAAGGTTTCGTGTGCGGCTGCTGCAGGAATTGCAGCGCCTGCTGATGCAGCACGTCGGTCGCGTGGCCCTTTTCCTTCCGCACCTCGCCGTTCACATTCAACACCGGATCAAACGAGGTGCCCTGCCCCTTGAGGCACACCCAGTGATCAAATCCCGGACGACGCGAATCGTCGTTGCCCATGTGCCACTTGCCGATGAAGGCGGTCTCATAACCGGCGCCTTGCAGTGACTGCGGGAAGGTGGCGAGCTTGTGGCTCTGCGGGCCGCGCTCGGTGTTGTCGGTGATCCCATGCGCACGCGCATGCATGCCGGTGAGCAGGCAGGCGCGACTGGGCGAGCACAACGGCGTGGTGGCGAAAGCGTTGAGAAAACGGGCACCTTCATTTGCCACGCGATCCATGTGCGGTGTCTTCACAAACGGATGCCCTGCGCAGCCGAGATCGTCCCAGCGCAGATCATCCACCAGCACCACGAGCATGTTGGGTGGCGAAGCGGCTGCACATGGCAACGCCGCCATCGTCAGGCCGAGCGTGAGGCATTGCGCGATGCGGGCGAAGAAACCTGAAAACGAAAAGTCACGCATCCTGACTCAACGCACGACGCTCCGAATTCCTTTTCAACCGCAGGCGCCTTACTTCTTCTCCCACATCGACTTCAACGCCTCGACGGTGCGCTCAACGAGCACCTGGCCGCCGCCGGGTCCGATCTGGCTGCTTTGGATCACGGCGCCGTAACCGCCGTGTTTCATGGCACGTTCGGAGGGCAGGTAGGTGCCAGGACCGGCGAGCTGGATGACAAAGGTCTGGATTGCAGGGCTGCGCGCCTTCATCTGAATGCCGAAGTCGGTGTAGAGTTCAAATTCGTTCGTGCAGATGGCGATGTCGCCGAGGCGCAGCGTGTGCAGTTCCATCACGTAAGGCGGCTGAGTGCCGGCCTGCTGATCGTTGAAGCGATCGATGACGCGCTGGTTCCAGGCGAAGTTCCACTTCTGCTTCGGATCGTCCTTGAACTTCGCCGCCTCGGTCACCGCGGCGGATTTTTCGAGGATGGTGACCTTGCGATACGGCAGGTCGATGTCCTGAACGTGATGCTTGAAAACCACGTCGTTGCGGATGTCGTTCTGCGCGCCTTCCAGCGCCTCCTCCCACGCGTTCGTGATGCGACGCGCCATTTCATCGAGACGTGAAATGGCGCCACGCAGTTTGCGCATGCGCTCGTCGGCTTCGCGGCCGTAGGCGAGGCGCGAGGTCACGTCGCCACCGGCTCCGGTCCAGGCGAGGACGTGCAGATCCTTGCCATGCTTCTCGCGCAAACGCGCCCGCACCGGATCCCAGAAGTCCGCGTGAATGGACGAGGTGCCGCCGACTTCCTGCGATGGGCAGGCCACATTGACCACGGTGGCGACGAGCTTGTCCGCTGCGTCCCAGAAGTAGAGGGCTTCGAGATTGTGGTCTTCGTAGCTTTCGATGCCGCGGAAGTTCGGCGAATCGGGCTTCCCATACATCACCGCGGTGCCGTCCGCGTAATATGGCCGACGGTTTTGCGCGATGACCGCCTGGGCCTGGCCCCACGCCACTTTGCCGGGCTGGCGTTTCTCCCAAGCCACTACAATGCCGTCGGCCACTTTGCCGGTCATCCAGTCGGCATACGCGCCGGGCTGGATGATGCCGGTCTCGGGCAGCGCGTATTTGCCATCGATCGTCACCGGCGCGGTGTGCGTGTGCGTGGCATTGAGAAAGATCTTTTTCAAATCAAAGCCTGGCAGGCGGTCGCCGATCTTCTCGCGCACCTTCGCGAGAATGCCCTGACGGATCGCCACGAGATCGCACGACACCATGATCGCCTGATCGATCACTTGATCGCCCTCGCGTGACTCCAGGGCGAGAGCGGTGGCAAAGATGTGCGTGACCGGCTTCTTCGAGATGCGCACATTGCGCTGACCGTCGAGCGCGACCGGTTCGTCCGGCGTGATGTCAATGGTGCTGGCGCCGATGTGAAGCTGCGCGGCGTGTAGAGAAGTGCTGGCGGCAAGAAGGAGCGGAAGCAGGCGGCGGATGATCATGGCATTCAAACGCCGATGGACCGCCTGTTTTGAATGCATCGGCCGGCTTTGACGAAAAATCGCGTCGGCGGGCGAACTCGGCTATAGCCCGGGAGGCAAAGGATATGGGACAGAATCACATGTTCGATGAACGGCTTCATGACCATTCATGGAGTTCAAGCCGCGACCAGATCCACCTACCGCGTCTAACGCACCGAGGCGCATGGCACCGCTTCGCCGCGTTGCCGGCGATGCTCCACCTCGTCAAGAACGATGCCGCACAACTCATCATAGACCTGTTCCTCATTTTCTCCGTGGCAGACGCCACCGAAATAGAGGTCCGAGCAGTAGCCGATGTAGATCTGGTCGTCATCGGACCAGCGAACGAAGCGGTGATATTGATCGGCGACCTTCATGGTGGGATCAAATCACGAGCCGGTCATAGGGGCAAGATCACGAATTGAAGAATCCCAAAGGGCTTCCGTCATGCAGCCCGGGGTTCGCAGAACCCTAGGTCATGCGCGACCGACGATTCCCGCAAGTCATGGAACCCTGAATGGGTTCCGTCCTGCGAATGTCCACCGGCTTTCGATCATGGACGGAACCCCGTTGGGGTTCGCCCTTGGGCGGGCGGGTGTTTCATCGCGATTCCCGGGGTAGCGCTTCCTGCTCGCAGTGCTTCGCACAGCGATGCAGGAAGGCGCGCAACCCCGGGCTGCATGACGCAAGACCGTTGGCCTTGGGGTAGTCACACGTTTCCAGACAGCACACCATGCGGACGAAAGGACAGGGTTGCGACTGAAACGAGAAAACCACACGCGATGCCGGTTGGAAAAATGACAACGGCATAGTCCCACAGAACCACGAAGGGCATCCAGAGGCAAGGAATGACAAACAGGGCCGCCCCAATGATTGGACTGAATACTCCTATGACCGGGAGCACCAGCCAGTGCAAGTGCCTGCACATCCGATAAAGCCACAGCCACGTCGCCACGGACACAACCGCGGTCCAAACAGTCCATCCAATGTCATGAAGCTCAATGAAGTTCTGTCTGTGGCCTTGAAGCTCGTATCTTCCCATCAGCCAGTATCCCATGAAGGCCATGCCGACTGCGATCACAGCCACGATAAAATGCTCTATAAACGACCTCATGGCTGGTGGGACTCTGAAAAGCCCTTTCAGAAATTCCAAAAGGTGAACGCGACTTCATCCCCATCATGCAGCACCAGGTCACGGAACTTTCTACTCTTCATTTCCTCCAGAGATGCAGTAGCGCTGTATTTTTCGTCCGCCGAACGCACCTGGCAAGGAACAGGTCCAAAGGCATCCCGAAAATCTTTGGCCCCTAGCGTCACCTTGGCAATATCGACCAACAATCCAAGCCTCGTCCCTCTTGGCAGGTGATAAGCACCTCGAAAAAGGAAGCCATTTCCAACCGTCACCGTGATAGTGCCTGCAACTTGGTCTCCATAGACTGTTTTGAATGTGGGTCGTTGCGTCGTGGAGGAACACGACGCAACGAACAAAAACAGCAGCCATGCCAGACGGCTCATCACACATGAATCGGATGCCCCTTGGCGACTTCGGTGGCCTCCTTGACCATCTCGGACAGCGTCGGATGGGCGTGGATGGTGGCTTCGATTTCGTCCCAGGTGGCTTCCAGATTCATGGCGAGGCCGATCTCGGCGATCATCTCGGTGCTTTCGCTGCCGATGATGTGCGCGCCGATGATTTCACCGTGCGGTTCGCCGTAGAGGATTTTCACAAAACCTTCCGGTTCGGCGGCGGCGAGGGCCTTGCCGCTGGCGACGTAGGGGAACTTGCCGACTTTGAATTTGAGGCCCTTTTCCTTCGCCGCGCGCTCGGTGAGGCCGATGCTGGCGACCTGCGGATGGCAGTAGGTGCAGCCTGGGAAGACGCCGACCTTCTTGGGCTTATGCTTGGTGAACATGCCTTCGACGCACTGCACGGCTTCGTAGCTGGCGACGTGGGCGAGCCAGGGCGGCCCGATGATGTCGCCGGCGCCATAGACGCCTTTGACGCTTGTTTGATAGCGGTCATCGGTCTGCAGCCAGCCTTTTTCGCTGAGCTTGATCTCGACACCGCCGGGCAGCACGGGCGCCACGCCGATGGCGACGAGGCAGACGTCTGCTTCGAGGGTTTCGTTGGCCGCGCCTTCGACGGTGATCTTCACGCCCTTGCCGTCCTCGGATGTACCCGTGACCTTTGTGTTCGTGAGGAGGCGGATGCCGGCCTTGGTGAGGCTCTTTTCGAGGGTCTTGCTGACTTCGGTGTCCTCGACAGGAAGAATGTCGGACATCATTTCGACGACGGTCACCTTCGTGCCGTAGGCGTTGAAGAAGTAGGCGAACTCAATGCCGATGGCGCCCGCGCCGATGACGATGATGCTCTTCGGCTGCTTTTCGAGGGTCATTGCCTCCTTGCTGCCGATGACCGTGGTGCCGTTGAACGGGAAACCGGGCATCGGGCGGCTTTTCGCGCCGGTGGCGATGAGGATGTTCGCGGCGTCGTGAGTCTCCGTTTTGCCGTCAGCGGCAGTGACTTCGACCTTGCCTGCGGCGGGGATGCTGGCGGTACCCTTGAGGTAATCGACCTTGTTCTTCTTGAAGAGGAATTCGATGCCCTTGTTGAGCTTGTCGCTCACGCCGCGGCTGCGGCCGATCACTTTGGACCAGTCATACTCGACGCTGCCGATCTTGAGGCCGAACTCCTCGGCACGATGGGTGAGGGTGTGGTAAAGCTCGGCGTTCTTGAGGAGGGCCTTGGTCGGAATGCAGCCCCAGTTCAGGCAGGTGCCGCCGGCGCGGTCGTTTTCGACGCAGGCCACCTTCTTGCCGAGTTGCGCTGCGCGAATGGCTCCGACGTAGCCCGCAGGCCCGCCGCCGATGACGATGAGGTCGTAATTCATGTGTGAGAGTTATTTGGGGGGATGACGGGCGAGAGAAGCGCGGCCCGGCTTCGTATTCAACCGCAGATTTCCCCCTCCTTCATGCTGGATTGACCGGCGATGGGGATGAACGTAAACTCGGCCCATTCGCATGCCCCTCCTCTGCCCCCCATTTCTGAGCAGGGCCGCCACGATCCTCGTGGCGATGCAGGCCATCGCCGCAGCCGCCCCATCTTCCAGTGGGGAGGCAGGTTCAAAGACGGACCTCGCCGCACTTTTGAGAGTCCAGGCGGACGTGCAAAAGCTCCTGCCCCGGGTGCGCCCGGCACTCGTCGCCATCCATGCCGGCGGCGGCACGGCCAGTGGCGTAATCATTTCCCCCGACGGACTGCTGCTGACCGCGGCGCACGTCCCGGGAGCGCCGGGCAAGGAAATGCGGGTCATTTTTGAAGACGGCAGCGTCACCACCGCGAAGTCCCTCGGACTGGACAAGACGACGGATGCAGCGCTGGCGCAGCTGAAAAAGCGCACCAAGCCCTGGCCTTATGTGAGCCTGAGCCGCGAGATCATCAAGGCGCAACCCGGAGAGTGGTGCTTCGCGCTGGGACATCCAGGAGGCTTCGACAAAGCCCGCGGGCCGGTCCTCCGCGTGGGCAAGATCATCAAGCAGACCGCCAACAGTCTGCACACCGACTGCGTGCTGATGGGCGGCGATTCCGGCGGTCCGCTCTTCAATTTCAGCGGCGAGGTCATCGGCATCCACAGCCAAATCTGGGAAGGCCGGGATCAAAACGTGCATGTCTCCATGGCCCCCTTCCTCCGCTCCTGGGACGAGATGCAGAAGTCCCGGGTGATCAAGGTGTGGGGGATCGGAGCCGGCGGCTATCTCGGTGTTGCCACGGTCATGAATGACGCTCTCGAGCTTGAAGTCGTGGACGTGCTGGAAAGTTCACCGGCCAAAAAAGCCGGCGTGCAGGCCGGAGACGTCATTCTCAGCGTGAACGGAGAGGCGATGACCGACCAGCAGCAGTTCAGCGCCACGGTGCGCGCCCGCGCTGCGGGAGACGTTCTGAAAATAGGGCTCCGCAACGGCAGCAAGGACCGAGAATTGTCCGTCAAACTGGCACAGAAGCCTCTGGAGGAATGACCAAGGAGAAAATCCGGATGACCAAGGACTTTCCAAAACCCACCGACAAAAGAATGCGACCCGCTTGCCATGCGGACGCGCATCGGTTGGTCCGGTTTGGTCAGTTCTCCGTCCTTTTTCTTCTCGTCACCTTTTCCGCCTCCGCGGACTCCCCCCGTGCGACACTCCCGCCTGAGCAGCGCACCAACGGCAGCCAAACCCTGGCCTCACTCTCCAGCCTCGAACCGCTCACGCTCCCCTGCTCCGCCCGCATTGAAAGCATTCTCGGCCGCGCCATCTGCACCGCCACGATCGTCGGAACAGACGGCTACATCCTGACCAAGGCCAGTGAAGTGCCCGAACTCGAAAAAGTCCGCGCACGTCTCGCGGACGGCCGCACCGCCTCGCTGCGCGAAGTGCATCGAGACGTTAAGATCGACCTCGTCCTCGCCCAGGCAGTCGGCATCACCGGTCTCAAAGCCGTTTCCTTTGACCCGTCGAAAGGGCTCACCCTGGGCCAGTGGCTCTGCAGCACCGGTGACACGGGCCGGGAACCCCGCCTCGGAATCGTGAGTGCCCGGCGGCGCAAAATCCCGGGTGCGGGCGCCGCACTGGGCATTCGCATGGACGACAAGGCCTCCAAAGTCGCCCGAGGCGTTCGCATCATCGGCATTGCCAGTGAAAGCCCCGCCGAGGCGGCCGGTCTGCGCGAGGGCGACGTGCTGATCAAAATCGCCGGCAAGGTCGTGGATCAGTTCCGCCGCGTGCATGAGCTTGTGAACACACGGCAACCCGGGGAGGTCATCGAGGTGCACTATCTCCGCAAAAACAAGGAAGAAACCTGCCGCGTCCGCCTCGCCAGCCGGACCAAGGTGCTGCAAAACTGGGAGGGTGAGGACTTTGCCAACGGCGGGATCTCCCTGCGAAGTGACAACTTTCCCGAAGTCCTTCAGCACGACATCCCGCTTTATCCCACGGACATGGGCGGCCCCGTCGCCACGCTCGAAGGCAGGGTCGTCGGCATCAACATCGCCCGCGCTGACCGCGTCACCACCTTCGCCCTGCCGACGGAAGCCTTCTGGACGGAAACGCAAAAGCACATCCAAGCCGACCGCCATCCACCCAAGGCGGTGCCGGTGGAATAAGAGAAGGATTGCCATTGCGGCCGCCCTTGCTCCCTGTCCGGCATGTTACGCTACCACCCCCTGCCCGCCGAACTCTTCGCTGGAAACCGTGAGCGCCTTTATGCGAAGCTGCCGCCACAGTCCGTCGTCATCGTACACGCCAATGACGTGCTGCCCACGAATGCCGACGGCTCGCTGGCCTTCATTCAAAACAGCGACCAGTTTTATCTCAGCGGCATTGATCAAGAAGAGACGATCCTGGTTCTCTATCCGGATGCCGCAGATCCTAAGCAGCGCGAGATGCTCTTCGTGCGTGAGACGAACGAGCACATCGCGGTTTGGGAAGGAGAGAAACTCACCAAGGAACAGGCGACTGAACGCAGCGGCATTCAGCGCGTGCACTGGCTGCAGGATTTCGAGACGCAGTTCCGCAGCGTCATGTGCCAGGCGGAGCATGTGTTTCTGAATTCGAACGAGCACATCCGAGCCACCATCCCGACGGAAACGCGCGAGACGCGTTTCACCCATCGCTGTCAGCACGAGTATCCGCTGCATGACTACCGCCGCCTCGCGCCGCTCATGCACGAGCTGCGCGTCATCAAGAGCGAGCACGAAATCACCGCGCTCAACGAAGCCATCCGCATCACGGGCGACGGTTTCCATCGTCTGTTGAAGTTCGTGAAGCCCGGCGTGCATGAGTTCGAAATCGAGGCCGAGCTTTGGCACGAATTCATCCGCCAGCGCGGCCGCGGCTTCGCCTACACGCCCATCATCGCCACCGGCGCGAACGCCTGCGTGCTGCACTACATCACCAACCACTGCCAGTGTCAGGACGGCGAATTGCTGCTGCTCGACGTGGCCGCCAACTACGGCAACTACAACGCCGACCTCACGCGCACGATCCCCGTGAACGGCAAGTTCACGCCGCGCCAGCGCCAGGTCTATGACGCCGTGCTTCGTGTCTTCAAAAAGTGCTGCGAGATGCTCAAACCCGGCGTCATCATCCGCGAGTATCAGGAACAGGTCGGTCTGCTCATGCAGGACGAACTTCTCGGCCTCGGACTCATCACGCAGGAGGACATCGACCAGCAGGACCCCGAAAAGCCCGCGTATAAAAAATACTTTCCGCACGGCACCTCGCATCCGCTGGGCATCGACGTGCACGATGTCGGTCACATGTGGAAACCCGTTCAGGCAGGCATGGTCTTCACCGTTGAGCCCGGCATCTACATCCGCGAAGAAAAGCTCGGCGTCCGCCTCGAAAACAACATCGTCATCGGCGAAAACGGCAACATCGACCTCATGGCGCATATCCCGATTGAAGCGGATGACATCGAGGCGCTGATGGCCAAATGACGAAACCAGAATGAGGAATTCCGAATGAAATCCCAATGCCTGAATTCGTCATTCGACCTTCGACATTGATTCGTCATTCGCCATTCTGGTTTCGTCATTCCGATGTCTCTACCACGCTTCCACCTCCCTCCCGCCGCTTGGTCTTCGCCGCATCTGACGCTCACGAATGACGAAGCGGCGCACTGCAGTCGCGTGATGCGCAAGCAGCCCGGTGACACGATTGAGATCTTTGACGGCGCAGGCCGTGTGGCCGTTTGCGAAATCACCCACGTTTCCAAGCCGGAAGTGCAGGCACGCATCGAATCCGAAACGCGCATGGAGCCGTTTGCGACGGCGATTCATCTCCTCCCGGCGCTCATCAAAGCCGAGCCCTTCGAGTGGCTGCTCGAGAAAGCCGTCGAGCTCGGCGCGTCGAGCGTTCAGCCGATCATCACCGAGCGCAGCGTCATTCATCTCGATGCTGCGCAGACGGAAAAGAAACTCGCCAAATGGCGGCGGCACATGATCGAGAGTGCCAAGCAGTGCCACACACCGTTTGTGCCCGAATTGAAGGCTCCCATCGCTTTCTCGACCGGTTTGCAAATCGCCGCCGATTTCAAACTCATTCCCGCGCTGAGCGAACAAACGCGCACACTCAAACAAGTGCTACCGACGACGAAGCCCGCCAGTGTTGCCGTCTTGATCGGCCCCGAAGGTGATTTCACCGCCGAAGAAGAAGCGCAAGCATTCGCCGCGGGCTTCACACCAGTAACGCTCGGTCCTCTCATTCTGCGCGCGGAAACGGCTGCAATTGCGACTCTTGCGATTCTGGGGCATGAACTGCATTGACCCGAGCTTCCCTTCATGACGTCTCCCACACCTTTGCAGCCTCTCCTCGGCATGAAACCGGACGAGATTGCTGCTGTATTCGCGGAGTTGGGCCAGCCAGCCTTCCGCGCGAAACAGCTTGTCGAGTGGGTTTTCGCCAAACGGGCCGCCAGTTTCGACGAAATGACGAATCTGCCAAAGGCGACGCGTGAGGCGCTGGCGACGCGCTTTGTCACTCGCTCGATGAGCATCGCGAAAGTGACCGGCTCCGCCGACACGACGCGCAAATTTCTCCTCAAGCTGCACGACGGGCGCTACGTGGAGACGGTGCTCATCCCCGCCAATCCAGCGCTGTATGGCGGCAAGTCCGACCGGCGGACGCTCTGCGTGTCCAGTCAGGTGGGATGCGCCTACGACTGCAAATTCTGCGCCAGCGGCCTGGCCGGTTTCACGCGCAACCTGACTGCGGGCGAGATCGTGGAACAGATCGTTCAAGTTGAGGCGCATGCGGGCGAGCGGGTGGACAACCTGGTCTTCATGGGCATGGGCGAGCCGCTGGCGAATTATTCCAACCTCACGAAGGCCATCGAAATCCTCAACGCCGAGTGGGGTATCGGCATCGGTGCACGGCACATGACGGTCAGCACCAGCGGACTGGCGCCGCAGATCAAAAAGCTGGCCGATTTCCCGCTGCAAATCCGTCTGGCGATCTCCCTGCATGGCGCCACGGACGAGGTTCGGGAGCAGATCATGCCGGTGAACCGGAAATACCCTCTGGACGAGCTCTTCGAGGCACTTGACTGCTGGAATGCCAAGCGAAAGCAGTTTCTCACCTTCGAGTTCATCCTCATCGCCGACGTGAATGACAGCATCCCGCAGGCCCATGCGCTGGCGAAACGCGCCCGCGCCGCGAATGCGAAGGTGAACCTAATCCCCTACAACACAGTGGAGGGACTGCCATGGGTGCGTCCCAGTGAAGAACGACAGGACGCCTTCCTCGCAGTCCTCACCAAAGCCGGGGTCACGGCGACACTGCGGCGGGAAAAGGGCCACGACATCTCCGCAGCCTGCGGTCAGCTGCGCTTGAAGCAGGAAACGGAACTCGGCATCATCGAGTCACCAATACCGCAGAAGCGGATCACCATCGGAGCGGGCGCTTGAGCACGTTACCTGCGGCTTGTCGCAGGTTTGCGGGCGGCAGTGGGTCGTTTGACAGGGCGCTTGGGCTTCGGGCTGGCGGCGGCCTGGGTGTGATTCTGAGCTTCGCGAAGTTCGCGCAATTCCTTTTCCACCTCTGCGAGCCGTCTGGACGTGGATTCAAGCTTCCGAACCACCAGCCGGGCGACAAATTCATACAATGCGGCATGGAAGGAGGGATCCGCCTCACGCGGATGAATGTCCTGCAGGAATTTCTGGTCCACCGCCAGACAGACGGCTTTCGTCCCGGCGATGACCGACGCGAGCCGCTTGTCCTGGTTAACCAGGGCCAGCTCGCCAAAAACCTCTCCGACCCGGTTGATGGAGGCGACTTTTTTTCCACCGACACAGACCTCCAGCTCTCCGCTGAGGAGCACGTAGATGCGGGAGTCAATGCTGCCCTCTTCGATAATGAAGTCGCCGGGCTCGCACTGCAGGAGGCTGCTGGAGTTCAGCACATCGTCCAGTTGATCGTCATCGAAGCTCGCCAGCGCCGGCACAGCGCGCAGCGGCGAAGGGGTGTGCCGCTCGTCATGAATATAAGCGAATTCTTTCATTGGATTCGCCGCAATAGTGGCAGCTCGGGGGAGTCCGCCACAAGACATATTTTCAGCATTCTCACGGTTTGGCTGCGGCTTTCACAGCGGCATCATAGGCCGGCCAGAAGCTTGACGGCGGCTGAAGATCCTTGCCGCCGTCGTCAAAGCGAGTGCCGATTTCCTGAAGCGGAAGGGATTTTGCGACGTCGATCCCGGCGGTGATGTTCGCTGGGCTGAAGACGAGCCGGGTCAGACGCATGCCTTTGAGCGGTGTGAGGTCGGTGACAGGCGTCTCGCCGATGTGCAGTCGCTGCAGGGCGGTGCCGCTGAGCGGAGTCAGGTCCTTCACCTTCGTGCGATGGAGCGTGACGCTGACGAGCGGGACGGTGTTGAGGGCGGCGATATTCTCCACCGGGCAGTCGGTGAGCCAAAGCATTTGAATGGGGCACTTCGCGATGCCGGAGATGTCGCGAATCGGGCAGCCCACGGCGTTCAACTCCACCAGCGGCATGCCTTCCAGCGCGCCAAGATTCTCCACCGGCGTGCGGCTGAGATAAAGCTTCTCCAACGGCATGCCGCGGATGGGGGAAAGATCGCGGACCTTGGTGTCCTCCAAGTAGAGCTCGATGAGTTTTTTGCCCTGCATCGGCCGCAGATCGGCAATAGGCGTCTCGCTGAGATCGACCGCCAACGGTTCGATGTGCTGCATGAACTTCACGTTTTCGATCTTCGCTCCACGCAGGCTGAGGGCGATGACCTTGCCCCCTTCGATATTGAACTGCGCACTGCCATCGTAACCCGGATTGTGGTACTTGATCTCCGTGTGCATCGTCTCCGGCGTCCAGTACACCTCCTTGTCTTCCGGTTTGGGTTTGGCCGGGGCGGGCGCAGGCTCTTTTTTCGCGGGCGCTTCAGCAGCGACAGGTTTTGGAGCCACTGCAGGCGGAGCTTCGGCCTTCTTGGAATCATCTCCACAATGGGTGAGGATCAGACAGGAGAGCAGCGGCAGCAGGAGGTGGTTGGACTTCATGAACAGCGGCATGCCGGATTTCCGCCCAGCATGCAAGTCTGAATTCCGACAAAGCCGTGCCGCGGGTCACGCGATCCCCAGCGCCGACCGGATCGCGAGCGCATCCTTGAGGGCCTGGTCGATCGTGTCGCCGAGGACCGTGAAGTGGCCCATCTTGCGGCGGGCGCGGGCTTCGCGTTTGCCGTAGAGGTGGAGCTTGGCGCGCGGATGGTTGAGCACGGGCGACCAGTCGGGATGCGTGAGCGGGGCAGGCCAGATGTCGCCGAGGAGGTTGATCATGACGGCGGGCGTGTGCTGCGAGGCATCGCCGAGCGGGAGGCCGCAGACGGCGCGCTGCTGCTGCTGGAACTGGTTCGTGCGGCAGGCGTCGATGGTGTAGTGGCCGCTGTTGTGTGGACGCGGAGCGATTTCGTTGACGATGACCTTGCCGTCGGTGGTGACGAACATCTCGACGGCCATGGTGCCGACGTAATCGAGGCCTTCGGCGACGGCTTTCCACAACTCGACGGCTTGGGCGATGATCTGCGGCTCCACGCGGGCTGGAGCGATGGTGACATCAAGGATGTGATGCGTGTGCTGGTTCTCAACGCAACCGTGCGTGGCCATGCTGCCATCGATGCCGCGTGCGCCGACGACGGAGACTTCGCACACGAAGCTGACCCACTGCTCGACGACTGCGCGGTGGCCTTCGAAACCTTTCCAGGCGTCCGTGAGATCGGTCTCGGCAGTGACTTTGCACTGTCCTTTGCCATCGTAGCCGAAGGCGGCGGTTTTGATGACGCAGGGGCGGCCGAGTTCGGCCACGGCGGCTTCAAGGCTCTGCAAATCATCGACGACGCGAAACGGAGCGCAGGCGATGCCCTGATCGCGCAGGAAATTCTTCTCGCGTTCGCGATGCTGCGTGGTGATGAGAGCCTTCGAGCCGGGGCGCAGCGTCTTAATCGCTTCGACCGCCTGCAAACACGATGCGGGGATGTTTTCGAACTCGGCGGTGACGACATCGACCTGCTGCAAAAAGCGGTTCAGCGCCGCGGTGTCGTCGTAGGCGGCATTGATCTCGATGTCGGCGAACTGTCCAGCAGGACAGCCCTGCGGTTCGTCGGTGAAGATGGCGATGCGATGACCGGCACGGCGCGCTTCGAGGGCGAGCATGCGCCCGAGCTGACCGCCGCCGAGGACTCCAATGGTCGAAGGAGGCGGGTGAATCATGCTTTCGGTTCGGCTTCGAGGTCCTTCTGGCTTTCCAGCACTTTTTTCGACTGACGCTCCCGAAAGGCTTTCAGCTTGGCGGCGAGATCGGGGTTCTCATTCGCCAGCATCGACACGGCGAAGAGGCCGGCATTCAGAGCGCCCGCATTGCCGATGGCGAAGGTGGCGACGGGGATGCCGCCGGGCATTTGCACAATGGAATAAAGGCTGTCCATGCCGCTGAGGGCGCGGCTTTGCACCGGAACGCCCAGAACGGGGATGGTGGTCATGCTGGCGGCCATGCCTGGCAGATGCGCGGCACCGCCAGCACCAGCGATGATGCATTTCAGCCCGCGCGAGGAGGCGGTGGTGGCGTAGTCGTAGAGAAGCTGCGGCGTGCGGTGAGCACTGACGACTTTCTTCTCAAAGGGCACGCCAAAATCCTGCAGGACTTGGGCGGCGTTTTGCATGGTGGGCCAGTCAGAACTGGAACCCATGATGATGCCCACGAGGGGCTTGATGGCGGGGTCGTTGCTCATCGGGAAGGCTGGCAGGATGGCGGGGTGCGGGGCAGCGTCAAATCTTCGATTTGGCGAGAGTGAAAAGCCGTGCAATGGAAACGGCGCATGACTTTTCTCGACAAGCTGAATCAGCGCATCGCCACCACCGGTTCGAACCTCTGCGTGGGCCTCGACGTTCGTGCCGAAGACGCGAGCGAACTGACCAAACGGTGGATCATCAACGTGATCAAGGAGACCGCGCCGTTTGCGGCGGCCTTCAAGCCGAACTCGGCCTACTTTGAAGCACTGGGCTGGCGCGGAATGCGAATGCTGGAGCAGGTGCTCAAGGAGGTGCCGGAGGAGATTCCCGTCGTGCTGGACGTGAAGCGCGGGGACATCGGCGAGACGCAGGGCTACTACGCGAAGGCCTGTTTCGACGTGATGAATGTGGATGCCGTGACGCTGAATGCCTACATGGGCCGCGACACGCTGGAGCCCTTCCTAAAATACTCAGACAAAGGCCTCTACCTGCTCGGCGTGACCTCGAATCCGGGAGCCAAGGACATCGAACTGCAAAAGACGGGCGACAGGCAGGTCTATGAACTTGTGGCCGAAATGACCGCCGGGCACCCACAGGCGGGGCTGGTGGTCGGTTTGACCAATGCCGCCCCGGACGTCCTAGAGCACATCCCCGACGTTCCCCTGCTGATCCCGGGCCTCGGGGCGCAGGGCGGTGATCTGACCGCGCTGAAGGGCGGCGGAAGGAAGTCTCCGCTGCTGGTCAATGTCTCGCGCGGCGTCCTGTATCAGAAGGACGACCTCACCTATGCCGGGCGGGCCGAGCACTGGATGAATCAGATCAAACAGGCTTTGGGGTGATTCTTTCACGATTGAGAATGGCGAAAACGACACGCTGAAGCCGCTTGCTTGATGTGGATTTGAGCGGATCAATGACAGCGGTCTCCCCCCAACCACTCCGACCGCTCCCATGGTCTTCGATCTCAGCGAGCACCTCACCACCCCGTTTCAGCGTCGGCTTTACCGTCTCTTCGGCCCCACCTTGGAGACCGCCCTCGGCCTGCGTGCCTTTGACGAGGTGTATCAGGAGTCAGGACGACTTTTCCGGGAGCACCCACAACACCCCAAAGTATTTGCCTGGTTCGACTCAGTGGCCAAGGCGCACGGCACCCGAGAGGCCGTCGACCTGCCGGCGGAGTTTCAATTCCCGAAGCAGGGACCGCTGATCATCGTGGCCAACCATCCCTTTGGAATCATCGACCCCATCATGCTGGCAAGATGGGCCGCACAGTTCCGTCCCGACCTGAAGGTCATGACGAACTCGCTAATGCTGGCGATGAAGGAGCTGGAAGGCCATGTGATTCCAGTGAACCCCTTCGGCGGCGACGAGGCCGCGAAGAAAAACCTCGGACCGATGAAGGAGGCCATCCGTCTCCTCCGCGCGGGGGGCACGCTGATCATTTTCCCCGCCGGCGAGGTGGCCTCCTACAAGCCGGGACGAGGCCTCGATGAACCGGCGTGGAGTTCCCACCTGGGCTCCCTGGTGAGGCGCACGCAGGCGACGGTGCTGCCGGTTTATTTCCCCGGATCCAACAGCACGCTTTTTCACGCGGCAGGCCTCATTCACCCGCGACTGCGCACCAGCCTGCTGCTGCGGGAGTTCTGCAACCGCGAAGGCAGCACGGTGCCGATGAGTGTCGGACATCCGATTCCCTACACGCGGCTGAAAAAGTTCGAGGATGACGAATCCCTCACGCGCTACCTGCGCATTCATACCTTTGTCCTCCACCAGCGCGGCAAGGAACCCGCCGCGAAGCTGACCACCGCTGGAGAAAACATCACGATCACGCCTCCGTCCGAAATCCTGCAGGAGCGGATGGTCGGGGAAATCGACCGCATCCGCGCCCGCGGCGGACGCTTGGTGGGTCAGGGGAATCTGTCAGTCTATCAGGCCCACTCCCACGAGATCCCCACCCTGCTGCCGGAGATCGGGCGATTGAGAGAGATCACCTTTCGCGAAGTGGGCGAAGGCACAGGCAACGAGATCGACCTGGACAAATACGACCGCTACTACGAGCACCTCATTCTCTGGGATGAAGAAAAGGAGCAGGTCGCCGGAGCCTACCGCCTCGGACGCGCCGACGTCATCCTGCGCGAGTACGGCCCCAGGGGGCTCTACACGAACACGTTGTTCCACTATGAAAAGCCCTTCCTCGCCAATCTCGAACACGCGGTGGAGATGGGGCGCAGCTTCATCATCAAGGCCTACCAGCGCCATCTGGCCTCGCTGCCGCTGCTGTGGAAGGGCATCGCGCACTGGATCGCCCGCAATCCGCACTACAAGAAGCTCTTTGGTCCGGTGAGCATCAGCAAGGACTACAGCAGCCTCTCGCGGAAAATGATCGTCGAGTTCCTGCAGGACAACCGAATGCACCCGCACCTTGCGAGCTTTGTCCGACCCAGGAATCCGTTCCGCTACATGCGCACACGGAAAATGATGCGAGAGTTCATCAGTGCCGATCTGGAGAACGTGGATGACTGCTCAGCGCTAATCTCCAGCCTGGAAACGGACGGCAAGGGCATTCCCACTCTGCTGAAGCACTACCTCAAACTCAACGCCACTCTGCTGAGCTTCAACGTGGACAAGGACTTCGCCTCCGTGGTCGACGGCTTGATCATGGTGGACTTCACCGAGACCGACCCGCGCCTGCTCTCCAAATACATGGGGGAAAACAACTGCCGCGAGTATCTGAACCTGCACCGCGGCTGAGCGCAGCCCTCAGCCGCAGAGTGTTCTCTGACAGTTGTTTGGGCGGGCCGATGAAAGCCTACCCGGCAGCTCCCCTTAGGCCTTTGTCTTCTCCACCTCGTCCCACGGAACCTCCGACAATTCGGCGTTGGGGTTGCGACGCTCAAAGTAGTTGATGGCCCATTGGTCGCTGAAGAAGACGACCCAGCGTTCTTCGGCGTCCTGCGCAGTGGTGACGCCGCCGGGGATGTCGAAGTCTTCGACGGCGCCGCCGTCCTTGGTGCGCACCCAGCGCAGCAGGGTGTAGGGCGCCTGCTCGATGCGACTTTGGGCGTTGTATTCGCTCTCAAGTCGGAACTGCACGACTTCGAACTGCAGCGGACCGACAGCACCGAGCAGGGGCACGCGCTGTCCCGCATGTGGCTGGATGAACTGCTGTACGACGCCTTCGCTGAGGAGCTGCTCCAGACCGTCGCGGAAGCGCTTGTAGTGCGCGGTGCTGGGGTTGTGCAGGTAGGCGAAGACTTCGGGCGCAAAGCGGGGGATTTCGTCAAACTTCAGAGTGGGATCGGCGGCAAGTGTGTCGCCGATGCCGAATCCGTGATTGCCGACGATGCCAACGACATCACCGGCGTAGGCTTCGTTCACCGTCTCGCGATCCTGGGCAAAAAGCTTTTGCGAGTTGGCGAGCCGGACGAGCTTTCCCGTGCGCGTGTGCGTGACCTGCATGTCGCGCTCGAACTTGCCGCTGACAATGCGCACGTAGCTCATGCGGTCGCGATGACGCGGATCCATGTTCGCCTGGATTTTGAAAACAAAACCGGAGAAACCCTCGTCCGTCGGCTCGATCACACGCCCGTCGTCAGCCATGCGCGGCTCGGGCGGCGGCGCGAGTTCCAGAAAGCCGTCGAGCAGCATCTGCACGCCGAAGTTGTTGCTGGCGCTGCCGAAAAAGACGGGGGTCAGTTCGCCGCGGTCGATTTTGGTGCGGTCGTATTCGTGACCGGCTCCGTCGAGCATCTCGATCTCCATTTTGGCCTGCTCAAGTGCTTCAGGTACGGTGTGCTTCGCGACGAATTCGTCGTCGAGACCACCCACCTTCTCCGGTGCGCGGTAGGCGCCATGGGCGGTGCGCTCGAAGAGGTGCACCACGTTTTTCCGGCGATCGAAAACACCGCGGAACTGCTGCCCAAGACCGAGCGGCCAGTTGATGGCGCAGGCACCGATGCCCAGCACCGTCTCCAGTTCGTCCAGCAGCGTGAGGGGCTCGCGCGCAGGACGGTCGAGCTTGTTCATGAAGGTGAAGATGGGAACGCCGCGGCGGCGGCAGACTTCGAAGAGCTTGCGCGTCTGCGCCTCAATGCCCTTGCCCGCATCGATCACCATGATGGCGGCGTCGACAGCGGTGAGCACGCGGTAGGTGTCCTCGGAGAAGTCCTTGTGACCCGGCGTGTCGAGCAGGTTCACGATGCAGTCTTTGTACTCAAACTGCAGGACGGTGGAACTGACGGAAATGCCGCGCTGTTTTTCGAGCTCCATCCAGTCCGAAGTCGTCGCACGCTGGTTTTTGCGAGCCGTTACCGATCCCGCGAGTGCGACTGCACCGCCATAAAGCAGGAGCTTTTCGGTGAGCGTCGTTTTACCGGCGTCCGGATGCGAGATGATCGCGAACGAGCGGCGGCGGGCGATTTGAGATTCGTACGGCATGAGAGGGTGGCCTTCATGCCTCAAGGGGAAGGTGGTTTCAAATGACGAAACCAGAATTCCGGAGAACGAATGAGATCAGGCTGGGTAGTTCACCCGCACCAAATACAAGCCGCAGGCCGGGGCGGTCTGGTTGCTCTGCAGGCCTCCCGGGTCGGCGAGCAGGCTCGCGAACCACTCCTTCGAATCCCGACCGCGGGCGACATGCATGAGGCTGCCGACAATGAGACGCACCATTTTGTAGAGGAAGCCGTCACCCTCGAATTCAAACTCCAGCAGGTCGCCCATTTCACGCAACTCGGCACGTTGGATGGTGCGCGTGGTTTTTTCGGTCCGCTGGCGACGCTCGGTTTCGGGCATGTCGCCGCGATTAGCGCTGAGACGTACAAAGTTGTGCGTGCCGACGAGTTTTTCGCAGCACCAGCGCACGGCATCGATATCGAGCGGTCCGTAAACATGCCAGGCACGATCCGCTTCAAAAGGGGTCATCATGCGCGGTCGCCAAATGCGGTAACGGTAGGTTTTGCCGATGCAGTCAAAGCGTGAGTGGAAGCTCGGCCGGCACTCTTCCACATCCAGAATGCGAATCGTAAGAGGCAGACAGGCATTGAGGGCATGCGCCCACGCCTCGCAGCTCATTCGCGCGGTTTCCGGCACGTCAACGTGGGCGGTCTGCGCCAGCGCATGCACACCGGCATCCGTGCGCCCGCTGCCTTGGACGGAGGCGCGAATGCGCGTGGCCTTGCGGATGGCCGTGTTTAACTCGTCGGTGATCGTGCCTCCGCCTTCCAGGCTCTGCCAACCGCGCCACGGTGTGCCGCAGTACGCAACGGTGAGGCGCAGACGCTTGAATCCCGGCTCGGGACCGCGGTTCTTGCCGACCCTACTTTCGACGTCGCTTCGGCTCATCGGTCCATTGGAGTTCGTAGGCGTCGTCAGGCAGCAGGAAGCCTTCGGGACCACGCTGCTGGTTCAAATACTCCTGCAGGATGACCACGGCGGCGAGTTGATCGACGATCTCGTTGCGCTCCTTCTTGCCAGTGATGCCGGCGCGAGACAGCGACGCCTCGGCTTCCACGGAGGAGAGGCGCTCGTCGACGAATTCGATGGGCGTCGAGTGACGCAGTTCCCTGCCGAGACTGGTCGCGAACTTTTCCACACGCTCCGCGGCGCTGCCTTTCTCACCGCTCATGCGAAACGGCATGCCGATGACGATTTTACCGATGTGCTTGTCCTTCACGATGCGCGCGATGGTGCGCTCGGGCTCGTGATTCGCATCAATCGTTTTGAGTGGGCTGGCGACGATTTCGGTCTCGTCGCTGATGGCGAGACCGATGCGCACGGTGCCGTGATCGATGGCCAGGATACGCGGCATGGGGTCGGCTCGGTTCAGCGCAGTTCGGCGGGCAGTCCGTCCACGAGTTTCTTGATCGTCTCCGCGCGGGCGCGATCCGCCACGAGAAGACCGTCCTTGGACGCGACGACGATGATGTCCTGCACGCCGATGAGGGCGACGTGCTGGCCCGTCTGAGTAAAGACGAGATTGCTGGAGGAGTCCTGCTGCGAAAAGGCGCAGTTGAACTGGTTACCGTCGTCGTCGCTCTTCAGATAGCGGCCCACGCTGGTCCAGTTGCCCACGTCGTCCCAGTCAAAGGTAGCCTCGATGTTGAGGACGCGGGTGGCCTTTTCCATCAGTGCGTAATCAATGGAAAGCTTCGGCAGCTTTGCGAACTGCTTGGCGACGGTGGCGTCGAAATCCTTCGTGCCGCGGAGTTCGGAGACAAAGTCAGCCAGCACCGGGCAGTGGCGGCTGAGTTCGCTGAAGATCGCGGGTATCGTCCAGATGAACATGCCCGCATTCCAAAGGAAGTTCCCCTGGCTGATGAAGTGTTCCGCAAGATCGGGGTTCGGCTTTTCGCGAAAGCGGACCACCTCCCACGCGGACTGGTCTTCGAGTCCGCCGACGCTGGCGCGGCGTCCTCGCTCGACATAGCCGTAGCTGGGACAGGGCCATGTCGGCTTGATGCCGATGGTGACGAGGTTGCCACTGTTCTCCGCGGCGATGGATGCGTTCGTCAGCACACGCTGAAACTCGGCCTGGTTCTGAATCAAATGGTCCGCAGGCAGCACCACCATGGTGGCCGTGGGATCTCGCGCCACCACCCAGCCGACGGCCAGCGCGATGGCGGGCGCGGTGTCGCGCTTTTCGGGTTCCGCCACGATGTTTTCCTTCGGCAGATCCTTCACGATGGCCCGCACGCTGGCCTCTTGCTGCGTGTTGGTGAGGATGAGGATGTTCTCCTTCGGCACGAACCCCTCGAGTCGGTCGATCGTGAGTTCGAGCAGCGTCTTGTCACCGAACAGCTTGAGGAGCTGTTTCGGACGTGTGTCGCGACTGATCGGCCAGAAGCGCTGACCGCTGCCTCCGGCCAGGATGAGTACGTAACGTTTGTTGCTGGCGGAAATGCTCATGCGTTGGGGATGGGTGACGCGGTTCTTTAGCGGAAAGCCGCCGAGGGGCAAATTCCTCTTTGGCGAATCTTCCGCCATGGCCTATGGTGAATCATGAAAGAAACCATGTCCGCCCCTTCCTACGAATCCTACGCCTCCGTCATCGCCCCCGCAGCGGCCGGATGCGCGCTTGGACTTCTGTTCGGGCGTGGAATGCGTCGCGGCTCCTCCAACGTGATCGCCTTCGCCCTCCTGGCCGCCAGTGCGGCGGTGGCGGCGCCGGTGCTCACGGACATCGCCCAGCGCGTGGCCAACCGGCCGGGCAGCGAACGCGGCAGCCGCCGCAGGCTGGAGGGCATCCGCAGCCACGGCATGCCGGACCCGGAAACGAGCGATTTTTTCTCCGTTGATGCCCCGGAAACGATCGGTTCGCACGCCTATCCGGCGAATTGATTTTCCTCTTCGGGTGCGCGTTTCAACCAATGTCCGCAAACGCGAGACAGCCCTGACGCCATTATGCCAACCATGTCTTCCACGCTGAACGTCCACCTCGTCCAGATGGATCCTGAATGGGAGGACCGCGCGGCAAACCACGCGAAGGCGCGCCGGCTCATTGAAGAAGCTGCACCACAACCGGGAGCGCTCATCGTGCTGCCGGAAATGTTCTCCACGGGCTTCAGCGTGAACCTTTCAGCGACGGCCGAACCCCTCGGCGGCCCGACGGAGCAGTTCCTGCGCGAAGTCGCCGCCACGCACCAGTGCTGCGTCATCGGCGGTCTCGTCACCGCACTCGCCGACGATCGCGGCTCCAACCAGGCGCTCGTCATCGCGCCGGACGGCAATGAGTTGGCCCGCTACGACAAGAACCACCCCTTCAGCATGGGCGGCGAAGATCAGGTCCATGCGGGGGGCACGGGCGTCAGTGTTTTTGAGTGGAGCGGGCTGAGCATCGCCCCGCTCGTCTGTTACGATCTGCGCTTTCCCGAACTGGCCCGCGACGCCGTGCGTGCCGGAGCCGAGGTGCTCGTTTACATCGCCGCGTGGCCTTCGCGGCGCACGCAGCATTGGATCACGCTACTGCAGGCGCGGGCGATCGAAAACCTGGCGTATGTGGTCGGCGTGAACTACTGCGGCTCCGACCCCAACTTCAGCTACTTGGGACGCAGCATCGTCGTCGATCCCCATGGCGTCGTCATCGCCGACGCCGCCGCTCACGAACACGTCACCACCGCCCCCGTCGAAGCGTCCATCGTGCGCGACTGGCGCTCCCAGTTTCCCGCACTCAAAGACGCCGGGCTGGTCTGATCCTGCGCGTGCATCGCTGGTTGCGTCTTTCCCGGCCCGCGCAAGAGTGACGCATGTCCACTCTGGTCAGCGATGACAACACAGCCACTACCCACACGGCGAGGATCACCCTTCCGCCGATCGCCCCGTCATCGGGACGCGTGCTGGTCATCGGAGACCTGCACGGCTGCTCCGCCGCGCTGGAACTGATGCTCGCCGAGATGGCACCGCGGGCGGAGGACACCGTCGTCGTGCTGGGGGACTATGTGGACCGCGGCCCCGACTCTCGCGGCGTGCTGAACACGATCATCGGACTGGAAGCACGAACACGTGTCGTCCCGATTTTGGGGAACCACGAACTCCTGATGATGGACGCCAAGGCGGGCGCGGTCGATCCCGGCGCTTGGTTCTCGGTCGGCGGACGGCAGACGATGGAGTCCTACGGCACGGATTTGCCCGACTGGAGCAAAA
Source organism: Prosthecobacter sp. (assembly GCA_041395065.1). Taxonomy (GTDB): domain Bacteria; phylum Verrucomicrobiota; class Verrucomicrobiia; order Verrucomicrobiales; family Verrucomicrobiaceae; genus Prosthecobacter. The sequence continues at coordinate 6,972 of JAWLBG010000004.1, read as the reverse complement.
TCCCCGAGGAACACTGGGATTTTCTGCACAAGCGCCTGCAACGCTATCACGTCACAGACACGCACATCTTCGTTCATGCCAACGCAAACGCGATGGTGCCGATGGAGGAGCAGATGGACGACTGGCTGTTCTGGCGTCGCTTTGATGATTCGCATCCGCATTTTTCCGGCAAGACGCTGATTTGCGGACACACGGCTCAAAAGTCCGGCCTGCCCAACCTCCAGGAAAAGCGCATCTGCATCGACACCTGGGCCTACGGCGACGGTTGGCTGACGGGACTCGACGCCGCCACGGAAACCTTTGTACAAACCAGCCAGCGCGGCGAGGTGCGGCGCCTTAGCTTCGAAGAGGTGCGCAAGATGCGCGAAAAGGCCTGATCCCTCCGCTTCATGAATCGCGAGCGCTGGATCGTTTCTACTGTCACGCTGTCGCTGCTCTGGCTGCTGGGCGCCCTGCTGATTCTTCCGGGAATGGAGAAGGCACTGCAAACGGCCGCCCGCTCACGGATGGAAAGCGACGCGAGTCTGACTGGCCGGCTGGAGCGTGTGACGCTGACCTTTGACGGGCAGATGGCGCAGCTCGGCGGGGAGGTGCGCTCAATTCGGGACCGCGAAAGCATCGAGGCCGCCGTGCGCGATCATGTTCGGGCGTCGGCGGGCTTTGCTGCGGGCATGTCGCTGCGTTTGAATCCGGTGGCTTCCGTTAACAACGAGATCGCGCTGGCACCGTATCCGCCTGGCTGGCTGCTGCTGGCCGCAGAGGGAGCGAAAGCGCGACTGACCGGTGCGGTGGCGAGCGAATTCGAAGCGCGGGATCTCGCGCGCAGCATTCTGGACCGCTGGTCGGCGGGAGGCGGCATGGTCGAAGGTGAACCAATCATCGACGCCTCGAACCACGACGAGGCCCCGGACGTCGCCGCCACTCTGCGTGGTCTCCCGGCACCGCAGGCGCTCGCGCAGGCGCACATCGCGAAGATCGGCAATCGGTGGATCACGCTGAACGTCGAAAAGTCTGAAAGCGCGCTGTTGACCGAAGTGAAGGCACTCGGCATCGGCGAGGAGGATTGGAAAAAACATCTGCAGCCCGCCTTGCGGCGGGTGCGCCAGACGCGGCAGGCACAGCGCGCCGCCGAGACCGAGGCACAGCGTTTGGCAGCCCTGCCGGCGGGGCATGTGTTTCTCGCCGCCCGCCAGGGGGAAGTCTTGATGCGCGGCGAGGTCGGTTCGACAGCCGTGAAGAACTCGCTGCTGGATGACGCCCTGAAGTTTTTCGCTCCGCGCCAGGTGCGCGATGAAATTCGTGTCAGCTCCGGCCGCCGACCCGTGGCGGAGTTTGGTCCGGTGACGACCGCACTGCTGCCAGACGAGAACGACAGGCAGGAGAAGTCGCTTTTTCTCGGATTCGGCGGCGAGGCCTGGCATGCCGTGGACTGGAAAGTGGGAGACGACGCCAAGCCCTGGGAGGGGGATTTGCCAGCAGGTGTCAGGCAGGAATGGCTGCTGGCGGACAGCGCCAGAGTCATCGCATGGCTGCAGGGGGCGCCCGAGCCTGAAAAGTCAGCGCCACCCTCGTTCGTCACTCTCGCCGTCTGTGACGGGAAGGTCATCCTCGGCGGACAACTGGCGGGGGAGTCCGCGCGGACACAGATCATCGCCGCAGTGCGCCGCGCATGCCCACCGGACAGCGTCGTCCTTTATGACGATCTGCACTTGAAGGCCTCCGCCCAGCGCTGGAGCGGCATCCTGCACACCGTCAAGAGCCTCCCGCAGTTTCCCGCCGGCGGCTTGTCATTCGCTTTGGCGGTTCCCGGTTCCGACTGGATCGAACTTCCGGTCACCTTTGACCTGATCGAGGCCGGCGGCATCGCCCGCAGCGGCCTTCTGCCGCCGGATCTTCCCGCCGCGCTCGTTGATTCGCACAGCACGGAGGCGATGGAACATTTCCGCGCCCGGCTGCCCGCCCATCCCCCGCCTTTACCCCGCTGATGTCGTCCTTTCTCTGGCTTCTGCTCTACCTCGCACCATTGCTCGGCCTCACCGCCGTCGCCTTCGGCTGGCTGGGGTGGCGCTGGTCGGGCGGCGATCTCAAGAAGCGGGTCGCCGAATTGGACAAGCAACTGCAAAGCCTGAGCCGGTCGGAACGCCTCGCGGAAGAGGAACGCGACGCCGCCCAAGCCGAAATCGTCAGCGCAAACGCCGAAGCGGCCAGCCTTTTGAAAAGACGCGAGGAGGAACTGGCGCGACTGCAAAAGGACCTCAAAGCGGCACGCGCGGACGCCGAGCGCCGCCGGGAGGAAGCCACCAAGTCCGACCAAACGCACAAAGCGCAGGAGTCAGAGATCAACCGCCTGCTGACGGAACTCGACGCCGCCCGCGAAGAAATTCTGCGCCTGCGCACCGCACCGCCCGTCGAGACGCCGGTCGGCCCGGACACGCCGGAACCGCCGCCGGAGAAACCGAAACGCAAACGCAGCCCCACCGCGAAGCCAAAGCCGGTGACGGCCGTTCGCGGCACGTCGATGAAGGAAACGCTCGCCGCCGTGGAGGAAAAGCTCGCAGCCCAGCAGTCCATTCTCGGCGCGCTGAACCAGGAACTGGAGGACTGGCAGCGGCGGGTCGCCACGCTTGAATCCCAGCCCACCGCTGATCCTGCCGGTCTGGCCCTCGCCTATCGCAGCCTAGCCGACAGTGAAAAGCGCCTGGAGGAATCTACGGCAGACATCCGGAATCTGGAGAGCCAGGCCGCCGTGCTGCACCAGATCAGCCGCGACGCGGCGGCGCTGGAAGCGGTGCCGGACGACGACCTCACACGCATCAAAGGCATCAAGAACGTCATCAGCGACCAGTTGCGCTCCCACGGCATCCGCACCTGGCGGCAGATCGCACTTTGGAACGACGACGAACTGCGCATCGTCAGCGAACTGCTGGCCTTCAGAAACCGTGCGAAGCGGGAAAAGTGGAAGCAGCAGGCGCGTGAGCTGCATGAATCCGAACACGGTCCCCTGACCTGATTCCCCTTCCCCGTCGCATGGTCTCCCTCTCGCTCCGTCCGCTGCTGCTCGTCCCGTTTCTCATCGCCTCCTGCGTGGACACCGGCACGCCGGAGCACCGCCAGGAACAGGCGAGCCAAATGAGCGCCGACCTGCAACGCCTGGCCCCCAGCGTCAGCCGCACGGAGGCGGACAGGCTGGCCACGACCGCCATTGAGGCATCGGCCCGGATGTCCGCAGACTTCAAGCCCGTGATTCTGCCGTGGGTCAACAACATGCTGGTGAACATGGGCCTGCGGAAACGTGGCCTCTGCTACCAGTGGCGCGACGATTTGTTCCCGCATCTTTTCCGGCTTCAATCCCGCACGCTCGAACTGCACCTGACCTCGGCCAAGCGTGCCACACGAAGAGAGCACAATGGCATCGTCGTCACCGCCAAGGGGCAGCCTTTTGAACAGGGCATCGTACTCGATCCATGGCGCCACGGCGGCCGACTTTGGTGGGGCAGGTTGGAGAAGGACCGGCACCGTTACCCGTGGGAACCTTTGCCCTGGGAGCTCACGCCGATGGTCCTGCGCCCGTTGCTCATGCCCGACCTCTATCCCTCACGCCGGTCGGCGGCGCTGAAGCAGGAGCAGTGAACCCAGCAGCGTGAGGATGACGCCCGCAGGCTCCGGCACGGCGGCGAAGTTGTTGTTCACCACAAAGCTGCCCACATCCGCGCCGAGCACCTGGGAATCGATGATCGACGTGCCGAACTGCGTCCCTGCAAAGAGCCCGCTCTGCGCCGCCTCGTTCGCCGCCTCGGTGAAACTCGTGAAGCTCCGCGTCAGGTCCTTGCTGCCGTTTCCATCGATGTCGCTGCTCAGAGAAAAGGCCATCGCATCTCCCAGATACTCGGCCAGCACCGTCGCGGCCGAGGCGCTGAAGGCGCCCTGCGAGGAGACGTATTCCGGATAGGAGGGTGAATTGATCAGGGGCAGCCAGAAGAAGTCGCCCTCGGTGCTCGCGTTGCCGTCCGTGTCGAAAAATCCGTCGCCGCCATTGGCGATCGCGGTCTCGGGCCGCCAAAACTGGGTGTCGTAGCTGCTCGCCCAGGAGGCGATGCCCGCGTCCGCCAGCGCCACATTCATTGCGGCAAAGAGCCGCGCTGTCTCCTCGACGGTCAGTCCGGCAGTGCTCGCCGCGATGGTGGCGACCTCATTCCACATGCCGGGAACCTTGACCGTGCCGCTGCCGCCGGACCAGAAGTAGGCCTGCGTCGTCTGGTCCGCGGTGCGTGTCAGGCTGGACTGTGAGCCGAGGTCCTTCACCTGGTTGTAATCCGCCGCGTACTGTCCTGTCTGCAGGTAGTCCGCCCGCGTCGCCCCTGGCACCGTGCTGACGTAGGGCGCGGTGCTGCCGATGGCAAAAGTGTTCACACTGCCCCAGCCGGGCAGCAACGCGTTGGAGGCGGAGGTTTGCTGCCAGTAGCCGATGGTGCCCACCGGCGAGTAGGGCGTGCTGGCGGCCGCCGAGGCGCCGTCGCCGGAACGCCACGTCAGGATGTCGTTGGCAATCGTCGTACCCCAGGCGATGCCGTCCGTCTTCGCCTGCCCGTCGGCGATGCCCCCGAGCTGGGTGTTGTAGAGCGTGGTGAAGTCGCCGCTGCCGCCGGAGTAAAGGCTCTGCATCACGAGATTGGCCGCCGTCGCCATCGCGGCCTCGGCGGACGCGCCCGAGGGACCGCTGCCCGGTGCGGAATAGGTGTTGAATCCGTAGGTCTCGTAGTTGCCCCAGATGCTCTCCCCGGCGTTGTAGATCGCGGTATGCAGGATCGCCAGATCCCGCGCCACAAAGGGCGACTCCGCCGTCGTGCGCATCGTCTCCAGCGCCAGCGCATTCCAATCCGTCACCAAATCCGCCCGCAGCACCGCAAGCGGGGCCGTCAGCAAGCCGAAAACGGCCAGCAGGGGTGCTGGAATTGGACGAAAAAGGGGCATGGAGGGTTCTTGACTCACCAAATCTATTATAATTTCCATGATTCGGCAATTCTTTTCCCTTTCTTAACCTTCGGCGCCCTTTGGGGTCTGAAATGCCCGTTGACGTTCGCCCGCCTCGTCCCACACTCACTCCGTCACGACAGGGGCGTCCCACCGCAGGGACTGAGACGGGTCTTCCTCGATCCGAACCCTCCGAACCTGATGCGGGTCATGCCGCCGAAGGGAGCTCGCTCGGAGGTTTTTCTCAGTTCCGGCCACAGGCCGCCCTTTTTCTGAAAACTCTTCGCCCTCAGCCCTTCGCTCTACGCTTTTATGATCGCCTCCTCCGACTCCTTCGAGCCGCATTCCTCCGACCAACTCCCCGCCTCCACCCGCGTCTATGTCGGGGGGCAGATTCACAAAGACGTTCGCGTCCCCATGCGCGAGATCGCCCTCAGTCCCACGAAGGACTTCAACGGCCGCGTGCTCCAGAATGAACCCGTGCGCGTCTATGACACCTCCGGCCCTTGGGGCGATCCAAATTATGCAGGCACCGTCGAGGAAGGCCTGCCCGCGCTGCGCAAGGACTGGATCCTCGCCCGCAACGACGTCGTCGAATACGAAGGCCGCGCCATCGAGCCCCGCGACAACGGCTATCTCACCGCCAACCACGCCGAATACGCCGCCGCGAAGCGCGAAGGCCTGCTCAGCCCGCTGAAGGCCCCCATCAATGCCCAGCGCAATCCGTTGAAGAGCACAGGCACGCCCGTCACCCAGCTTCACTACGCACGTCAGGGCATCATCACGCCCGAGATGGAATTCATCGCCATCCGCGAAAACATGCGCCGCGCGCAGATCGCCGACATGACGAACGACATCGTCCGCAACGACCTCGACAAGCAGCACGTCGGCTCCGCTCAGGCGCAGACCGATTACACCCCCGGCATCTTCCGCCGCTTCCCCCAGCGCATCCCGAACGAAATCACCCCCGAGTTCGTCCGCTCCGAAGTCGCCGCCGGCCGCGCCATCATCCCCGCGAACATCAACCACCCCGAGCTCGAGCCGATGATCATCGGCCGGAACTTCCTCGTCAAAATCAACGCCAACATCGGCAACAGCGCCGTCGCCTCCAGCATCGAGGAAGAGGTCGAAAAGATGCGCTGGGCCACCAAGTGGGGCGCGGACACCGTCATGGACCTCTCCACCGGCAAGAACATCCACGCCACCCGTGAATGGATCCTGCGCAATTCGCCCGTGCCCATCGGCACCGTGCCGATCTATCAGGCGCTCGAAAAAGTGAATGGCAAGGCCGAGGACCTCACCTGGGAGCTCTTCCGCGACACCCTCATCGAGCAGGCCGAGCAGGGCGTCGATTACTTCACCATCCACGCCGGCGTTCTGCTGCGCTTCGTGCCCATGACCGCCTCCCGCATGACTGGCATCGTCAGCCGCGGCGGCAGCATCATGGCCAAGTGGTGCCTCGCCCACCACAAGGAAAACTTCCTCTACACCCACTGGGACGACATCTGCGACATCATGGCCGCCTACGACGTCTCCTTCTCCATCGGCGACGGCCTCCGCCCCGGCTCCATCGCCGACGCCAATGACAAAGCCCAGTTCGGCGAACTCGAGGTGCAGGGCGAACTCACCCAGCGCGCCTGGGCCAAAGGCGTCCAGGTCATGAACGAAGGCCCCGGCCACGTCCCCATGCACATGATCGAGGAAAACATGGCCAAGCAGCTCGAATGGTGCCACGAGGCCCCCTTCTACACCCTCGGGCCCCTCACCACCGACATCGCCCCCGGCTACGACCACATCACCAGCGGCATCGGCGCCGCCATGATCGGCTGGTATGGCTGCGCCATGCTCTGCTACGTCACCCCCAAGGAACACCTCGGCCTGCCGAACAAAGAAGACGTCAAAGCCGGCGTCATCACCTACAAACTCGCCGCCCACGCCGCCGACCTCGCCAAAGGCCACCCCGGCGCCCAATACCGCGACAACGCCCTCTCCAAAGCCCGC
>JAWLBG010000003.1:0-207355 GCA_041395065.1 Prosthecobacter sp. | reverse complement strand
GCCATTTACATCTACCCGCTGTGCATCCTGCTCGTCTTCATGGTGCTCGCCGCGCAGTATGAGAGCCTGCGTCTGCCGCTGGCGATCATTTTGATCGTGCCGCTGTGCCTGCTCTTCGCTCTTGGCGGCGTGCATCTCACGGGAGGCGACAACAACATCTTCACGCAGATCGGCTTCATCGTCTTGATCGGCCTCGCGTGTAAAAACGCCATCCTCATCGTCGAGTTTGCCAAGGAGCGCTTTGATCACGGCCTCAGTCCGTTTGAGGCGGCCATCGACGCCTGCCGTCTGCGTCTGCGTCCGATTTTGATGACTTCCATCGCTTTCATCGCAGGCGTTTATCCGCTGGTTGTCTCCACCGGCGCCGGTTCGGAAATGCGTCGTGCCATGGGAACAGCGGTGTTCGCCGGAATGATCGGAGTGACCTTCCTCGGCCTGTTCTTCACACCGGTGTTCTACGTTCTCGTCATGAAACTCGGCCGGCGGAAAAAAGAAAAAGTCGCCGAGTCCGAATCCCAGCCTCTCCAGCCCGTACTTAGCGCCGGTCATTAATTCTTCTTCATCATGCGCCTCCTCGTCCTGTTCTTCTTCACCGCCAGCGCTTTTGCGCAGATCGGACCCAATTACGAACGTCCTGCAACGGCGACTCCGCCTCAATTCAAAGGTGTGACCTGGCGTTCGGCCACGCCGTCCGCGCATCTGTCCAAAGGCGAATGGTGGAAGGTCTTCAAGGACTCGCGGCTCAACGGCCTTGTAGCCGCTGCCACGGCGAACAATCAGCAACTTAAAGGCGCGATTGCCCGCTTTGATCAGGCGCGCGCCGCAGCCCGCATGTCGCGCTCCGACTTCTTCCCGACCGCGAGCCTGCCGCTGGCGGCCGAGCATCAGCGCACTTCGGAGAATATGCCCTCGGCATTTCCCTTGAATGGTCTGCAATACAACGGTCCTTCCTACAACGCCCCGCTCCAACTCGGCTGGGAACTCGATTTATGGGGCAAGCTCCGCCGCCAGGTCGAAGGAACCCGCCTGGATGCGGCAGCGGCAGGTGACGCGGTCCACAATGTGCTTCTTGGCATTCAGGCTGAGGTGGCCATGAACTACTTCAGGCTGCGCACGCTTGACAGCGAAATTCGTCTTGTTCGCGAAGCCGTAGGTCTGCGTAATGAAGCGCTCAAGATCGCGACGGCCCGGGTGCAGGCTGGTGCGGGTAGCGAACTCGAGCAGGCGCAGGCCGAAACGGAAGTCGCGTCGGCTGAAGCGGAGATTTCATCGCTCCAGGCGCAGCGAGACCAGCTCGAAAACCTTATTGCAATGCTCATTGGCACCAGTGCTACCAACTTCCGCATTTCTGTTTCGCCGGTATCGCTGTCCTCGCCTCCCAGCATTCCTTCCGGCATGCCGAGCGACCTATTGGAGCGTCGCCCAGACATCTCTCAAGCCGAGCGCGCCCTGCATGCTGCTACCGCACGCATAGGCGTGGCAAAAGCGCAGTTTTTTCCCAGTGTCAAGCTGCTCGGGCGCGGTGGTTTCCTAAGCGGTGACATCGACATGCTCTTCGAACCGACTTCACTCCTGTGGAGCGTGGGGCCGAGTATCAGCGTGCCGCTGTTCTCGGGAAATAAAAGCCGTTGGAACCTCACAAAGTCCAAAGCTGCGCATGATGAAGCGCTGGCTGGTTATCGTCAGGCGTTTATCGCGGCGCTGGCGGATGTGGAGTCAAGTCTCGCCGTTATTCGCAATCTAGGCACGCAGGCGGAGGCGCAATCACGCGCCCGTGCTAGCGCTGAAAAAGCCGCCCAATTGGCCAAAGTCCGCTATGAGGCTGGAACAAGCCCTTACCTAAACGTCATCGACGCGAACCGCACCACCTTGGCCACTCAACGAGCGACGGCGCAGATCGCCGGCCAGCGCCTCATTGCCGCCGTGAGTCTGATCAAAGCCATCGGCGGTGGTTGGGATCAAAAGCTGCCCACTCAGGTGCCTGAGATGACACCCGATCCTGCCGCGCGTTACGATGGCGATGAGAAGAAAGGTTTCTTCTCGAAGGTGAAGGGGTGGTTCAAGCGGGATTAAGCCGCAAGCTTCCGATATAGCTTCTCCACCGCTTCTGAACTTCGACACGCGATGGCGGCTTGGGCTAAAATGCTGGCGACGTCGAGGCGTGATATCTTGAGCCCTTGCTGAACTTTGTCCCATGAGGCATCGCGCATTTTGGCGACGGTTTGGATGCCGAGGAGAAGGGGCAGGGCGGTAGCGTAGCGGAGTTTGCCGTGGGTGACGTGCTGGACGTAGCGCAGGCCGCATTCGAGGTGGTCGGTGCAGGTTTGCAGCCATTGGCGCCACTCGGTTTGAACGTCGTCGGGCTGGCACGGCAGGTAGCAGCGGCCGTCGCGGGTGTCCTCGCCGATGTCACGCAGGATGTTGATAAGCTGGAGGCCTTTGCCCATGCGTGCGCCCCATTCCTGCATCTGCGCCGTGGTGACGGCGGGATCGAGCGATGAGGGAAGTTCGCTGGCACAGAGCTGGGTCCAGAATTCGCCCACACAGCCGGCAACGAGCCAGGTGTATTGATCGAGTTCGTCGGCGCTGGCGAGTGAACGAAGCTGGCCGTCGGCGGGAAAGCGCCGGATGTCGAGCATCTGACCGTCGATGATGTGCTCCAGCACGCTTTGGATCGCAGCGAGCGGCGTCGGATTCATCGTGCGCAGCCAGGCGATGCCATCGGCAAATCGTTCCATGAGACGGCGCTCGGCGTCGTCTTCCTGCTTCGGACAAAACTGCTCGCGCAGGGTGCTGGCGAGTGATTCTACAGCGGAATCGCCACGCACCAAGGCTCGATAGCGCTCCAGGCAGTCCAGACGCACCTCGGCGCTAACGCTGGCGGTGTCAGCAATCGTATCTGCCGTGCGCGCGAGCAGGTAGGCAAGGGAAATGGGTTCACGCAGTTCCTTGGGCAGCGCTTTGAGCGTGAGGTAGAACGAACGCGACACTGCCGCCAGCAACTGGCCGCCGAGTTCGCGTTCGTGGTGGGATTCATCCGACATTCGTAGGTTGTTCACGCTTTAGCGTGTCATCTGCATAAATCACGCTAAAGCGTGAACAACCTGCCAGCTTGAACCACCTCTACGTCCACATCCCGTTCTGCCACCGCATCTGCCCGTATTGCAGCTTTCACAAGCACACGCCGGGCGGGACGGACATGTCTGCCTTTGTGGACGCCTTGTTGAAGGAGATGGAAAAGCAGCCGCTGAAGCCGAAGACGATCTTCTTCGGCGGTGGCACACCGACGATGCTGAGCGAAAAGCATATGGAGCGCCTACTGCGCGGCATGCGCGAGCGGGTGGACATGTCGGAGGTCGTGGAATTCACGATGGAGGCCAATCCGCGGAACGTGACGGCATCGAAAGCGGCGATGATGCGTGATCTGGGAGTGACGCGTGTTTCACTCGGGATTCAGGCTTGGGACAACAAGACGCTGAAGACGTTGGGGCGAGATCATGCGCCCGTCGAGGCGGAGGAAACCTGGCAGGTGCTGAAGGAGGCCGGCTTTCCGAGTTTGAATCTCGATCTGATGTTTTCGATCCCCGGCCAGAGCGTGGAGACGTGGCGCGCCACCCTTGAGCACTCGCTTTCGTTGAAGCCGGATCACATCTCGGCCTACAACCTCAACTATGAAGAAGACACCGACTTCTTTCGCAGGCTGAAAGCCGGAGAGTTTCGGGAAGACGAGGGACGTGACGCCGATTTTTTCAATCTCGGCATCGACATGCTCGCGGCGGATGGTTTCGAGCACTACGAGATCTCGAATTACGCGAAACCGGGCTTCCGCAGTGTTCACAACGAAGCCTACTGGCTGGGCGAGGACTATCTGGGCATCGGTCCTGGCGCGTTTTCAACGGTGGGTGACAAACGCTGGCACAACGTGAAGGACACCCCGCGCTACATGGCGATGACTCTCGCAGGAGAGAGTACGATGACGGATGTCGAAGAGCTCACGCCGGAAAATCGCCGCACGGAGCGCTTTGGTCTGGAACTGCGCACCGCACGCGGCCTGCCGCTCGATTTGATCCACGACGAGTCCCGCAAAATGCTCACCACGTTGCGCGACCAAGGTTTGCTCGAATTTGACGAGCAGTTCGTGCGGCTCACTCGCGCGGGCAAACCACTCGTCGATCCGATCGCCGTGGCGCTGATGGGCTAGAACTGGTCGAGAAGATATTTGATCAGATCCGTTGAGGTCACGATGCCGACAAGCTTGCCACCGTTGACGATGGGGAGAGAATGGAAGTCGCTTTGGGCGAGGATCTCGGCCGCTTCGCGGACGGTGCCAGTCTCAGGAAGAGAGACGGGATCCTTTTTCATGACCTGCTCCAGTGAGAGCGTGTGATCGAGCGTGGCATCCACGGCGCGTTCATCAGCACCGAAGGCATCGCCGAAGCTCACGCGAAGGATGTCACTCCATGTGATGATGCCAATCAACTGGTCGCCATTCACGACGGGAATGTGATGCACACCGTGCTCCCTTACGAGGGAACGCACCTTGGAAATCGGATCGCCGTGGTGAGCGGTGATCACGTTGCGGCTCATGATTTTGGAGATGGGGTCGTGGTGCTTCATAGGTTGGTGATTCAACCATGGCGAGCCTTGCTCACGCTTCTCCGCCTTACTTGGGGTAGCATGGACGTATGTTGCGTGTGCGAGACTCGGCGCAGGCTTCTGACAGCGGTGAACCAGCCATAGAGGGGGGGAAGGGGCAGGCTTAACGAGCGGTTCTCAGCATTTGGGCTGAATCGGAGAACAAAGCGTTTGCAAAGCCCTGTCCCTACTCCATAATCGCGGCCCTCGAAAGCAATGACGAGAATGGGTAGGTGCCCGAGTGGCTAAAGGGGGCAGACTGTAAATCTGCTGGCTTACGCCTACGCTGGTTCGAATCCAGCCCTGCCCACCACCCTCATAATCAAAGAGTTATGAGGTTTTTTGGGGGGTGATTGCGGAGGGTGAATTCACACCACTGCCATTTCTCTGCCACTTTTGGAGTTAACCCTCCCGCGAATTCTGCGCCCCAAAGAATTTCTCCCGGTTCGCATCGCTTCGGGGTTCCTGTGTGGAGCTGTGCTGCGCCGTTGTGAGGCTTCGCACCCTGCAATTCCCTCCTCCTCCGCGTTATAAAACCATGAGCGACCGGGCGATTATCCCCGGCTGTTTCTTCCACCCATCATGTCACGGCGAACGCATTATTCGCCCTGCATCGACCGGGTCATCATCTGCGCGCTTTATCATGAAGGCCGGCGCCTGCGCCGACCCATGACAACGCTGGTCAATGACTGCTCACCACCTGTCTGCGTGACACGGAGAGCTGGAGCATCGCCACCAAGCAGATGAGCGCCCCGGCTCAGGGCAACACACCGCGGGCAGCCAGCAAGGCTTAGCCGCACCACGCTGTCACCGTATTCCCGTCCGCATCACACCCGGTCTCTCCATCGAGGGGCCGGGTGTTTTCGTGGCCGGGCGTCGTGACGGCTTCTTCAACACCACCCACAACTCAACTCATCCACCCAAGGAGGACATCATCATGGCCGTCAAACTCAGCGCCAACTACAGCAAAAACTCGGGCTGCCGCAATGCTGGCAGCCACAGCTTCAACGCCTCAGTTGAAGTCGAACTCACCGACATCAGCCAGGTCGAAACCGAAGTGCAGAAGTTATACGCACTCCTGCAGCAGTCCGTCGACCAGGAAATCCAGCACACCGGGTTCATTCCCGGTTCCAACGGAAACGGCAACGGTCACCCCAACGGCCGCACCCAACCACGCTCCAACGGCAATGGCACCCGCGGCGGTTACACGCCGCATCCTGCCGCTGAACGCTGGAACTGCACCGACGGCCAGCGCGGTTTCATCCTGCGCATCATCAGCGATCACAAGATCGACAAGCAGGAAGTCGAGGACCTGTCCCAGCAGCTCATCGACGACCTGCTCGCACGGGCCGGCAAACCCGCCACCGCCACCGCCACCCGCCACCCGCCACCCCGCCACCCGCCACCCGCCACCCGCCACCCGCCACCCGCCAGACCCGCCAGACCCGCCAGACCCGCCAGACCCGCCAGACCCGCTGGCAGTCATCCGAACCCATCAACCATCAGGCCCCGTGACAATGCTCACTGAAGCTCCACCTGTGGAGTTCGATCAGGTTGCCCTTCGGCGTTTCGGTGAACTCATTTAACAGGCTCCAGACGTTGGGGGGGGGAACTCATCAGGCGTGGCTGACGCCTTTCATGCAGCACCAACGGGATATGTCAATTGGGGCAGACGCCAACATCGAGAGCACTAACCACGACATCGTGGGCCGTGCGCCCCCCCCCGCCGCACGGAAGCCCTCCACGGTCTGCGCCTCCCACGGGCGCATGCCTGTGCCGGAGACGACTTCGTTGATCATGCGCTGGTCCTGAGTTTTGGCCGCGAGTCTGCTAGCTTGCTAAGTCCGCCCTTCCTTTGTTGTTATCTTCATGGCCGTGTGTTTGGATTGTTGTTTTAAAAGCACATGAACCAGATCTTCCGCTGGCTCACAAGCAGATCTCCGTCGCTTTCCCCTCAATGTTGTTCAAGCGCAAGGGCGGGGAGGTGGCCTAATCGTAACTTCCTGTTTTGGATAACGATTGGCAAGTGACTCAGCAAGAACCGCTGTGCCCACCTCATCGTAACGTCACTGCCTAAGCTTCATCCACTTCACAGCCTCTATTCCTGACGCGAGTTCACGAACGTGAACCTCCCAAGTGCCGGGCGTTTCGTTTCGAGCCAGTTCAAGGCGCAGGGTGAGCACACCGTCCTCCACGACATGGTAGCCGTCCCATTCGGCAGGCGCGCCATCGGCGTCACGAATGCGCACCTCCACGGGAATCGCCGCCGGCATGGGGCGGCCACCGCTGGTGCTTAGGGTGATGCGGACTTCGGCGACATTTCCACAGGTGGCCGTTTCCGGTAGATCGAGATTCATGTCGAGCAGGGGCGATGGCGAGAGCAGCAGCACGCGGCCCTCGGAAGGGCCCAGATGCAGGGGAATGGCGAGTCCATCGTTCTGGCGCTTGGGCAGTACAAAGGAACTGCGGGTAAGGTCATAAACATTCATGTTCTCCCTGCCCAGGTTCAGCGTGGTAGATGCCGGCAGACCATTCTCTTTGACCAGGCCATGCTGCCCGACATAGGTCCCTGCCTCGCGTCTATCGTTGATGACAAAAAGCACTGTCGCATCACCGGTGCGGCTCGCATGTAGGAGGACCTCGGGATTGTCGCATGTCGCCACCGGTCGCCACCCAAGCTCCCGGCAGAGTCGCTCCAGATTCTCTACAAAAGTCAACGGCGTCGATGACGGCTCACCCGGCGGCGGAGTCGACACGGGCTGATCGGAGATCAGGGCGTCTGCTTTCAAAGCCGGGCACAGATTTTCGTCGCCCAGAATTTTTCCGCCAGCCTCCTGCCACTGCTTCAGTTTCTCAACCAGACTTGCAGGGAGGACGTCACAGTCCGTCATGATGAGAACATCACGTCCGTCCAAGCCACCTGCTGCGATCTCTTCCTCGTAAACAATGTCAGCCTGAACATGCGCCCGCTGTAGCGCGTGCCAGACCTCCAGAGTTTTCGGGGAACCGCCACGATAGATCCCGCGCCCAGCCATCATCTGGGAGGTGAAACTCTCCAACAACGCCACCGAAGAACGCAGTGGCTGCCGCCGTGCAAGCATGGGGCCGAGAGGGGCCATGACGTCTTTGGCGAAATCACGAAAAGCACCATAGGCATAGGGATGTGTAGCTCTCACCGAACTGGCACCACCGGCAGTTCTCAATGCCGACCAGCCAGTAAATACAAAGCCCTTCGTGGGCCGTGCGAGTGCCGTCCAGAGACTGGCTTTCAATACTGCAGGGGCTATGCTGAGGTGACGAACCGGTACTGTGCGGTCTGCAAGCCGGATGCGCTCGTCGGTCCCCAACACGTTCAACGGCGAAACCTGTTCGCGTTCCCAACGCAGCGGTAGAATGCCCAAGATGCCAGTCTTCCCGCCGCTCGCAGCGCTCATCGCCAGCAATTGGTCCATGCACAGCCCTGAAGACAATGGGGAACGGGAATCCTTTGGCTGGTCTCCGATGTAGTTACCCATCGCATCAGAACCCGAGATCGAGGGTTGTCGCACAGCCGAATCGTGGAGTGTCCAAACGTCTGAACGATCCTGCCTGCGTCTATCCATTCCATAATGCCACGCCTCGTTGACCGCTTTCCAGCCATTTCCTCCCGACCAGAACCAGCGGTAGTATGCAAGAACAGGATCTGCATCAGCTGGCATTCGATTAGCCGGAAAACCAGGGATCGTCCTCCAATCGACTCCGCCGCCGCTTTGCACCTCATCTGGGATCTCGTGCCCTGAGAACTTGCGATAAGCCTCACGTTCCATCTCACTGAATCCTGGTTGCGCGTTAATACGCGGTTCTGCATTCAGCCACACCCCTGACCAAGTCGAGTAGCCACGGAAGCTTACCATCAGACGCTGCCCAGTGTTTTCTGTGAAGCCCGCCAAGCCTCCACTTGATGCGTTAAGATCAGGCGGTTGGTAGGGCTTGCCTTCCCGGTCAACGCGATGCTGGCGCACATCAGACAACAAGACACGCCAAGGCTCCAGAGCAGCAGCGGTACGAAGTCCGAAGCCAAGACCCTCATCCATCCGAGGTTGCACTTTCAAATGGTGATGCCTGTCACTCTGGCCGAGGCAATGAGCATCTATATTCGTTATCCCAATCCAGTCCGTGCAGGCTAATCCCCGAAGATTTGTCAAATCTTCCTGATCAACGCCCTCCATGATCACACGCAGCGTCGGAGGACTGCGCGGGACGATCTCAAACTCCGTGATGCGGCTGACCCGGCGGGTCCCACTGCCCATGATCACCTCCAATGTGTAGGAGCCGGGCCTGAATGTGGTGTCGGGTCCATATTCGCTGACATGCGAGGCTCCTGGTTCCAAATCGGGAATAATAAAGGTCTGGGAAATTCCTGCGGCCACGTAGGTCATGTTGGCTCCGATCAGCGACTCGGAACGAAGATTTCTGCAGGTGACTGTCAGCGGCAGGGGGCGCGCCATGCGCTCCCACACATGGCGCAGGTTGCTGACTTCCAAAGAGTAGGCGGCGAAGCCGCGGACACCGTCACAAAGACGCACCTCGTCAACATCACCCGGAAAGCTCGACGGCGTCGCGAGACTGTCACCGATGCTCAGAGGCTGGTTACCGGCCAGCACAGCCCCGCAGCGCTCTTCGAACGCCGCACCCACCGGTTGTGAATCGAGAAAAAACGCGACCGCGCCAGCTCCGTCATACGAAAACGCCACATGCCGCCACTCACCAGATGGCAGCAACAGGAGTTCGGACTCAAACTCTTTCACAAACGTTCCGTAGCCGAGACTCACCACCATCCGCCGCAAGCCCCGCTCATTCGCTGGCGTCAGGCTCCAGCGAAAGTCCTCCATTCGAGAGCCTTGCTTGTCCAAGAGGCAGCCGGGTTTCAAAGGGTCAGCTTCCGCAGAGATACGCACCCACATCTCGGCTGAAAACGCACCGGTGGGCGAATGCCGTGCCTGAGCCGTCACGACGGCTGCATGCCTGATCGCATCCTTCCCGCTGCCACACGTCAGACCACCGCCGAAACGGCCGCTCTCTGTCAGGCTCGCTCCCACCAGGAAAAGCTGAGCACCATGACCCGAGGCATCCGTCAAAGGAAGGTCGTCAAACTTCCAGCAGCCGAGCACCTGCAGACCCGTTGCATCAGATTGCGGTAGCTCTCCTCCCAAGGGTCTTGCATCGGAACATCACTCCATGCGTGGGAACCCACAAGAACGACTGCCATGACGCAGAGAGCGGTGATGTTGACTTGCATGAGTGGAAGCTCTGAACCGAAAATCACTGGGCTCCGAGATTCAGCGGACCACCGACCGGCAACGCCTCAATCCGCTGATGGCGGACGTAACGCTGGACGGGAGATGCAAGCTCCGCCGGCAGAGGCAAGGCCGCCCCCACGCACGGAGAGTCAGGAGCCAATGTGAAATCGTTCTCTGCTAGCATGACAAAACCCGGATCCACACCTTCCACCAGTGGCTGAAGCGTTTGGATCTTCCCCGTAAAATCGTCAACGGTAGGCACCCACCCTGCCGTGAGCCAGTTTTTGCCCATCTTCAGCAGTCCCACCTTGCACATGAGCGACAGGTTCTTCCCCTTCGACGTCGCATGCAGAATGTTGCCGTGGCATTCCACCGTCTCGTCCGGCGTCGAAAGCCGAAAGAGCGCGATGGATCGCGAACGCGTGGAAACGACCGTATTGTGATAAAAGTAGAGCACACCTTTGCGATATCCTGCGGTCTTGGTGCTGTCGCCGCCATAGTGGACGATCTGGTTATTCCCCTCCTCGTCGCGCTCGATGATCACATTGCCATACACGAGTGTGCGCCTGTAGGCAGGCGATGCGTTCAGCGCGGGATTAGCCGTGGCGTCCACAAGATCCAACTGCCGATTCCCACCCTCGATCCAGTTGCAGGCCACCACCAGTCCGGCAGAGCGGTCCTTCAAATTGTTTCCACTGCACCCCTTACGCAGTGGTCCAAAGTGGTTGCCTGCGAACACGATGCCATTGCACTCCGTGTACGCATTGTGCTCGGTGATGGTCCCGGGATTACCATTGTCATACAGATGACAGCCCTCCACCCTCACATCCTGCGACTGTGAGCTGACCATCAGTCCGTTTCCGCTGTCATGCAGCACCAAGTTCCTCAGCACCAGATGGTCCGCCTTCTCCACGATCACACTGGCTGCGTCTTTGCTGTACTTGGCCGCTCCCCGCCGCCCACTGAAAGTGTAGGGCTGTCGGCCGCTGCGAATCTCCAGATTTTCGACCACAATGTGAGCCGGCATCGTGTCGCCCGGATTGTTCGCGCCTCCGATCTTCAGCACCCCGCGTTCTTCACCCCAGTAGTTCAGTGCCGCGCGGGTGGTGGCATTTTGGCCATCGATCACTGGCAACTGCCCCTCTGGTCCGGGAACGCCACTGACGACAATGGGTCGGTCTTTCGTGCCACGGCAGCACAGAACCCATTTATCTCGATACGGGTTAACCTGCCAATGAATGCGAACTACATCTCCAGGCTTCAGCGATTCCCACGGAACGGAACTGATTGTGGCGTGCGCTTTTCCTGATCCCACCTCGTAAACCGCGCCTTCACATCTCATTGAGACAAGCAGCAATCCAACGAAACCTCCAAGAAAGAAACGGCTTTTGTACCAAATTGTCATTTCGTGACACTAGCCATCCTTTTCAGTCTTGCCAATTAGCAAATCACGATGGTTCAGGCATTGGGCCGTCGCCAATAAAACGTGGGTCGCATGGTAGATCCGCAAATAAGACCTCCGACACAGTCATCAAAGAATTTAGATGCCGGTTCCTTAATTGAATGTTGAAGTCAGCGCCCTGCTTTACATTCAACCAAATGCTTCCTAATTCTATCGGCCAGACTCCGTACATGAGCTCCTTCTAAAAAGGGCGTTCTTGGATGTCTGGCTAGCACCAAAACCAAAGAAAGCGATCACGGAACTTGTGTCCGGGAATCCTTATAGATCCAGTGCTCTACTCGATTACCGTACACACAAGCGTAGGCATCAACCAAGAAGATCCCCTGGTCCCTGAATCCGTTGTTAAGAAAGGGAGCAGCACGTGCAAATTGAACAGGGACCATCCAATACACTTTGTTATTATACGTTCCAATGTGTGGAGTTCCGTATTGCTGGACATTGTCAGGCGAGATACTGCGCACATGCCCACTGTTCATGCTTCTAGTCAATACGGGATATGTCCCTCTAATATCTCTCGCGGGCTTCGGTCCCGATAGAAGACTACGCTGCGACCGATCCATGGGCAAATCAGGTGGTCCAGCGTGCACAAAGACGACAAGAAAGGAGAGACTTACGAACGCCAGCAGTAGGAAGCGGAATTTGAGTTTCATCAGATGTAATAAATACAGGATCCGCGTCGATGCAACCTTCTGGAAAGTCCAAATTGCGCGATTATTGTCAGGGACCTAGGTTAAAATATGCTAAGGTATAAGGCTGGTGACGGTTTTTTGCGCCAACACGCGACTTGCGGGGCAAAAAATGTGGCACAACGATGCCGCATCGATCGGTTGAATTCAGATACCGTAGGCGAGCGGCTTCTAGCAGGTGTATCAGCCTGCCCCACCTTTCGCGTTTACTGAGTCTGCACGTCGTCACCCCGCATCAGGCGCAGTTGGTAAATGTGAAGCCGGGGCGCAGAACTGGCCCTTCCCACAACTGGCCCTTCCCACACATGGGATCAAATTAGGACACTACCGACCGGTGATATGTGTTTAGCTTTGAGGCAGCCCAGGCTCACCTTTTCGGAATGATTTGAAGACATGCAGCACCCGTTGCAATGGGACTTCGACCCAGCGATGCAACAGGATTCCGATACCCAGCGTCGCTGAAGCCACCGCAGCCAAAAGCAACTGGGTCAACAATGTGTTCGTCAAGTGACCTGCCAAGCCTTGCATCACGACGTACAACACGAGGCTGTGGGTAAGGTAAATGCTGTAGCTGGACCGTGCTAGCAAACGGAAGCCCGACGGAACGACGAAGTGGATATTTTTGTATTCCCACCAGAACAATCCAGCAACAACGACGAATGCGGCTCCGCCCCAAACAATCCTCCTCACTACTTGCGGGTACGCCTTTAACTCTGGTTCAACAGCCATCGCGACCAACAGCAGCGCGCCCCCGACCAGCATCATGAAGGAGCCGCGCAGGCTGATGGCCATATAAGGAGCGACTTCCGCGAGCGCGGCACCGGCAATGAAATCGAGAAAATAGGGATGCATCACGAACCCCGGCAGCCACAGGGAGGGGGTGTAGTAGATCCGGCCATAGGCCAGGATTGCCACCGCCCACACTCCCATGGTGGCCAGCCTGATACGCTGCGGGAAGCACAGCAGCACGGACCACAGGGTGCAAAAAAACAGCTCAAAACTGAGCGTCCACGCAGGGAGAATGATCGGATACCCCGGAGCCGGCAGCAAAGTGTACGAACGCAGCACTTGAAACCAGTCCAAGCATTCATGCAGTCCGGCGAGATTTAGGCTAAAAATTAGCACCAGTTTGACCGTGATCAAAAACCAAAGTAGCGGTAACAGGCGGCGCATGCGACGCCCCAAAAAATAGATCCCGGGGTTTTGGGATTCATGGCTGCGCCCAGCCACCACGCAGCAAAAAATCCGCTCAGGATAAAAAAGATGTCGATGCGGAAGTCCCCCAAGCCAAAAACTCCCCCGGCAAAATGGATGCCAAGATACTTCTTGGCCATAAAGGTCTGATGTTGCAACAGGACCAAAATCACGGCGACACTCCTCAATCCATCGAAAGAATGAAGAAACTGGCCGTGAATGGATGAGATTTCCTTCTGCATGAATCCTGTACAACACCTGGCTCCCAACTGGCGCATCAGGCTGCTGTAGAGCAATATTGATGATGCCAAGCCAACTGCAATCCCGATTGGTGAGCCTTTCCACCTCAAAATCCAGCCACCCTTCTTCTTCTGAGTGATCTACGATCGCTCATCTGCCCGGCCATCATGGGCTTGAGTCTTTTGCCCTCTGACGCACGAGATCATCGGCTATTAGGTGTATCGCGTGCGCATACGGATTTGATCAGGCATTGTGTTCAACTTCAAACTTCTCATGCTCAGTAGTTCGTTGCAAAACAGTGCTCCCTGCATAACCGATCAGATGGTCTGTTCTTTGCAGTGAAAATTTGAACACATTTACGCCTGCATGGAATCCGCATCTTCTGGCTGCCAGACGCCTGTTTTGTTTCTGGTTCACCGGCGTCCAAGGCTCACCGCTCAGGTTTTCGCTGCCATTCGGCAGGCGAGACCTTCCCACCTCTTGGTGGCAGCTGACGGTCCGGAGGACGACGCGCTGTGCCGGGAGACTCGACGGCTAGTGCAGGTGGGAGTTGACTGGCCTTGCAACGTTCAAACTCGTTTTTCCGTGACACAATTGGGATGCAAAAAGGCAGTTTCACAAGCTCTCGACTGGGCTTTTTGCGCACATAAACGCTTGATTGTGCTGGAGGATGATTGCCTGCCAGAGGCGTCGTTCTTCCCCTTCTGCGACGAGATGCTTGCGCGCTACGCCAAGGACACTCGCGTGATGCAGGTGTGCGGGAGCAACCTAGCAGGCTGGCAGCCTGAGGCGCACAGCTACTTTTTCTCCCGCTTCGGTTCCATTTGGGGGTGGGCATCGTGGCGGCGGGCTTGGCAGTGCTTTGATCTGAACATGGCCACGTGGCCCCAAACTCGGCAATCCGGGCTGCTGCAAAAGCTCTGTCCGCAACCGTTGGAAGGCGCTTGGAGGATGGAACTGTTCGATGCCGCCCACGCCGGCCAGATCGATACTTGGGACACCCAGTGGGCCTATGCCCGGATCATGCACAGCGGCATCCATATCATCCCAGAGCGCCATTTGGTCGCCAACATTGGCTTTGGCCCCGATGCCACGCACAACGCCGACGATCCGCTTGGCAAGCTGCCCACGGTGGCCATGCCCTTTCCTCTCCGTCATCCGAACGTGGTGCGGGTCGATGAGGCTGCAGATCGCGCGTATTTGGAAAACGTGGCCGGGCTGCCCAAATCAGCATGGTCGCCGGCTGGAGTCAGGTATGCGGTGAAGCGCTTCGCTCGGCAATTGCGCAACCGTTTGCGATCTGCATCATGATGGGCGTTCGATCATGTTTCAAGTCACTCGCAGACAGTTGTGATTTTCTGTGCAGGAAGGTTGCGTTTAAGCTGTTGCGGCCTGCAGATCTACCCTGTGATCCCAGATATCTTCTGACCGTTCACATTGGCCATCACTTCTGGGGTGCTGGAAATGTGGGGGATGATTTCATGCTTGCCGGATTTCTCGTTGAAATGCGTCGGGCAGCATTGCCAGTGCGCTTTACCTGCTGCGTGCCGTATGACAACGAACGGCTCGCGAGGCGCCATCCAGAGGTCGAGTGGAAGCCCTATACGCTGTCGGACCGATGGAGCGCCATCAAAGACGCCGATTGCTGGCTCGGCTTGGGCGACACGCCATTACAGATCGACAGTGGCGACTGGTTGGAGCAGCATCTGGACATGGAGCGCGAAATTTGTGAGTGCCTGAACAAGCCCATGTATTTCCTAGGCGTGGGCGTAGGCAATGTCGATTCGCTGCAAAGGCCAAAATACAAGCGTTTGATCAAGGCGGCTGTCCACTTTTGGGGACGGGACGAAATGTCCGCGTCGTGGCTGGACGAGGCATCGGATGGAAAAGCATCACCGGGGGCGGACATGGCTAACATTCTCTTTGCTCAACATACGAGCCCGCTCATCGAGCGCTCGACCGGTTACCTCATGCACTTTGAGGACCGGTCCTTTTTTTCGGAGGAGGGCTTCTTGAACTTGATTAAAAGCCATTCAGATCTGAGCAGCCTTTGGCTGGTGCAGGAATCAAGATGCCTTCGCTGGTCTGAGAAAGCGTTGTGGCAGGAGCTGCCCGCCTCTGTTCAGGCTGGACTGCGGATGTCAGAACCCAGGCAGGATACGGACGACATCGATGAACTGCTGGATTCGTGGTCCATGCCGGAGGTGCTCATTAGTAGCCGCTATCACGGTGCGCTGCTGGCGGCGTGGAGCGGCTCCAGCGTCGTCATCATTAATCGCAACGACAAACTGACTGGACTGGCCCGTCAGCTCGGGATCACCTCGGTTGCAGCGTTGAACGACGCGGAGTTGTTAATCGAAGCCATCCGCACTTCGAAAGCCGTGTCACAGGAGAGCCTTCGTGACTTGGCCCGCAAGGCATCCTGCTCGGTCCATGAATGGCTCCAGCACGCGGTCAAATCAACGGAAGCACGACACACATGATTGCCACACTTAGAGCATGGTGCTATCGTCTTGCGCTGAGGCTGGCTTCGCATTGTGGTTCATCGACGAAGCAGTCTCAATACCATTACCGTCTGGCCATCCTGAAACTGGACCGGCTGGGAGATGCGGTACTGTCCCTCGGCGCGGTGAAGCATTTGGTTGGTGGTTTGGCGGAGGAGGACACGCTGCTCATTGTCTCGCCCATCGCGGAGCCCTTATTTCGTGCGGAGTTCCCCGAGACGGCGATGCTGGTGCTGCCCTCTTTTTGTGAGCGCTTCTGGCCTGACTTCCTGATTTTCCTGTGGCGTCACACCGCGCAGCTGCGCGCGTTGTCGGTGGAGTCGCTGGTCTGCCTCCGTCATCAGCCCTCGGACTACCTCCACGCCATTGCCCGTTTGATCAGCCCGCAACGCTGCCATGCCTCTACCTGGGACAAGCCGTGGGGTTCCGTGTGCCTGACTTTTCCTGCGGTGAAGCAGACGCCTTATCCGTTAACAGGTGGCGAGGTTTGCTTTGAACTGGAGGCGCATCGCCGCGTGGTGGGGGCTGCTGTTGGCAGAGAGGTCAAGTTGGCAGAAGTCATGCCTGCCATCTCTTTCGTCACACCGAGTTTCGGCGATTCGCTAGTCGTCTGTCCGCAGGCGGGCAGCAGCATCCGAGAGTATCCCCCAGCGTTGCTCGCTGAAGCGCTACAGCTGTTTTTGAAGCATAGGTCCATGCCGGTGCATTTCTGCGTGGCACCAGGAACCGATGCCGGGCCGTGGCAGCAGGCGTTGGGCGAGGCTGGGTTGGTCGGTGTTACCTGGCACATTCCTGCCACGTTTATGGATCTGCTGATGCTGCTGGCGAATGCGCGGCTTGTTCTGGCGATGGAGTCTGCGCCGGCTCACCTGGCCGCCGCGATGGACAAGGCCGGGGTGTTTCTGCTCGGGGGCGGTCATTTTGGGATGTTCGCTCCATGGAAACGAAGTGATCGTCAAATCTGGCTTCGGCACGAGATGGAATGTTATCAGTGCTGGTGGCATTGCATTCATCCCGAGCCCTATTGCATCACACAGATCGAACCGGATGCCGTAGCGGCGGCGATGTTGGAAGCAGTCGGAGGACCGAGATGAATGCGAAGGCGCAGCGGCTATCGCAGACGAAACAGGTAGTCCCCGTGTTCACTACTCTCATGCAGGACTTCGATCAATTCGTACGCCGGCGATAACAGTTGAATTACCTGCTCCAGATTCTGGCGCCTTGCTTCGATGCAAACGAACGCCGCCCTGTGATGTTCCAAATCCCAGCCTTTCAACACGGCAAACTCATAACCTTCGACATCCAGCGACAGGAGGTCGAATCGTGCCGGGGTATGACTTTCGTTGAGCAGTTCTGTCAACGTTCTGACAGGTGCGTCGAAGGTCGTAGATGCTGAGCCTGACAAGCCTTGGATCTTTAGTCCTTGTTCGGCTCGCGCCATTTCCATTGCGTCATCTCCGAGGCTCCCGCAGACGCCCGTCATCAGTCCGGCATAACGAAGGGAGACCTGGGAGTTCGTGAGTTCAGGCGGTCCAAGAACACAAGTGTAGACTTGAGATTCAGGGCGGTTCCGGCGGCACTCCTCAGCCAGATGAGGCACGGGCTCGACCAGCACGCCACGCCATCCTTGGAACCGGGCGAGGTGATAGGTATTGCTCTGTTGAAAACCGTCGTGGGCTCCGGCCTCGACAAACCAGCCGTCACGGTATGGCAAAAGACTGGCGAGCTTTCGGTCCAGTGAATGGAGTGCCGGCCAGGACAGCGTGTCGATGCCGCATCGTTCCAACCATGGGCGCATCCACTGCAGCAGTTTTTCCCTCCTGCTCATGGTTGATAGGGAATGGCCCCACGGTCAGTGTGGCTCCAAGGGGCCGACAGCCGAGGGGTGTGAAAAGTCGGTCCGAGAAACACTGAAGTCGTCCAAGTGTACTCGTTGGACGGTCCGAATCCTTGAAAGTCCACTTGGATCAGGCCGTGTGTTCGCAGAAAATCTGCCGCATCGACAAACCAGTCGGCATTGTCCAACAGGATGAACCCGCCCGGAGCCAGGACTTCCACGGCCACTCGAGCACATTCCAAACGATGGCTCCCATCTATGATCACAAGATCCCAAGGGCCGTCTTGTCTGGCGCATTGAATGTAGTCCTCGCCGTTCACGGGACCATGCAGACGCACGTTGGATGGCAGCAGTGGATGCAACTCTTGAATCCATGCCGCAGACCGCTCGACGGCCGCGACGAATTTTGCCCGTTGAGCCCAATGCAGCGTGCCCCAGCCTGCACCGTATTCAAAAATCCGGCTGTCACTGAAGTCTAACTGGTCGAGCCAGGCAAGAGCCGGGTAGGTCATCCATGGCAAAGGTCTGCCGCCCTGGTCTGTCGGTCGCTTGTTTTTCACCGACCGCAACCAGCCCAGGTTGTGCCAGAGAATATCTCCAGCATTCAGTGCCGAGGCCCATGTGGGGGCGGCACGACGCAACAAACGCAGGAGAAGGGGTGGCATGGGCCGAAGTTAGCGGGAAAGTGAACCAGTGAGCCGAAAGAAACATTCAGCCGACTGCTGCCATGAGAAGTCACGCATCACACGCTGCATTCCGTTTTCGGCCAGGCTTCGACGTAACTCATCGTCATGCAGCAGGCGTAGGATGGCATTGGTGATGCCGGGAACGTCGTCCGCGATCAGCAATTCCTCATTCGAACGCAGCGGCAAACCTTCCACGCCAACCGTGGTGCTTACGACAGGGACTCCTGCGGCCATGGCTTCGAGGATCTTGATGCGGGTTCCGCTGCCGGCACGCAATGGAACCACCATGAGCGCACACTCGCGAAGGGGCGCCAACACGCTGTCCACCGTGCCGGTGAATGTGATTCCCCGGTCTTCTCCTGCCATTCGCAGCAAGGAGTCTGGTGGATTGCGTCCGATGATGGAAAGCCGCAAGCGAGGAACTTTACGCCTCAGCTTGGGCAGGATGTCGGTAACAAACCACCTGACTGCATCCTGATTGGGTAGCCAGTCCATGGATCCAAGAAAAGCAAGGCAGGGGGAGTCTGACGCCTCGATGACCGGGAGCGGGGCTCCGCGTGTATCGATGGTGGCTCCTGCGGGAACACAGCCCAGAACATTGGTCAGGCCGTAACAGTCACGATGATAGGTCGCGTCTTCCTCGGAGATGGTAATGACACCGTCGAAGAGCCGACACAGTTCTTGTTCTCGCCGTTGCATGCGGCGGGCTAGAACGCGAAAGAAAAGCTTCATCGAAAGGTGCCGCTGCACGGCGGCTAGGCGCTCCCAGATGAGCGCCTCCACATTGTGCTGAAACAGCACGGCGGGAATCCGGCGCTCTTCAGTCCATCCTTCGAAGGCGGTGGCGGCGGCCAGTCCATCGCAAACGACGAGATCAAAATCACCTTGTGTCGTCAGTTCTTTGACCCGGCGGGTAAAGGCTTCACTGCGATATCGTTCCAATGCAAAAGGCTCCCTGGAGGCGATCAGATTCTTCAACAATGGCCACGCAAACGTGAACAGCTGCCGCTTTGACTAGGCTGGAAGACCGATGAAAGTGACCCGTTCGACAACATGAGCGTACGGAGCCTGGTCAACCTCAGAATGATCTCGATTTCGGTGCAGTTCGAGCGCATGCACATGGCATCGATCCAGCATGTGGGCGAGGGTGTGATATGAACGTATTCTGCCGCCGCTGTTCAATGGCAAACAGCCGCCCACGCGAACCCACAGGGTCCGTTTGGGGGTGCCGTTTGATTGGTTGGGTTGTGAAGTAACGTCGGACAGAGGCATGAATCCAGAAGAAGCTAACCTGAATGCTGAAGCAGGAAAGGTGTACTGCTCATCTGACATCAGTTTTTGCTCTTAGGACAGGCATGATGGCGAGGGGCATTTTGAAGAGAAGCAAAATCACGATCTTGACGTAGTGAATGGCGAGCGGCGTCAGCCCGCTCCACTTGAAGTGATGCCATTGGAAATGCAGAACCCCAGGAGCAAACCACCACATCTTCTTGTCCCATAGGCCGGTCAGCAGTCTCGCGGCGCTTATCCTCGGATCAAGCCACGACAGATAGGAGGGCGAATCATTGATGGAGGCCACGGCTGATGCTTGTGGCAGCAGCCAAACAGGGGTGCCGGTCTGATAGGCATCGTAAGTGTAAGATATGTCTGCCAGATTGTGGGGCAGGTGCGAATGGCACTGAGTTAAGCCAGTTTTAGGACGCATGAGCAAGGTCGTCTTCGAGATTGTAGAGGTGGCGAGGTTTGGTCATAAAAGTGTATTTGTTCTGCCGGTCTTTGCAGACACGCGGTTCCTTTCGTCCGGGGCGCGGCGGCACCTCGTCATCAGCAATGGTTTGCAGCAGCGCGTTGCGCCTCAGCCTTGCCTGCTTGCAGGATGGCGCGCTCCAGATAACCCACTGCCACTGGTCGAGCCGGTCCATCGTGCCCTTGAAGGAGAGTGTGCCGAGTGCCTGAACATCACGCATTGGTTCGGCACAGGCCATGAGGTGACGCACGAGGTTGTAGGCGATCATGTGCATGAGCAGTTCGCGTGCGACCATGTGCGGTGTCTTGCAGCGAAAGGCATGCATGTTGAGGCTGGTCTTGATGTCGTCGAAGAGCCGAGCGCAGCGAGACAGACAGCCGCAGGCTGCCCGAAGGGTGAAGCGAAGCGAAATCAACAGCTCGACCTGCCAGCGCCGTTGATACCATGCGGCGATCTGCGCAGCGCTGTAAACACGCAAGTCCCGCAGCGTGGTGACGACTTGCAGCTCGTGGGTGCGAAAGCCGGGGCTGGTGCTGCGCACTTGG
This sequence comes from Prosthecobacter sp., assembly GCA_041395065.1. Lineage (GTDB taxonomy): Bacteria > Verrucomicrobiota > Verrucomicrobiia > Verrucomicrobiales > Verrucomicrobiaceae > Prosthecobacter. The sequence goes on along the minus strand of JAWLBG010000003.1, from coordinate 186,540 downwards.
ACCAGGCGCAGGTTCAGCGTCGTCGGCAGTGCGGCGTGCAACGCCTTGTGCTGTCCTTTGGGCGGTTGCAACGGCCGGTTCCAGGTGACGTGCCAGTCACCCTCGCCGACACGCCTGCCTTTCGCCAGCTGCGGATCACGCGCCTGGTGCAGGCGCATGACCACATCAATGCCGCGCGCCTTGCACGCGGCGATGAAGGCGTAGGAGCCGAAGGCTCGATCAGCAATGAGGATGTCGCCGCTGCGCAGATGTCGCAACATGCGCCAGGCCAGCGCCGCATCGTGCGCACGAGGCTTGCTTTTGACTGCGGCGATCCAGGTGCCGCCGCTCAGATCGAAGAGACCGAGCACGGGCATCAAAGGAAAACCACAGCCGGGCTTCTGCCCGGGACCACGCGCATAAACAGCGGCATTGCGCTGCGAGTCTGGCATGCGGATGCTGGTGCCATCCATCACCAGCACACGTCGTCCTTCGGACAGTGAACATGTGCCGAGACGCCCGACGACATGCGCATGCACGTTGAGCAGCAGGCGCATCGGCAGGCGTGCTCTTGCTGCGCAGTAGGCGCCGGTGTCTTCATCAGGCAGAACAAGACCCAGCGCAGAGCACAAGGTCTGCACGCGAGTCACCGCACGGCGGCAACTGCCATCGGCATCGAGCGTCTGGGAGAGAAAGGCCCAGAAGGTCACCTGCGGTGTGTAGATGCGGTGGCGGCTGTTGGAACCTTGAGCGGCTTTGTAGGCGGCCAGCGATGACGGCAGCACACCTTCGAAGAGCGTGTGCAACTGTGTCAGGCAGAGCCGGTCGGCCTCGCGTGCCTTGCGCTGCAAAAGCCCCCTCTCACTGACGGGCGGACGCCCAAAAAGACACCTGTGAAACGAGGGAAAGAACTTCGTGTTCGCTGCCATTGATCATCAACGAATACATCTTCAAAAACATGCTCGTTTTTCGTCCCAAATGGGCCTTAACTCAGTGCCATTCGGGGCAGGTGCGTATCGTCAGGGAGTCCGCAGCGTCGCCAGACGATTTCCGGGATGGCCACGAGGTTGCCATGCAACCACTCGACTTGGAGGGGCTCCATGCCTCCGTCCATCTTGCGGATCGGTTGTGGCCAGTGGGCCTGCACCATTCCTCCACCGTAGGCAAGTTCCCGGCCGTCAACTCCGCGGCAGACAGCGCCGCAGACGGCCTGGCTGGTGCGCGCTTTGCTGGCTAGGAGTTCCAGTGTTCCTTGATCTGGCAGAGTGTCGTCGTTCAGCCAGATGATGCAGTCAGTTCCCTGCTGGATGGCGGCACGCATGCCAACGACGATCGCGCCCGTCCACCACAGCGTGCCTGTTCCCTGAATGATGTGAACCCAGGAGTATTCTGCGGAAATCATCTCGGTCGTTCCGTCTGTGCTGCCATCGTTGACCACAATCACTCCGGCCCATGTGGGCACCTCAAGGGCGAGCAGATGGGCCAGACATGCGCGTGTTGTTTCACGGCGGTTGTGCGCCGGGATGACGATTTGCACCCTGGTGGAATCGTTCACGCAGAAGGAATTACGGTGAAGGTGCCTGTTGGGAAGATCGAACGCCGTAGAATGGGCTACCAGCAGATGCCCTCATAATGCCACGGCAGGGCCTTCAGTTCCCGCCAGCCATTGACATCAATGACACACTGGTCAGGCTGGGCCATGGCTGTGATGAGATCGATAGGAACACACTTTTGTGAGGCGACGATTACGTCGCTGTTGCCAAGCACCTCCGCGGCGTCGGCTTTGAGCAACTGCGCCAGATGCGGCATGCGGGCCTGAATCTGCTGCTCGTTGGCACCGATGAGGCGGGAGAGGTTGATGTGCGGATCGTAGATGTGGAGCTCGTAGCCGCGACCCAGCAGCGTTTCGGCCGCTGCGACCATGGGACTGCCGCGCAGGTCATCTGTATCCGCCTTGAAGGCCAGGCCGAGGAAACCGATTCGGCGCCTGCCCTTGTTCTCGATCAGGCTCACAAAGAGATCCTGATGTGCTGCATTGGTGGCCGCGGTGTTTTCGAGCAGCGGCAGACTGATGTTTTCCTGCCGTGCGAAGGATTTCAGGGCGGAGACGTCCTTCGGCAGGCAGGAGCCGCCGAAGGGGTTGCCCGGTTTCATGTAGTAGCGGGAAATGTTCAGCCGTGTGTCGGCACACAGCACGTCCATCACCCGGGTGCCGTCTTCACCGAGATGCTTGCACAGACGGCCGATCTCGTTGGCGAAACCGACTTTCACCGCATGGAAGTAGTTGCAGGCATATTTGATCATCTCCGCGCCTTCCCATGCGAGAATCGAGGGCTGTGCTCCCATGATTTCACACACGGCGGCATCTGCGGGTGGGGTTCCATCTTGCGTGCCGATGATGACAAGGGACGGCTCTCGGAAATCTTTGACTGCTGTTCCTTCACGCAGGAATTCGGGGCAATAATAAATGCGCACCTGACCGGAGGTCACGAGGTCATCCAGCATCTCGGTGACGAGGCCACGGGTGCTGCCAGGGAGCATGGTGCTGCGGTAGAGCATAATGTGTGACTTGCCTGTATCCCGGATGGCATTGGTAATCTGGGCAGTGACGTTGCGAACATATTCGAGGTTCAGTTTGCCTGAGGGCAGGGAAGGCGTGCCCACACACACGATGCTGACATCCGTTTCGGACACCGCAGCGTGAACATCGAGCGTGGCTCCCAGCCGGTTGTCTGTGGTGGCCCGCTTCAAGAGATCATCGATTTCCGGCTCGATGATCGGCGACTGCCCCCGGCCAAAGGCTTCCACCTTTGAGTTGTGCAGGTCCACACCGATGACGCGGTGCCCTTGCTCTGCCAGACAGGCCGAAGTGACCGCGCCGACGTAGCCGAGTCCAAAAACTGAAACATTCATGTGGGGAAATGAGCGGGTAAAAGTGAGCCTGACCTTTCGTGCAGGAGTCTCTGCAGTCAAACAACGCCGTCAGACCGGGGAAGATCAATTAGGAGGCGCAAAGCTGGCTGGCGGGATTCGCTGATACACACGCAACACACCCGCTTCACTTGGTCGGCGGGTGATGGGCTGCTCAAAGTCAAGCGCCCAACGGTCATCTGCCGACTGCATGGCAGCGTAGAGCAGTTGCTCATGCGGCAGGCGTTTCGCCGCGGGCACAGACATGTCCACAAATACGCGGCTGACCTTCAGTTTGTCGAGATGTTGCAGCATGGCGGATGCATCTGCGAACGGGGACCGATAATCACGCCCCATCCAGTCGCTTGAGGCCAGTTCCTTGCTGCCGCGGTAGACTCGCAGGGGGGAAGGGGATCGTTGCGGGCAGTTGAACGCCGCCGCAGCAATGATCGCTCCTTCACCGCGCGGATCAGAGGCAATCAGCCAGTTTTGTTTTGTGCTTCCTGCGACCGGCAGGCCGGAATTCGTCACTGCCTGGGTAAAACCATGAACCTCCTTGACGGGCAAACCGCTGTTGAAGATGAAAACACCGATCAAGACAAGGAGTAGGATGGCTTTGCTGACCGGGGCGGACGTTCGCCAGGGCACAGCCTCCAAACCGTAGGCGGCGGTAATCATTACCACGGGAGCCAAGGTGAGCATGTAACGGCTGATTAGGCCCACTGGCACCAGCAGCAGCACGGCGCTCATCCCCAAGGCCATCCCGGCAAGCGAGGCCGCCTCGTTGCTCAGACTCTTGCATCTCAGGTGCGATGTCAGACCCGCCCAGATCCCTAGCAACGAGAGAATGGTCATGGCCCAGCCAAACACGTGTGGCATTGCACCAACATAAAAGGGAACTGCCTCGATGAAATACTGGGAGGGGGTAAGCATTGTCATACCCTCTCGCGAGATGCTCGTGGAATAAAGCATCCAAGGCCCTGCCAACATGGCCACCGGTAGCGCTGCACACCACCACGATCCGGTGAAAATGAGCCGCCACTTGCCGGAAAGCAGGGTGGCGGTTGGCGGCAGAAGACAAAGGCCCATGCCCGAACCCTTGGTGAGGATGGCAGCGGCAGCGATGCAGCCCCATAGCAGGGCCATGTGCCGTGTCGGAGTTCGAAGATAATTCGCCCATGCAACAGCCGACCAAAGGCAAAAAAATGCCAGCAGAGTGTCAGACATCACATGCTGTGCCAGTTTCAGACCAACTGGCAAAACGAAAGTTCCAATGCCGGTAGCCGCTGTGAGCCACGGACTCATCTGCCGCCTGACAAAAGAAATCGTTAGTGTCGCCAAGGCTGCGTGCGTCAAAGCCTGCAAGATAAAAAGAGTCTGGATCGACACCCGTGGCAAAAGCACCGAACCGGCGACCATATAGTATAGCGGAGGGTAGTGCCCAAGGGCGATGCGTGGAAAATCCTCGTAATAGGTCTTGGCGAAGGCCAATGGATTTCGCCCAAAACCCGCGGCGAGATAATCCCTCACCATTAGAGAAGTGACGGCATGCGCTGCCTCATCAGGATCACCCCCGAGATCGGAACTCATGCCGCTCCAGTTGAGAAAGATCACGCCAACGGCCCAGAACAGCACGAGTGCAGCAGGCCAACGCCACCGTATGAATCGTGCATATTTAGAGGGTAGACAGGTGGTCGATTGATGCATGCAAGTGTTGCTCGGCAGAACCACGTGGATATGCGCGAGGAACCGTTGCCATCAAGGATTTAGAACTGCATGTGACAACTTCCTGCTATCAGGAGAAAAGGCCGCGACCATTCTGATCGCTAGCGGATCGAGGGACGAGGCGTGCGAAGAACACAAAAGTCGAAAAAAATTTGGCATAATTAGAAATTGATGCATAATCTAAGCTTGCCTAGATGAGTTGATGAATTATACTTAAATTATGAAGCGGTCTACTTTTTTTCTCACCCTCATCTCCTTCCTTCTTGCAGGTTTCGGTGCTCAAAAAGCAAACGCCCAATGGGGTCCAATTGGGCCAATCGGATTCTCTGGTGGTGGATGGGGGTCAAGTTGGGGTGGAGGCTGGGGACCTAGCTATGTAGGCTGGGGACTTGGTGGATGGAGCAATCAATCCAACCCTCTCGGTCGTGTGCAAATTCAAGGGGATGTCAATTTTAGCGGGAAAATTGATGAGGTTGATGCTGGTATGGGCAACGAGCCCAAGCGCAATCCTCACGGGCTGATCATTGGCGCGGGCGAGATGACCAAGTTAATTCTGACCTGTCAGCCGAATGCCTACCGGCAGCGCCAAGTGGGAGAGCCGAAGGTAAAAATGGATTTCTACAAGTTGGTAAGTGTTCTTGACGTCAAGGGGGTGAATCTTGGTGATAAAAAGGGGCGATTTGCGAGTTTTGAAGATGAAACCGCCACGTGTGGGCGTGTTCTGGTCTGGCTCGATAGCACTCGCAGGCACCTTCTTTTGGATTCCTCAGATCCTACCCGTCGCAGAGTTGAATGGCAGTGGGCCTCCAGTGTCCCGCCGGAGCGTGTTTTCGTGGAAGCGATGAGTCCTACGCAACCCGGTGGTGCGCTCATAGTAACACTTGAACTCGACGACTCGAATAAGCGAGGTTTTGGCAAGTGGTTTGGAGAGCCTGCCATTTGGGACCGCCAACTGATTAGCGTTGGCACTTTTGGGAAGCCCAAACCAAACATAGATCGCACGCCTGTGTGGACGGTCACTGGAGGTGGTAAGTAGTGATGATTATTGCTTGATTCTCCGCTTTGAAAAACGATACCGCATTCGGAAACGATGCGGTGTTTTTTTTATACTCCATAGGAGGTGGTTGTGCCTGAATTCTTGTGGATCGGAAGTGTAGGCATACCCGGTAAAGGGAGCGCTATGGACCAGGAAACTAAGCTCACTCCCTCGGCAAAGACGCTTGCGGAAGCACGAACGTGTGCAACCTATCGTTCAGTTTTTATTGAACGATGATCCGACGTGCTTCTCAAACTCCTGTGTGCAGCGCAACTGTCTGGAATCGCGAAGTGCGCCGTTTTGTCGAGGCTGGAGGAAACACAACTCATGGCTTTGGCCTTGGCCGGCTCATTGGTCGCATGTTTGCCCTGATATACCTGCAACCGCGCCCTCTGAGTTTGGAGCAGATTGCGGATCGGTTGCACATCAGCAAGGCCAGTGCTAGCACCACGGTACGCCAACTCGAGAAGTGGCACGCTGTGACATTAGTTTCGATTGCGGGAGACAGGCGGGATTTTTACCAGGTCGAGACGCGCTTCAGCCGCATCATCAAAAACGGTCTTCTTCCAAGTCTTCGACAGAAGCTCCGTTCAGCCGGCGCGCAAATCACCCGAACCTTGGAGGCGGGCACTTCAGAAACAAGCGAGGGCCGCAGTCAATCCGCTCCACCAGCCTTTTCTTCGGCTGAGTTTCAAGAGATTCGCAGACGATTGCGTGCCGCACGTGCCCTGCATCAGAAACTTGACGGTATTCTTTCCAGCAAGTTGCTGGACCATTTTCTGTAGCTGCGCCGCAGCAATTCAAACGCGTCACCCCGATGGGCGAAGCGATAACCTCCCTACTAAATGCCAACGGTCCCCGACCGAGGCGGCAGCTTGCCGACAGATGGCGGCAATATCACTTGGTCTCATTCGGATGTGTCTCGAGAAGACCGGTGGCGGCTGTTGGGGCAGCGTGGTGGACTAGTCTGGTTCACTGGCTTGTCAGGCTCCGGCAAATCCACTTTGGCAGCAGGTCTTGATGTTTATCTTCATAGACTGCGTCGTGCCAGTTTTGTGTTGGATGGGGACAACTTGCGTCATGGTCTGTGCAGGGATCTCGGCTTTAGCGCTGCTGATCGCGCGGAGAATATTCGTCGCGCAGGTGAAGTCGCCTGCCTCATGGCTGAAGCTGGACTCATCGTCATCTGCGCTCTCATTTCTCCTTTACTGCCGACCGACAGTTCGCGCGTGAACGTATTTGATGGCAAATTAAACAATAAATGTAATATCAATACTTAGAATTACATGGAGCCTTCACATCCAAGGCTAACTCAAAAATGCAAATCCCTAGCGGGCAGAAAGACTGAATGAAACTAGCTCAGACATGGCGCCAATTCCGTTTGCGATTCCCAGAACCCCTGTTCAAATTGCTGACCGGACGTAAGCGTGACGTGCTGTTCCTGTGGGTTCCTAAGTGTGCTGGGACGAGTGTTTATAGAGCTTTGGTCAAATACAATTGCGTGCAGGAGCGATGGCTGATGCCGATGGTTCCATTCTCTAATCGGGGCATCATTACTTTTGGCCACGTCGATGTGCTGCAACTCATTGAGCGCGGTGTGGTCACGCGGCGATACTTCGATAATGCGTTCAAGTTTGGTTTTGTACGCAACCCCTTTGACCGGATGGTGTCGCTTTTTTTCTACCTGAAGAAAATTAAGTGCGAGGAAGTCTCTGTGGCGCTGACTTTCGAGGATTTTTGTCGGAAAGTGGATCGCCAAGAGCATCCACCGGTCGGGCTCTATAATTATAAGGGCCTCAATCAATGCAATCCCATGGTAGACTGGCTGACCGATCGAAACGGGAAGCTCATTGCGGACTTTGTGGGTCGCCACGAAAACGTGAATGAAGATTTCCGCAAGATCTGCCAAATCATTGGCATCAGCGAGAAAATTCCACACAAAAATAAAACAGATCACCGACCGTACCGCGAATACTACAACGATGAGACGCGGTCAATCGTCGAGAAACTGTTCCGAAGAGACCTCGATCTCTTTGGCTATGAGTTTTAGCCCAAGTGTTGTCGGCAGTGTCAACCATCGAATTCGCTCGTTGATCATTCCAAACATAAAAACAATAATAAATAGGATTTCTGGAAAAGCACCCCTCGGTAAGGGCAGGGCGGTGTATAGAGATAAATCTACTCCCCTCAAAAGCAATGTATCATTCAGAAATGGCGCATCACCTCTAGCAGTCTAAAAATCGCATGAGTATATTTTTAAGTTAAAATAATGAAATTAGCCAAAGAACTCAATTAATTCTCTCGGCAAAGACGCTTGCAGAAGCGCTGACATGGGCCACTTATCGATTTTGCTTAAACGATGCTACGCCGTGCGCCTCAAACTCCTCTGTGAAGCACGCCTGTTGCAATTGCGATGCTGGAGAAAATACGACCAGCATCTCTGGCCAACTCATCGGTCGCATGGTTGCCATGATATACCTGCATTCGTTCCCACTGAGTCTGGAGCGGATTTCGGATCGATCAGCAAGGCCAGTGCAAGCACGACGGTGCGCTACTCGAAAGGTGGTACGCAGTGACATCAGTTTCGATTGCAGGAATGCGCTTCAGCATGATCATCAAAAGCAGTTTGCTTCCGAGTCTTCAGCAGAAACTCCGTTCAGCAGGCGCACAGATCACCCGAACCTTGAAGGCAGAGCCATCTGGAATAGATGAGGGCCGTGGTCGATCCGCTCTAGCCCGAACCCTATCCTTCAACGGAGATCCAGGAAATTCATAAAAGACTGAGATCGGCACGCGGCCTGCATCAGAAACTTGACGATATTCTTTCCAGCAAGTTGTTGGATCACTTTCTCTAGCTGCACAGCAGTAATATAAACGCATCAGCCCGATGAGCGAAGCGATAACCTCCCTACTAAATGCCAACGGTCCCCCGACCGAGGGCGGCAGCTTGCCGACAGATGGTGGCGGCAATATCACTTGGTCTCATTCGGATGTCTCGAGAAGACCGGTGGCGGCTGTTGGGGCAGCGTGGTGGACTAGTCTGGTTCACTGGCTTGTCAGGCTCCGGCAAATCCACTTTGGCAGCAGGTCTTGATGTTTATCTTCATAGACTGCGGCCGTGCCAGTTTTGTGTTGGATGGGACAACTTGCGTCATGGTCTGTGCAGGGATCTCGGCTTTAGCGCTGCTGATCGCGCGGAGAATATTCGCCGCGCAGGTGAAGTCGCCTGCCTCATGGCTGAAGCTGGACTCATCGTCATCTGCGCTCTCATTTCTCCTTTTACTGCCGACCGACAGTTCGTGCGTGAATCCTGTAAAAAAAAGGGGGTGAGTTTCTTTGAAATTTATGTCAATGCCCCGCTGGCGGTGTGCGAGAACCGTGACCCGAAAGGGCTCTATCGCAAAGCCCGCCAGGGAAAAATAAAAGGTTTCACGGGGATTGACTCACCCTACGAGTTGCCACAGAAACCCGAACTCGAGTTGCGCATGGATCTGCACTCATTGGAGGTGTGCCTGAAGTTATTGGCAAAATGCATCCTCGACTTTAATGTCGGCGACATAAATACATGAACCTCATCCAAGTCACGCCTATGCCTTGGTGCCTGATGGGGCAATGTTTCGTTGAAGTGACATGACTTATAATAGCGTCATCAATGTAGAACATCTAGGGAAGTGCTTCCGAATTGCTCATCAAGCAAGTGGGAGGCAAGTACGTCAGTTGGACACTTTGAGTGAAAGGGTTCAACAATTCATAACCTCACCATCGAAGTGGTTCCAGAAAGATCATAAATCTGATTTCACAGAGGATTATTGGGCATTGCGGGACGTTACTTTTAAAGTCAACGAGGGGGAAGCCTTGGGAATCATTGGCCGAAATGGAGCAGGCAAATCTACCTTGCTCAAAATCCTCTCTCGAATCACCGAGCCTTCTAGAGGAACGGTACGCATAAGAGGCCGTGTTGCCTCCCTTCTCGAAGTCGGAAGTGGGATGCACCCGGAACTTACTGGACGCGAAAACATCTATTTGAACGGATCAATTCTTGGAATGAGCCGTGCTGAGATATGCGGTCGGTTTGATGAAATTGTGGATTTCTCCGGAGTCACAAAATTTCTCGACACTCCGGTGAAACGCTACAGCAGCGGTATGTATGTGCGTCTGGCGTTTGCGGTGGCGGCCCATCTGGAGCCTGAGATTTTGATCGTTGATGAAGTTCTTGCCGTTGGTGACTTGGAGTTTCAGCGCAAATGCCTTGGCAAGATGGAAGGGGTTGCACGAGGTGGCAGAACAGTAATTTTTGTCAGTCATAGCATGGCCGCGATCCGTAATTTAACAAGAACCTGCTTGTTGTTGGATCGGGGCGGTCTGGTTTACTCCGGCGAGACAGAAGAGGCCATCAGTCGCTATCTGCACAACAATAGTGGGCGTGATGGCGGGAATCAAGATATTGGCACCTATCGAGCGTCTTGGTGTCGGCCATTGATTAGCGCACTCTCGCTTCTTTCTATGAAAGGAGAGGCTTGTGGTGCGATCCCGCTGGGCGGAGGGTTCGGGGTCGAAATGAAATTTAGTTCTGAGACGCCTCTGCGGAGCCCCAACATGGGGATTGTTGTGCAGCATCCATTTCACGGAGTCCTTGCCAATATCAACATGCGAATTACTGGCTTCGTGCCAGAGGGAGGTTTATGGACGGTGGGAACTTTTCGTGGATTTATCCCCGAACTGCCTCTCGTGCAGGGCATCTACACGATTGATGTCTGGTTGGCCGATGAGAACGTGGACCTTGACTGCGTCTCAGGCTATCTGCGGTTGGAAGTAGAAGAGCACGATGTTTTTGCCTCTGGAAAAGCGCCTGCTTCCAATTACGGAGTGCTCCTTCTTAAACCCCGATGGGAGGTTTCCCGATAGCTTGCGCATCACATGAGTTCTAATATTGCCACGGCTCGTTACCGCCGTGAAAACTTTTTCCGGTATCGACAGGTTATGTCCACTGTTCAATCTGCGCGTTTGGCATTTGGAAGGTTCAAACGGGACATGATTCACAAGGTTCAGTTGCATCACTTGTCCAGCCCCTTGTGGCTAAGGCCATCCACATCAGATATTCGAGTTCTCGATCAGGTGTTTCTGACGGAGGAGTACAAACTTCCATACGGGATTGATCCCAAGGTTATCGTGGACGGTGGTGCGAATATAGGGCTAACCGCCAGGTACTTTCACAATAAGTATCCTGACGCCGTGGTTCACGCTATTGAACCAGAGCAAGAAAATTTTAAGATGCTCAAGCTAAATTGTGAAGGAAAAGAAAGGGTCTATCTACGTCACGCAGCCATTTGGCCGGTGGACACTGTGGTAGGGTTGGTCAATGGGTCTGAGGAGCCTTGGTCATTTGAGTGCATGGAGAATCCCGGACAAGGACAGGCGACAGCTCAAACCGTCACCATGGAGTCGATTCTGAAGCAGTGCGGTGGCACCATTGATCTACTGAAACTCGATATTGAAGGCGCGGAAAAAATTCTTTTCGAGATGCATGCAGAAAGGTGGCTTCCACATGTGAAACTCATCGTGGTGGAACTGCATGACCGGTGTCACCCGGGTTGCGCCAATGCATTGTTCAATGCCATTCATGGGCTGCACTTCCGTCTCGATGCCAGAGGGGAGACTCTTATGATTCAATTTTTATGATGAAAGCGACGAATTGCGAGACAGAGATTCTTATCCAGGCAGGGCAGCATGAAATGCATTACTGGCGTGACCTGTGGCGCTATCGCGAGTTGTTGTATTTTCTAGCCTGGCGGGACATCTTGGTGCGCTATAAGCAGACGATTGCCGGCGGTGCGTGGGCACTGCTGCGCCCGCTGTTGAATACCATCGTGTTCACCGTTTTGTTCAGCAGATTGGGGAAGTTTCCTTCAGATGGCGTGCCTTACCCAGTTATGGTTCTGGCAGGGATGGTGCCTTGGCAATTGTTTAGCGGGTCGGTTTTGGGAGCGACTCAAAGTCTGGTGACAAACTCGAATTTGATTTCAAAGGTTTACTTCCCCCGACTCATTATCCCTTGCAGTACCTTAGGCGTGGCATTTGTGGATTTTCTGTTCACCTTTACTTTGATGGTCTTGGTGGCCGCATGGTACGGCGTGATGCCCACCATGCGCTTGGCGACGCTCCCTTTGCTCGCACTTTATGCGCTCTTGGCTTCTCTGGGACCGAGCGTCCTCATTGCCGCGATGATGGTGAAATTCCGGGACTTTAAACATGTGGTGCCTTTTTTAGTGCAGATTGGGACGTTTGTCTGCCCTGTTGGGTACAGTTCAAGCGCCATTCCCGAGAAATGGCGCTTACTTTATTCCTGCAATCCCATGGTGGGGGTGATTGATGGTTTTCGTTGGGCGGTTCATGGAGGCACGCCTTTGCATTTGCCGGGTTTCTTGATCTCCATGGGCATCACTCTGTTGCTGACTGTCGTGGGACTGTGGTATTTCCGCTGCACCGAGCGAACTTTTGCAGATGTGATATGAGCAAGGATGTGGTCATCAGCGTGGAGGGACTGGGCAAGTGCTATCAGATTGGTCATATCGAGAAAGGCGCTACCGGACAGCCCAACACGCTGAGTGAGCGCATTCAGAATGCGGCTGCGTTGCCAATGCGTATGTTGCGACGGAAACACAAGGCCAAGCGCAGGATCGAACAATTCTGGGCTTTAAAGGATGTCGGATTCGAGGTGAAACGAGGTGAGGTGCTTGGGATCATCGGTCGTAATGGCGCAGGGAAAAGCACACTGCTCAAAGTGCTCTCGCGCATCACTGAACCAACGCGGGGAGAGGTGCGTTTAAAGGGAAGGGTGGGTTCTTTGCTGGAGGTTGGTACAGGCTTTCATCCCGAATTGACAGGCCGGGAGAATATTTTTCTCAATGGGGCGATTCTTGGCATGAGCCGTCAGGAAATTCGCGCCAGATTCGATGAAATCGTCGAATTCGCCGCGGTTGCGAATTTTCTTGATACGCCGGTGAAGCATTACAGCAGCGGCATGTATGTCCGTCTGGCCTTTGCCGTCGCCGCACACCTCCGCACGGAAATTTTAATCGTTGATGAAGTGCTGGCGGTCGGCGACATGGAGTTTCAAAAGAAGTGCTTGGGGAAAATGGGTGAGGTGACACAGGACGGGCGGACCGTGTTGTTTGTCAGTCACAACATGCAGGCCGTTTCCACGCTGACGACTCGTTGTCTAATGATACATCAAGGCAGATGTGCGTTCCAGGGAGATCCTCGTCAGGCCATTTCGGCATACTTGGAGGGGGAGGCTGTGTCTGGGACGACATATGTAATGGACAAGGCGGCCATTGCTGCGGCCCAAGTCATCAAGGCGGATGTATTGACTTCTGAACCCGGGGGGACTCATGTATGGGGACAGCCACTGCGTTTTATTTTTGAAATTCGCGTCAAGAACCCGCTGCAGAACGCCTCGTTTTCGTTTCAAATCTTGGATTCACTCCAGCAACCAGTTGTCCATGCCTGGGTGTATGATTCGGAAACGCCAATGCTACGATCTTATGGAGTCTTCAACTTGGAGTGCACCTTGCCGGAGCCACGATTGTATATGGGCAAGTACACGATTAATACATACCTTGCCGATGCCTTTTCCAAGTCGACTATTGAGTCGGTGGAGAGCATCTGTCCTTTTGAAGTGGTGATGCATGGCATGCACCGTGACAGGCCTTGGAAGGATGGTGCTTGCAAGTATCTTGAAACTTGGGATTGGAAAATAGAGCTTTATAACTAATCTTGACAAATGTCGCTGTCTCATATCGGCGCTGACAGGCATTGCTGTGGCATGCTCTTTCCGGGTAAGTCTTACGATTATTGTGTTGTTCGGGGGGGTATTTTGCTCGATGATTTCGATCTGTTGGCAAGACTGTCGAGAGACATTTTAAGATTTCTGTTTCTGTTGTGCAATCAAACGTCTGCTAGAACGAGGGCTATCAAGCTCATTGGATCAAAGCAGAGGCTCATCATCGTCCTTTGTCAAACTCATGACCGTAGCGGAAACCACAGTCCATTGCCCACTGACAGGTGTTTCTGGCAGAGCGTTGAGGACGCGTCAGCCTGAAGAATTGTTCGATGCATATGCGACGCATTGCCGCTTTCCATTGACCAACACGCTGCGTGAGAAATACTTCCGAAAGCCGATCACCGAATATTTTGCCGCGACATCTGGACTGCGCTGGTACTCGCCCTGCAGGTTGGGGGATTCAGATTTCTATGAGCATTTGTCATCCTTTCCAGACTACTACAATCCGGCCTCGTGGGACAAAATGGCAGCATTGAGGATACTGAGGGAATTTGGGACGAAGACGGTTGTCGATGTTGGTTGCGGGGATGGGTGGTTGGTACGCGAGATCCAATCCTCCGGGCTGAAAGCAATAGGCACGGATTTGAACGAAGACGCCATTGCCAAGGCCCAAGCCAAAGGCTTGGATGTGCATCGTCCAGATTCGTCTGCGATTGTTGGCAGACAAGTCGAGGTGTTGGTCTCCCTGCAAACCTTAGAACATGTCCGTGAGCCTGTTGCTTGGCTAAAGGCTCAGATGCAGCAATTTCATCCCGAAAAATTGATTCTGTCAGTGCCAGCTCATGACACTATGCTGGGACGCAGTGAAGAGCCTTTATGCTGGCCCCCACACCATTTTACGCTCTGGTCTGCAAAGGCAATGAAGGTGTTGGCACAAAAAATCGGCTTTCAACTCGGCAGTATCGACCACGAACCGAATTCTTGGCGACGGTTTAACGGGACATTGAGTCGCGAAGGCCGTCGCTGTCTGAACGGCACTCCCAGTTTCCCCAAAGGTCGCTCTGGGGCGCTATTGTTTCAATTGTTGCATATGATTGGGGTGCCTTGGATCCGGCGGGCGCATTCTCTCATAGCGGTCCTGCACCGCGCTTAGTTTTCATCATTTCCGTCGTGTCCGTTGCCGTCGCCACTCTCATCAGCGCAGATCCCTATATACGTGAACGTCTTGATCCTGCGCCAGGTGATTCCATGTACTTGCACTTGAGTGATCTTAGACACGCGATGTCCAGTGTGGCGGATGAACGTGCGCTCGATGTGCTAGACTTTGGGTGTGGAGGTTCGCCTTATCGCGGCTTGTTCCCCAATGCCCAGTATTATCGGGCTGATCTGTCGGGCAGCGAAGGAATCGACTACGAGATCAAGCTTGGTGATGTTCAGGAACCACTGCCTGTAGCCGGAGGTTCGTTTGATCTGGTGCTTTCAAGCCAGGTACTGGAACATGTGACCGAACCTGGTGAGTACCTGCGTGAGGCACGTCGGGTGCTACGTGCAGGGGGCAGGCTGCTGCTCACTACCCACGGGGTTTTTGAGGATCATGGCTGTCCGTACGACTTTCAGCGCTGGACCGATGCTGGCTTATCTCGACTAGTCAACCGGCATGGTTTTGAGATCGAGCGCATGTCGAAACTCACTACTGGACCGCGCGCGGTGATGTTCTTGCTCGAGCAAGATTTTCCACGCGTTTCGGTCAAGAGTCGGCATGGCATCATGCTTTTCCCTCTGCGCTGGGTGCTGGGAGGTCGCCGCCGGGCAGGCTGGCATCGCTGGTGCGACACGGTGTTCGCGAACCATCGTGTGGTGGTTAAAGACTTGTCAAAGCACCGCCTCTATATTGGGTTGGGCTGCGTTGCTCGGGCAATCTGACTGGATTTTCGTCAATGGGAAAAAAACATTTTGGCTTCGATTTCACTCCACCGCGCAGGGCAGGGTGGGTCGGGAGTCGCTGGCTCCAGACGGCGCATCTGCTGCACGCCGCAGGACATGAATTGACGGTGCTGCATCATGTGCAGCCGCCCTTTGACGTGGAATCACTGCCTTGGTCAGATCTTGCCAGTTCTGTGGCCTGTTTGCCAGCGCGGGGAAATGGGGTGGAAGGACTTGCCAGAAGAGTTTGGAATCGCCTCATGTCCAACGACGACACGCTGGAGGGGCTGTTCACGAAAAAGCTTCAACGCGCGTCTCCAGATTTCATATTGATCAACTGCGGTCATCTGGATGGGGCCCCCTACGCTACCGCCTGCCGCAAGATGGGAGTGCCCTATGGGATGTTGGTGCAACTGGCGGATGATTCACAATGGCCGTCCGATTCGGTTCGTGAAGCCTGCAAGGCCATGTATGCCGAAGCTCAGGTGAACATCTTTGTCTCACAGCGGAACCTGGAACTGGTGGAACGGATGACAGCACAACGGCTAGCGAATGCGGTCTTTGTCCGGAATCCCTGTCAATTACTGCCCGACGGGCCAATGCCATGGCCGGTCAACGACACCTGGCGATTCGCGATGCCTGCTCGTTTGGAGGTTCAGGACAAGGGGCATGACTTGCTCTTGCATTTGCTGGCGAAGCCGGAGTGGCGAAACAGACCGGTGGAGTTGAATCTCTATGGCCATGGCAGGCACGAGCAGGGGATTCGTGAAATGGCTCAACTGCTCGATCTCGGAGACCGGGTCTATTTCCGTGGCCACGAGAATAACTTGGAGTCGATCTGGCGGCACCATCATTTGGCAGTGCTGCCCTCGCGTGCGGAAGGACTGCCTTTGGCACTAATCGAAGCGATGGGGGCGGGGCGTCCGGCAATAGTGACAGACATTGGTGGCAACGCGGAACTTGTGGAGGAGGGGATGACGGGTTTTATTGCGGAGGCTCCGGCTCTTTGCTGCTTGGAGCGGACCATGGAGCGCGCATGGCAGAGGCGCGATGAATGGCAGCAGATGGGTGTTTCTGCCCATCTCCGAATCAAAGAGCTTTGGAATGAGAATCCGGCCGTAACATTGGCTGCTCATATCCAACGAGCGTCACTTGTTCCAAGGACGAAAGGCACCCTCCCTTCAGCATGAATTTTCGAGATCCGTGGCTTGATGTTTTGCGCGGGGTTGCTGTGCTAATGGTGGTCATAGCGCATCTGGAGCCTGGGCCTTTCACGCCCCAGGCGGTGTTGGACGGCATGAACTTCTTTGTTGTTGTTGGTGGCCGGGCGGGAGTGGATCTGTTTTTCGTCCTCAGTGGCTTTTTGGTCTCGGGGCTACTGTTCCGGGAGTGGGAACAGACTGGAACCGTGAAGCCTGGAAGGTTTCTCATCCGTCGCGGCTTCAAAATTTATCCGCCCTTTTGGGTGGTTCTGGCGTTCATTGTGGCGGTGCGAATATGGAAAGGTCATGGAGTGCCATTGGAGCGTCTCACTGGCGAGTTGTTGTTCCTGCAGAACTATGTGGGCAGACTGAGTGACCCGCACTGGACTCTGGCGGTGGAGGAGCACTTTTACCTGTTGTTGGCAGGGTTGTTCATGTGGCAGTCAAGACAACATCCTGGGCGGGGGCAGGCGGCGGCGGGCGGACGGGTGGTCAAAGTCTTTGTGCTGCTCTCGTTAGGTTGTCTAGTGGCTCGTGTGCTGGCCTACTTCATGTTTCCTGAAAAGCCTGAAGCTGTGTTTATGATGACGCATGCCCGCATCGATGGGTTGTTTTTGGGCGTGCTGCTGGCGTGGGGTTGTCGAAGGCATGCCTGGCATACAAAGATTCAAGCCAGAGTAGGGCTGCGCCTGGGGCTGGTTATTGCGATGGCCGCTTGGTGGTTGGTTTACAGAGATATCGACAGAAATCAGGCATGGGCGGCTTTTGCCGGGATGAACATCACCGGAGGAGTTGCGGCGCTTTTGTTGCTTGTGGGTGTGGGACGTCCTGCATTGGGAAAGAACTTGATGATTAACTCTCTGGCGGTTGTGGGGCGATATTCTTACAGCATTTATCTCTGGCACATGCCCTGGTTAAGATTCCTACAGCCATTTATCGAGAAACAATTGCTCGGGGCCGGACGCTGGTGGTTTACGCTGGTTATGGGCGTTGTCGGTTCACTGGCTCTGGGGCGGTTGATGGCGGAAGTTGTCGAGCGCCCTGCCCTTAGGTTGCGTGGTCGATGGTTCCCTGCTCTGGCAAAATCATCAAAGCGTGTCGTTCCAGCCATTTGAATTTTTCTATAGACCTACCATGACATCAAAACCTCAAACATTCTTTCCAAACCCTTGGTGGCGGCGCTTGATACAGAGCTTTCGCTGGCAATCAGGTCAGAAATCAGAAAGAGCCTTTTGGGACCGCTATCTGAAGACGCGGGGCTTGCGCTGGCGGGATGAGTTTGAGCGGCGGATGAGTCCGGAACTCGAGTTGGATGCGGAACTTGCCGGCCTCTTGTCGGCTGCCTTGGTGGCAGGTGAACCGCCCAAGATTGTGGACGTGGGGGCTGGGCCGTTGTCTGTGGTAGGCAAGCGCATGGGAGGAATGACCGTGCAACTCACGGCGCTCGACCCCTTGGCGGCTGAGTATGACAAGCTGCTGAAAAAGCATGGCTTGCAGCCACCGGTTCGCACCCAGCTGGGGAAGGCTGAAGATGTGCCTGATTTATTGCCGAAGGAGTCTTTTGATTTGGCTCATGCACGCAACTGCCTAGACCACGGCCTAGATCCCTTTTTCGCTGTTGTGCAGATGCTAAGTGTGGTCAAGCCAGGAGGCTACGTGTATCTGAAACATCGGCCCAATGAGGGAATCAATGAAGACTGGCATGGCCTGCATCAGTGGAACTTTTCCATTTCCGCCGCTGGAGATTTTACCATAAGTTCGCGGAACGCTGAGATGAATGTGAATCAGGCGCTGGTCGGGGTTGCCGAAGTGCGTTGTGAAATGCGGCAGGAGAGCGACGGGGAATGGCTGGTGGTTATCATTCAAAAGAAGTCTGCATGATCGCTGCTGGTTTCTGGCAAAAGTGTTACAAACATTCCTTCCGCCTGTGGGGGCTGCCTCTGCTTTCGAGGCTGCTGATGCCATTGCTGCGGCGTTTGCGACCTTTTGGCAGTCGCAAGTCGATGGGGGACGAACTTTTCCCAAGCCTTGGCACACCGATCGTGCGTGCCTATTGGCATGATTACTTGAGGCAATGTACTGCTGACATTCGGGGTCGTGGTTTGGAGATCGGTACAACGAGCAACATTCGGCGTTTTGGGGGGAGTGCGATCATTCGGGCAGATGCCATCGATCTCACGGCACATAGCCCGGAAGTAACTCTGGTGGCAGACCTGATGACCGCAGATCATTTGGAGGGCAGTCAATTTGACTGCTTTGTCAACCAGTTCACCACGCACATCATCCACGATGTGCCATCAGCACTTTATCACTCCATCCGACTGCTGAAACCTGGCGGTGTGCTGTTGGTCAACTTCATCTGTGTCACGGGCGTTTTGGCCCATGGAATGGACATGGGAACAGGCTCGCGTCTCCACCAGTTCTGGTGGTTTACCCCCTTGCAAGTGCAGCGACTATTTGCGGATCTGGCTCTCGAACCGCACGACTATCAGATCAAGAGCTATGGGAATGTGTTTGCTCGTGTTGCGTGGCTAATGAATCTGCCTGCGGAGTCATTGAAACCCAGGGAGTTAGATACTCACGATCCTATGCAGCCTATTCTGTTGTGCGCTCGAGTAATGCGACCTGCAAACTGGCGGGCCGAAAAGCCGGTGCGTGTGCCTCGGTGGCTGCCGGAAGAGATGGCTGCCCAGTAAACAAATGACACAAGGCTGGTAACATGTCTGTTCCTCTTGTCACATGGATCATGCCTGTGCTCAATGGCATGCCGTTTTTGCCGGCAGCCCTGGAGTCCCTCAGCAAGCAGACTTTTCAAGATCATCAGGTCTATGTTTGGGACAACGGCTCGACGGACGGCAGTTTGGAAGTGCTACGAGAGTGGATTCCGGCACGACTGCCTGGAAAGATGTTTGCCGGTGAGCCGCTTTCTCTGGGACTGTCACTCAAGCGCCTGTTGGAGAAAGCTCCTTCGCCGTTGATCGGGCGAATGGATGCGGATGATCTGTGTTTACCGCACCGCTTGGAAACTCAGGTTGCTTGTTTGGAGAAACATCCCGAACTGGCTGTCATCGGTTCAGAAAGGATCAGTATCGATTTGGACGGGCGGGAGATTCCTCGCCGGTCGCTGTTTCCATCGGATTACTTCGACATTCTGCACGCGACGCTGCGGGCGCCGCGCGTTCTCCATCCCTCGGTTTTGATGCGGCGTGATGAGGTGCTCGGGATCGGAGGGTATCAGGATCTGTCTACACCGGAGTCACCCTATTGGTGCGAGGATTATGATCTTTGGTTACGTGTGTTGAGCCGGCACAAGGTGGCGGCTTTGAGTGAGCCGTTGATTCGATATCGATACAATCCCCACAGTCTGACAGAGACAGAGATGCGATTAAACCGTTCGAGTGACGCAAAGCGTCGCGCATGGATGTTGAATCGTAAAGCTTTTGCTGGCATCCAGAAGGATGCTGTGGCGGCCCGTTTATGGGATCGACATCTCTTTCTGGCCATGCCGGTGATACTTGGGATTGCCAGGTATTTCGAAGCCAGAGACGGTTTGGCGGTCGGTGAACGATTGAAAATGCCATCGTTTGTCAGGATTGCGCAGTCTTACCTGAGACGAGAGGATTTGATTTCGCGTGTCTGGCTGCGTGGCCTCAGCAGAAAGATGGAGAAGGATAATAACGAATGAGTCTGTTGAACCGGTTCAGAACGTGGTTGGATCGGCAGCGATTCCTGCCATCCCGTGCCGGCATTTTGGTGAATCGTGACTTCATCATCCGCCGTGGTCTCATGCGCGAGGTTGGGCGCATGGCAAAGCATTTCAGCGGCCGCATCCTTGATTTTGGCTGTGGTGAAAAGCCATACGAGAGCCTTTTTAAAGTTCAAAGCTACGTCGGCGTGGACATTGAAGTGAGCGGTCATGCGTCGGAGAAGAAGAAGGCCGATTTTTACTTTCGAGACACGACGTTGCCTTTTGCAGATGCCGAGTTTGACGGAGCGCTTTCCACTGAAGTTTTCCAATCAGTGCCGGATCCCGGCGCCATGCTGATTGAGCTGGCACGAGTGCTCAAGCCTGGGGCGCCTCTTCTGATCACTTATCCCTATGGTTGGGAGGAGGTGGAGATGCCCTATGACATGGCTCGCTACACGTCGGTGGGACTCAACCGGTTTCTAGAGGCGGCAGGATTCGATATTGAGGAAGTTGTTAAAACGCCAACTTACATTGAGACATTGACGCAACTGTTCACGCTTTGGTTGAGCCGAACCGTGCTGCCTTGGGGAAGGCGAGCAGTGCGTATTTTTTCCACATCACTGTTTGTGGCTCCCATCAACCTGCTGGGCATCGCCTTGGGACGCTTGTTGCCCAACGCCCCCCGATACTTTCATAACGTGATCTTGCTGGCGCGTAAGCGTCGGCAACATGTGCAAGGGACATGAGAATACTCCGCCGTGTTCAGCGACTGATCGAGTCTGTTCAGCAGCGAAGGCTCGACAAGGGCAGTTCGTTGAAAGTCATTTTTTTTCACGCTCTCCATGAAGGTCCTGAACCGCCTGAGTCACTGGATCCGCTTTTGGCGCACTCGACCGACCAGCTCGCTGAGTGCATCGACCGTGTCAGGGCCGAGGGCAGAGAGTTTCTTGATCCACGAGAACTCAGCGGACAGCTTGCAAAAACAGGGCGTTACGCTCTCCTGACGTTCGACGATGGTTATGCCAACAACCAACTGGCTTTGCAGGTCTTGCGCAGTAAAGCGGTGTCAGCGGCTTTTTTTGTCACAAGCAAGCCGGTTGAAGAGCAGCAAAGTTTCTGGTGGGATGTGCTTCACCGCGAGAGTTGTAAGCGTGGCGTTGCGGCAGAGGAGCTATCAATGACGCGAAAGCATTTAAAGCTGGAGACTCCAGAGCGAATTAAGCAGGAGTTGAGCGATCGGTTCGGCCCTGACTGCTGGCAGCCTTGCGGCGACGGAGACCGCCCGTTTAATGTCGCTGAACTGGCTCGATTCGCGGCCGAGCCACAAGTGGTCATCGGCAATCATACCAGAGACCATGCCCTCCTGTCACAGTGTCAGGGTGCCGTACTTGAAGAGCAGATTGAAAGCTGTCAGCAGTTTCTTGCACAGTTGCTGGGTCGACGGCCGACAATGTTGGCATACCCGAATGGTCGATGGAATAATGCAGTCGTTGAAGTGGCCCGACGGACAGGCATTCAGGCGGCTTTCACGACCAGGCGCGCGTTGTCGGCTCTGCCGCTGTCCGGCGGTCAGCAACTTCGCATTCCCCGTTTTTCACCTGAGATTTGATCGATCATGGCCATTAATGCAGTCAGCGCTGAACTTCTTCTTTTGTGCCGCGAACTCCAGCCAAAGGCAGCCGATTTTCTGATGCTGGGAAGACAATGGTTGCGGCTGTCAGCCGAGCAGGCCAACAAGCTTTCGACGACTTATCAGATCAAGTTGGACGATCTGGCTGATCCGGAGTTTAGCGATACCATTTATGCAGAGCCTTTGCTGCAAAGAATGGGGTTCCAGCAAGTTGAGTCGCTGGACGCCACCGCTTATCAAGGAGCAGGGCTTGTTCATGATCTCAATAATCCCTTGGCAGCCGACTTGCGCGAAAAGTGGGATTGGGTGTTTGATGGTGGATCGCTGGAACATGTTTTTGATTTTCCTGCCGCCATTCGTAATTGCGCTGACTTGTTACGCCCAGGGGGATTGTTCATCACGATGTGTCCAGTGAACAATTGGATGGGACACGGCTTTTATCAGTTCAGTCCGGAATTGTTCTTCCGCGCGTTTGCGTCAGAGCACGGTTTTCAGGTTCGGTTTGCCGCATTGGTCAGGCACGGCAGTCAGGAGTCTTTTTACCGCCTGCGTGATCCGGCGGAAGTTGGCAGGAGAGTTCAGTTCAACCCGCCCGGTCGTCTGAGTTTGTTGTTTGTGGCGCAGAAACATGCAGGTGCCAGCATCGCCGAAGTACAGCAGAGCGACTATTCTGCACGGTGGGAAAAGAAGGATGAGACCGGCAGCGTGAAGTCAATCCGCCCAGTTTCACACCTTGCTTCACTCTTGCCAGCACCGATTCGGCGAGGCCTCAGCATATGGCGTATCAAGCAGCGCCGCCAACGCGAGAACACACGAGGCCTTGTGAACCATCGAACATTGCAGGCGGCATGGAAGGCGGTACGATGAGCTCACCTCACAAACTGCGCATTCTGTTTCTGAGCAGCCACTATGGCATTGGCGCTGCTGAGAGCCTTTGGCTGCAAACAGCAGCCCATCTGGCACGAAATGGCCATGCCGTGACCGCTGCGGTGTGCTGGCGACGTTGGGATACCGCGCGGGTGAAGGAGTTGGTGCAACTTGGGGTGCCAGTAAAGCGCCTCTCATTATCGTGGCTAATGAGGCGTCTGTTGCGACCTTTTTTTGCCCAAGGGAAGGCGGAACGACGCTTGGTTGGGCAGCTAGCATCGGGCCCGCTCAAACCCGACTTGGTGATCGTTTCTCAAGGCAACGATCACTCATGCCTGCCCTGGCTTGAAGCGTTACAGGCTGCTGGATTGCGAACTGCCGTGGTAACCCATGGGATCATCTCTAGTGACTGGCCTAATGACAACGTGGCCGCACGCTTGCGACGAGTCTTTCGTCAAGTGGCGGCCAGTTATTGGGTTTCCAAGAGCAACCAAACGGACTTTGAGTGCCAGATCGGCGAACGCCTGACGCAGGGGCAGGTGGTTTGGAATCCTGTCAAGGTGGCACGCAATCCATTGCCGTGGCCGGGGATGCAGAATGGCTGGCGACTGGCCTGTGTGGCAAGACTTCAGACGCGTCCCAAGGGACACGACTTGTTAATTCGGGCATTGTCAGCGCCTCGGTGGCGCGAACGCGCTTTGACCTTGTCCATCTATGGGGAAGGGGAGAACCGAGATGGATTGGAGCGTCTCGCCGCCATGTTGGGCGTGAAGGATAAAGTATCCTTTCCGGGCCATGTGGAGGCGGTGGAGGATATATGGCGTGTTAATCACATGATCGCCCAGCCTTCACGCAATGAAGGCATGCCCTTGTCTCTCATCGAGGCACTGATGTGTGCGCGTCCTGCGCTTGTCACTGATGTTGCAGGTCACGCCGAGGTGGTTCGAGACGGCGTGGATGGCTTCGTTGCTGAAGCGGCTTCAGTGCGGCATATTGATGAAGCCCTCGAACGGGCTTGGGCCGCCCGAGACGAATGGCAGACACTGGGAAAGAACGCTTGCGAGCATCTGAGTCAGATACTGCCGAGTGATCCAGCGGCGGCCTTTGCTGAAGCACTCTGCGTTCTTGTTAATCGGGGCGAACCAGATTGTGATAGAGATCCACGTAGCGATCCAAAGTGAGATTTAAATCAAAATGGCAACGCGCCCATTTAAAAGCGGCTGCTCCGATCTGGGCGCCTTGGCTTGGGTTTTCCTGAAGTTGTAACAGTGCCTGTGCCAGTCCGGTGACGCATCGTTCGGTAATTAAATAGTGAACCCCTTCTTCGCCCAATTCGTCCTCTGGGAATCCCTGGAAACGTGTGAGAACGCAGGGCAGGCTACAAGCCATGGCTTCCAAAACAACATTGGGAACACCTTCTTTGGCGGAGGGCAACACCAAGGCGTCCGCAACCTGCATCCAGTGTTGGATGTCCGGGGTGTGTTCATGATGAATCAGTGTGCCGCAGTTGATCAAAGGTTCCATCGACTGGCGCAGTTGTTCTTGGAATTGATGGAGTTCCGCGCGTTGTTCGCTTTTCATTACTGTCGGTCGGTCAAAAGCTCCCAGCATGACCAGCATCGTATTCGGTTTGGCTTGTTGAATCTGGTTCCACGCGTTGACCAGTAGATGCACTCCTTTTCGTTCTGTCATGGTGCCCACGAAAAGCACGATCCAGGCTGTTTCGGGGAGGTTGAATTGCCGCCGCAAAGCATTCTTCTCCCTCGAGTCAGCGGAAGGATGGAACCTGGCGAGATCCACACCATGACCGATCTGATGCACTTTGGCCGGAGCTACCCCCGAGTTAAGCAGCCAGTGGCGCATCGATTCCGAGCCGACAACCGCTGCAGCAAAGGGGTGGAAAAGCCGCCTCAAACGCCAGGCGCGCAGCCAGCGTCGTATCAAGGAGTTTTTTTCTGGCTCAACTTCATTCATGGTTCCCAAATAGACTGCCGGGATGCCATTGGCTACAAGGCGAGCAATGTGGTGCACGGTGTGAGGTCCCAGCAGGTTCGTCTGCAGAACCCGACGTCCTTCAGGCAGTTGCTGCAGGCAAACGGCAGCTTGCTTGAAGAGAGCCGCGTCCGCGTCTTGGAGCGTACCAATCTTCTCAACACGCACAATCTGCGTCCCATCCTCCAAACACTCAGTGCGGGACAATCCATCCCGCCAGAAGCAAACGACGACCATTTTCACTTCCCGTAGACTCAGGCCTGGAGCATAGCGGCGCATGCGTTCAGCGGCGCCGGCCAATGTAGGCCAGAATTGGCGTATCACCAGACATACATGAACAGGCTGGTTACTCATTGGGTGGCGTTCATTGTGCTCTAAAGCCGTATTGGCCAGCTTTTGTTCATTTCTGCAAGCAGGAACCTGTATATAATGTCCTTCTTATCCTCAACGGTCAGTCACTGGCATTGGAAAGCCATTTCGTCTTACAAAATCAACAAGGCTCGAACGTGGTGCCATGGCGTGATTCATCCCTGTGAAGCTCCGCGAATTGTTTGGGTGTTTGGTTGTCAGCGATCAGGCACGACAATGCTGCGTAATTTTATCGGATTTGATCCACGGGTGAACGACCAAGGGGAAGGGGATCCTCCGTATTTCAGGCAATTGCCGGTGGAAGATTTGCATTATCTTCGGCTTCAACCGGATGAGGTGATCGCCCGGCTTCTCTCAGAGCAGCGCAGTCAGGTGGTTCTGCTCAAGCCGCTTCATGACAGTCAGCGGGCAACGGCCCTGCTAAGCGGTTTTCAGAAATCTAAGGGCATCTGGATCTTTCGTCATTATCGCGAAGTGATTCTGTCTCACTTGACCTACTACAGAAACCGATACGAGCCGTTATCATACGTGCGCGATCTTTTAGACTTAAATGACAAGTCGTGGAAGGCGGAAGGCTTGGGTATGGAGATGCGGCAGTTTGTCCGCGAACACAGGACGCTGGTTACAACGCCCACAGCGGCATTTGCGATGTTCTGGCTCGCTCGAAACTCTTTGTTGTTCGATCAGAAGCATCCCGAGCTGATCACTGTCAATTACAGGTCGCTCGTAGAACAACCGGTCAAAGCACTCGAGAAGTTTGGTTCACATATCCATCTTGATCTCGACTCTGCGTATGCGCGCTTTCCCCAACGAATCGAACGCGACAGATCGCTGCCAGATGAGCTGCCGGCGCCCATACTTGAAGCTTGCAATGCAATGATGGAGCGGTTGATTGGCTGCTCAGTCATTTGATCGACTAATAATGCCCATGAGCCTTGAGAAAATCGCCAAGCACTTTGATTCAGGTCGCGCATCAACTGCCATTTTCTCCAGACGCTTCTAGCAGGCGCAACTCATGGCGCATCGCTTCTTTCGATGAATTCTTCTCCAACGCGGCAAAACTTATCATTAGGGCGCGTCTTTTTGCCTTCCAGTCTTAGGCGACGGCTGCAGATTGAACGTTTTCACGTCTGCGAATTCGTTCGTAACGAGGCCATTTCATCTCTTCGCGCCGGCATGCTCGTTCTGGACGCCGGTTCCGGGCGACTCGAGGAGCAGGTGATGCGCGAAGAGTTGTTGGCTACCAAGGCAACCCTCCACACTCTGGATGTTTGTGAAGGGCCTGGTGTCGATTACGTTGGAGATGTTGCAGATTTGCCGTTCGCGGACGCGAGCTATGATGCCGTAATTTGCACGCAAGTTTTGGAGCATGTGAAATCGCCCTCGAAAACGTGTGCAGAACTCATCCGCGTTTTGAAGCCGGGTGGCATGCTCTATCTGACCGCCCCCCAATCAGCTCCGTTGCACAATCTCCCCTGGCACTTTTTCAATCCTACAAAACTGGGCATTCAGATGCTCTTGGAAGAGCACGGCATGGAAATCACCAAAGTGACACCTCAGGGCAGGCATTTTAGCCAGGTCGCCACGGTCTTGCACTATACGGTGCCGGTGATCCAGCAGTCCAGTCTGCCAAAGTTCGTAAGGTTCCCTGCAGAATTACTTGCACGTGTGCTTTTCGGGTTTGTCACCAAGATGTTGTTGTTGCCGTTGGATGCGATCGACACTCAGTGCCGAAATGCTGGGGGTTGGTGTTTTGCAGCGAAGAAACCAAAGACATCGCCTGCCCAGCTTGTTTCATGAGCCGTTTGTGGCGTCTTTTACCAGAACGGTTGCAGGATCAACTGACTCACAGCTGTGCGTTACGCAAAGCTATTGCTCGTGCGCTTGCTGCCATTGCGGGATTCCTGCCAGACCCTGTAGTTCGGTTGCGCTGGTCTACGCGTGCTTTGGAAATGGGGGCGGGGCTTGGCTTCCATCACAAACTTGCCAGGCGATTGGAGCAGAGTGGTGCCTTCGAGAATCGCGAGGTATGGATCCAAACAGTTCGTTCTTCCGGTCGATATCAGGAACACTTCAACCGGAGCACCAGGTTGAATCGCAGCATCATTCTCAAAGCTCCCGCTGGAGATGGCGAAAAAGGGGTGCTGTTGATGACATTCGAGTACAACTGGGCCAGACTATGCCTTGGCCTGGGCGAAGAGGAGCTGGAATGGATAGCCACTCGATTCAATTTTGTGTTTTCCGCCAGTTGGTCGCCAACTGATTACGCGGTGCTGGGGCTCGTCGTGGCATCCTTGCCAGGGACTCAGTTTGTTCAGAGTTGTAACTATAATGAACTAAGTTCGATTGAATCCTTTCATCCCCGATTGAAATGCCTCCCAACACTGCCTTGTGATTGGATCAGTCCCGAATCCCACATTCCAAAGCCCTTCAGAGAGCGAGGTATTGATCTGCTAATGGTGGCCAACTGGGGCCGGTTCAAGCGGCATTGGGAATTTTTCGAAGTCCTTGCTCGATTGCCGGCTGATCTTAAGGTTCATCTTATTGGGCAGCCTGCCGAAGGTCGCGACAGTAATTTCATTCGTTCGCTTGCCCGGGCCAAAGGGGTGCGCCAGCAACTCACCATTCACGAACGGCTGCCGATTCATGAGGTGGCGGCAATACAGTCGGACGCACGAGTTTCTGTGATCATGAGCCGGAGGGAAGGCTGCTGCGTTGCCGCTGTCGAATCACTCATGGCCGGGGCGGCCCTTGCCATGCGCGATGATGCCCACGTTGGGCCAGTTGAGTATATCAATCCGCAGACTGGCGCCCGATTGCGGCCCGGACACCTTGCTGATGATCTGCATAACCTGCTACAGCGGGCTCATGAAACCGAACCGCGCAAGTGGTGCTTGCAGAATGCCTGTGGAGACAGTTCATGGCGAAAGCTGAATCAGCTTATACGAGACCATGAAATTGCCAATGCCCGTCCTTGGACTCAGGACATAGCGATGCCAAGCTGGCGTCCGCATCCAACTTTTCGTCATGTAGATGAGCAGTGGCGACTTCGTTCGGTCTATCGGGAGCTCCACCAGAAATTCCCCAAGGTATTCGCTGAAGATCTGGCTGAGAACAGTTGGAAATAGCGCTTTTCACCACTTGTTGCACTTCAATGTCATCCTCTAAAATATCCTTCAAAAACGAATTAATGAACGCTTCTTGCCCGGTTTGCAGCAGCTCTGTCAGCGCCGGATTTTCCGTTGAGAGCGTCGGGACATTTCACCAATGTCAGAAATGCGGCTTCGTTTTTGTTCCCGAAACCAAAAGCGAGGACGCAAGCCTGTATGACGAAAACTTCGGTGCGACGAATATTCACCCCACCTATCGCAAGACCGCAAACGGCTACACGATCAAGAATGATGAAAAGCTAATGGCGCTCATCAAGAAGTTTCAGCCTTGGCACAAAACAGGACGCATTTTGGATGTGGGCTGCAGCGCAGCCTTCTTCATGCATCTGGCCCAAAAGCATGGCTGGCGGGCGGACGGTGTCGAGATCGCACCCTGGGCCGCTGAGTTCTCAAATCGGGAACTTGGCGTGCGAGTTTTTAACGGAACTCTGGATCAGGCAAAGTTTCCTGAAGACACCTTTGACGTTGTCTTTAGCAGTCACGTTCTGGAGCATATTGGGAAACCAAAGGAACTGCTTCTTGAAATGCGGCGTGTGCTTCGCTCAGGTGGCTTGCACGTGTCTGTAGTTCCCACCCAGTTCGCCTCACCGAGTTGGCGGTTGAGCAAACGTTTCATCGGTGATCCTCCGCCCAAGCACGTCTCGTTTTTCGATAAGCAAAGTTTCACGCGTCTCGTCCAGGATTCTGGACTCGAGGTTGTGAGCGCGGAATACAACGTGGAACTCACTCGCCTTTACGAGCTTACGCTCGATCGGGAGGCAATGAAAAAACGCTGGCAGGACAAACTCACTGTTGCCCGCCAGAACGCCCCGGCGCGACCCTCTAGGGTGCCTGGCTGGACGAAGCTTTTGGCTAAAAAGGGCGTTAACTTCATCGGTAATGCATTGAACGTAGGGGATGAACTTATCTGCCTTGCGGTAAAACGATGAGGGGCTGAGATCTCGTTTTCTACCACTTTCAAAATGCTGCCATCTGGATCACAAGTTTTCCGTCCTCCGATAAGGGTTCTGGAAGTTGTGGACACACTGGATGCTGGCGGCATGGAGAAGCAGTTGGTGGCATTGATGAACAAACTAGGGCAGGGCGAATTTGAATTCGAAGTTTGCTGTCTCAGGCATGCGGGAGTGCACGCTGCAAGCCTCAATCCTGTTCAAGTGGTCCACGCCTTAGAAAAGCCGGAAGGTTTTCGTCTGGAAGTGGCATTGCGGCTTCAC
The DNA here is from genome assembly GCA_041395065.1 of Prosthecobacter sp. Lineage (GTDB taxonomy): Bacteria > Verrucomicrobiota > Verrucomicrobiia > Verrucomicrobiales > Verrucomicrobiaceae > Prosthecobacter. The sequence goes on along the minus strand of JAWLBG010000003.1, from coordinate 157,052 downwards.
AAGTTGATCCGACGTGGCTTTGATCTCGTGCATACGCATAACCTGGCTCCCCTCATTTACGCCTCGTTGGCGACCCTGGGCGGAGTGGTCTGTCCAATCTTCCATGGCGAGCATTCCCAGTTCTCTCCATCGGATGCAAAACCATGGCGGCTGTTGCAGCGCCAGTTGCTGTATCGTTCGTGCAAGGCCATTCACACGGTTTCATCTAGGCAGTGCGATGAGTTGTCTTCCATGTGCATCACCCATCCATCAATATTCCCCCTGATAAATGGAGTAAACACTAGGAACTTTCAACCTGCCGCAGATGCATCCGAAAAATCCGTTCTGAGAGGCGCTCTTGGCGTCCCGTGGCCCGAAAGCAAATTGTTGGGGATCGTCGGACGCTTCGGTTCGTTCAAACGTCATCTCGAACTCATTGAGTCTTTTGAAAAGACTGCCGAAGCTCACCCCGACTGGCGGCTAGTCATCGTGGGCGATGGTGGTCCGAACAAAGATCGGGTTTTGGAACGAATGCGTAATTCGGCATTTGCGTCAGGAATGCATTGGTGTGGTCATCAGCAGAACGTTGCTCCGTACATCAAGATGCTTGATCTCCTTGTTGTTGCCTCAAGCAATGAAGGTCTTTCGAATGTTTCTTTAGAGGCTTTGGCCTCCGGCGTCCCTGTTCTTAGCAACGCAGTTTGCGGCGCTGATGAAATCATTCTGCCAGGGCAGGGCGGTTGGGTGAAGGATATTTCTACGGTCGATCGCATGGTTGCAGCACTGCACGATTGCGTCGGCCTTTCCACTGCCGAACTTCACTTCGTCGGTCACCTCGGCAGGCGGCGGGCTGAAACCCTGTTCTCTTGGGACGCGATGTCACAACGCTATGCTGATCATCTGCGGAGGCTAACACGCAAGACAGGCAATTAAATCAAGCAACGGTGCAATTCAATACACAAACATGGGTTGAATTATGACGCAAATGAGGGGACTTCTCGTTCCGTGGCACCGATTCAATACTAAAGTGTGTCATGGGGGGCCACAGGCTGTCAACCACGTTAATGCAGGAACGGTATAGGATCGCGGCGCTTGAGAGTTCGTATGTGAGCGTTGGGAGAGCGCCCGGCGTTCAGGAGCCCCTGAGCACTCTATATCGGGAACTCAAGCGCAACGCCTCGGCGCACGAAACCATCTCGCCTCGTTCTCGGTGTAGGATGCGGGCGGCAGCAAGAGTTGGGCCCCGCCCCAAAGGTTGAGCCAAACGCTGTGCGAATCTGAAGTGCGTGGAGGGTACCAACAGACGCCATGAAATGCCAGAGAGACATAGCAGGGAAAATCATCAAGAAGCGGCGCGAGGTCGCAAAGATTATCGACAGAGGCATGAGCGTCGAGGCCGCCGTTAGGCAGATCGGTGGCGACGTTTTCAAAACGGCGTTGCTGAGCGGATTCCTGTTTTCAGGTACAGATGAAGCGTTCGTACCGCGCGTCTGCCAGGCATTAATAGCCCGGTAGTTGTTATAAGGACGTGACCTTGTGAAGCCGACCTTCGCGGCCGCTGCTGAAAGTAGCGCACCAAATGCTAGTCCAAAAACTCGCAGTTGTTGTCGCAGTCTAAGGCTTCGATGGCAAAGGACAGCACGGCCTCTATATCGCGCGCAGGCTGCTCCAGACCCTGAAAATGTCGGTGAAGCCGACTCTGCAGATGAAGTCGCCTCCTGACTGCTGCCGCAGTGCGTCACCGTGTCGGCCTCCAGCCAGCCGAAGGCTTGCCGCGAAACGGTGGGCGCCGTGGGGCAGCGCGTAGCAAATGTGATGTTTGAACAGGCTGCCGGCTGGGTGCCTGCACCATGCCTTTTGCGCGGGGCCAGCAGCAGGTTGGCCTCCGCAGCGCTGAACGCACGGAGTGGCGTGCGCACTTTGGCTGGCAGGCCTGCGGCTCATGGTGCGGTAGCCAAAGCTCCAGCATAGCCACTAGGCGCTTGCCACAGGGCTTCTCGGACAACTGCCGTTGCCGCCAGAGCACCGCCACGAACTCAGCGCCACACTCGGTCAACCGCCCTTTCGCACGGACGGGTTACCGTCCCCTGCCCGTGCGGGCGTTCAGCAGTCTGAATGGTGCTTGTGGCTGCAGCGAATTGCTCGCAAAGTTCATCAATAATGCGTGTGCGGCCTATACCTCTGCCGCAGGCGTGGCAGCACCTATTTTCTGACTTTTTGATTCATGGACATCGAATTGGGTTGGCAGTGTCATCCTTTTTGCGTTTTTCGTTCATTTTCACTCACCCTCACTTCGCTCTCGGTGTGAAAACTTTTGACGCAACGGGGAAGTATTACAGCGACTTAAATGATGCTTGCAAATATTCCGTTTGCCGGACATGCTCCATACAGTCGTCAATCAAATTATGAAGCGATTTTTCATTAATATTCTCTACATGAATCCTCAGAACTCATCCGATTTGGTTGTTGTGTTGGCTCTGGGCGTGTTGCTCGCTATGTGGCTCTTCATGATTGCAGATGTCGTTAAACAAGATGAAAGTATTATTTGGAAGATTGGTTGGACCCTTATTTGCTCCCTTCCATTACTTGGTGGATGCTTATATTCAGTTCGCGAGCTGATGAGAGCTGATTGGGCTTCGGCTTTTTCGATCCGGCGTCATGATGCAACATCCAAAAAGCCGTGACACAAGAGTGCTAACAGGTTAACTTAAACACTAAGATTATAACTGCCATTCTGCATTCAACTAAAACCCAGATCTATCATGTCATGTGGTATCCAAGATTGGCTCAGAGCATTTACATTTTTTTTTGTCTCTTCGTTGCTGCTGCGTCTGCTCAGCTTCCAACGAGCGTTCCGGCGCCTACATTATATGGCGGCGATTACAACTACACTAGAGACGGTCAATACCGTAGTATAACGGATCCCGCTGTTAACGCACTGTTCGATACTCTTGGCACGGCATCTACAGTTGTTCATGATACTCAAAACATCCTCAATCAGGCGGGGTCGTTTGCATTATGGAGAAGTGAGAATCCTAGGGATGGATTTGCGGCGGCATCTGGAGGAATTGGATTGCAATTGCAAGGGCCATTTCAAACACAAGCTTTGCTGGGTCCTCAGTCTGCCAGAAGTCAGTGGTTCGCCTACAAGCTGGGGCCTTTTTATATAGATAACTTATATGCCACCACTGGTGTTATATATTCCGATTATCAAGGCAATTCCCCTTTTGGCGGCTTTAGCGGGGTGCCAGGTGGGGATAATTGGGCAATGGCCGTTGGCCTCAGCGCACGCATTTCGTTCAATATCAGTGATCGATTTGCGTTTACAGCAAGTCCTTTCGTTTATTGGTTGCCCCTCCAGAATGAAGTAGGGTGGGCTGTGGGATTCCCTGGTTACGCCTTACTTGGTGGGTTGGTGGCTCCACAAGCACTTTTAGAAACGGCTTATAGGATTCCAATCGAAGGTGGTCTTGAACTCACTTTTGTTGACCGATTCTCCGCACTCTATTTGCAGACCAATTTATTAAACGAGTCCTTGTTATACCAGTTGAATTTTCTGGACACAACGCCGGTTGACCGGGCGGGCCGTTATCAATTTGGGGTTGGGTCTGTTCCCTTCGACTCTACTGGAAATCCCAATTTTTCCATCAACAGTAGTCCCTTTAGCTCGGACAAATTGTTATACCAAAATCAGTTCGGAGCTTTTCTGCGTGGACGTCATGGTGAAGGTCTTTATTCAAATACCTACTACAATCGCTATGATTGGTGGGATAAGAGTTTTGATCATATTAATGCTTGGAATGTATTTGGTGCGGTGTTGATTAAAGAGGGAGCATTTTTGTCGCCGTATGTCATGTATGAGGCCAATGTTCAAGAATCCACACGTCTTGGATACCATCAAGCCTTGGCAGGGGTAAATGCAAAACTAAACCCAAACACTATCGCTTATGCGCAAGCGGGGTGGTTGTGGACCCGCAGTGGCGTTGCCACTCCGTCTCAATCTTCCGATGGATGGATCGCGCAGGCAGGCATGCGTCAACGACTTGGCCCCTACACAGTCCACGGATTGGATGTGGGCCGAGCGCCTTTCCAAGCTGGTTTTGGAGGAGTTCGATTCGTGAGCGACTTCGTTCGATATTATGTGAGCCAACAGATTGGGGCGCGAATCACCACTAATTTTTATATTGAAAAAGCTGATTTGAAATCATTGGGCCAAACCAATGGCGATAGAGAATTCCTAACAGCAGGCGCGATGACCATGCTGACACTCTCTGATAAGTCTAGGCTGGGACTGTTTGTAACGTATGACAATATTGACCTTCCTCGACTGAATCGTGGTTGGCAAATGTGGACCTACCGAGCTGTCTACATGAGGCAATTATCAGATTCCATTCAGGGGCAAATTGCCTATCATTATCAGCAGGCGGGTTCTGGCCGAACTGCGTTGGATCATTTCCAAGAACACTTCCTATTTTTTGGAGTCACGAAACGTTTCTGAAAGTTTGCAATTCAAACCATTATAAATTTGTTGTTGCTAATCGCCACTGAACGCATCACACGTTCTCGCTAATGAATCCCACGTCTCAACGTGATCCGCTATCTTCTTTTGGACAAAGTTTTTTGCCCATTCTCTTAGCCTTAACCACTCTTCTGTTTGGGGCTTGCCACTCTGGAAGAAATTCTTTGCCGGACATCGAAGCGCAACGCACGTCACGCTTTGGAAGTGGTATCGGCTCAAGGGGATATCAAACCGGTGTAGGAGATGCACTTGATGTTTATGTACTTGAAGACTCGTCTTTTAACGGATTGTATGTAGTGCGTCCTAGTGGCGATATAATTATTCCAAAAGCGGGACGCATTCAGGTAGTCAATATGACTTTGGAACAAGTTGAATCCATTGTTCGCAAGGTTCTAGAGGTGAATCAGCTAACCAAAGCAACGGTCATCGTTGATCCCATTCGCCGAGGGCCTGCTGAAGGAGATACTGCTGGAGTGGCAGGTTTAACAGTTTATCTGTCAGGCAGTGTGATGAAAACAGGGCGCAGTGTGGTTCCCTATGTTGGGAATGGGCGTGTCAGTGCCTACCAAGCAATCACTGATGCGGGCGGCTTTGCTGCTTTTGCCAATAAAAGACGTAGTTACGTGTTGAGAAGGAATCCGGATGGCCGATCGCAGCGCATACCGTTAGATTTTGTTGCCATCGAACGCGGTGAAGGGACGGATCTAACGCTTCAGGATGGAGATACTATTGTCGTTCCGCAGAAAATTTTTGGCTTTTAGCGTGTTGCGTAGGGGGCACACTTGTTGAATAACAATCCACATGTTTTAAAAATGGCTCCCCCAAAGAAGTTTCTTTTCACCTTTCAGGACATTATACATCAAGCTTCTAGGTATGTAAAATACTGGAAAGTTGGGTTCATGTTGTTCTTTCTCGGTTTGGTTGTTTCTTTGCTTTACTATACTTATGGTCAGCCCACCTTTTATTCCCGATCCGTGGTGGCATTCACCAACCTCACCCTTCCGGTTAAATCTGAAACTTCCGATGCACAGGGACGAGGTAGATATGCACAAGTAGAATTCCAAGTCATCGCTGCCTTAAACTCTCGTTGGCTTGTGGAACGAACGGCGGAGAAGCTCGGCATCATCTCAACAGCTGGGCAGTATGAATATATAAGGGATCGATTCGTATCCAAGGTGCAGGCAACTCTGTTGGCTGGGGATTCCGTGCAGATTGAAGTGTATGCCTATGAGCCGAGGTGGGTGCGTGAATGGCCGGAAGCGATGCTCGCCGCTTACCGAGAGTCTACAGTAGAAGCTAGAGCAACCCATCGGGAAGCGGCATTCAAAGTTTACTCTCAAGAGATGGCCAAGATTAAAGAACGCATCAATACATCCACTGAAGCAAGGTCGAAATTCGAAGAGGATCACAAACTGATCGAACAATACGTCGAGCACAACAGCCTTGAAAGCGTCCCCAGTGAAATGCTGACGGCGCGCACTCAACTGGACAACATGTCACAGGTGATGAAACTGCTGGAAGACCCTTCGATGTCCATTTTGGATCGTCTTGCCATGATCAAGCGTTTTCGCGGCACCCCTGTGCCTGTCGGCAGTATCGTTAGGAGCAGTCCTTTTGCTGATGGATTGATCGCCAAGTCCTCTGCTGATCAAATTTCGGCGGCAGCGGGGAGGACGACCAAAGTTCAACCGCCCTCTGTGGGCACGGCTGGCAGGTCACAGATCGTCGTGTTGCCTTCGATGGTCGAGGAGACAGAACCGTGGGAGGAGACTGAGCACGAACTCCGTCTTGCTCTACTGGAGAAAGACCATTTGTCGGAAACGTTGTTGCCGGGCCATGAAAAAATGCGTGCTCTGGATCTGCGCATCCAACGATTGGAGGATTCAATTGCCGGGGAATTAAAGACGGCAATAACCTCATTCAAATTGGAGCAACAACAGTTGCAGGCTCGTTATGACGAATTACTCACCAGAATGCCGGACTATCGCCGCATTCTGAGCGATTTCGATCGTTATAAGCAGGACTTTTCTCTGATGTCGGCTAATCCAGCTTTCTGGGAGACTGCTTACAAGGAGCTTCAGCAGCGGCTCGCTACCATGGAGCATACTGGGATTGATCTGCGCGTCGAATTTGATTTTAAGGGCTTTACAATGCTCAGGGACGATGTGCCATTTAGCCCCAATAAGAGCAAGCTCCTGACTTACGCACTATTGCTCGGTGTCGGAGCCGCAGGGGCGGGTTGCGTCAGTTTGGAACGATTGCGTTCAACTACTTCCATGGTGGTTGAAACCGAATCCCTAACAGGCCGCAGTGCGTTGGGTGTCATCCCCTTGTGTGACAATGTGCAGTTGTTGAATCCCTTCAAGGAAGTAACGGGTGACCGCCTGGATACCTCCATAAATATTGCCGAAACATTCCGCATTATCCGTTGCAGCATTCCGCTTCATGTTTCTCGCGATAATCCTTGTAAAGTCATAATGGTGTCAAGTTCTCGCCCTGGAGAGGGGAAAACCTCCGTGAGCACGCTCTTAGCCAAGTCCTTTGCCCAAAGTGGGGATAGAACCCTGCTCATTGACGGAGACCTGAGAAGAGGACGTATCCATCGCATGTTGGATTCTGAAGATGGCAAAACAAACAAGGGCTTGGGGGGCGCTCTATGTGAGGATATGGTGGATTTCCAGAAAATAGTTATTCAATCGGGTCTGCCTGGCCTTGATCTTATCATTCGGGGTAGTGAATCGCTCCCACGATTCGACCTGCTAAGTTCCCCTAAACTCGGTGAACTACTGAATCAACTGCGCGATGTTTATGACAGGATCATCGTCGACACCCCTCCAATTCTTGGTTTGGCGGATTCCATGATGCTGGCGAAACATGTTGACGGTGTTGTAATGGTGTTGCGGGCGGACAAGACATCCCAGCGAGATATATTGACTGCGCTGGATATTATTGAATCGGCGCAGGCTGTCGTGTACGGATTTGTCATGAACGGTGTCGACCTTTCGAAGTTGGAGAACTATTATTACTATTCCTCCTACTATCCGAAATACTATGACCCTGCCTATCTTATGGATAGGAATGTTGACTAGATTTAGCTTGCAAATTATCTAGGTTTACTCTTCTTGGCGACTGATCATTTTGGACATAATCGCCCTCTCCTTTGCCATTCTGCTTTGGCTCATTCGTCCCCAAGACTGGATTTCCGCCTTTGCTGGCATAGGCTTTATGACTTGGGCGATGCTGGCTGCCCTCTATGGCATCTGGCGACGCCTCCAAGGTATCCGACTGAACCATTGCCTAAACAGTCCCTCAGACTATCTGGTTATTGCGTATCTATCTTGGATCGTTTGGACAACCGGAGACTACTTTAGTACGATCAAGTCCATGATACCGTTTGCGGGTTTCTACTTCGCTGCGGCAATCGGGTTGGATTCGCTGAAGAAAATGGCAATTTTCTTGAACTGCTGGGTGGCAGGCTTGATTGTTGTCGCTGTTTTTGCTGTTTCTACAGATTTTGGATATGAGATGGCACCTGGCTCAGGCGACCTAACGGCAAGTTTTTTTGGACGCCTAGCACTCAATACTTGGATCTACAATAATCCTAATGCTCTCGGTCATGGGGTGGTCGTCATTCTGCCACTTGCCTACGTCTGGCTCGTGTGGAGGCGAGGATTTGCCCCCCGCCTTCTCGGCATGACAGCTATCGCAGTAGGAGGTTATTGCGTTTATCTTACCCAGTCAAAGGGTGCCTACTTGTGTGGGGCTGCGGCAGTCACGGTTGTCCTTCTGTTCAGGAAGGCACTCTATGTGCAGGTTTTCTTGCTAGCAGTGTTGTTTACCGCAGGCATTGGTGCGCTGAAACTTTTACCAAGAATGGAGAACTTCAGTGCCAAGGAAGATGGAATCGAAGGTCGGTTGATGATTTGGCAGCTTGCTTACAATGCGATGGAGAGGACATTCTCAGGAGAGGGGTGGAAGCAATTCGAGGCATGGATTGACACTGAACAATATGGATTGATCAAAAAAGCCACGCATGGTTCATACGTCAATGTGGGTGCCGATCTTGGCTATCTAGGCTTATTTCTCTTTGTTGGAATTCTTTACGCTTGTTTCCGAACTGTTTGGCAGGCGCGACCTCGGGAAGATGATCTGGAGGCTCAGCGCATCCAAAGGGCCTTGCTGACCCTCGCAAGTGCTTACGCCGCCTCAGCATGGATGATTGACCGCGCATATCATACAGACTATTTTTTCATTGCCGGTGCCTGTGCGGCATATCATCGTTTAATGACAGGTTCTGTTCCAGCCTCCCTCGAAGATTCGGACGCACGTATAAAGACTGAATATTCATCTATAATCGAGCCCAAGGCACAGAGGTTGGAGAGTGAAAATTCAGAGAGTCACGCCTACGGGTTAAGTTGGCGCAGGATAGGCTTGATGGATATAGGCTTCATAAGTGTCAGTTTCTATGCTGTAGTCTATTGCTGGCACTATCTGATGACGAATTTTATTCAGATTTAGTGTGACAATTGGTTGATTTTTTATGATATGCCTTATTCTTACTATTGTCATTTTTTGACTCAACCGCGTTGATAAAGTCAAAGTTGACAATGTCATCGCTTGTGAACTAGAATATTCGTGCGGACCATTTATAAGCATGTGAATTTCAAGAAGGGGCTCAGTATTATTGAAGCATTGCTCATGCTTTGCGTTAGCACTATATTAGGGATTATTTTAATTCCTGTATTGTTGATTCGATTAGGTGTTCAACAGCCTGGAGGACATGCCTTGACGCCTTCTGGGGTTTCGTTCGAGGTAAATGAGAAGACGACTGTCGCCCCTTCAGTAAACTTGCCAAAGCCTTCAATGCCCGTTCTCCCTTCATTAAACTTTGAAGCTGGGGGGCGGGCCGATTCCGGTGAGAGTGGTGGGGCCACAAAATCGCCTCCTTTATCGCCCCGTCCGGAGTATCCATCATCGAAGCCGCAAGAATTCTGAGGCCGGGTCTCAATTTGGGGTTGACCGACCTACATGTGCCCTTGGCGGGTCCTCAGAAATCAGGACATTGGTAAGATTTAGTTCTGGCTGTGACTAGAGGAGAATAGAACGACGTGAAAGAGAGTAGACACAGTGAAAAAAAGATCATCAGCATCATGTGCGAGGCGCAGGGTGAGATTATGGTCAAGCAGGTGTGCGCAGGTCACAACATTAGCTTGTAGACCTACTATGGGTGGAAACGGAAGCACGCGGGATGCAGGCCGATTGAGTCAGACGGGCGCGGGCAATGAGCGAGGAGAACGCCAAGCTCAGGCGCATAGTAGCGGATCAGACGGTACAGATCGACATCGTCAAAGCGACCAATGCAAAAATGATGAACCTGATTGGGAGGCGACGGGCGGCAACATAAGCAATGCAAAGTGATCTGGGCAGAATCGGGCAAATGTGTCGTGCCGTTGGGGTTGGCGCGGACGGGCTATGACCGGGTGGCAAAGGTCAGTGCCGAAGCGATGGCGCAATCGTATCGTGAGGCTCAGTCGGAGGCTCCCCCCCCCCCCGCTACGGCTATCGTCGCATTGCCGTACTGTTGCGGCGCGAGGGTGGACGGGCGAACGCCAAGTGCGTGGCAACGGTGTAGGGCGGGGCGGGCTGAAGGGCTGCAAGTGCACAAGCAGCAGCGCAGGCTACGACGTGTAGGGCCGGGGCAACAAACGCTTCAGGAGGCCGCGCATCGCAACCAGGTGCGGGGTTGGGACTTCGTGAGCGATCAGGAGGAAGGCGGTAGCGCCTGTCGCACCCTGAGCTTGATCAATGAAGCACCCTCCCCTGTGCCATCCCACGCAAGTGGCATGGTCATCCGTGAGCAGGACGCGGTGAGCTTGCTGGAAGAGTCCATGCGCAAGCATGGCAGCCCCGCAGCAAATCTGCAGCGACAACGGCCCGGAGTTCTTCGCGGGTGCGTTCCAAGACTTGACAGAGCATAATTGGATCGAGATGCGCTATATCCAGCCGTGATCTCCTTTGGAAAACGGTTGCATGGAGAGCTTTCATGACAAACTTCGCTACGAATGCCTCAATCACGAGGTGATTGGAAGCTTTGCTGAAGCACGATTTGTCATCGAACAATGGCGACGCGAAGTCAACTGGTGTCGGTCGCACGGCTCGCTGGGCTGTTGCATACTGTCAAACTCCGCTGCGGCCTACGCCCTGCGCTGCGTACTACATCGAGAGAAAGCAGCACAACATCAACAACCCGAGGACAATCGAACTGCAATTGTGATCTGTCCAAGATCAGGAAGCACGCCCCCTGATGACAATCAGTCTTCTGACCGCCGTTCATCCTCAATGGCGACAAAAGGGAAGAGGTCGCTCGGTGAGTGGATGTGGATCAACAGAATTCGAGTAGGAAGGCGTGGCGCTAAGCAAATGTCCGCAGAAATCGAGGTGTCGAAATTTAGGCTGCTTGCTCAAGTGAGCTCCAAGGCGTTCTCGAGAAGATTTGTCATTCATGTCAAACTCATGGTTCGCGGCGTGATTGTTTTGTATTTGTTGAGCTTGCTTTTGGTGACGATCGGCTTGCATTGGTGGGGGCAATCCAATATTACCTCGGCTGCGCTCATGTATCTACCTCCATGGATCTGGATTGCCCCAACTTTTGTGATGATGGTGCCTGCACTGATTCTGGACTGGAGACCCGGGCTCTGTCTATCCCTTGCAACGGTTCTCTTTTCCGCCTTTCATCTCGATATTCGGGTGCTCAACAAATCTGCGCCGGATTTCAATGGAAATTTCGAGACGTTGAAGGTTTTAACTTGGAATCGCGGGCAAGGCAATACTGCTTCCTTGAAGCCCATTAAGGACGGGTTGCAGCCGGATTTCATCCTTCTTCAGGAAACCAGTGACCGCGGCTACCCAAGAGATTCTGAATACGCCGAGTTTATGCACATCAGCGGGATTGGGGAGTTCGTGCTACTGAGTCGATGGCCTATTCTGAAAGCGCGCCAACTACATTCACCCGGATCCAGAGAAATACTAGCCGTGCGTTATGTGGTCGCTTTCGGTGGAAGGCGCTGCGTCATTTACAATGTGTATCTTCCGAGTCCTCGAGAAACGCTGGAATCCTACAAACGAGGTGCTTTCATTTCGGGAATTCTGGGGTTCCCGGGTTCCCCTTGGGTGGCCAAGAAAACGCATTATCAGGCATTTTGGGACGAACAGTTAGCCATGGCTCGAGATGTCGCTGATCACATTGCCAAGGACAAGGACCCCGTGATAGTGGTGGGTGATTTTAACACCCCGGCCTTCGGACCAATCTATCGAATCTTTGCAAGTCAGTTTCAGGATGCCCATTTGAAAGCTGGCGAAGGAACTGGATTCACCTTTCCAGGAAACACCCACAATCCACTGGCGCTTTTTCGGCCATGGCTCCGACTGGATATGATATTCGCTCCGCGGCACTGGAAGCTATGGAGTTGTGAAACCATCGAAACGCAGTCCCGGCACCGGCCTGTGTTTGCCGAGTTGGAATGGGCCGATCCGGAGTCATGAAAAGGCGATTTTGCGAGGCCATTTAATGCGAATTCTCTGGATCAAAACCAGTCCACTGCATCCTCTGACCCGAGGGGGGGATTTGCGAACGTTCCATCTGCTCCGCTGGCTGATTCGGTGGCATGAAGTGACTTTTGCTGGAATGGTGGCTGATAGTGGGCAAGAAACTGCGGCAGAAAAGCACCTTGAGTATTCACGGTTTGCTGTATGGACACAAGAGCCTCAGGCATCGCTGCAGATGTCTTTGCCTCGGTTTTTAATGGGTGCTGCGTTTAATTTGTTTTCCGCAATGCCATACGCGGCGGCGCGTTTTGAGTCCGCAATCTGGCGCGAACGGATCCGTCAATTGTTGAGGGAACAGAAGTTTGATCTACTGGTCTGCGATTTCCTTTTTCCCGCCGTGAGCCTGCCCTGGGATGACAAGGTGCGATCAGCGATCCCTTGGGTGATTTTTCAGCATAACGTGGAGTCGATGATCTGGCTCAGGCGCGCCGAAAACAAGCGGGGTCTTACTTCTGCCTACTGGCGAAGCCAATGGAGACGAATGGAGCGGCATGAGGCTGAGATGTGTTCCAGGTTTGATGGCATTGTCGCGGTTTCAGAGGAGGATGCGTCGATTTTTCGTGAGCGCTTCGGTTTAAAGAATGTGATAGGCACGGCGCCCACAGGTGTCGATCTGGAGTTCTTTCAATCCATTCCACGTGAGCCCACGTCAGTCCCAACGGCTGTCTTCGTAGGCTCCATGGACTGGTATGCGAATGTGGATGCGGTGCTCTACTTTGTCAGGGACGTCTGGCCGGAAGTTCGACAGAGGATTCCCAAAGCAAGGTTTCTGATTGTGGGCCGCCAGCCGCCACCTGAAATACTCTCTTTGCATACGCTTGATAAGGGCGTCGAAGTAACGGGAACGGTTCCGGATGTGCGTCCCTACATGCGGCAGGCTCAACTTATGGTTGTTCCGCTCAGGATAGGAGGTGGCACGCGCCTGAAGATCTACGAAGCGATGGCGGCAGAACTGCCGGTTGTTTCGACGACCATCGGAGCAGAGGGTTTGCCCGTGTCGCATGGGAGACATCTTCTCATTGCTGATGATGCCGAAACTTTGGCTAAGGAAGTGGTGCGCCTCATGTCGAACCCTGACTTGGCAGACACGCTCAGACAGAATGCCCTAAATGAAGTGGCCGGTGCTCGGTCCTGGGAGGCGGCGGCGAGAGTTTTTGAATGCGCGTGTCGGGGACTTCTAAAGGAGGCGCGACAGTGATTGTCGGTTGGTGGTGTATTATGAGTGCCTGCTTGGGTGCTGTAGCGCACACCTATTTTCTTTATCCCCTTTGGTGGCGGGTTTGGCGGAAGCGGTTGCCTGCGGTTGTATTTCCAAAAGATGCTGACACCCACCTGCCAGAATTAACGGTCATCATAGCAGCTTACAATGAAGCTGAATTCATTCAGCAGCGTGTCAGCAACCTTCTTGCACTGGAGTATCCGGCTGAATTACTCCAGATCGTCATAGCTTCGGACGGATCTGATGATGGGACTGAACTCCTTGCTGAAGAGGCGAGGAGGGAGGACCCGAGAGTGAGTGTAGTAAGATTCAGCGAGCGCAGAGGCAAGGTTAGCGTGCTCAATGATGTCTGTAGTGCTGCGACCGGAGAGATCTTGGTGTTCAGCGATGCAAATGTCGATTTTGCACCAGACGCGCTAACGCACCTGGTGAAACCGTTTTTGAATCCTGAAGTGGCCTGTGTCTGCGGCAAACTGTGCTTCCATTCGCGCGCAGGGCAGCCGCATACCGTATCGGAGGGGTTTTACTGGAGAATGGAGACTTGGCTGAAGGAATTGGAGGGTGCCCGGGGAGTCCTGTTGGGGGCCAATGGGGCAATCTACGCGCTCCGGCGATCATTGTGGAAGGAATGCCCGCCAGATACTGTGGTGGAAGATTTCTTTGTTCCCATGAAGCTGTTGATAGAGGGATGGAAGGTGATTTTTGAGCCTAAGGCGGTGGCCTGGGAGGACCTGCCGCCGGCACTTAAAGATGAGTTTGGCCGGCGTATCCGTATCGGAGCGGGTGACTTTCAGGCGCTGTGGCGCTGCCTTCCACTCCTTCATCCGCGTTTTGGTCTGGCCGCATGGGTGTTCTTATCACACAAAGTACTACGTTGGACAGGGCCATTTTTTCTTCTTGGAGCGTATGTCTTGTCGATCGTTCTAACCTCTAGCGGTTCGTATGTGGCGTCAGTTCTGCTAGTTTTGCAGAACGCCTTCTACGGCTTGGCTGTCATAGGATTGGTCCTGCCTTCTGGAACGGGAATAATGCACAAATTCATCGGTTTGTGCACCCATTTCACCAGCATGAATGCCGCGTTGTTTTTCGGGTTCTTTCGCTGGGTGCGCCGTGGGCAAAGCACTGCATGGCAGAGAACAAGGCGCTAGAAAATGAACAACGCTCATGATAAAAGCTCTCGATAAATGGCTGGTGCCCTACCTCCGGCAATGCATCACACGATGCAAAACGCCTGTGACTGATGTCATGCTGGCGGTCTGCGATCACTTCGAACCTTTCCACGATACGGACAAAGAAGGCGCACTGCGCCGTCTCTCGATCTGGCATGAGAAGTTGCCGAAAGTGATATCATCTGCATCCGACCACGAGGGGCACGGTCCGAAGCACACTTTCTTCTATCCGAATGAACAATACGACGACGAAGTGATCGCGTCATTGGCCGAACTTTGCCGAGCCACCAAGAATGAGATCGAAGTTCACCTCCATCACCACGACGACACAGTCGCAAATTTTCGTCGCAGCCTCGATCAAGGCATTCGGGAATTCAGAAGTCATGGACTGCTCGGGAGCAATCTCCAAGGGCAGCCAGTGTTCGGATTCATTCATGGTAATTGGGCGCTTGACGACTCAGACCCTCAAGGGCGTGGCTGCGGCGTGCGTGGTGAGCTTGCCATTCTGAAGCAGGCCGGATGCTATGCCGATTTCACCATGCCCTCGGCTCCCCACCGGACTCAGGCTCCCATTGCAAATCAACTCTATTATTCACGCAGTAAGCCCAGTGGGTGCTCCCATCACGTAGGCACCCGTGCTGCGGTCGGTGAATCCGGCACTCGAGGGCTGCGTGATCAGCAGGACTGGTTGCTCTTGGTTCAGGGGGCTCTCGGATTGGACTGGCGCAGGCGTAAATGGGGCCTTTTGCCCAGGATTGAAAACTCCGATCTGAATTCCAACAATCCTCCCACTGCGCACCGCATGCATGGCTGGATTAGAGCGGAAATCAGCGTTGCAGGTGCCGAAAACTGGCGGTTCGTCAAACTCCATACGCACGGTGGTCCCGAACGCAATCATCCGGCTTTGATTGGAGAGACGCGCCAGAGATTTCACGATGATCTAGCCATTGTGGCTGCGCAGTCCGGATTTCGGCTGCACTACGTAAGCGCAAGGGAGATGGTCAATGTTCTCCATGCGGCGGAAGATGGTCATGCGGGAAACGCCGGTGAATGGCGCGATTATATTTACGGTCAGCCGCCGTGCCTCCAAAACACGTGATCATGGATATCCTGTTTGTTTCCAATCTGTTCCCAGACGAGGATGAACCGTGGCGGGGTCTTGACAATGCTACGCTGTTACTCGGACTTCGGGATCTGGATGCCAGCCTGAGGATTCGCGTCCTCGCGTTTCGCCCATCCATTAAGCATTTTGGTCATGCTCCAAAGCGACCACGGTCGCAGGACGCTTGTTTTCATCCGAACTATTTTTGGACGCCCTACATCCCCAAGATGGGAGGTTGGAACCACAAGTGGTTTGCACACGCGTTTTCGAGGGCCTACCAGACGCTTCCCAAGGGTTTTGAACCGCAGGCTATTTTGTCCGCCTGGCTTTTTCCAGATGCTTGCGGGGTGTCCATGGTGGCGTCCAAGGCGCAGGTGCCTGTGGTGGCAATTGCGCAGGGATCTGATGCGCATCATTATCTTGAGATGCCCATGCGACGTCGGGCTATTATTGCAATGACAAAACGTGTGCGGGCCGTTGTGACTCGCAGCCGCGACTTGGC
The DNA here is from genome assembly GCA_041395065.1 of Prosthecobacter sp. Taxonomy (GTDB): domain Bacteria; phylum Verrucomicrobiota; class Verrucomicrobiia; order Verrucomicrobiales; family Verrucomicrobiaceae; genus Prosthecobacter. Next base: position 140,957 of record JAWLBG010000003.1, on the reverse strand, counting down.
GGAGCGGTTGAATCGAAATGGAGCGGATTCTGGAGTCGCACAAACTATCTACAACGGTGTAGACGTTCGGACCTTCCTGCCCAAGAACCGCTCTGAGGCGTGTGCGGCGCTCGGTTTGAAGTCCGACGAGCAGTGGCTCCTGTTTGTTGGAAACTTTCTGCTTGTAAAAGATGTGCCTTTGCTTTTAACCGCATTTGCCCGGGTGGTCGCAAAGTCTGCCAATGTGGTCAAACTTGCCTTGATTGGGGGAGGCCCCTTGGAGAGCACGATTCGAGGGTTGGTCGAACAGTTACAGATTGATCATCGGGTTGTATTCCTCGGTCGCCAGAGTGCCCCTGAAGTCGCCTGCTGGATGCAGGCATCCCACGCAGTGTGTCTTACAAGTCGGAACGAGGGCGTGCCCAACGTGGTACTCGAAGCCATGTCGTGCGGTCGTGTGCCAGTATGCATCGATGTAGGGGGCATCGCGGAGGTCGTCGAGCCTGTTCTTGGGAATCACTTCCTTGTGCAGTCGCGTGATCCAGAGGCATATGCATCCGCTCTCATGGATATCTTGAGTGGGGCTCCCGACTCAGACGAACTCCACAGGTCCATGAAGTCGTATTCTTGGGAGAATTGCGCGCGAAAGTATCTTGAACTGCTTCGTGGTCACGACCGCTGTTGATCAAGCTGGCTTTGGGGTGGATCCCATGGTTGTTTCACTCTTTTGAACTTCCTCCATGCCTGCAATCGTCCGGGCATAAAGTTTCGAGTCGCTGCCTTCCGGGTAGCGCTGCTGTTTGGAGGCCTTCTGACCGCCTCCTAGAACGACGCGGATGGTGTCCAGCAGGATGAGTAAGTCGAATATCACGCCTGCGTGCTTCAGGTAGTAGAGGTCATACTCGAGTTTGCACTTCGCGTCCTCTACTGAGGATCCATATGGGTAGCAAACTTGGGCCCAGCCCGTCAGTCCGGGGTGGATCATGTGCCGCTCTTCGTAATACGGGAGTGTTTTGGCCAGCGTCTCCACGAACTCGGGGCGTTCGGGTCGTGGTCCGACGAAGGACATCTCCCCGCGCAAAACATTGATCAGTTGGGGGATTTCATCGATGCGATATTTGCGCAAAAAAGCTCCGCCTGGAAACACGCGGGGGTCTTTGGACTGCGATGACCAGACTGGCCCTGTAACCTCAGCATCCGTTCGCATGCTGCGAAGTTTCCAGATCTTGAAAGGTGTTCCGAATCGGCCCACGCGAACCTGGGTGAAAAAGAGTGGTCCTTCGGGAGAAAACAGCCGGACGATTGCAATACCCAAGCAGAGGGCAGGAGACAAAACGATTAGCAATATCAATGAAGTTACAATGTCGAAAAGACGCTTCATTTTGCTGAAGTATAAACTTCTGGAACCACCTTCTGTGTAAACCAACCAGTTCAGGGATACCAAGTGCAATGGCACATAGTGCAGGTGGCGCTCGCACAGGTTGATGAGGGGAGTGCAAGTGATTCCCTGATAGCGCAACTGACGAAGCTTTTGCAGCGTTTCGGGGTCTTCAAGCCTGCTTTCGGAAAAAACAATGCAGTTGATCTTGTGCCTTTTAATAATCCGGGTGGCGTGTTTGAGGCGGCCAAGGAAGTCGTCACTTCGATTGGAAATGTCGTCGATCGTAAGGCGGCCAATCGCCTGCACCCCCCGCAAGCTTGTCTGAACGAATCTTTGATATTCAAACAGTTCGTCCTCCGACTCAGCTAGAAAAGCGATACGTTGCGGAGCGATCTTATGCTTGTGAAGAATGAACCAGTGATGAGTGACGAGTAGGGGTAGTGAAAACAGGCAACCTAACGCCATGAATCCCCGTCCAATCCGCTGGTCGAAACTGACGTAACCGCACAAGGTGACGGCGATCAATCCGATGAGAAAACTGAAGCACAGCAGAATGACATGGACACGGAAACTGGATCGTCGCTGCGACTCCACCGAGTATAATCCAAGAATGTATGTGGCCGATACAAAGGCCAACGCACCCACAATGATCGGAGGTATAAACTTTTCGATCCGCCAAAGTTCTGCGAAACGCACATAATTCGCAATCAGGTAGGCTCCACTGAAAAGGATGGCGTCACGGAGCGCCCGGTTTGCGGCGGTCAAACTGTGCGCTGGTCCTGAGAAAAGCATGATATACGGGGGGGCTCAAGCATCAGCCACATATGACAAAATAAGAGTAAACATCGTGAATCAATGCAGAGCTTCAATCTGTCGAGGGGAAGGGCAGAGTTTTAACGTTGAAACAACAAGAAGTCTAGCGATGTGGTTGATGGGGGCGGAGTCTGTCATGTCAAGCTCTTGATTTTTTCAGCACATGGAGACCAAGCAGACCAAATGAGAAGACCGTGGATACTCCCAAGATGTGTATCCATACCAGCAAGTCGTGCGCCAAGTCTAGATTGCCAAAGTGAGAGAACGACCACTTTAGTGTGACGAAACCGATCAGGCCGACCATTACCAGCAGCAACGATAGCAAAACGAAAAAAAGCACCCCCTCGTCGAGATGAATGAGCTTTCGTGTCAGCGGCAGAGGACGGTCCTCGCCTTGAAGGTGTAGAGTGCAACCGAACACGTAAAACTGGCCGCCCAGCACGCCGGCCAGAAGCAGCATTGCCTGACTGTGTAGGTCAAAGATGTTGAAGGTGTCGAGGATTCGGACCGGGCCGGTGATGAATGCCATCAACTGCAGCAGAGTGGCGGGTAAAAGCAAAAGCAGGCCCGTTAACTCGAACAACCGGGGCTTCTCTGAAAAAATGAAAAGCAGATGACGCATGCCGTCGCGCCAAGTGCGCAGATGTGCCACGCGTCCCGGAGGGCCGCAGCGCAAGCCAGATGAAATTTCGACGATGGTCGCTTTGGCTTTGAGTGCCTTAATGAGCAGTTCGGATGCGAATTCCATTCCGTTGGAGCGAATGCGCCATGTTTCGAAGGCTGCTTTTCGCAGGCAGCGGAAACCTGAATTGCAGTCGGACAGGCGACCGTGGAACAAAAGATTGATCAAACTTGTCAGCACGGGCGTGCCCAGCCAGCGATGCAGCGGTGGCATCGCTCCGGGTTCGATGCGGCCCGTCATGCGGGAGGCTATGGACATGTCGGCCTTTTGATCCTTGGCTGCTTGGTATAGCTGCGCAGCATCCGCATAGAGGTAGGTGCTGTCGGAGTCCGCAAACATGACGTATTCGCCGCGACCGGCCTCGATGCCGCCCCTCAGGGCTGCGCCGTATCCGCGTTCCTTTACCGGCACGACGCGCGCTCCCATGGAGGCGGCGATTTCACGGGAACGATCCGTGCTGCCGTTGTCCGCCACGACGATTTCGTAGCGAATTCCGCCTGCCGTGAGGCTCTCGGCAACCTGTTGGATGCATGGCCCCAGGGTTGCCTCCTCGTTGAGACAAGGGAAAACGAAACTCAGATCCACGGCGGAGTTTTCCGGTGCGGGAGGTGTGTTAATGGAAGGGGGTGCCATGTCTGCACTTTGCTGCATGCGCATTCATAAGACGGCCTTATCCACTTGCAACCCAACTGCTGGTGACAATCCCCAATGGAGGCTTTCGGAAGCGGGTGTTTCGCCGGAAGGCCCTGGCCTTGGTCATAATCCGCGTGTGCAAAGTTGGCGGATGGGCGAAATGTCGCAGCGGGTGGCGGCGTATGATGGCGACCCCCTTTATCCTCCTCATGCATATTTTGCGTTCTTCCTTCCTCGTCATCCCGGCAGTCTTGGCTCTCGGTGGCAGTCTGTTTGCTGCCTATCCTACCTTTACCAGCACGAAGCCTAACGGCGCCCAGCGCGGCACTGAGGTGAAACTGACTGTGACCGGTTCCCAGCTACAGGACTTCGAAAGCATGATCTTCTTCACTCCAGGCTTCACACAGAAGAGCGTGGACAAGGTGGAGAAAAACAAGGTGGAGTTGACCATCGGCATCGCGCCAGACGTGGCGCCGGGAAACCACCTGATGCGCATCCGCACGAAGACGGGGATCTCGCACCCGAGGCAGTTCTTTGTGGGGATCTTCCCGAATGTTGAGGAAAAGGAGACTAACAGCGACTTCGACACACCGCAGGTTATTGAGATGAATCAGACGGTGGAAGGCATCGTGCAGAACGAGGACGTGGACTACTACCGCCTGAGCTTGAAGAAGGGGCAGCGGCTCTCGGTAGAGGTGGACGGTCTGCGTCTGGGCTACACGGTGTTCGATCCCTTCCTGGCGATCATAGACAAGGAGCGCTTTGAAAAGGTCATCTCTGACGACACCATCCTGCACCGCCAGGACGGCTATTGCTCCTATGTGGCGGAGGAGGATGGCGACTACACAGTCATGATTCGCGAGTCGTCCTACCGCGGTGGCGGCACTTCGCACTACCGGCTGCACGTTGGCAGTTATCGCCGCCCCGATGTGGTTTACCCCGCTGGCGGAAAAGTAGGCAGCAAAGTCAAAGTGCGTTTCATCGAGCGCGACAGTTCCTTCGAGGAGGAGGTGACGCTGCCGGCCGAAGTGGATCCGAACTACATGCTTTTCTCCAAATCGCAGGAGCCCGCCCCATCCGGCAATCCTTTTCAGTTGGTGAATTTTGACAATGTGCTGGAAGTGGAGCCCAATGAGGAGCGGACGACGGCTACACCCAGCGCTGCGGGAGATCCGATTGCGCTGAACGGCATCATCGAGAAGCCCGGTGACGTGGATTACTTCAAGTTGCCGCTGAAAAAAGGCACGCTGCAGTTGCAGACCTTCGCGCAGAGTCTGGGTTCCCCCTTGGACAGCGTGGTCAGCGTTTACAATGAGAAGGGAAGCCGCATCAGCAGCAACGACGACGGCGGTGGTCGCCGCAGGCTGGACAGCAAGGTCAAGCTGACGATCCCGGCGGATGGCGACTATTTTGTGCAGATATCCGACCACTTGGAGCGCGGTGGTGCGAATTACGTCTATCGCATGGAGCTCGTGGCGGCGGAGCCTGAGGTGTTCTTCGCCTCGCCCCAGTTCACCGTGAATGACACGCACTACCGCCAGTTCATCGCCGTGCCGAAGGGCGGCCGCTATGCGACGTTGGTGAACGTTTCCCGCGTGAGCGTGAGCGGCGACTACAAGTTTGAGGCGCCGAACCTGCCTCAGGGCGTGCAGCTTCTCACCGAGATGGCGCCGAAGGATCTGGGCAATGTTCCCCTGTTGTTCGAGGCGAAGAGCGACGCACCGCTGGGGCACCAGGTCGTGCCGGTCAAGCTCAACCCGATGGATGAAAAGAACAAGGTCGTCGGCAAACTGCGTCAGGAGTTCGACGTGGTGCGCAACGGAAACGTCGTTTACTACACCCAGATCGAGGACCGCCTGCCGGTGGCCGTGGTCGAGGAGGCTCCCTATTCCTTGGAGATCGGAAAACCCTCCGTGGCGCTCGTCGCCAACGGCGTGCTGGACCTCAAAGTGGTGGCGAAGCGCAAGGAGGGCTTCACCAAGCCCATTCGCGTGTTCATGATCTGGAAGTCGCCGGGCGTGAGCTGCCTGGGTGAAAAGACCATCGCCGAGGGTCAGAACGAGTGTGTTTTCAATCTGGATGCCAACAGCACTGTGAAGGACGGCAAGTGGAACTACACAGTCATGGGTGAGTCCGATGCGGGCGAGGGGCGCATCTACAATGCGTCTCCCTTCACTGAGGTGACCACGACCACCGCCTACCTCACTGCCCCGGCGATCCCGGTGGTGGCAGTGGAGCAGGGGAAGGAAACCACCATGGTGGCGAAACTGGAGCATCTGAAGCCCTTCGAAGGTGAAGCCACCGCCCAGGTGCTGGGGGTGCCGGACACGATTCAGATCGAAACAGCGAAGATCACCAAGGACACCAAGGAGGTGGCCTTCAAGGTGACGACAACCGACAAGTCCCCAGTGGGCAAGCAGGCCAACCTCTTTGTGAAGGTGGACGTGCCGGTGCAGGGTGGCACCACCGCCCATCGCATCGCCTTGAAGTCCACGCTGCGCATTGATGCTCCGCGCAAGGTCGTGACTCCTCCTGCCGCTCCCGTGGTGGCGGCGAACAAGGCCAAGGAGGCGGCGAAGCCAGCCGCCCCCGCTGCTCCGAAACCGCTTTCCCGTCGAACAGCTCCGTCATGGAAGCGGCAGGCGGCGCGAAGTAAGATGAGCGAGCGCGACGCTGGACGTTGGCTTGCATGTCTGCTCGGTGCGTGCGCAGTAGCGCATGCGGAAGAGGTGCGGCGCTTCGACTTCGAGGCGCCGCTGATGGCCACGACGTTTCGGATTTCTCTGCACGCGGAATCGAAGGACGTTGCGGAAAAGGCGGCGGATGCCGCCTTTCGGCGCATCGAGGCGCTGAACGCCGTCTATTCCGACTATGAGCCGAACAGCGAGTTGATGAAGCTGTGCAACGCGGGTCCCGATCACCCGTTCAAAGCGAGCGCGGACCTGCTCTCCCTGATCATGCGCGGCTTGGAAATCGCACGCGACACGGACGGGGCGTTCGACCTGACGTCCGGAAACCTCACGCGTCTGTGGAGGCGCAGCCGCCGGATGCACCAACTGCCGCCGGAGGATCGTCTGCGTCAGGCGCTGATGGCGACGGATTGGAGGGCTGTGGTGATTGATGGGCCGGCGTCGACGATCACTCTGAAAAAGCCGGGCATGCTGCTCGACCTGGGCGGGATCGCCAAAGGTCGCGCCGCGGACGAGGCGCTGCGCATTCTCAGAGAGCATGGCATCGACAAAGCGCTCGTCACTGCCGGTGGTGACATGGCCGTGGGCGCTCCGCCGCCGGGGGAAGACGCGTGGGAGGTGAAGCTGCGCGTCGCCACGCCGCCTGATGCGGAGGAGCGTTTGGAAACGGTGCGCGTGAAGCACTGCGGCGTTTCGACTTCGGGGGACTTGTATCAGTTTGTGGAGATCGACGGTGTTCGTTACTCGCACATCGTGTCGCCAAAGACCGGTCTGGGATTGCGGGAGCGCATCGCCTGCACGGTGATCGCGCCCGACTGCACCACCAGCGACGCAATGGCGACGGCGATGTGCGTCCTGGGAGCGGAGCGGGGCGGGGAAGTCGCGCGGAAGCTTGGAGTTGAGGCGCGATTCGCCGTGCCGTGATCGTTTCCGGGAAAAAAGCAACACGGCATTGCGAAACGCGGCGGGGTGGCTGAGGGTACCGCTTCGAGAAAAAGCATGGTTCGCGCCACCGGAAAACACACATTGGGAATGGTTCGGGAGCTGGGGGATTTCGCCTTGTTCACGTTGCGTTCCTTCGGCGACGCGCCGAAGTCCCGTCGGCTGGGGCGGCGCATTGTGCGCTCCTTCTTTGAGCAGGGCGTGCGCTGCCTGCCCGTGGTGATGATCGTGGGCCTCTTCACCGGCCTGGTGCTTGGTCTGCAGGGCTACCATGTGTTGAACAAATTCGGCTCCGAAGGGCTGCTCGGCACGCTCGTTTCCCTCAGCCTTGTGCGGGAGATGGGACCCGTGCTGGCCGCGCTGATGCTCGTCGGGCAGGCGGGATCCGCCCTGGCGGCGGAGATTGGCATTCAGCGAAATTCGGAACAGATCGCCGCGCTGGAAATGATGGGCGTGAGCAGTCACGGCTACCTCGTCGCGCCGCGTCTTATTGCCGCGCTCATCGTTTTCCCCATGCAGGCGGCGATCTTCGTCGCCGTCGGTTTGTGGGGCGGCAGCCTGTCCGGGTCGCTCCTGCTGGGGTTGGAGCCGGGTGTTTATTGGTCGGCGGTGGAGCGGGCCGTCCAATCGGAAGACGTGAGGGAGTGTTTTCTCAAGGCGGCCACCTTCGGGCTGCTGACGACCGGCCTCTGCGCCTACTACGGATTCAATGCGGACCGCTCCCACACCGTCACCGGCGCGCGTGCGGTCAGCGCCGCCACGACGCACGCCGTGGTGCTCTCCAGCATCGTCGTGCTGGCGGCGGACTACGTGATCACCTCCTTCCTCGTGCGGATATGAGCGAGCTTCACGACGCACCATTGCTGGAGGTGAGCGGATTGCGGAAGCGGTTCGGCGACAACGTCGTCCTCGACGGCACCAGTCTCAGTGTGAAGCGCGGCAGTCTGGTGACCGTGCTCGGGCGCAGCGGCTCCGGGAAATCCGTCTTTCTCAAATGTCTCGGTGGAGTCATCACGCCCGATGATGGTGCCATCCGCTTCGACGGGCGGGAGCAGCGTGCGGACGACCGGGCGGCGCGCGCCGATTTCCGTCGGCGCAGCAGCTTCCTGTTTCAGGGGAATGCCCTGTTCGATTCCCTCACCGCGCTGGAAAACGTTGCGCTGCCGCTGGAGCAGACGACGGACATGAAGGACCGCGAAATCCGCGAGCGCAGTCTCGAGGCGCTCAGTCAGCTCGAACTCGAAAAGCACCGCGACCACTACCCCTCCCAGCTTTCCGGAGGCATGCAGAAGCGCCTCGCGCTGGCACGCGCCATCGTTACCCGGCCGGAGCTGGTGCTCTTCGACGAGCCCACCGCCGGACTCGATCCGCTGCGGCGAAACGCCGTCTTCGCCATGATCGCCGCCTACCAGCGCCAGTTTCACTTCACTGCGCTCGTTGTGACGCATGACGTGCCGGAAGCTTTGGCTGCAAGTGACCACGTGGCCCTCCTCGACAACGGCAGGATGTGCTTCGAGGGCACCCCGCAGGATTTTGCGGCTTCCGACAATTCGGTGGTGCGCGGCTTCCGCGACAGTGCGAGTGTACTCGCCGAAACACTCGCCGCCATCCGGCGGGGCGAGGCGGCTTCATCAGACGAATCATGAAACAATCCAAGCTCGAACTCTTTGTGGGCGGCTTCGTGCTGCTGGGCCTCGCCGCCGTGGTCTATCTGACCATCAAGCTCGGCGCGGGCTCCATCGTCGGCGGAGACACTTATGTCATCGAGGCGCGCTTCACCAACGCGGGTGGCCTGAACTCAGGCGGCAATACGGTGGCCGACGGTTCCGGTTGGTCGAGTGGAGGAGATCCGCGTCTTGGTGAAAACGACTACAGCGCCATCGCCACGCTGCGGCTGGTGTCCGGTCTGCGGTTGCCCACGGATTCCATGGCCTCGATCAGACCACCGGTCTCATCGGCGACAATGCTCGCGCTGGCGCCAGGGGCGGATGACACCTGGCTGGAGGCCGGTGCGCGCATCCGCAATGACCGAATCTGCGGTTGATCTTGAGTCCTTGATCGGGGAAAATGGCCTTCGGTAGTGTTGCCCAATGAAGATGCTCCCGTAGAAACATCACCAGTCCCCTGATGCACCGTTTTTCACCCTCGTCTTCACCTGCCTGGCCGCCGCACCGGCCCCGGAGGCGCAGCAACTTCAGGAGGCCATCACGGGAGTCCTCGGTGGCCGACCGCGCCGGTGACGAATCGCTGGCGCAGAAAGACCGTCCCGTGCTGCAGAAGCACGTGAGTTTTGAGACGATGACGCGCCGTTGGACCCGGCTGGCGCAGCTTCAGCTCAAGGAGCAGCGGCAGGCCACCGATCTCTTCTCGCTGATCATCCGCACCTACGCCAACAAATTCACCCCCGGCGAGCATCCCGCCATCAGCTACCGCACCGCCGCGGATCTCGGCAGCGGACGCGTCGACGTGCCCACACCACCATGGTTTACAAGGCAGCCGCTACAGCGTCACCTACCGCATCGAGCAGATTTCCGGCGCTGGCGCATCACCGACGTGTCATCGAGGGCGTCGGCGCGATTGCACGAACTACGCTCACAGCTCGACGCCCAGTTTAAGCGCGGCGGCGCCTTCGTCATCAGTTCATCCAACCAGTCCGTCTCCGTCCCTGAAGGTAAACGCACCTGCTCCGCCTCCTCGCCCTCGCGGCCCTGCTCGGTCGCCTGCGCGACCACCGCCCGGAAATCCTCCCAGCCCGCAGCGACGGCGGGACGGCAGCGCGTCACGCCCGTTGCCGACGAAGTGGAGGACAATACGCCGTCACGCCGAGGTGGCCGATCTCTCGAAAAGCTCAACCGCGGCATGTTCCGCATCAGCAGACGGCCTCACCCGTTCTCTTCAGGCCCATCGCAAGGGCGAATTCGATGCCGCGTCCCGTCCGCAAGGGCGTGGACAACGCGTCTTTGAGAACGCCGAAATACCCGTGCGCCTCGTCAACAGCGGCACACGGGGCAAGTTCAAACGCGCCGGGCAGGAGACCGGCAAGTTCTTCGTCAACACGCTCTGCAGTATCGGCGGCATCTTCAAGCATTCCCGACCGCATCCCTGACTCGTCGATGTTCCGGCGGAAGACTGCGGGCAGACCTTTGCCAAGTGGGGCGTCAGTCACGGTCCCTACATCGTGCTGCCGCTCCTCGGTCCCAGCTCCGCCCGGGAAATTCGTCGGCCTCGCCGGTGACTACGCTCAATCCGGTGAACTGGGGCTGGTAATGCGCTTTACGGCCACAACCACGACTGGACGGCTCGTCCCGCCGCTGTCCAACACCCTGCGCTCCATCCCCGGGCGGTTGAAGGACTACGACAACGCCAAGGAAAACGCCGTGGACGACTACCTCGCCGTGCGCAACGCTTCATCTGGGCCGCGCCGAAAATATGCCGGAAGTAAGCGTCCGAGGAAGGGCGAAAGGCTCGAGGATGAAGCGGACGAGAGCGTCCGCGCTCCCTTCCCAGGAGGCGACGGCAGCCTTGCCGTCGCCACCCACCGCGCCAGGATGGCGTCACTCATGAGTCCCAAGCCGATGGGCGAAAGGGTGAAAAGGAAAAGAATGGGTCCCTCTTTTTTGATCTCTTTGGATTCTTTGCGGCCAACCTCTGCAGCCGTGGGGGCCGGAGACCCACCTCCTTGGGTCCCGATCCGATGAGCCGAAAAAGACGAAGAGGGAAAAGAGCAGGGGGGATGGGGAGACTTTGAGAGGAGGAGATGGGGAGAGCAGGAGATGGAGCTTTACCGGAAGGCTGGGATGAGGGATGTATGACGAAGGATGATGGACGACCTGCCGCAACCCGCATCTTTCCTTGATTGAACACCCTCCACTCTCCGCCTATGTTCTCCCATGACACTCAGCAGCTACTCCAAAGAAGGCTCGGCGAGCGCGCTTGCGGATGCCGCGGCTCCGCCGCCGCGTATGCGCAGATGGAACGGCTCATGGGCAGGACGACGACTTCTCCGGCCCGGAGCGACAGTGGGCCGCCCTCATCGATTGGGCGGGCTCTGTCGGAAAAGTCCTCCGCTAACTGCGCCACCTGAAGGGAAGGCGGGCGCGAGCATGATGTGACGCTCGATGAATCCTCCAGGCCGTTGGATCAAATACACGAAGACCTCCTCGAGTGGCTATACGGTAAGCTGGAACAAGCAGGGTGAGCCTACATGCACAACGCCACACCGCTGGAGTATCTCAGCGGCTGCTCGTTAGGGTTTTTGGCGATGACATCCATCTCGCCGGCTGCTGTGGCGGGCAGGTGCACCGACAGCATCGCTGGCCCGCAGCCGGGGCTCAGAACAGAAGTGCGCCACACTGGATGAACTCTCTTGCTGCCGCTCTTGGTGGTTTCAACCTGCTGCACTGGCACGGCATCGGCTACGAAGAAGGATCGCTCTCCCTTTGCATCAGTTTCGACATTTGGGACGTGCATCCGGCGAACGTGCTGCTGTCGCCCGAGGCTACCGTTGCCGATTGATGTGATCGGCGGCCTGCCGCCGGAATCCTGAAGCGGACGGGGCGTTTGACTCAGCGACCCGCATGAATGAATCGGGAGGTGCGAGCCTGGTCCCGATTCATTGAGCCCTTGAAAAAAGAGACGAAAAAGGGAAAAGAACGGGTTCCTCTTTTTTTGATCTTGCTGTTTCTTACGGCCAACCTCTGCAGCTCTGGGGCCGGGGCCCACACCTCCTTGGGTCCCGATCCGGTGGGCGAAAGAGGGAAAGAGCAGGATGGGGAGACTTTGAGAGGAGGAGATGGGGAGATGGGGAGATGGGGAGATGGGGAGATGGGGAGATGGAGATGGAGATGGGGAGATGGGGAGATGGGAGCGCCGACTCGTCGGCGCACATGGACCTTGTTTGGCGACATTCGTCGCCCCTCCTACAGTCACACAGGCACCGAGGCACGAAGGTCTGAAAGCGCGCGTCAGGCGCATCTGGCGCGCTCCTTCGACCCCGATTCGATGAACAAAGGGGAAAGAGCAGGCCTAGAGGTCCTGCTGGGCGGTGGTGGGGGCTGGTGACTTCCGGTAGGCTGGGCATGGCGACGCGGCCTCTGGGGGTGCGCTTGATGAGGCCCTGCATGACGAGGTAAGGGCTCGTGCACATCTTCAGTGCTGGCGTCTTCACCGACGGCGACGGCGTCATGCCGACGGGGCCGCCGTCGAACTTGCTGATGACGGCTTCGAGGAAGCGCTTGTCCATTTCATCAGAGGCCGGTCTCGTCGATGTCGCGCATGGCGAGGGCGGCGTGGGCGACCTCGCCGGTGATGGCGCTCTGGGTCTTCACCTGGGCGCGGTCCGCGCACCCAGCGCAGGAGGTGGTTGGCGACACGGGGGTGCCGCGGGAGCGGCAGGCGATCGTGCGCGCCCTCGCTCGATGGCGACGCCGAGCAGGCGTGCAGGCGGATGAGGATGTGCTGCAACTCGTCGCTGGAGTAGTAGTCGAGCCGGTTCGGAACCACGGCGGCCTGCCAGAAGGAGGAAGTGCGGCATGCCGGCGGCGCGGGTGGTGGCATGAAGCGAGGGTGAAGGGCGGGAGGTCGAGGCGAGTATGGTGCGGGCCTTGGGGCCCTGGTCGATGATGATGTCGAGCCGGAAGTCCTCAATGGCGGGTACAAATACTCCTGTCGATGCTGGATGCAGGCGGTGGATTCATCTTCCGAGGATATCCCTCTCCTGGAGGTTGGTGAGACCCGCGGCGAGGTCGCCGGCGGCGGCAGCGCTTCGTCTGGGGGCCGCTGGTGGTGTGGAGCTTCGTGCCGACGGCGCTGGTAGTTGGCGAAGGTGGTCTTGCCGAGGCCGGGCGGGCCGCAAAGAGCAGGACGTGATCGAGAGCCTCACCGCGCATCTTGGCAGCCTCGACCATGACGAGGGCTCCTTGACCTTGGTCTGGCCGTGGAGCGGAAAGTCGCCGGGACGCAGCGCGAGGTCGAAGGGCGAGTCGGGTTCGTTGAGCGCGGGGTTCCTGCGGCACATAGGAGCGTGCCGAAGCCGAAGCGCAACCGTGGCGGCGGCAGCGGTTTTGATTCGCTGCGACGAGGGAGCGACTCAGGCGAACGTCCATGATGGCCTTGCCCTTGTCGCCGACGGTGAAGGGGCGGTTGCTGGGGACATGACGATCTCGTCGATGGGGAGGCCGAGCTCAGCCGATGGTGCCGGGGAAGTCCTGCGGGCTGGCTGCTTGTCGGCCACGGCGTGGCAGCTTCCTTGTCGCTGGCGCCGTAAATGAAGCCGCCTTTGACGCCGCCGCCGGCAGGAGGGTGGAGAAGACTTTCGGGTGGTGGTCGCGTCCGCCGTTTACAGATTGATCTTCGGACCGCGTCCGAGCTCGGAGCAGAGGACGACGAGGGTGGTCTCAGCAGGCCGCGCCCCTGCAGGTCAAGGGCGGAGGCGCGACGTCGAGTTCGGCGCGTGGTCATCGAACCGTCGTCGATGTTGTTGGCATGTCCCAGCCGCCTTTGGCGACCTCGACGTAGCGGACGCCCTTTTCGACGAGACGACGGGCAGCAGGCAGCCCTGGCCGAATTTGCCGGGCCATGCTTTGCTTCGCGTCCAGGTTCGTCGGCGATCTGGAAGGCCTCGAGATCGGTGCTGGACATGATGCTGATGTCCTTCTCGTAGAACGTTGTAGGCCTTGACCTCGGCGGTCTGGAAGCGCTGACAGGCGCTGTCGAGCTGGTCGAGGAGGACGAGGCGCTTGATGAGGCTCTCCGGGCTGGCGTCGCTGGTGGAATACTGCAGGCCCGCGACGGGATCGAGGATGGGCGGGGAGCGAAGCTGGAAGGGGAAGAAGCCGTTGCCGTTGTTCAGCTGGCGGTTCGCTGCAGACGCTGGAGGAGCGGGTGTCGTGGCTCTGACCTTTGAAATGCTGCGCCCAGGCGCCGATGTTCAGATGCTTGACGGTGCGCGCTGCTCGTAGCCGGTGCGGATGACATCTGGCCGGCGGCGTGCACTCCGGTCTTGGGCTCATGCCCAGGATCGACGGTGGAGATCTTGTCCGCCTGCCTGGCGAAAGGGTTTTCCATGGTGCCGCCGAGTTGGAAACCCGGCACTGGTGCCGACGGGCTTCTTCGGTCCTGCGTGGGGCCGTCCTTCAGATCGAGCGTGTCGATGTGGCTCATGCCGCCGACCATTTGCAGGAAGATGACGTTCTTGGCCTTGCGAGCAGGACCACCAGCGGCGGCGTCGCTTTCGGCAAGGCTCAAACCGCCAATGCCATGGAGAACAGGTGACGCCAAGCGCAGCCTTTGGCCCAGCAGCTCGCAGAAGGCGCGGCGGGTGAGATCGCAAAGAGCAAGGGGCGAAGGGCTAAGAGACGTGTTCATGGGGTGCGGGGCGGAGAGCGGAGAGCGGAGAGCGGAGAGCGGAGAGCGGAGAGCGAAGAGCGAAGGGCGAAGGGCGAAGGGCGAAGGGCGAAGGGCGAAGGGCGAAGGGCGAAGGGCGAAGGGCGGAGAGTTTAGGCTTGGAGGGAAGGGGCGGTTCTGAGAGGCTGGGGGCCTATGAGAACGAGTTTCCGATTTGAGACACTGAGTGTGTGGCAGAGGGCGGCGGATGTGAGCCTGCTGGTCTTTGGCTGTGCGGACCGGCTGGAGCGGGCGAAGCAGTATCGCTTCGCCGAGCAACTGCGCAGCGCGATGCTGAGCGTGACCAACAACATCGCGGAAGGGTCCGGCAGCAATTCAAAGCGGGAGTTTGCCCAGTTCATCAACATCGCCCGGCGCTCCGTCTTCGAGGTGGTGAACATGCTGGTCATGTTTGAGCGCCACGGTCTGGTGGTGCCGGAGGAAGCCGCCCCGTGGCTCGACGAACTGGAAGGCATCAGCAAGATGCTGGAGGCCTTCAGGAAAAAGCTGTCCAGCACGCTCCGGAGCGCGGCCCTGATCGTCGTGGGTTTCGCTTTCATTGCTTTGTGGATTGGAATCTCTTAGCCCTGCGCTCCAGGCTCTCCGCGGTTACTCGACGAAGACGAATTCGCGGGCGTTGAAGAGGACCCAGGTGAGATCGCGGAGGGTGAGGTCGTTGCCGAGAGCGGCGACGGCGTTGCCGAGTTCGTCGGGGGTGGGCTTGCGGCTGAGGAAGCTGAGGTAGAGGCTCTCGACGCGCTGCTCAGGCGTGTCCATGGCGGCGGCGGTCTTCACGGCGAGGGAGTCGTCCTGACCGATGACGCGCTGCGCCTCGCCATTCATGAGCATGAGCACCTGAGGAATGCTGCCCTCCTCCGAGCTGCTGTCGGCAATCTGGCGGTCGCTCTGGCCGAACATGCGCAGGAAGTGCTGGTCGCGCTCCGGCTGCGGCAGCTCTGAGGCGCGGGCGAGGACGAGGCCATTGCGCACGGGGGGGCGGATGAGGACGCCGTCTTCATTTTCTTCAGGTTCCGATGCTGCCGGTTTGCCTTTCTTCCTGGCTTTCGCCTTGGCCTTGGCTTTGCCGGCGAAAGCCCGACCCTTGGAAAGGGCGGCCTCGATCTGCTTGGCGACGGAGGCCGGGGTCGCGCCCTTGCCGAAGTCGAGCGTCATGGCCTCGGCGTACTGCTCGCCGCGGTGGCCCCTGAATTTGTCCACATCGCCGCCGACGACGAGCGTGGCGCAGGAGTCCCAGGCCTGCTCGGCGGTCATGCGGCGGAGGATGGGACCGGGGAAGTAGTAGGGGCTGCCGTCGGCGAGTTCGCGGCTGGTGGCCTCGCGCTGGTAGGTCTGTGTGTTGCAGAGCAGGCGCATGAACTGCCGCAGGTCGAACTTCACGCGGACCATCTCGGACGCGAGATGGTGCAGCAGGGCGGGGTTCACGCTGGCGGAGGGATCGTCGAGATCGGTCACGGGCTCCTTGATGCCGATGCCGAAGACGCGCTTCCACATGCGGTTGGCGATGGTCATGGCGAAGCGCGGATTGTCCGGAGAGGTCATCCAGTTCGCAAACTGGGTGCGGAGGTCCGCCTCGCTCTTGGTCTGCACGTTCTTGTAGGCCTTGTGAGTCTTGTCATCGCTCCAAGTGACGAGTTTCGGCGCGACGGGGTCGCCGGGCTTGGCGTCGGTGTATTTGTAGTCGGCTGGCAGTTTCAGATCGTTGACGCCGGTCTCCTCGATGGCCATGCTGTTGACGCGCACGATGTTCTTGGCCTGCTGCTGGAGGCGGCGGTCGTCCAGCGAGGCGACGGCCCTGCGCATGATGGTGGCCTCCTCGCTTTTGCCACTCCTCTTTGCCCCGAATGTTTCGGTGGCGCCGAAGAAGGCGGCCATCTCGTAAAACTGGCGCTGTGTCCAGTCGGCGAACGGATGGTCGTGGCACTGGGCGCAGGAGACGTTGGCGCCGAGGAAGGTGCTGAGCGTGAGGCTGAGATTGTCGAGGCGCATGCCGGCATCGCGCAGGAGGTAGCCGGTGGCACCGTCCTCCAGAAGCCTGCCTTCGGCGGTCATCATGCGGTGGACGATTTTATCCCACGGGACGTTGTCGGCGAGTTGCCCCTTGAGCCAGTCCTGATAAGTGAAGAAGCGCACCTTGCCGGCATCGTCCGCCATGCGCATCATGTCGGCGAAGTAGTTGAAGAGGTGGCTGTTGAAACCGGGGGAGTTCAGTAGGCGGTCGATGACCTTGGCGCGCTTGGAGACGCTGGGGTCGTTGAGGAATTCGAGCGCCTCCTCACGCGTGGGAATGCGTCCGGCGAGGTCGAGAAACACGCGGCGCACGAACTGCTCGTCGGAGGCGAGCGGGTTGGGCTTCTGCTCCGCCTGCTTCAAGCCGGCCTCGACGAGCATGTCGATGCGCGCGGCGGCCTGGGCGAGGTTGGGATCGACAGGGATGCCGAGGCCTTCGGGCTTCAGCGTTTTGGCGGCCTGCTGGTCGGCTTCGGAGAGTTTCTCCAGCGGCAGACGATACACATAGCCGCTGCGGATCTGAAGGAAGACGTTGCCGTTCTCAATGCCGCGGAAGGTGGCCTCCAGCTTGCGTCCCTGAGTGTCCGTCCAGGTTCGATAGACTTCGTTGTCGGCCCGGAGTGTGAACGGGAACAGGGCACAGGCCAGCAGGAGGCAGAAGCGCGTCTTCATGCCGATTGAACGATTGAGTCGCGATTTCGTTACGATTCTTTTTGTAATCGCCTTCCTGCCTGTTTCTCAGTCAGTGATCTTCACCGAATTGAGGATTTCTCGAGCTGAGGCAACCTGCCCCACGGGTTTGCGGTCGGAGTTGAAGGCTAGGGTGTAGGCTTTGTCATCGTGCACGAAATGCACGTGCATGACCGAGCCGGATTTGCCTGGTTCGAAGCTTCGCACAGGAAGGCATGATGTCCAGATACCTCCGTCATGAGGGAACGGCGGATCTGGCTGTAGCCGCGTTCCTGCATTGAGCGCAGCACGCCGGAGCCGAAGGCAGGATCGTTAACTCGCAGCTTGCCCGGCGCCTGGGGCTGGCGGATCAGCGCGAAACGCAGGTTTCCTCCATCTGCGGCAGCGGTCACGGGCACGGTGGCTGTATTCTTCGACTGAACCTGCCATTCCTGCGGGAGCATCAAGGCCACTCCCGATTGCGGCAGCCTCACGATCTCGGCCCCGCTGACCTGTACGCGTTCTACCTTCTGGGGGCCGGCACAGGCGCTAAGGAGGCTGATGAGGGCGGCGAAAAGGAGGATGTTTTTCATGAAGTCGTCGATGGAAGCGGAAATCATCGCACAGGGCAAGAAGGGAATGAAAAACGCGAGTCCTGGAGGACTCGCGTTTTCCGGCAATGAATGTCGCCGAGGCTCAGGGGATGTTTCCCGGTTCCGCGGTGCCTTCGGTCAGCTTCAAGGCCCATTGGATGCCGGCGAGGATCATCTCCTGATAGGTGTGGGCGATCTCGGGGGAGTTTTTGCGCTCATTCGTATCCGCTTTCCAAGTCGGATCCCAGACATCCTCGCGATGACCGAGGGAGGTGTAAAACACACGGCCGGCACCGAATTCCCTGCACCAGGACATGGGGAAGTAGCGGCCTTCGGACTGCTTCTGCTCCTCCGGGGGGAGCTGGGCGTAGTTGGGATGGGTGTTGAGACCGAGCAGGCCATGAACCTTGGCCTTGTCGAAGGACTTGATGATGTAGATCTCGTCAAAGACCTTCCAACCCATCGGCACGGATTTAGTGATCGGATGAGCGGGGGAGTGCAGGATGGGCTGAACCTCGACCTGCGCCTTGTGGGTTTCGAATTCGCCGCCCAGCATGTCGACGTAACCGCGGAAAGGGTGATAGGTGTCCGATCCGGAGTGCATGGCAATGAAGGCCTTGCCGTCTTCGATGAGTTTGACGAAGCCCTCGCGATCCGGGAACTGCAGGTCGCCGGTGGTGTTTGCGAAGACAAAGCCGTCGTAGCCCTTGATCTTTTCAATGGCCATTTTCTCCGCCATGTAAGCCTTCACCTTTTCGGTCCACACCTGGTTCTCGGCGTTGAAAGCAGCGAGAGCGGTGCTGTAGGCCTCCTGCTTGGCCTTGAAGGATTCGGCACTTTCCTTGGGGCCTTGCTTGGGCGGGCGGCCCGGACTCTTCGGCTGGCCTTCGGGCTGATGAACGAAGTCGACCGTGAAGGCTCCCAATTTCTGTCCGAGTTCGGCCAGGACTTTCTCCGCCGTCTCGATCGAGGAATGGCGGAAGCTGGTGGTCACGGTGACGACGAGCAGTTTTTTGGGCTCGGCCAGGGCGGAACTGGCGCAAAGGGCGGCGGCAAACAGGAGGGTGAGGCGTTTGATCATGGTGGAGCGCAGTGAACGCGAAGATGGGCGCGTCTATTGCAGGAGGAAAGTGCGAGTAAACTGCGCTGGATTGGGCGTAATTTGCAGATGAAGACGCTTCCTCTGCTCTGCCTGTTGTTCCTCTCCGTCACGGTCCGCGCGCAATCCCCGCAGCCGGTGATCATTGATGCGGCCAACTATCCCAACCTGCAGGCAGCCCTGGATGCGGTGCCCGAGACCGGAGGTTTGGTGACGCTGCCGCCGGGCAATTTTGAAATCACCGCGCCGCTGAAAGTGAAGACGGCGGAGACGCGCATTGTCGGCGCCGGAGCCGCGACGCATGTGATCAACAAAAACGAGAACGGGGAAGCCGCCTTCCTACTGAGGCCCGCCACGCTGGATCAGGACAAGAAGGCGCGGCTGTGGCGGGTGCAGATGGCGAACCTGCGCATCAGCGGCAACGAGAAGAGCGGCGACGGAGTGTTCGCAGAGGGGATTCAGGAGATCTATTTTGAAGGCGTCTCCATCGATCACAACGGCGGGCATGGCATTCACCTGAAGGACTGCTACGAAGACCCGCGCATCGCCGACTGCATCCTGACTTACAACAAGAAGAGCGGTGTCGAAATCATCGGCTGTCACGACATCGTGGTGAACGCGAACCACTTTGAAGAAAACCAGGACGCGCTGCGCTGCATCGACTCCTTTAACCTGTGCATGAACGGCAACAACATCGACGACCATCTGGGCAACGGCGTGATCATTGAGAACACCTATGGCTCCGTCGTCAGCGGCAACATGATCGAGGAGTGCAACGGCACGGCGATCATTCTGGACCGCGACTGCTACGGCATCACGCTGAGCGCGAATGTGATCGCGCATCACTTGAAGGGCGGCATCGATCTCCGCGACGCCTGCGGCTGCACCCTGAGCGCCAACACCTTCACCATCGCCCATGAGTTCTCCGTAAGGGTGGCGGCGGAGTCCGAACGGAACACGGTCAGTGGCAACAACTTCTGCAACACCTACATTGGCCGCGGACAGGACAAGCGACCTGCGGAGGCGGCGACGCCAATGGGGATCGACGAGGGCACCGGACTGCTGCTGGAGGATGGCGTGAACGGATTGGTCGTGAACGGGAACACCTTCAGCGGGTTGTCCACGGCGGCTGTGTGGAGTCGCGGGGAGGTGCAAAACATTCTTATCTCGTCCAACTTGAGCCTCGACTGTGGCAGGAAGCTTGCTAAGGGGGTGGCGTGGATTGCCGTTAAAGAAAAGTCGTCAGTTATCCTGAGCGGCAATCTCATGGGCTCTCCTTCCAAGCAGTAAACTTCAATGCTCGACGCTCAACGTTACCGCGGTGCCATCTACAGGGACGAAATTCAGTTCGCCCGGAAGCTGATGTGGACGCACATGGTCTTCGGCGCCGCCGTGATTGCCATGTTTCTATTCCACGAGATTTTTTGGTGGTTTTTGTTTTCGGGCGTCTGGTACGCCCTGAGTCTCGGGGTGATGTATGGGATGATGGGCGGTCAGAAGCACTTTCGTCTTCTGCTGGCGCTCGTTTTTCTCTGCGGCGCGGCGGCGGGAGTGTTTTTTGTCAATCGCGTGTTTCCTCTCATCGAGCCGCCCCGCGGACCATTGCTTCCGCACCGGTTGCTCCCAATCTGGATAGGCTTGGCCAACTTCATTTACGTCGTGGTGGCGCTAACGCTGATCTTCAATCCTCGCGTTAAAAAGGCCTCGGCGACAGGCTTTACCCTTTGGTGATGTGCAGGGGTGAGATTGCGTGGCAATGCTCACCCCGGTCGGAAAAAGAGGAAGGTTTACTTCTTCTTTTCGCGCAGGGCGTTGGTCTTCAGGCGCAGCCCGTTGAGGTGAATGAAGCCGGTGGCGTCGTCCTGATCGTAGGCCTGGCTGGGATCAGCCTCCATCGTGGCGATCTGCGGATTGTAGAGGCTGAACATGCTCTTGCGTCCGGCGGCGATGATGTTGCCCTTGTAAAGCTTCAGACGGACGGTGCCGCTGACGTGCTTCTGACTTTCCGTGACGAGCGCCTGCAGCGCCAGACGTTCCGGGGCATACCAGAAACCGTTGTAAACCAGCGTGGCGTACTTCGGCATGAGTTCGTCGCGCAGATGCATGACTTCGCGATCCATCGTGACGCTTTCGATCTGACGATGGGCAAACTGAAGGATGCTGCCGCCGGGAGTCTCGTAGACGCCGCGGCTCTTCATTCCGACGAAGCGGTTTTCGACCATGTCCACGCGTCCGACGCCGTGCTTGCCGCCGAGCTTGTTGAGAAGCTTCATCACACCAAGCGGGGAGAGGACCTTGCCGTTGACGGCGATGCAGTTGCCTTCGTCGAACTCGAGGATGACGGTTTCCGGCTTGTCGGGAGCGTCCTCCGGGAAAACGGAGAGGGTGTTGAAATAGCCTTTGTATTTGGGATCGCTGGCGTCGAACCACGGGTCTTCGAGAATGCCGGCCTCGTAGCTGATGTGCAGGAGGTTGCGGTCCATGGAGAACGGTTTCTTCGCGCTGGCCTGCACCGGGATCTTCTTGGCCTCGCAGTAGGCGATCATTTCCGCACGACCGGGAAACTCCGCGCGAAAGCGTGAGTCGCGCCACGGAGCGATGATCTGGATTTCCGGAGCGAGGGATGCGGCGGTGAGTTCGAAACGCACCTGGTCGTTGCCTTTGCCGGTGGCTCCGTGGGCGATGGCGCCAGCGCCTTCTTCACGGGCGATCTCCACCATGCGCTTGGCGATGAGAGGGCGGGCGATGGAGGTGCCGAGAAAATACTGGCCTTCGTAAATGGCTCCGGCCTGAATCATTGGGAAGATGAAGTCCCGGGCAAACTCCTCCTGCAGGTCATCGATATAGATTTTCGAGGCACCGGTCTTTTTTGCCTTGGAGTTCAGTCCCTTGAGCTCGTCGTCCTGGCCGACATTGGCGCAGAAGGCGATGACCTCGGCCTGATAGGTGTCTTTGATCCAGGAAAGAAGGACGGAGGTGTCGAGGCCACCGGAATACGCGAGTACGATCTTGTTGCTCATGTTCTGTGAAAGGAAGGGGCCGAGAATAGGTCGTATCCGCAGGGTGTCGAGAGCGGGCGGTGGTTTTTTATCTCCCGGCGGAAACTCGACGGGGGCAAGACGATCGGCCAGTCCTGAGTCGAAGGACCTTATGTGTTTAGCCTCATCGCAATGAACAGCATTTATGGGCGTTAGAAGCCATATTTAACAAAAGTTGATTATTAAACCAAAATTTATTGAAATTATAATAGATGTGGTTAAAGTGAATCAGATTGTCCAAAATCATGCCACTTTTCAGCGCCCAAATTTCCCGACTCAGCCCTTCCGGAAGGGGCGTATTTGGGGAAATGGCAGCCGCAGGCTCCTCTATTCGTAGGGGGCTGCTGGCTTTGATTGCGTGCATGGTGGGTGTGCTCGGCAGTTTTCAGCGTCTCAATGCGCACAATCTCAATCAGCGGACCAACTATCTGGTGTTCGATGATGTGACGTTGGACATGATTAAGGCGCGAGCCAAGGCGGGACAGCAACTGCTGCGGGCGGGAGACACCATCGGCCTAGTGTTAAAAGCAACGCCCGACTCCGGCACGCCTACGGGAGCAGGCGGCTACTCCACCTTCTTTGTTCCCGTGGGCACGCAGGTCGTAGGCGCACAGTATGGCTACATCGACAGCAAGGGAAAGTTCGTGCCGATCGCGATGAAAGGGCAGTCGATTCTGTCCCTGGGCGATGGATCGATCAGCGCCAAGTCCCAGAGTGCTTTGAAGGGGTTGGAGCTGGGGCCGAACATTGTCGGCCAGAAAAGCTTCGCAGTGGACAGCAACTCAGGCGTCATGCGCGGCACGATGGCGGGTGTGTATGCGGACACCGGCATTTTCTACTCCACGGATCCAAAGACTGTCTGGCAGAGCTGGGTGACGACCGGGGGCTATGACAACAATCTCGGAACCACATCCGACAACTACATTACGAACAACTCTGGTGACGTGGTTATTCCGACGACGCGCTGGGATGCGGAGCAGTTGCTGGCCTGGGGGTCGAAATCTCCCTCAGCGCTGGTGGATTCGGATGATCAACGCGGCAACACGCCCTGGGGCATGGGCAGTGGCGTGGCTGGACCGGAGAGTGGCTACGCTTGGCATTTCGACAAGACCGTGTGGGATGCGAATGCCAGCAAGGCGGATCGGATGAAGCTTTCGGTGAGTTCGATGGGACCGTGGCAGCGCATTCAGTATGCCGGCAGCATGGCGGGCAAGGACGAGCCCGGGCGGACTGGGTCCACACTTGGTTATGTGGGTGTCGATGCTTCCTCCATGGGATTTGCTTTGAGCGAGTCCAATCCGCTGCCTCCCACGACGAGTTGGAACGACACCACCAGTCCGAAGGCCATCCGCATGGCGTGGGGAAACCTGGAACTCTTCCGTCCGGAATACAGCCGCATCCAACTAAAGATCCTCAAGGAGCCGGGCGAAGCGGGCTCTCCGTTTGATTCGGACGGCTTTCTGAAATCCTACGCCGACACCTTCGGCGGTGATGCCGGCGGCGAGTACAACAACAAGGACCACCTGTGGCGCTACTACGAGCCGACGGGCACGGACCTCGCCGGCAAGCCGTTCATCGCGAAGCATGCGTCGAAGCCCATCGTGGCACCTGGGGAATCGTTCTCTTATGACCTCACGGTCATCAATTTCGGTTTCGTGACGCTGACCAACGTTATCGTGGAAGACGTGCTGCCTTCGGGAGTGGAGCTTGTCAGCGCTCAGCCACAGCCGAGCAGTGGATCATCAACCCTGGTTTGGAATGTCGGGAACATGGCTCCGCAGACCGTGCGTACATTTCGCTTGAATGTGCGTGCGAAGGGGAGCGGCATCCAGGTCAACACGGCGTCAACGCGCAGCGATCAGACGCCGAAGGCGAGCACGCTGGAAATCATCGACATCACCAGCCAGGCGCTCCTTTACCCGGACAAGGCCGTGACTCCCGGAGATGCTGAGCCCGGATCGACGGTTGCCTACAAGCTCGTGATCGAAAACGTGGGAACGACTGGAAGCGTCACGCCGATGGTGATCACCGAGTACCTGCCGGAGGGCTTCACCTTCCAGAGTCTCGTTTCGGCCAAAGTGAACAACGGTCCTGCGGCAACAGGTAGCGTGGTGGTGAACAACTCGAATCCCGCCCGTCCACTTTTCACGGTGAACCAGGTCATCTCCGCTGGAAAGAATCTGGAGATCACTTTCAACGCGAAGATCAGCGATGCGCAGGCGGCCGGCACCTACACCAACAGCTTCAGCTTCGAATACGGCGGCAAGATCATGTCCACTGGAGCGCTGGCCCCGGTCAATGTCGGTGGCGCGAGGATCGGTGACACCGTTTTCCGGGACTGGAACGGGGACGGTGTTCAGGGCGCCGAAGACGATGGCCTCGCAGGCGTCACGGTGCAGCTCTGGGACGCAGCGGGAACAACCCTGCTGGACACCCGCCAGACGGACGCGTCCGGCAAGTATGCCTTTGGTGGCGTGCCGTCTCCGGCGACCTATCAGGTCCGCACCTCGGGGTTTCCCGTGGGTTACGTTCCCACCTATGACCTCGACGGCCTTGGCATCGGCAGCACCAATCTCACGGTGGTCTCCGTCGCTGCCGGTCAACAGCGCATGGACGCTGACTTTGGCTATCGTCCGGGCGGCGCCGGCAGCATCGGCGGTGTCGCCTTTAACGACATCGGCAAGGACGGTGGCTATCAGGCCGGCACGGACACGGGCATCCCGAATGTGACCGTGCGCCTGTATCGGGACAGCAATGCCAACGGCAAACTGGACACCTCGGAAGATCTGCTGCTTTCCACCCAGACCACGGACGGCGCCGGCAGCTACAACTTCGACAATCTCGCGATCAATCTGCCCTACATCGTCGATGTGGATGAAGTGGATGCGGATATCGCCCCGGCTCTTGGCGGCTCGCCGGTGCGCACCACCACGGCGGATCCGCGCGTCATTCAGAACCTCGCCGGAGCATTGAGCATCAACTTCGGCTTTTGGCGCGAGCAGCCGGGCTCGATCGGCGACGAGGTGTTTTTGGACAACAACGGCAACGGCGTCAACGATGCCGGAGACGTTCCCGTGGTCGGCGTGCCGGTGCTTGTCTACTCGGATGCGGATGGAAATGGGTTTGCCGATCCGTCCGAGTTGCTGCAGACCGTTGTTACGGACATCCAGGGGCGCTATCTGGCCGCAGATTTGGGGCCGGGCAGTTACGTTGTGAAACTGGACGCCGGTTCGGTTGCGATTCCGCCGGGATATCATCTCGGCGTGGAGGAAATCACCCTCGCCCTCGAGATCGGCGAGACGAGGACCGACGTGGACTTCTATTTTGTGCAGCTGCTGAGTAAGGCGGCCAACCGCAGTTCCGCGGTGCAGGGTGACCAGATCGTTTACACGCTCACGCCGAACTACGCGGGGCAGGATTCGTTGACGAACCTCTCTGTCAGTGACGTGGTTCCCACCGGCACCAGCTACGTCAGCGCCGGTCAGGGCGGCACGTTGAATTCATTTGTCTCTCAGCCTGCCGTGGCCGGGACAGCCGGAAATCCCGCCGTGCAGATGGCCACGGGCACCTACACTGGAAACGGCGTCGACAACCGGAGCATCACAGGCGTCGGCTTTCAACCGGACGTGGTCATCATCAAGGGGGCCAGCAGCGTGTCGCCGGTGATCAGGACCTCGACCATGTCAGGAGACGCCTCGAAACTCGTCACAGCCAACTCGCTGGTGACCAACCGCATCCAGTCACTGCTCAGTGACGGATTCCAAGTGGGCAACAACTCGGTCGTGAACAGCAACGGCATGCGTTATGACTGGATCGCCTTCCGGGCCGCCAGTGGGGCGCTCAGTGTCGGCAGCTACACCGGGAACGGAGCTGCATCCCGCACGATCACCGGGCCGGGCTTCAAGCCCGCCACCGTCTTCGTGCTGCCCGCCAACTCTTCGGCCGCCGTCATGAAAATGGACGTGATGGAGGACAGTGAGTCGCTGCTCTTCACGGGTGGCAGCGCCGCGACCAATCTCGTCACCGGCTTGACGTCCACCGGATTCCAGGTCGGCTCTGGCAGCAACTCAGGCTCCACTGTTTATCACTATGTGGCTTGGAAGCCGCTCGACGGAATCACCGCCACGGGGGTGTACGAAGGCAGCGGCACGGACAACCGGAACATCAATGATGTCGGATTCCAGCCGTCGTTCTTGCTGCTGAACAGCTATTCGACCGGTGCCGCCGTCATGCGGCCGGATTCGCTCACGGGCGACCTGTCCCTCTTTGGTACGTCCACCTCCAGCACCAGCAACAACATTCAGGCGCTGCTGACGGACGGGTTCCAGGTGGGATCGGACTCCCGCGTGAATGGCAGTGGCGTGAGCAACTACTGGGCCGCCTTCCGTCCGGCCGCCGCCACACCGTTGACGACCACCAGCCTGGCTTTGTCCAAGACCCTGTGCCGCAACGGCGATCTGGTGACGCTGACCATGACGCTGGGCAGCAACACCACGATCATGAGCATCGTGCCGGAGATGCCGACGGTGAACACCACCGGCAGCGCCACCGCCACGCTGGTGAGCGGTCCGTCCCCCTCCTCGGGTAACCTTGCCGGTGGCGGCACCAAGACTTTCACCTGGACCTATCAGGTGGACGCGGGTGCGGGCAGTGGCGACATCAGCTTCAACTGTGGTGCCGCGTCGGCCAGCTACACCTTCGGCGAGGCCAGTTCTCCCAGCCTCAATGTGTCCCCCTCAGGCACGGGGCAGACAGTTTCCTGGAATCTCGGCAGCACGACGCAGGGGGTTCCCGGATCAGAGGTTCAAAACCTGAACCTCTACGCCTTCCGTGGGGATGACAGAACCAACTTTTATCGTTACGACGGTGGCACGGGTGCGTGGGAGTCGCGTGCTTCCGCACCGGGTTCGGTCAACTGGGGCGCGGGTCTGGCTTCGAATGGCAGTCATCTCTACGCGCTGCGCGGAGACGACAGGACCGACTTCTGGCGCTACGATCCTGCGACGAATGCATGGACGACGCGGGCAAGTCTTCCGACCAACTCCAAAGAGGGCGGGGCACTGGTGTATCATGCACCTTATTTTTATGCGATGCCCGGCGATGGCACGGCGCTGTTTTATCGCTACAATCCGTCCACCAACTCATGGAGTTCCCGCGCCTCACTGCCAGCCAATGTCAAAAAAGGTGGGGCCCTGACGACGGACGGCACCTATATTTACGCCCTGCGCGGCGATGGGAAGAACAGCTTCTACCGCTACGACCCGAGTGCGAACAGTTGGACTACCCGCGCGTCTGTGCCAGCCAATGTCAATGGTGGCGGCTCCCTCGTTTTTGACGGCAATTATCTTTACGCTTTCCGCGGAGATGACAGAACGGACTTTTACCGCTACGACCGTTCGGCGAATTCGTGGAGCGTGCGTGCTTCCGCACCCGGCACGGCCAAGTCTGGGGCTTCACTCGTGTTTGCAGGTTCCTCCATCTACGCACTGCGCGAGGACGATACGCCTTATGCGTGGAAGTACAGCCCTTCATCGAATACCTGGGCGCTCAATGGCCAACCTGCCGAACAATGTCAAGGCGGGCGGAGCCATCGTGGACTTCGGGGCATCTGGATCCAGCGAGCTCAGTGTGGACTTGAACGTTCAGCCCTCCCTGGTCATGCATGGTGGCACGGCGACCGTCACGATGACCGTCACGTCCAGTTCCGGCCAGATCAACGGAGTGTCTCCTCCCACATTGTCCGTCTCAGGCACCAATGGCACCAGTGCGACGAAGCTCTCGGGCCCCTCTCCCTCCAGCGCCAACATTCCGTCCGGCGGTTCGGCGACCTACACCTGGACCTACAGTGTCTCCGCCGGCACGAGTCCTGGACTTTTAACGTTCTCCCATGCGGCCTTTACTTCCGGAGGTCGCAACTTTCCGTCCTCCACCTCCAACGGTGTCATCACCACACGCCCGCTGACGCTGACCGTGAATGTCACCGACTCGAGCGCGCTGGATTCCGTGGACAACGTGGCGACGATTCAGACGAACGAATTCGGCGGCAGCTTCATGGTGGCGAATTTGACCAGTGGTGCGGAGGACGATCGTTTGATTAAGGTGGACGAGGGACTGGTCACGGACCTCGGGGCCACCGGCACGACCCAGGTGCGCGCCATGTTCCTGACATCCAATGGTCAACTGTATGTCGCAGACCGGGATGCCACCGCCGGGTCCGGTGCCGACCGTATTCTTTTGCTCACTCCCGGCTCCACCCCGTCCGCTGTCAGCCAGTGGGCCTCCAGTGTCGTCGGCTTCAGCAGCGAGTGGACGCAGGACGGCAACAGTTGGCGTGCGATTCAGGCTCTGGGCGAGCCGGACACGTTTGCAGCGGGCGATTATACCACGGCGTGGTCCCCGTCGTCGACCACGAGCAATCCCGAGTACCTCCATGTGGGCTTTACCACGCCGGTCTACGCCACATCGGTTCGTATTCGCGAAACCTATCTCGGCAGCTTTGTGACCGGCGTCGAACTCGTCGAGCCGGACGGCACCAGCCACACACTCTCGATCCCGTCCGACACCACGTCCGTTCCGGGTTATTTCGAGGTTTCTTTTCCGACTACGGACTATCTCGTCAAATCGGTTCTCATTCGCACGGCGAAGTCCGGTTACGAAGAAATCGACGCCGTCGAACTCAATGGATTTTCGCAAAGCGGTGGTCAGACGGTGCTCGGAAGGGCAGTTAGCACGACAAATCCGCTCGAGGGTTCGCTCGGGAACTTCACCGTGCTGAAAATCACCGCGATGGACCTCGATCCGGTTTCCGGCATGATCTTCGCCATTCACCGCCGCGAGGATGCCAGCAAGTCCAACACGCTGCTGGATGTGATGTTCCAGATCGATCCAGAGACGGGCATGCATGTGGAGGATGCTTTCGGTGCCGGTCAGGACTACGTCGTGGTGGGCACCAACACGCTTGCCACGCCACTGTATGACATCGACGACTTCACCTTCCTGCCGAGAACAGGTGAATTGTTCGCCATCGCCAACGACTCGACAACGGGTGTGGCCGATCAGGACCGGTTGGTCAAAATCGACACGCAGACGGGCGATGTGACAGACATCGGGCGCATCGTCATCGCGGGTTCCACCACGGGAATCAACGACGTCGGAGGCCTCAATTTCGACTCTCTCGAAGTGCTTCGGGCGACGACCGGGATCGGCGGCTCTGCGGCGACGAACAACACGCTGTGGAGAATCGATCCGAACACGGCCGAGGCCACCCGCGAAATCACACTCACCGCATCCTTTGCCGCCTACACGGACTACCAGGCGCTGGCCTGCACCTCCACGCCCAGGGCCATTCCGCAGACTCCCAGCCAGGTCGTGCAGACCGGCCTGACCGGAAGCATCGGCGATCTCGTGTTTGCCGACACGAACGCGAACGGAGTGATAGACGCGGGTGAGCCGGGCTTGTCCGGCGTGAAGATCACTGTGACCAATGGCACGATCACCAAGACCGCGATTTCCGACGGTCTGGGCAAGTATCGGGTGTTTGGTCTCACTTCCAACGGGGGCGCTCCATGGACGGTGAGCGTGGACCTTGCCTCGCTGCCGGAAAACTGGGTGGCGACCACCTCTCCGGAATTGCAGCGGACGCTGCCCGCCAACGGTGCGCAGATCGACGACGCCGATTTCGGCTTCATTCCTCCCGTCGCCAATGGCGCGTCAGTGGCGGGAACGCTGTGGTTCGACTTTGATCACGACGGAGTGATCGACGACACGGAACCGTTCATCGGCGAGGCCACGATTCGTCTCTACCGCGATCTCAACGGCAACGGAACTCTCGAAAGCAGCGACCTGCTGATGCGTCAGGCGTTGACCGATGTGAACGGCGTTTACCGTTTCACCGGCCTGGGTGCCGCCAGCTATCTGGTGGATGTCGTGGACGCCACTTTGCCTGCCGGTCTGCAACTGCTGTCAGGCCCGCCCAGCCTGTCCCTGACGACCGGACTGAACCGTGTCACACTCGCCGCGGCACAGGAGTTGACCGATGTTGATTTCGGCTACGATCACACGGGCGTGATCGGTGACCTCGTATTCTACGACACCAACTTCGACGGCGTGCAGGATCTCGACGGCGCGGACAACATTGCCGGCAATGCGGACGACGAACCGGGCATCGCTTCCGTCGGCGTGACCCTCTATGCGGATGAAAACGGCAACGGCGAGGTGGACGCGACGGAACTCATCGTGAAGTCAACTCTCACGGACGCGACCGGGAAATACCTGCTGACCAATGTTCCTGAGGGCCGCTACGTGGTGCGCGTGGAAGAACAGCATGTGCCGGCGCCGCCGACCAGCCCGAACGCCGGCAAGTTCGACACCATGCTGCCGACCACGGGCGAGGAAATCGCCGTCGAACTCAACCCCGGTGAAAGCGTGCTGACCGTGGACTTTGGCTTTGGCGAACTGGCATTGATCGAAGGACACGTCTTCCACGACGTGAACTCCGATGGCATTTTCGTCGTGGGGGAACCGGGACTCGCGGGCGTTAGCGTGAACATTTCCGGAACGAGCCTGAGTGGCGCGAGCGTGTCCAAGACCGTCGTCACGGGAGCAAGCGGCGCCTATTCGGCCCTGCTGGTTCCCGGCAGCTACATTGTCGCCTATGATGCCGCGGATCCGGACATTCCGGGGCTGCTGACCCGGCAGACCACAGAGGGGTTGTATCGTGTGGTCGTGAATGGTGGAAACGAGGTCGAAGGTCTCGACTTCGGACGGGATCATGCCGGTGCTGCGACCGGTGTGATCTTTGCCGATTCGGACGGCAGCGGCTCGCGCCAGACGGGAGAGAGTGGACTGAGAAACGTGGTGGTCGAACTCTACAACTCCGTTGGTTCGATTCTCTTCGACACGACCATTACCGGAGCTAATGGAGTGTATCGCTTCGAAGGTCTGGCAAGCGGGACCTATCTGATCAAGGTGCGTCCAGACAGTCTGCCTGCAGGCTATGACGCGACACCGACGGCCGACCCGGTGGCTCCGAATGACGGCAACGCAACGGCGACGGTCGTCGGCGCGGGCACTGTCAGTGGTCTGGATTTTGGCTATCGCATCCCGACACCGACCTTCAGCGTGAGCGGACGCGTCTGGGACGACGGCGGTCAGGGAGGCGGTGTCGCTGGTGACGGAATCATCAACGGCACGGAGCCGGGCCTGGCCACGGTGGACATCGAGGTGCAGGTGGATGTGGACTCCGACGGCGAAGCCGAAGACACACTCGCGCTGACCACCGATGCTTCCGGGAATTTCACTTTCCCGGGAATCACAGCAGGTTCCAGAGTGACCGTGCTGGTGGATGGAGTGCCGCTGCATTCGCAGGGTTATGTGCAGACGGGTGATCCGGATGCACCATGAACGGCGAGACCGTCATCAATGCGCTGACGGCCAATTCGAGTGGTCTAGCGTTTCGGCTGCAGAAGCAGTTGAGCAGCGTGGCGGGACGCGTCGTCATCGGCAACGGCGACGGCATTGCGACGTCGGAGGAGACCGGTCTGTCCGGTGTCACCGTGACGCTGACTTACGCAGGCAACGACGGGATCCTGGGTACGGTGGATGACTCCTCCCTCACGACGACAACGAACGGAACCGGAGCCTACATTTTTGGCAACCTTCGCCCGGGCGGCTATTCCATTCAGCACACACCTCCGGCCACCTACTACGCGTGGATGGACGCGGACGGCATCGCTCCGAACAACATCAGCATCGAGCTGGAGCCGAACGAACTGCTCATGGGCCAGGACTTCGAAGTGGCGCGGCTGCGCGTGGGGGACCTCGTCTGGAACGACCTGAACAACGATGGCTTCTTCAACCCGGGAGAGAGCGGCATCCCCGGCGTTCAGGTGAAACTCTTCACGCCCGGAGCGGACAACACGGTGGGCGGCAGCGGCATCAACGCGGACGTCGAAGTGGCCACGACGACGACGGACGGTGACGGCATCTACGGTTTTGCGGGCATGGCACCGGGAGCTTACTTTGTGCGCGTCGATCCTCCTGCGGGCATGCCTTACACCACCGGGACGCCGTCACCGAACGACAGCCAGATCGACAACGACAACAACGGCGCGCAGCCGGGCGGCCCCGGCACCGCCGTGTTCAGCCCCGTGTTTGTTCTGTCCGTCGGCACGGAGTCCACGAGTGACGGTGATCCGAACTCGGAGAACACCATCGACTTTGGCCTGTCCGGCTGCACCACCTTTGCGGTGAGTCCGTTGCAGTTCCCGAACGGAACCGCCGGCGTCTCCTACTCCGCAACGGTCAGCGCATCGGGCGGCACCGCCCCCTATGTCTATCAGGCGGTGAGCGGCCTGCCCACCGGTCTTGTCATGGGCACTGATGGTGTGGTCAGCGGCCTGCCGATCACTTCGCAGACGAATGACGTCGTTATCGCGATCACGGATTCGTCCGGATGTGAGACGCGTGTCACCCGTCGCATTTTCATCTCCAACGCCATCGCCAGTTGTCCGTCCGACCTGTCACAGACGATCGGAAACGAATACCTCGTCACGCGCTTTGGTCGCGACGTCTTCGGCGGTCAGGGCGCCTACCAGGCGAGCTGCATTTTCAACATGTCTCCCAACGGGCGCTGGATCACCGGCATCCGTTTTGGTGCGAGCACACGCGCTCATCTGGCGAATACGCTGACCTATGAGTACACCGACATTGCCAAGGTCAACGCCGCAAACAACTACGCCTCCGGCACGGATGTCAATGACAGCGGCAACGTGGTGGGGCAGGAAAAAGGAGCCTCGGGGTCGAAGCTGATCATCTTCGCCTGGTATTATGATCGCGCCGCTGGAACGACCGAGCGTCTGACCACGCCCTTCGATGCCGGTGGTTCCGTCTCCGCGGTGCCCGCTGCTCTCACGGCGGACAGCAACGTCGCCTTCGGAACGGTGGATCCGGACGGACCTGCAGGACCGGTGCTGCCGCAGGGGGGCTGGTGGAATCTCAACACGAATACGTGGACGACGATCCCGGGCGTGCGCGAGGTTTTGGACGCCTCCGCAGACGGTACGATCCTGCTGGTCATCGACACCACCGGCGTGGGCCGCGTCCTGCAGGGGCATTCCACGACGGGATGGACGACGACGATCAAGACCTTCACCGGCGGCTCGCTGCGCGGCGGACGCGTGAGTCCGAACGGGCGCTATGTCGGTTCCAGCCAGCGCATTTCCGGCGTCTCCGTACCATTCGTTTACGACATGCTCAGCGGCGCGCGCACGAATCTGCCGCTGCAGCTTCCGCAGGACGGTCTCGGCGGCATCGTCGGCGCCATCAGCGACACAGGGCGCGTGCTGGGGACGGTTTACACCAGCGGAGTGACCGGAAGTTTCGCCGCGCTGTGGGATTCACCGACGGAGTTGTATACCCGGGTGTTCGACATTCTGATCGGGGACACCCACGTCAGCCAGGACATCATGTATCTCGGCTGGAACATCTACAACGGCGGGAACGGCATCTCCGCGGACGGCACCATGCTGGGTGTTTACGGCAACAATCCGTTCGGCTTCGAGGACTCCATCCTGTTCCGCAGCATTCCCGCGCCCGATCAACGCATCTGCCTTGGCAACTCCGTCTGGAACGATCTCAACCATGACGGCATCAAGGATCTCGGTGAGCCGGGCGTCGCGGGCGCGGTGGTGCGACTCTTCCACACCGGCACGGACGGCGTGCGTGGCGGCTCTGGAGCGGGCGCGGATGTGGAAGTGGCACCGTCGATCACGACCACGTCTTCCGGCAGCTATGTTTTCAGTACCCTGTCAGCCGGCACCTACTACGTGGAGGTGACGCCGCCCGCCTCTCTGCCAGCTTCTTCCGGTCCGGTGGTGGCCTTTGACAACGGCGTCAACAATGACAACAACGGCATTCAGCCCGGCGGACCGGGCACGCCGATTTACAGCCCGGTGATCGCCCTGGAGGCTGGCACCGAACCGGTCAACGATGGTGACACGAATCCGAACACCGAGCTCTCGGTCGACTTCGCCCTTGGCGAAGGTGTCAATGTTGGCGACCTCGTGTTTGCCGATTTGAATGCGAACGGATTGTTCAATCCGGGCACCGGAGAAACCGGAATCGGAAACATCGAAGTTCAACTGCTCGACAATGCCGACAATGTGATCGCCACGGCGCTGACTGGCGCGGACGGACGCTACCAGTTCGGTGCGCTGCCGCCCGGCAGCTACCGCGTGCGCGTGCCGGTGCCTCCCGCCGCCTACTCCCTGGCGTCTCCGGCGGATGCCGCGGACAATGGCGAGGACAACGACAGCAACGGCATTCAAACCGGCGGCACGGGTGGCGTCGTCACCAGCCCGCTGTTCACGCTCGCTCCTGGAACAGAGCCCGGCTCCACCGGCGGCACGAGCTTTGAGAACACCATCGACTTTGGCTTCCGTGCCTGCCCGGTCATCGCCGTCTCACCTTCGACGCTGGCCTCTGGTCTTGTCGGTACGGCCTACAATCAGTCCATGGCCGCCAGCGGCAGCAGTTCCACGCCTTATACTTGGAGCACTGTTTCCGGCGGACTGCCTGGAGGTCTGAGCCTCGGCAATGGTGGGGCCATCACGGGAACTCCGACCACACCCACCAGCGGGGTCAACGGAACGAGCGTGACGATCCGCGCGATGGACGCGGACACCTGCTACACGGACAAGGTGGTGAACATCAAGGTTTGCCCGGTGATCACCTTGAATCCGGCGGATCTGCCTGCGCCGGAGATTGGCCAGCCCTACGCGCAGACGCTCACGGTCAGCGGCACCACCGCCACGCCGGTAACATTCAGCGCCAGCGGACTGCCCGCCTGGCTGGTTTTGAATCCGAGCACGGGCGTCCTTTCCGGCACACCCTCGCATGCCGCTTCGGTGACGTTCACCGTCACTGCCACGGATGCCAATCTTTGCACGGGTTCCCGCACCTACACACTGCCGCCGGTGTGTCCGACGGTCACCGTCACGCCGACATCTGCGCCGACGGGGCAGGTGGGACAGGCCTACAGCCTGCCGCTGGTCGCGTCGCCCGCGTCCGGATTGATCGGACAGTATTACACCGGCTCGAACTTCGATTCCCTGGTGCTGACCCGTCAGGACGCGGCGATCGACTTTGACTGGGGCAGTGGCGCGCCGGATGCCGCCATGCCGGCCAATACTTTCTCCGTGCGCTGGAGCGGCTTCATCAGTCCGTCCGCCACCGGTTCCCACACCTTCCAGTGCACCACGGATGACGGTTTCCGTCTTTGGGTGAACAACCAACTCGTCATCGACAGCTGGCAGGATCAGGCGCCGACCGCGCATTCAGGCACGATCACATTGACGACCGACACGGTGGTGCCGGTGCGGGTCGAATACTACGAGAACTCGGGACAGGCCGTGGCGAAACTGGAGTGGTCCGGCCCGTCGCATGCGATGCAGGTGGTGACCGGCTGGCTGGGTTACAATTGGGAAATCGCCGACGGCACTCTTCCCGCCGGTCTCACTTTGAATGCCGCCACGGGTGTCATCAGCGGCACTCCGACCCTGGCGAACGGCGCGGGCGCGAGCGTGACGGTGCGCGCCACTGATCCGAACGGCTGCGTCGGCACTCTTGTCACGCCTCTGCAGATCTGCCCGGTCATCACACTCGCACCCGCGACCTTGGATCCGGCGACCGTGGGCGTGAACTACGAGCAGACGCTCAGCGCCAGCGGCGGAGTGGCTCCCTATCAGTTTGATGTCGTCGGCGCACCGCTGCCAGGCTGGTGTTCTTTGGACGCCGCCACGGGCAAGATTTCTGGTGTTCCGCCGGACGGTACTCCGGTCAACTTCACCGCGCGTGCCACCGACGCCAACGGTTGCTCCGCGACCCAAGCCTACACCATTGACCCGCGCTGCTCGGTTCTCGCGACGACCCCCGGCACTCTTCCTGCGGCGCTCGTCGGCACCGCCTATTCCGAATCGCTCGCGACGACGGGCGGCACCGCACCCTACTCCTATGCGTTAATTGGAGGCACTCTTCCTGACGGACTGACTCTTTCCTCCTCCGGTGTTGTTTCCGGCACGCCGACTACGGCGAACGATGCGGGCGTGACCGTCACCGTGCGCGTCACGGATGCGGAGGGCTGCGCCGGGGAGAGCGACATTTTGGTGCTAGTTTGCCCGGTCATCGCCGTGAGTCCCTCGACGCTCGGGACTCCAGAGATCGGCTTCCCTTATGCCGAAACCGTGACCGCAACGGGCGGGGTTGCACCCTACACTTGGAGTGCTTCAGGTCTGCCCGCCTGGCTTCAGTTGGACGGAGCCACGGGAGCCTTCAGCGGCACGGCCACGAGCAACGTGCCCGTTTCCTTCACCGTGACCGCCACCGACGCCAACGGCTGCACCGGATCGCGGCCCTACACGCTCACGCCGAGCTGTCCCACGATCACGGTCGGAACTGACGCGCCGCCGAACGCCTACCTCTCCACGTCCTATTCCCACACTCTCACGGCCGCAGGCGGTACGGCGCCTTATTCGTTCTCGCTGATCAGCGGAACTCTGCCCCCCGGAATCAACCTCGCGACGGACGGCACGGTCAGCGGCGCTTCGTCCAGCCTCGGTTCCTACTCGGTCACCGTTCGCGCCATGGACGCTTACGGCTGCTTCAGCACCACGCAGTCGGTGACCTTCGTGGTCAAGGGCATGGGACTCGGCAACCAGGTGTGGGTGGACATGAACGACGACGGACAACGCAACTCCACCGAGAGCGGCGTTCCGCTCCTGCCGATGCAGCTCTGGTCTCCGGGGATTGACGGCACGGTGAACAACGGGGGAGGTGATGACGTGCTGGTCGCGTCCACCGCCACCGACGCCAACGGCTTCTATCAGTTCAGCAATCTCGCGCCTGGAAAATACTACGTCCGCGTTCCGACACCCCCGACTTACTATCCGAGAACGAGCACGAACGTGGTCGCTTTGGACAACGGCGTGAACAACGACAACAACGGTGTGCAGACGGCTTCCGGCGATCCCGTGGTGACGCCGATCGTCACGCTGGCTCCGCTGACCGAGCCAGGGACCGGTGTGGACGGCGACGACACCGACACCGACAGCACAATCGACATCGGCTTCGCGAACTTCAATCCGTGCCAGATCACCAACCTCATCGACAACGGAAGCTTCGAATTTCAGGGACTGCCGAATACGACAGGCACGCCTGTCACCGTTCTCGGTTACGCGGGTGCAGGCACTTCGCTCGGCTCAAACATCAACGCTTACCAGTGGATCGGCGGAACGAACGGCACCAGCGGGGCAGGGGAGCCGATCCGTCGCGTGCAGGTGCTCGCCGGCAACAGCGGTTCCCGTGTTTCGTGGGTTGAAAGCGCGAAGAGCCGGCACGGCAAGCGCATGATGCTTATGCAGGGCACCAACTCCTGCGTCAGCCTCAATCCGGCGGGTGGTGGCGCGTGGAGCTCGGTGCTTCAGGCCGGCAAGGAATACGAGCTGAGCGTCTGGGTCGCCAACGCGTCGTCATCCTCGGCTTCGGTGCTGTGGGATCTTGGCGCGAACGCACATGTCTTCCAGGTCATCACCGGCGCGACTCCCGGGGTCTATCAATACTACACCGTTCCTCAGGGTGAGCTGAGTGCCTCGCCTGCGGGTGTGGACCAGTGCTGCGGCTACAGCGGCGGAACCACTTCCTACCCGAGCCTTGGCGCTGTGGATTACAACAACTGGTCCGAGGCGGCCGCCAACTCCGCCCAACCCGTGTGGCGCCAGTTCACCTACCGCTTCCGCATCGCCAATGCGGCGACGCCGTCACAGATCGACACCGCGAGCATCATTCTCTCCGGCGGCAGCAGCACGAATCCCGTGGTGGTGGATCTTGTTTCCCTGTGCCAAGTCAACGCCTCCGCCACGCTGACCATCGGCAATTCGATCTGGAACGACTCTAACAAGAACGGCGTGCGCGACACCGGCGCCTACAGCGAAATCGGCGTCGGCGGCGTGACCGTGGATCTTTTCAAGAGCACCAATGACGTCTCTGGTGATGCCGACGACGTGCTGGTGGCCAGCACCACCTCCACCCCTGCGGGTTCCTACAACTTCACCGGCCTCTCCGAAGGCAAGTATGTCGTCCGAATCACGCCGCCGTCGAGTTTGCCGGCCACCGGCGGGAACGTCGTGACGCTCGACAACGGCGTTAACAACGACAACAACGGCATGCAGCCGGGCGGTCCGGGAACCTTCATCTACAGCCCGGTCGTCAGCCTGAACATCGGAGCGGAATCCGTCACGGACGGCGACACCAACCCCGACACCGAACTGACGGTGGACTTCGGACTCTTCTCCGGCATCCAGCTCGGCAACCAGCTCTTCATCGACGCGAATGACGATGGCGCCTTTACCAGCGGCACGGACGGCCGCGTCGAAGCTGGAATCACCGTCGAACTGCTCAACGCGGCCGCGGACACGGTGATCACCAGCACGACCACCAACAGCCAGGGCGTCTATGGATTCACTGTTTACGAACCCGGTGCCTATCGCGTGCGCATTCCCACGCCACCCGCGGCCAATCCGCTGGCTTCCACCATTTCCGACACGGCGGACAACGGCGAGGATAATGACAGCAACGGCATTCAGAGCGGTGGCGTCGGCAGTGCCGTCATCAGCCCGGTGATCAATCTGACGGCCGGTGGCGAGCCGGGCAATACGGGGAATTCGAATGCCGAAAACACCATCGACTTTGGCTTTCGTGGCTGCCCCACCATCGCGATCAGCCCCGGCACCGTGGCAGTCGCGACGCAGTATGTCGCCTACAATCCTCTCACGCTGAGCTCCAGCGGGGGCTCTGGCGGTTACAGCTACCAGATCAGCAGCGGCGCCCTGCCGGCGGGCATGACCCTGAGCAGCGGTGGCATCATCAGCGGCACGGCGGGAGCGGCGGCCGCGCCGGGACTGTATGCCTTCACCGTACGCAGCACGGACAGTCAGGGATGCGCCGGAACGCGGAGCTACACGATGACGCTCTTCAATGCCAACGTCACCGTGAATCCTCCCACACTGCCTTCGGTGGCGCAGTATGCGGCTTACAGCCAGGGACTCGCGGCGTCCGGTGGCACGGCTCCCTACGCTTGGAGTCACGGACCCTCAGCGCTCTCGGGATCATCGGTCTGGTGGCCCGGCGAGGACAGCGCTGCGGAAATCCTTAACAGCAATCACGGTGCCCTGAACAATGGCGTGGGCTTTGGTGCCGGCGTGGTGGGGCGCGCCTTCAACTTCGACGGTACAGATGATTACATGCAGGTGGCCGACCAGTCGGTGATGCGCCCGAATCAAATCACCGTGGAAGCATGGGTGCGGCCCGCCGCTGCAGCGCCTGCCAGCGATCGTGTCATTGTCGCCAAGACCACGGATGCCTCTTCTCCGACCGACGGCTACGGCATGACTCAACGAGCCGGAACCAGCACCATTCGCTTCTGGATCAACCGTCCGTCCTCCGTTCTGCTGACATCCGATTACGTTGACGCGCCTGTCACACCAAACGCATGGAACCACGTGGTGGGCAGCTATGACGGCTTGACGCTGCGCATCTATGTAAACGGCGCTCAGGTGGCGTCGAAGACCTTCATCATCCCGATCAATCATGCGTCGAAGCCGCTCGTGGTTGGCGGCAGTGCGGATGCGACAACCTGCTGGAACGGCGCTCTCGACGAAGTCCTGATCTACAACCGCGCCATCAGCCTGACGGAGGTGACGGCGCGCTACAATCTCACCATCACCGGCAACAACGGTCTTCCGGCGGGGCTTGCTCTCGATCAGGCCACGGGCGTCATCAGCGGTGCACCCACATCCGTGCCAGGAAGCTATCCGTTCACAGCACGCGCAAGTGACGTTTACGGTGGTGTCGGTCTGCGCGCCTACACGCTGGTCGTCACCTGCCCGGTGTTCGACATCACGCCGAAGACACTCGCCGACGCCACGCAGTATGCCTCCTACACTCCGGTGAATCTGAATGCCGCGGGCGGCACTGCTCCCTACACATGGGACGTCACGGCCGGAGCCCTGCCTGTCGGCATGGCGCTCTCGAGCGCGGGTCAAATCAGCGGCACTGCCGGGTCCGCGCCGGGAGTTTATTCCTTCACCGTTCGTGCACGCGACGTGAACAATTGCGTGAGCACCCAGGCCCTCAGCGTGCGCGTGAACTGCCCGGTCATCACGCTTACGCCCGCAACTCTGGCGGACGCGCAGCAGTTCGCGCCTTACAGCGCCGTCCTGATGGATGGCGCCGGCGGCAGCGCGCCCTACACTTTCAGCATCGACTCCGGCACGCTGCCCTCCGGCATGAGCCTGAGCAATGCGGGCCTGCTCAGCGGCACGCCGACCGCTCTGCCCGGCGACTACACCTTTACCGTGCGTGGCACGGACAGCGTGGGCTGCTCCGGCACGCGCGAGCACACGCTGCGCGTGACGTGTCCGGTCATCACCGTCACACCCGCCACGCTGCCGAATGCGCGTCAATATCAGGCCTACAGCCACACCATGAGCGCCAGCGGCGGCAATCCGGCCTACACTTGGTCGTTGGAAAGTGGCAGCCTGCCTGCGGGTCTGAGCATCGCCGGCAACGGAGTCATTTCCGGCACGCCCACGGCGGCACCTGGCCTCTACACCTTCCGCGTCAAAGCCACGGACAGCTCCGGCTGCGTCGGCACGCGCGACTGTTCCATCACCTTTGACTGTCCGGTGATTGCCGTGACGCCGACCAATCTGCCGCAGGCCACCACCACGGCGCCCTATAGCCAGCAGCTCACCGCCGCGGGTGGCACGGCCCCCTATACCTGGTCGATGGCCAGCGGGGCGCTGCCTTCCGGCATCACGCTTTCTTCTGCTGGACTGATCAGCGGCACCACGACGGCAGTGGGCTCGTTCAACTTCACGGTTCGGGTGAGCGACTTGAACGGCTGCGTGAGCCAGCAGGCGCTTTCGCTGGGCGTTGACTGCGCGGCGATTGCGATCACCCCGGCCTCGCTGCCGACGGCTCATGTCGGGCAGGCGTTCTCGCAACAGCTTACGGCCAGCGGCGGTGTCGGCACCAAGACATGGACGCGCACGGGCGGCGCCTTCCCCACCGGCATGAGCATTTCGCCCTCCGGCCTGATCAGCGGAACGCCGACCAGCGCCACCGGCAACTACAGCGTCACGATTCAAGCGATGGATCAGAACAACTGCCCCGGCACGATCAACTACGTCCTGACGCTGCAGTGTCCCGTGATCGCCGTCACACCGACCACACTGACAAATGCGACCGTGGGGGTCAGCTACACGGCTAATCTCTCCGCCAGCGGCGGCACTGGCCCCTACACCTGGAGCATCCCGGCCGGCTCGGCTCCCGCAGGTCTCGCGCTGAATTCCGCCGGCCAGTTGAGCGGCAGTCCGACGCTCGCGGGCAGCTTCACTTTCACCGCCGAGGCGCGTGATGTGTACGGTTGCACCGGCAGCGCCACCATCAGCCTGACGGTTGATTGTCCGACGCTCTCCCTGACTCCGGCGAGCCTTCCTTCCGGTCATCGCGGTGTGACCTACAGCGCCACTTTGGGCAGCGCGGGTGGTGTCGGACCGTATTCCTATTCCGTCATCGCAGGCAGCCTGCCTCCTGGTCTCACGCTCTCTTCGGCGGGTGAGATTTCCGGGGCGGCCACCGCCACGGGCAGCTACAGCTTCACCGTTCGCACGGAGGATTCCGCCACATGCTCGGGCACGCAGGCTTACGTCATCGACATCAGCGGATTGAGTCTGGGGAACCTCGTGTGGGACGATCTCAATCAAAATGGAGTGCGTGATACGGGTGAGCCGGGACTTGGCGGCGTTTCGCTTCAGCTCTTCGGCACCACGGATACGGTGATTGGCAACGCGGATGATGTCTCTCTGGCCACCACCTCGTCGGACGGTTCCGGCGCCTATACGTTCACGGGGCTCGCGCCTGGACGTTACTTTGTGCGCATCAACACTCCACTGTCGTCGCATCCGCTTTCCTCAGGTGCCCAGGTCTCCTTGGATAACGGCGCCGACGACGATAACAACGGCGTGCAGTCCGGAGGCAAGGGCACTTCCGTGGTGAGTCCGGTGGTCACCCTCGCCGTCGCCCGCGAACCAGGAGACATGGCGGGTGGTGCCGACGTTGACAACACACTCGACTTTGCCTTCCGCGCGGTGCCGGCGTCCATTGCGAACCTGCTGGAGTATGACATGAACGCCTCCAGCGGCGGTCTGCCCGTGCCTCCGAGCTTCCGCCACGCCTGCATCGTCAATGCCGCCAAGATTCAGATCGAGGACGATCTCAACGGATTGGCCGACATCAGCGAGCCGACCTCCAACGGTCCCATCCGCAGCGGTTCCCGCTCACGCCGCATGCGTGACTGGGATGCGGCCTTCGACACCTCCTATGATGCCGCCCGCAGCAGCCTGACGCAGAACCGCGACAGCCTCTGGATACGCTTTGACATGGATCCGACGGCGGACGGTAACATCGGAAACATCCTCTTTGACGTGTTCCGCGTCGGCAGCACCGCGCCGGTGCAGGGCAAGGTTTTCATGACTTGGAACGACGGCGGCAGCTATCGCACAGCAACGACGGATGAGTTCACGCTGAGCTCCACCGGATCGTGGTATTCGATGGATCTGCCATGGACCAGTTTCAACGGCGGCGCTACGGCGGTGCCGACGGGTGCGGCGCTGGCAGGTAAGTCCTTCCTGATCGAGATCTATCTCTGGGGCGGCGACGGTTCCGGCTATATCGACATTGACAATCTCCTCCTGCAAGGCAGCGCCACCTGCAATCCGCCCACGCTTTCCATCGGTGACTTCGTCTGGGCGGACACCAATGCCAACGGTTTGAAGAATCCGCGCGAGCCCGGTCTGGCGAACTTGGTGGTCGAACTGCTCCGTCCAGGCGCCGACAATCTGGCGAACACTCTCGACGACCAGCCGGTCGCCACCACCGTAACAGACGCGAACGGCTACTACCTGTTCACAGGACTCATTGACGGCAAATACTTCGTGCGCCTTCCGAATCCCGATCCGCTCTGGCCGCTGGCCTCGCCGGCTGATCCGAATGACAACGGTGAGGACAATGACAGCAACGGTCTGCAGCCTGGTGGCAGTGGCACTGCCGTGAGCAGCCCGGTCATCGATCTCGCATTGTTCACCGAGCCGGGCACGAAGGCCACCGGCGGCGGCAATCAGGAAATGACCATCGATTTCGGCTTCAGCGCTTCGCTTTCCATCGGGAACCTGGTGTGGTCGGACAACAACAACAACGGACTCTACGATTTCGGTGAGGACGGCGTCGCGGGTGCGCAGGTGGCCCTCTTTAAATCAACAAACAGCACGGTCGATGACTCCGACGACGTGCAGGTCGGCACGACGCTGATCACCGGTCCTGACGGAGCCTATGAATTCAGCGGCTTGAGCGCCGGACTCTACTATGTGTGCGTCACTCCGCCGGTTTCCCATCCGCGCCGCAGCTCCAGCAGCAGTACGGACAACGGTATCGACAACAACAACAACGGACGCACCCAGGCCTCCGCCGGAGCGCCGATCTACTCCTCGATGATTAATCTGGCCGCCCTCACCGAGCCTGGAAATCTCGTGGCGCCATTCGGTGGAAATGCCGAGTACACGATCGACTTCGGACTTCGTCCGACCTTCTGCAGCATCGGTAATCTTGTTTACAAGGACGGCAACAACAACGGTATCTATGACTCCGGTGAAGGTGTCGGCGGTGTGCGCGTGGAACTCCTCGACGCATCCGGCGTCTTTGTAGCCAGCACGACCACCAGCACGAGTAGCAGCACGCGTGGTCGCTACATCTTCAGCAACGTGGTGCCCGGTTCCTACACCGTCCGCATCCCGGCTTCGGAATTTGCAGTCGGTAAGCCGCTGGTGAACACGGTCTCCATTTCTCCGGCGTCCCCGGGGGATGTGAACCTCGACGACAACATTGTCGGCAACGACGACGGCGTCGACAACGCCCAGCCGGCAATCAACGGCATCGCCAGCTCACTGATTCTCCTAGAGGACGAAAACGAGCCCACCAACAGCGCCGGCGAAAGCGGAGCTTTCAACACTCTCGACGATTCGGCCGACTCGAACGGAAACATGACGGTGGACTTCGGCTTCAAGTCATCCGGCCCGAGCGCCTCCGGCTGCTATCACTTCCTGCTGACCGACACCAACCGTGACGGCGTGCTGTTGCAAACCGGCGAGATCACGCCAGGGCAGGCATTTGATTTCAACTACACGGCGACTGTGGCCCACCTGGACGACGCCGACTTGATTTACGATGCGTCGTTGAGCCGTCTGGTCCTCGATTTCACGCTGAACCAGGCCGCCTCCGGCACTGCCGACGCCCTCTGGTTCCTCATCAGCACCGGCTCGAATCCTGCGACGGCTGAACACGCGGTCGTTTACTTCGACGGTCACGACCGCGCTAATCCGAAAGTGGTTGTCTATCGTTACGATCCAGCCCTCGGCGCCGACAGCTGGCAGACGGCAGCGAACGTGATGGTTAGCACCGCAACGGGCAGCACGACGGCGGGAGACGTTCTGTTGAAGCGTGTGACGGAGCAGGGAACCGCCGTGCGCTTTGAACTCGTGCTGGACGTCAGCCGCATCAACAACGCCGCCAACTGGTCTGCGATGGGCGTGGATCCGGCGACCTGGGAAGGCGTGCAAACCGGAGGCAACGCCGGCATCTCGCTGCACATGGTGGACCTCGCTTCGGCGCCGACCTTTGACGCCAGCGGAAATCTGACGGCGTTCAGTGTTTCTGCCGAAGGCGTTTTCGAGACGGATACGGCGGGCGTGGCCACCCTGGCGACGGAACCCTGCTCGACATCCCCATGGGTGAGCGTGGGTAATTTCGTGTGGAACGACGCCAACAGCAACGGGCTGCG
The DNA here is from genome assembly GCA_041395065.1 of Prosthecobacter sp. GTDB lineage: Bacteria > Verrucomicrobiota > Verrucomicrobiia > Verrucomicrobiales > Verrucomicrobiaceae > Prosthecobacter. Next base: position 96,079 of record JAWLBG010000003.1, on the reverse strand, counting down.
CGACATCGGTGAAATCGGCATCAGCGGCGCCACGGTGCAGCTCTTCAGCCCGGGCGCGGACAGCGCCGTGGGCGGCAGCGGGGCCAACGCAGATGTTCAGATCGGCGCCAGCATCGTGACGAACAGCGCCGGCGCTTATCAGTTCAGCAACCTTGTCCCTGGGAAGTATTTCGTGCGTGTGACACCACCGGTGAGCGTGCCCGGCACGGGCGGTATTCCGGTGACTCTGGACAATGACGTCGACAACGATAACAACGGCTCGCAGCCCGGCGGACCCGGCACGCCGCTGTTCAGTCCGGTCGTCGATCTGCAGGTCGGCGCCGAGCCAGGTTCCCTGGTGGACGGCGACGGCACCAGCAGCAACAACACGATCGACTTCGGTTTGTTCGCTGGGATTATCGTTGGAGACCGCGTCTGGCGCGATTCGGACGGGAACGGTCTGAGGGGCGGATCCGAGTCCGGGTTGGCCGGGGTTCAACTCGAACTGGTGCATACGGGAGCCGATGGTGCCGCCGGAGGCACGGGTGCAGACGCTGATCAGGTCGTTGACATCACTTCGACCCTCGGAAACGGCAGCTACAGCTTCCGCACTTACACGCCGGGCCGCTACTATGTGAGACTGACGCCGCCCGCCAGCTATCCGCTGGCCAGCGCCACGGTCGTTCTCGATGACAACGGCGTTGATGACGACAACAACGGCTCGCAGCCGGACGGTGCCGGTTCGAGCGTGATGAGCATGGTGTTTCAACTGACGGCCGGCGGAGAACCCGGCAGCAGCGGAAACACCAACACTGAAAACACGATCGACTTCGGTCTTATCTCGTGCCCAGTCATTTCCATTTCGCCAACAAGTCTGGCGAGTGTGATGAAGGGTTCGGGTTACAGCGCCACTTTCAACGCGGCGGGAGGCAACTCGCCTTACACGTGGAGCATCACCAGTGGCAGCCTGCCGAGCGGACTCTCTCTTTCCAGCAGCGGCGTGCTCAGCGGAACGGCGTCGGGCAGTCCCGGGACCTACACCTTCACCGTGCGGGCGCGCGACGCCTCGCGCTGCGTCGCTACGCAGACAATGACTCTGAATGTCACCTGCCCCGTGATGAGCATGTCTCCGAGCAGTCTGACCTCCGTGCAGCAGAACAGCGTGGTGAGCCAGCAGTTCACGGCATCGGGCGGCACAGGCCCCTACTCCTACACACGCCAGTCCGGCACGCTGCCCGTGGGCGTCTCGATTGCCAGCGATGGTCTGCTTTCCGGCACCGTGACCGGAGCCCCGGGACTGTACAGTTTCGTGATTCGCGCCACAGGCGTGGATGGGTGCGTGGTGGACAAGGCGATCACCTGGAGCATTACCTGCCCGTCTCTGACGCTGTCTCCCGCTTCGCTCCCCGCGGCGATGCAGTATGCGGCATATGCTCCGCAAACGCTTGTCGCCACCAACGGCTCTGCTCCTTATCAATGGAGCGTCAGCGGCACGCTGCCAACCGGCATGACCTTCAGCAGCGGTGGCGTGCTCAGCGGCACGCCCACCAGTGCTCCGGGCACTTACAATGTGACGATTTCCTCTGTCGATGCCAACGGCTGCACGGGATCGAAGGTTTACGGCATCGTGGTGAACTGCCCGACGATCGGCATCAATGCGCCGACCTTGGCGGATGGAACGAAAGGCGTGGAATACACGCCGGTCCAGTTGAACGCCACCGGCGGCACCACCCCCTACACCTGGAGCCTTGCGGCAGGCACGCTTCCGGCGGGGCTGTCCTTCAGCAACAATGGCATCCTCTCTGGCACTCCTTCGGGTGCGCCGGCGACCTACAATTTCACCGTGCGCGCCACGGACGGTGTGAACTGCTCGGCTACGCTGCCGCTGCAACTCGTCATCGCCTGCCCGACGCTTTCCATCGGTCCTGTGCCACTTCCTTCAGCGGTGCAGTATGCCGCCTACAATCAAACGCTGTCCGTGGGCGGCGGCACGGCTCCCTACACTTGGAGCCTCGCCTCAGGCGTGCTGCCGACCGGCCTGACCCTCTCCTCCGGCGGCGTGATCAGCGGCACGCCGACGAGCCTCGGCAGCACGACTTTCGATGTGCGCGCCACCGACGCGGAAGGCTGCGAGGCCGTTCAGCGCTACACCTTCACGGTGGATTATCCGCCCATCACCATCCTGCCGCCAACCCTGCAGGATGCCACGCGGCTCGTGCCCTACTTCCAGCAGATCACTGCCACGGGCGGCACCGCTCCCTACACCTTCAGCAAGCTGACTGGAAACCTGCCATCCGGCATCACGCTGTCCTCCACCGGTGTTGTTTCCGGCAGCACAACGGCGGCTCCCGGAACTTACTCGTTCACGGTCGAGGCTCTGGATGCCAATGGTGCTCCGGGCACCCAGCCCTACACCATCACCGTGCTCTGCCCGGATTTCGTGATTTCGCCTTCGACCTTGACGAATGCGGTGGTCGGAAGCGCCTACTCCGCGCCGTTGAATGCGGTGGGTGGCAGCGCTCCCTATGTCTGGAGCGTGGTCGGCGGCACTTTGCCGGACGGTTTGTCACTCAGCTCGAACGGCATCATCTCCGGCACTCCGACACGGGCGATGACCTCCTCCTTCACCGTGGAGGCCCGCGACTCCTTCAACTGCGTGTCCACCCAGCTCTACACGTTGACGGTGAACTGCCCGGCCATCAGCATTTCGCCTTCGACTCTTTCGAATGCCTACTATGGCGCGCCTTACAGTGAGACACTGGGCGCATCAGGCGGCACTGGCCCCTACACTTACACGGTGATCGCAGGCACTCCGCCTGCCGGCATCACGCTCTCGAGCGGCGGAGAATTCTCCGGCACGCCTCTCGTTTACGGCACCGCGAGCTTCACGGTCCGAGTGACGGATGCCTACAACTGCTCTTCCACCCAGTCCTACTCGCTGCTGGTGAAGGGACTTAGCCTCGGTGATCTTGTTTACGAAGACACGAACTTCAACGGACTGCACGACTCCGGCGAACCCGGCATCAAGGATGTCACGGTCGAAATCTGGGATCCCGGCGCCGACTTGGCCATCGGCGGCACCGGACCGGACAGTGACCTCATGCTGCGCTCCACCACCACTGGTGCGCTCGGCCAGTATCACTTTGACAGTCTGAAGCCGGGTTCCTACTTCGTGCGTCTGATCGTGCCTTCTTCGCTGCACATTCCCGGTGGCAATCCGGTCGACGCTGACAACGGCATCGACAACGACAACAACTCGGCCAGCCAGCCCGGTGGTCCCGGCACTCCGATCTTCTCCCCCGTCATCGCTCTCACCAAGGGTGGGGAACCGGTGAGCGAGGATGGCGACAACGACACCGACTTCACCGTCGATTTCGGCCTCTTCCGCGGCATGAGCGTGGGCAATCTTGTCTGGCAGGATGACAACGACAACGGACAGCGTGATGTCGGCGAGCCCGGCATCGACGGTGTCGGCATCGAATTGTGGGAAACTGGCGCGGACGGCCGCATCGGCGGCACTGACGACGTGCTGCTGAGGAGCACCTCGACAGCCGGCGGTGGCGCGTATCTCTTCAATGGTCTCCCACCCGTGCCGGTGTATGTGTGCATCCCGTCGCCACCTTCAACCCAGCCTCTTTCCAGCAGCGTCACGACCTTCAGTGACAATGGCGTCGATGACGACGACAACGGCCACCAAGTCAACGGCGGTGCCGTTTACAGCCCCGTCATCACACTGACCGCGGCTGACGAGCCAGGCACAGGCGGTGGTGGCTACGACGAATTCACCATCGACTTCGGCTTCCTCAATGTGACGCCGAGCATCTACGTATCCGCCACCCAGGCGGACAGCATCCAGACCTTTGATCAGTCCACCGGCTTGTACACCGGATCGCTGATCGAAGGATTCGGTGACAGTCTTAGCCAGGGCAATGCCGACTACGGCGACGTGCCGTATGCGATCGAACTGGGACAGGACGGCAATTGGTACGTCGCTCACTACGGCGACAGTAACATCCGCCGCATCAGCCCGGCAGGCGCCGATCTCGGCCCGGTGCTCGACAACTCGACCGCCAGCGTCAGCCTGATTTCCCGCTTTGCCATCGGTCCAGACGGCAACTTCTACGTCGCCGATGTCAATGGAGGCCGCCTCGTTCGTTTCCAAGGTCCGTCGGGTGATACTCCGGGCGCACCGATCGGAACGGCTCCGTTCACCTTCATCACCCAGGGTGGAGTTGAGGACATGAACTTCGGTCCGGACGGAAACCTGTATCTCGTCGTTCAAACCGGCGCGCTGCGTGAAGTCCGCCGTTACAGCGCGACGACGGGCGACTTCCTCAACACCATCGTCACCGATGCGCAGATTGTCGCCATGGTGCCGGGTGGTCAGCCCATTGCACTAGTTTCCGGCATCGACATCAGTGACACCACGCTCTACGGCGTGAACCGGACGGACGGCGAAGTCTTCAGCGTCGATCTCACGACTCCTGCGGCACCGGGACTGCCGCAGCTCGTCGCGACCATCGCCAGTGCCGGCAAAGGACTGGTGGATACGCGCGACATCGAGTTCAACCCCGCCAATGGTCAGCTCTACATCTCCGGCTACAACTGGGGCAAACCCGTCAACGCGGGCACTTACATCAGCGGCGCCATGCTTCGTGTCGACGTCTCCGCTGCGCCGAACGGCACGGTCAGCGTCTTCGAAGTGCCCATCCCGCGTCCGCCAGGCCCGAACAATGAAATCTGGGCAGGCCCACGTGATCTCGCCATTGGTCGTCCGCTTGCGCCGCTGCCAAACTCGGTCTCCGTCGGCTCACTTGTCTGGAACGACCTCAACGCCGATGGCATTCAGGACGCGAGCGAACAGGGCATTGCCAGTGTGAAGGTGGAGCTGTGGCGTGACGCGAACGGTGACTCCGGCGACGGCGCGGAAATGCTCGTCGGCTGGACCTACACGGACACCCTGGGCCACTACTACTTCTCCGGTCAGGAGCCGGGTGTGTATCAGCTCCGTATTCCGGATTCGAACTTCGTGGACGGTCTCCCGCTCGCCGGAAGCGGTTACTCCAGCCCGATCACCTCCATTACGGATGATCAAAACGATTTGGACGACAGCGGTCGCCAACCGGACGGGCCGAAGACCGTCGTGTACAGTCCCCTCATCACACTCATGCCCGGCACCGAACCCCTTGGTGATGCCGTCTCCGGCGTCGAACGCTCCAGTGGCGGTGAACTCGACAACTACACCGTGGATGCGAACGGTGACATGACGGTGGACTTCGGATTCGTGGAGCCCGGCATCATGGGCATCGGCAACCTGGTCTTCGTCGATGCGAACGGCAACAACCGCTTCGATGTCGGCGAGGGGCGTGACGAGGCCACGGTCGAACTTTACCGCTGGGGGGACATCCCGGGCGTGACTCCGCCGGTGGCCACCACCGTGACGGCAGGCGGCGGCATCTTCCTTTTCAGCAACCTCTGGCAGGGACAGTACTTCATCCATCTTCCGGCGATCCAGTTTGAGTCGACGGGCAATCTGCGCGGCCTCTTCAGCCTGCCCGGCTTCACCATCGGCGATGATGACACGGGTGAGGATTCGCTCGACACCGATGAACCGTGGCTCACCGGCATCAGCAGCGGACTGATCAACCTCGTGCGTGAGGAGGCGCCGACGGATGACGACATCGAAACCGGTTTCGACTCCGCCACCGACCTCGATGACTTCAACATCAACCTCACGGTGGACATCGGCCTGTTCCGCCCGGTCGCGCTCGGCAATCTCGTCTTTGCCGACGAAAATTCCTCCGGTGCGTATGAATCGGGTGAAGGCATCGCCGGCGTGCGTGTGGAACTCTACACGGACACTCTGTTCCCCGGGGTGGACAGTCCGGTGGACTTCAATGTCACCGATTCGGCCGGGCGCTACGGTTTCAACTTCCTCCGTCCGGGCAACTACATCGTCCACATTCCCGCCTCCCAGTTCGACACCGGAGGTCCGCTCTACCAGCGCATCAGCATCTTCGAAGGTCTCGTGGGTGACGACGATGTGGGTGAAGACGGCGTCAACATCGACGATCCGCGTGTCAGCGGCATTTCGTCCCTCGTGATCAGCCTCTTCCCTGGAAACGCTCCGACTGACGACAGCGGTGAGACCGGATTTGAGCACACGACGGACAATCAAATCGACGCGGCGGTGGACCTGACCATCGACTTCGGTTTCCAAACGCCTGTCGGAGTCGGCAATCTTGTTTACATCGACAACAATGAAAACGGCTTCGCCGACCCCGGCGAAGGAGTGGATGGCGTTACCGTGGAACTTTACCGGGGTGATCAGACCCCGGGCTTCGGACTGCCCGCCTTCACCCGAACCACGACCGGCGGCGGGCGCTACTTCTTCGATTCACTGCCTGCGGGTGAATACCTCCTGCGCATTCCGCCTTCGGAATTTGAGCTGGGACGTCCGCTCTACGGACTCCAGTCCGCCCCCGGCGCGGACAGCATCGCCTCCGGCCTTGACGACAATGTTCCAGACAATGAAAACGGCATCGATGAGGCCACGCCTTTCCTCAACGGGGTGAGCACCGCCGTCTTCTCTCTCTCGGTGGACGCCGAGCCGACCTATGAACTTGGCGAGTCCGGAACGGGCGCCGACGAGGACGATGCCGACGACAACAACTTCAACCTGACGGTGGACTTCGGCTTCACTCCCGCGAATCCGAACAGCGTGGGTGTTGGCAATCTCGTGTTCGTTGATCTCAATGGCAACGGCTTGTATGACGATGGCGAGGGCATCGACGGAGTTAGAGTTCAGTTGTTCGACGCGGCCGTCGATCCGCTGACATCCGCTCCAGCGGCGTCCACTACTACCGCGCAGGGAGGTCGCTATCTCTTCAGCGGCTTGAACGAGGGCGACTACATCGTCTTCATCCCGCCGTCGGAGTTTGCCGTCGGCAAGCCGCTCTCCGGTTGGAGTTCGCTACCAGGTGCCGGTGGAGACAACGGCATCGACGACAATCTCGACGAGAACGGCGTCGACTCCTACGATCCGGCCTCGACCGGCATTGCCTCCTCAGTGATCGGTCTCTATCCGGACGAGGAGCCGGTCAATGCGCTCGGCGAATTCGGTGTGGACGCCTACATCGACGACGTGAACGACGACAATACCGATCTCACGGTGGACTTTGGCTTCTTCCGCTCCGTCGCCGTCGGCAACCTTGTCTTCATCGACGCCAACTTCAACGGCCGTGCAGACGCCGGAGAAGGGGTGGGTGGTGTCACCGTCGAGCTCTACACAGAGGACAGCGATCCGCTGTTTGACGCGCCGCTGGACTATCGCATCACCGAGACGGACGGCAGTTATCTCTTCGACGACCTCGCGCCGGGTTCCTACTTCGTCCGCGTGCCGTCGTGGGAGTTTGGCTTCGGCGGGCCGCTCTTCAACATGGCCAGCGCCTTCAGCGTGCAGAACGGGGACGACCATCTCGGCGAAGACGGTCTGGACGACGGCAATCCGCAGGCGAACGGCATCCAAACCGCCGTCTTCACCCTGACTCCGACGACGGCTCCGGTCGGCAGCCAGGAGGGCGGTCACCTCGGCTCCAGCGACGATCTTAATGACTCCTCGACGGATCTCACCATCGACCTCGGCTTCGTCCAGCAGGTAACGGTGGGGAACCTTGTGTTCGACGACGCCAACAACGATGGCATCTACGATCCGAACATTGAATACGGCATCGACGATGTCGTCGTCGAACTCTGGTCGAACCAGGTCGGCGCGATGCAGGCGGCGGCCACCACGACGACTTACGGCGGCGGCCTCTACAGCTTCAGTGTGGCGCCCGGCAACTATCAGATCCGCATCCCGGCCTCCAACTTCATTTCCGACGGACCGCTTTCGAATCGCGTGCCTTCACAGCCCGCCGGACTGCCAGTCCCCGAAAACACCACGGGCGATGACGATGTCGGTCAGGATGGCTACTCCGAGGGACCGGTGACGACCTCCGGTGCGCAGACGCCGTTCTTCACCCTGCTGCCGGGCTACGCACCGACCGAGGAGACGGGTGAAACGGGCTTCCTGTCCGAGTGGGACGACTACAATGACGACAACGAGGACCTCACGGTGGACCTTGGCTTCTCGCCGAAACCGCTCAGCGTCGGAAACCTTGTCTTCCGTGACCTCAATGGCAACGGTGTCTACGACAGCGAGGACCTCGGTGTTCCGGGTATCAAGGTTCGTCTGCACCGCCCGGGTGATGATCCGACCAGCGCCGGCACCGTGCCCGTGGCGGAGACGATCACCGGACTCGACGGAACCTTCCTGCTCAACGCCTACGAGGCCGGGGATTACTTCATGCACATCCCCGCTTCCGAATTCGCCGAGCTCTCCCTGCTTGTCGGCACCACATCCGTCCCAGGTTTTGGCAATGACGACGGCACGGACGACAATGCGGATGAAAACGGACTCGATGCCGCCGATCCGACCGTTTCGGGTGTCAGCTCCATCGTTTTCAATCTCGATTACGACACCGAGCCTGCGAACGAGGCTGGTTATCTGGCCTCCATGGATGACGGCAATGAAACGGATGCCGACTTGTCGATTGATTTTGGCTTCGTTGGTGGAGCACTGCCCAATCTCATGAGCATCGGCAATCTCGTCTTCGATGACACCAACGGCAACGGCGTCGCCGATGTTGGGGAGGGCGTGCCCGGTGTCTGGATGCTGCTCTACAAAGGCAGTGATCAGGCCGGGTCAACGAGTTCCATCCGCAGCACCTTCACGGATTCGGAAGGACGTTACATCTTTAACAACCTCGTGCCCGGCACCTACACCGTCCATGTCGCCGCCGACAACTTCAAGGACAGCATCAGCATCGGTGGTAGTCCGATTGGGCCGGGGCCGTTGTTCAACCGGATGTCCCTGCGCGGTCACCAGACGATCACGGCGGACGATCATCTCGGTGAAGACGGCATCGATGTGCAGAATCCGGAGCAGGTGGGTATCACGGCTCCGCCCGTCACTCTGGTCGACAACGCGGCCCCGACCGGCGCTCTTGAAGGCGGCATCTCGGGAACGGACGACGATGGCAACGACGCTCGCGTGAATCTCACCATCGACTTCGGCTTCGCCCGCCGCATTGGCATCGGCAATCTCGTCTTCCGCGACAAGAACGCCGATGGCAAGTTCCAGCAGGGCGTGGACTCCGGGCTTGCGGGTGTGCATGTCGAACTCGTCTTTGTGGACGGCATTTCAACCCTTGAGTCGATTGTAGGCTCGACCACCACGCTCGCCGACGGCAGCTACATGCTCTACGCTCCGCCAGCCGTCACACCGCATGCCTACAAGGTGCGCATCCCTGCATCCGAGTTCGCCGCCAACAGCGCCTTGAACTTCCTCGAGCCCAGCCTGCTGGTGGCCTCCGGGTCCGACGACGACCGCAACCAGAACGCGCTGCCTGCCGCCGATCCGGCGACGTCCGGCGTCTCCACCGCGGCCTTCACCGTCGTTGCTGGCACCCTGCCGACCGACACGGACGGACGTGAAGCCGGTTTCCTGAAGACAAGCGACAATGCCGATGACGAGAACAACGACCTCACCATCGACATCGGTCTGAAGCCGAAGGCGATGATGGTGGGAAATCTCGTCTTCCGCGATGTGAATGGAAACGGCACCTTCCAGTCGGGCATCGATCTGCCGATGTCCGGAGTTACGGTGCGGCTCTTCCAACAGTCCCAGGCGGTTACGGACACGCCAGTCTCCGAAGCTGTTACCGGCGCCAACGGCACCTACATGCTCTATGCGACCTCGCCCGCCGCCTACTATGTGCACATTCCCGCGTCCAACTTTGCGACGGGTGCTCCGCTGGATGGCCTGACCTCCGTCGTCGGCTCCGGCAACACTCTTCTGACCAACACCGCCGATACCGGTAAGGATGACCGCTTTGACGAAAACGGCGGAGACGTGTCCGTGCCGTCGCTCACCGGTGTTTCCTCAGGCCTGATCAATCTCGCCTACGGCAGCCTGCCGCTGAACAGCAGTGTCACGGCCTCCAGCGGTGAGAACGGCTACGAGGCGATCATGGATGACGTGGCGGATGCCTCCGGCATCATGACCATCGACTTCGGATTTAATGTGCTGGTCAGCCTGCCGCTCTCCTCTCGAGCCCAGCGCACGCTTGGAGCGGACGGCGAGACCACGCCTGCCGGCAGCTTCAGCGAATGGCAGACGAACAGCGGGTTGACGAGCCTCAACGAGCCGGATGCTGATCCGGATGCCGACGGACTCACCAACCTCCTCGAATACGCGCTCGGCACGCCTCCGCTCAGTGGCCTGCAGACACCGCGCTTCCTGCTGACGACCGACGGCACAAACGGCACTGTCGATGCCCTGCTCACACGCCCGACCGGCGAGCAGCGCGATCTGCGCTACGAACTCGAATTCAGCAAAGACTTGTCTAGCTGGACTCCGGTCACCGTGACACCTGCGACATCGTATGGCACGGACGGCATGCAGACTCTGCGCTATGCCGGTCTGGAAGCTGCGACTGCGGCGGCTCAGGGTTTTGTCCGTGTCAAAGTCACGCTGGATGCCGATCTCGACGGCACGCCTGAGGCTGTCGCATTCACTCCCGTTCAAGGCTTTGCGCGCCGGAACTTCGGCGTCGGTCGCCAAACCTTCTCCATGCCGCTGCAGACGGCACCGGTCTTTGTCGGTCGCGTCTCCAGCGTCGAGGGCGCCCGTATCACTCTGCCGGTCACCGTATCGCTCTCCGACAAGCCGCATTACCTCGAAGTGCTGGACGGTTCGCTGGCGGGTCGCGTCTTTGACATCGACAACGGACTGAACCTGTCCGCAAACGTCTCCATCGCTGGCGCCCGCGTCGCCATCCGACCACATCACACGTTCGCCAGCCTGTTGCCTGCGGCATCCTTCGCGCTCGGGGAAGGGGAGGAGACTTCGGATCGTGCCCTTACTTTCGACTCCGCCACGAACAGTTTCCAGACTCACCTTCTCGGTTCCGATACTGAAGCCGGACGTGTGGTGGCTCCGGACGAAGGGCTCTTTGTCCAGGTTCGCTCCGCGCCAGTCGTGCTCGTCTTTACCGGTGAAGTTCGCGGTCAGGCGCTCGCCCAGCCGCCGGCCGCCGGCACACGCCTGCTCGGCACCGGGTTGGCCATGCCGCGCACTCCGGGTGATCTGGCTCCTCCCTATGGTTCGCGCCTGCGCTTGTGGAGTGGTGACGCGGATTCCGCCTCAGCGGCTTATCAAAACCTGCTGCTGGACGAGGCTTCCCGCTGGATCGACGAGTCCAACGGCGCGGACGTCACTGCCCAACCGCTGCTCGACGCCTTCCGTGCGTTCTTCCTCGTCAGGCCGTGACGGTTCTTGACGCGCCGGAGCTTCGGGTGCAGGACAGCGCACTCATGGTCTGCATCATCCGTTCCCGCGCGTCTCTCGTCCGTGTTGTGGCTGTCGGTTGTCTGCTCCTGTCCGGTTGCGGCATTGACATGGGAGCCACGAGTCAGACGGCCATGCGCTATGGTCAGGAGTTCTTCGGCCAAAAGGTGCCTGACGTCGCCCGCAACGTGAATGACAGCATGCTGCGGCTTATTGGGCGAGGCGATGGCTCCTTCTGGAATGCCGATGACATCGAGGGCAGACCGAGCCTTCTCATTCATCTGGGGGAGCAGCGCGTCTATCTCTTCAAAGGCGGCCAGTTGGCCGGCGCATCGCCGATTTCTTCCGGGTCCGAAGGTTACGGCACCCGCCCCGGCAGCTACCGTGTCATCGAGAAGGACATCGATCACAAGTCCTCCATCTACGGCGACTACGAGGATTATTTCGGCAATGTCGTGATGCAGAACATCGACAACCGCAAGGATCCGCGCCCTCCCGGCACGCGCTTTGAAGGCGCGAAGATGTACTACTTCATGCGCATTTACGGAGCCGTGGGCATGCATCAGGGCTACCTGCCCGGCTACCCGGCCTCGCATGGTTGCATTCGCCTGCCGAAGCGAATGGCTCCGAAGTTCTACGAAGCCTGCCCGACGGGGACACCGGTTGAGATTGTGCGCTGATCCGGCGGCTCACTTGCCCGCTTCACGCGTGCCGCGGCCTTCGGGGAGTTTCTTCAGGCTGTCGCCAAGCTCCGCACGAATCGTCTCCGCATGCTCTTGCAGTTCGGCGACCTTGCCGGGATTTTGTGCCGCGATGTTTTTGGACTCGCTGATGTCGGTGTAGAGGTCGTAGAGTTCGGGTTCATCGACGGCTCCCTGCTTGTAGAGGACCGGAATGCCGCCCGTGGCCTTCTCGGTGACGCCATTCAGGGTGCGATACTTGTGCGGGAGTTGCAGCTTCCAGCGGCCGTCACCACTGGTGATCGCCTGAAGCTGGTTCTTCTCGTAGTAGAAGGCGTAGAAGTCGTGCGGGTTCCGAGCCTCCGCCTCTCCGGCGACGATGGGCCAGCAGTTCATGCCGTCGATCGTGTGCTCCGGCAGCTTCGCACCGATCACGTGTGCGACGGTGGGCAGCACATCGATGGTCATCATCATCGTGTCCGTCGTTGTTCCTGCGGGGATTTTCCCCGGCCATTTCATGATGCCGGTGACGCGGGTGCCGCCCTCCCAGCAGGTGCCCTTGCCCTCACGCAGCAGACCAGCGCTGCCGGCATGATCGCCGTAACTGAGCCACGGACCATTGTCGGATGTGAAGATGATCCAAGTGTTCTTTTCGAGATCATGCTTCTTCAGCGTTTCCACGATCTGCCCCACCGACCAGTCCACCTCCATCATCACGTCGGCGAAGAGTCCCTTGCCGGACTTGCCCTTGAACTTGTCGCTCACAAAGAGCGGCACATGCACCATGCTGTGGGCCAGGTAGAGGAGGAAGGGCTTGTCCTTATTCTTTTCGATGAACCGCACACCACGCGTCGTGTAGTCGGTGGTCAGTCGGGTCTGATCCTCCGGCGTGACCTCGGTGTCGACGATGCTGTCTCCCTCGATCATGGGCAGGTCGGGGTATGTGCCCTTTTTCGCCTGCGGGTGGAAGGGCCACATGTCGTTGGAGTAGGGGATGCCGTAGTATTCGTCGAACCCGTGCTTCGTGGGCAGGAACTGAGGCAGCGAGCCGAGGTGCCACTTGCCGACCGCCGCCGTCGCGTAGTTCTTCTGCTTCACAAGTTCCGCCAGCGTCATCTCGTCCGCGCTGATGCCGTGCTTCGCCGAAGGCCCGAGGGCACCGTGAATGCCAACGCGGTTTGGGTAGCACCCTGTCAGCAGCGCGCAGCGGGACGCGCTGCAGACCGGCTGCGCCACATGGAAGTTTGTGAATTTGCGTCCCTCCGCCGCCAGACGGTCGATGTTCGGCGTTTCGTAACCCTGTGCACCGAAGCAGCTCACATCCGCGTAGCCCATGTCGTCCATGAAAATGACCACGATGTTCGGCGTCTCCGCAGCGTGAGTGAAAGTCGAAAAGGCAAAGCCAGCAGCAAGGAGGTGGGTAAGCAAACGCATGGTTGGAATGGGAAAGCCAAACTGTAACGCACCGCGTTTCGCCAGACTTCCATCTTTTGTCCGTAGCGACGGATGTCGACGATCGTGGCCCGCTTTTTTGTTTTAAAATGGGGATTGGCTTCGGAGAGGCGGGCCGTTATATGACGAACTGTCATGCAGATCCAGCCACCAACCTATTCCCGCCGTCGTTTTCTGGGCGTGGGCGCAGCCGCTCTCGGTTTCCCCACCATCATTCCCGCCACTGCACTCGGTAAGGGCGGGCGACCGGCTCCTTCCGAGCGCATCACCGTCGGGGCCATTGGCTGGGGCACCATCGCGGGAGACTGGACGCCCTCCTTCCTCAACAACGACAAGTGCCAGGTGATCGCCGTTGCGGACCCCATGAAAGAGTACGGACACTATGGCTACGATGGCAAGGAAAGCGGTGGGCGCGAAGCAGGGAAGAAGATCATCGACGAGCACTATTCGAAAGCGGCCAACAAGCCGGTGAAAGCCTGCGCTGACTACGCGGACTTTCGCGAGATGATGGAGAGGGAGGATCTGGATGCCGTGCAGGTTTCCACGCCGGATCACTGGCACGCCTACATGGCCGTCTACGCCGCCCGCAAGGGCAAGCACATCTACGGGCAGAAGCCGCTGGCCCTGACCATCGCCGAAGGGCGTCTGATGAGCGACGAGGTCGCAAAAGCGGGCATCACCTGGCAGACGGGCAGCCAGCAGCGCAGCGACGTGTATTTCCGCCTCGCCTGCGAACAGGTGCGCAACGGCCGCATCGGCAAGCTTCAGCGCGTGCGCGTGGGACTGCCGGGCGGACACAAGGACTGGAATGGCATGGCCGACCAGGTGAAATCTACGCACGTGCCAGCCGACTTTGATTATGCAATGTGGCTCGGACCGGCAGAACAAATCGACTATCGTCCGGCGCTGTTGCCACTGAACTGGCGGCACAACTTTAACTTCTCCGGCGGCATGATCACGGACTTCGGTGCGCATCACATCGACATCGCGCAGTGGGGCATGGGGACAGATCTGACCGGACCGGTGGAGATCAGGAACGTGAGCGGCACGCTGGACCTCAAGGCGCTGTACAACACGGCTTCGGAGTTCACCTTCGAATGCGTTTATGAAAATGGCTTGGTCATGCACGTGGCCAGTCCCGAGCATGAACTGATGCCGGAAGTGGCGGCGGTGAGCAAGGATGCCAAGAAGCCGTTTGACCACACCGGCGTCTTCTTTGAGGGCGAGGGCGGGAAGTGGATTTATGTGAATCGCGGCAAAATCCTCTCCAGCGATCCCGAAATCCTGCGTGACAAGGCGCGCGAAGGAGAAGTGCATCTCTACGAGAGCAAGGATCACACGGACAACTTCCTCTCCTGCATTTACGACGGCAAGCCAACGGCCACACCCATTGAGGTTTCGCATCGCAGCATCACCATCTCGCATCTGGCAAACATCGCGCTGCGCAGCGGCAGCGGAAGCCTGAAGTGGGATCCGAAGACCGAGACGATCGCGGACAATGCGGCTGCGTCGAAGCTGCTCTCAAAGGAGTGGCGCAAGCCGTGGGTGCTCTGATCAATCCCTGTATGCCGATCTCCAATCGAAAGCGCCCCCTCCAATTGTCGGCGGTCATCCTCACTGCGGGGTTGCTGTGCGGGTGGGCCTTGATGCCCGCCTCGGCGCAGGAAACAATCAAGATCGGCCCCCTCAAGCCCTTGGAGACGCTGCCGTCCCTTTCTCCCGATGGCACGCTCGCCGCTCCTCCGAAGCCCAAGCCGAAGGAGGCCCCCGAGGTGAAACCCTCGGCACCCGCTGCGGCTCCGCCCGCGCTGCCGACAAACGAGTCGCTCGTGATCACTGGCCCGGTTCAGCAGGCCTATCTTTACGTGGAACCTTTTCAAACGCGCTTCGAGGTGCTGTTTGATGCCGCCCGCGTCATGGAGTGGATTTGGCCGGGAAAGACGCAGCCGGAGAAACTCGATGCGGCCTTGCAGCAGGAAATCAGCGACCTACTCGCGTTGCGCGCGGATGCCTGGTGCGCATTGATGGTCCGTGACGTGCCGATGCCGACGCCCCAGCCTTTGGCTGCCGTCATCAAGGGACTGCCTGGCAACACGATCCCGATGAAGGAAGGTGAGGCATTGGCGCTGAATCAGGCGATGGTCGGTCTGATTTGGGAGTTTGGTACGCCGCCCGGTCCGGATGAAATCACAGTCAAGTGGGATGGCTGGATGCCAGGGATGAAAAGCATTCCGGTGAAGGCGTTCTTTGGCCCGTTGAGCGAGACGGGTGAACTGCTGGAGCGGATCAAGATCTTTCGTTGGCGCAATCTCGGGCGCCTTCCGCTGCCGTCGCCGCTGGCGGAGGTTCCTGCTTTCCAAGTGCCTAATGTCATTCGCTTGCCGCTGGGAGGCATCCTGTGGTTGCTCGGCGGAGTGATCTTTTACATCTATTTGAAAGTGAAAGAACGCGGGCTGCCTGGAGGCGGACTGCCCTACTTTGCCGTCTGGCTGCTGGGAGCGGTGCTCATGAGTCAACTGCTGGTGCTGCCGCTGCAGACCGGGGCTGGTGGTCCCGTGGTGACGGAGGTGGCGGATGCGCAGGCCATTGTCGCTCCATTGCTGCGCAACGTTTACCGCGCCTTCGACCATCATGTGGAGTCCGATGTGTACGATGTGCTCGCCCGCAGCGTAGATGGCGAACTGCTGCGCAAGCTCTACCTCGAAACCATCCAGGCGCTCACGCTCGACGGACGCGAGGGCACGCGCGTCACCATCGCGGAGTTCTCCGCCACGGTGGACAAGGTGGAGCCCGATTCCAAGGGCGGCGGCTTCATCGCCGATTGCAACTGGATGGCGCGCGGCATCGTCGGCCACTGGGGCCACAGCCACCCGCGAGTGAACATCTACAACGCCCGCGTCACCATCACACCCACGAAGGGCGAGTGGAAGCTCACCGGCCTCGAAGTGCAGGAAGTGCGGCGGTTGTAGTGCGGTCTTCAGTCCGTCGCATGCAAGCAGGGGCCATGCTCGGCGCGTATGAGTCTCATCATGCGCCGTCTTCTTTTCCTCCTCGCCGTTCCCGCATTCGCCGCCGATCTTCCGCCGGACAAGGGCAACACCATTCCTGACAGTGGCAAACGTCCGGTCGTCGTGACCGGAAAAGCATCGAAGCCCTTGCCCAAGCATGATCTGCCGGCTGGCTACACGCTGGAGCTTGTGGCGGCATCACCGCTCGTCACCCATCCCATCATGGGCTGCCTTGATAATAAAGGCCGCCTTTTCGTTGGTGACGGTGTCGGCGTGAACTGGAACAAGAAACAGCTCGAAGAAAATCCGCCGAACCGCGTCCTCATGCTCGAGGATACCGACAAGGACGGCACCTTCGACAAGAGCACGGTCTTCGCGGACAAGATGACCTTCCCGCAGGGTGCGTGCTGGTTGAACGGCAGCCTCTACGTCTGCTCGCCGCCCGGATTGTGGAAGCTCACCGACACGGACAACGACGGCGTCGCCGACCAACGCGAGATGCTCGTCGGCGGCTTCGAATACACCGGCAATGCCGCCGACGTTCATGGTCCCTTCCTGAATCCTACCAATGGCCGCCTCTACTGGTGCCATGGTCGCAAAGGCCACAAAGTTGTGCAGAAAGACGGAACGCTGGTCGATGAATCGCTCGCCTGCGGCATCTGGAGTTGCAAGCCGGACGGCAGCGACGTCGCGTGGCATTCGCTCGGTTGCGGGGACAACCCCGTCGAAGTCGATTTCACCCGCAGTGGCGACATCATCGGCGTGCAGAACCTCTACTACACTCAGCCGCGCGGCGACACCATTGTCCACTGGCTCTACGGCGGCGTTTACGAACGCGGCGACCAGCTCAAGGCCATCGCGCATCTTCCGCGCACGCTCGAAACCATGCCAGTCATGTACAACTTCGGCCACGTCGCCGTCAGCGGTAGCTGCTTCTGGCATGCTTATGCAACCGCGAACAGCGAACCGAGAACTGAGAACTTCATGGTGACCCACTTCAACACCCAGCGCCTCGTCCGCATGGAACTCACGCCCAGCGGCAGCACCTACAAGGCCGTCGAAAACGAATTCCTCAAACTCCAAGATCCCGACATCCACCTCACCGACGTAATGGAGGATCCGCGCGATGGATCTCTTCTCCTCATCGACACCGGCGGCTGGTTCCGCATCGGCTGTCCGAGCTCCTTGATGGCGAAGTCGGATCTGCTGGGTGCCGTGTATCGCATCAAAGCGAACAAACCGCATGCCGTGAAACTTGCTCAGGCGTCGAAGCCCGTGTCTGATCTGAAGTCTGCGATCTCCGAGCTGAAATCGAGCGATGCCCATGCCCGACGCCATGCCCTTGCGTGGGTGGCGCAGAACCTGCCTGATAAGTGGGAACGCGATGACAAGGTGGACACGGAACCGGAAGTGCTCGGCGAACTTTTGCGGAACATGATGAAGGAAGACATGGACCCGGTGTTGGAGCACTCATTGATCTGTGCGGCACAAAAGATGAACTACCTGGCGGTAACGTTGGACGACTTGCGGCAGGAAAAGGCTCCCAACGCGCTGCGCAGGATGCTGATCAGTTACAGATCCGAAGATGCTTCTGGAAATAACATGATGACCGGCATTGCTGCCCAGAATCTTGATTCTCCCGATGACGGTCTCGCCAAGGCCGCGCTGCATCAGGTCATTGCTCATCCAGATGCGGATGAATGGTATGCACCCAAGCTCGCTGCATGGTTGAACAGTTCCAAGTTGAGTCCGCGCCGACGGGAAGCCTTGAAAGGTTTCTGCTCTGCGCTCATCGCGAAACCCGAAACGCAGAAGCTCATCACTACGATGCTCGCCCACACCTCGGCAGAGGTAAGCACGACAGCTTTGAGCATCCTTGCCTCACAAACTGCTGGAGTAAGCAACGACGCCTGGCTGCCGCTCATCGACAAACTCCTCGCCGACGCTCCTACGCCGCTCGTTCTCGACGCCATCAAGAAACTGAAGTCGCCGCACTTTGATGCCGCGCTTCAGGCCATCGCCAGCGATACGAAGCGTCCGCTTTCCATCCGCTTGAAGGCGCTCGATTCTGCCAAGTCGGTCAAACTCACCGGCGAAACCTTCGACATGGTCAAAAGTGTCCTTGTGGATGCTTCATCGTCAGCTGCGGCTAAAATTCAGGCGGCGGGCATGCTGGCGACCGCGCCGATGCCGAAGGAGCAGATGGAAAAAGTTGCGCCGTTGTTCGCCACGGTGGGACCTGTGGAGTTGAAGGCCTTGCTGCCCTTGCTGCGACGCCACAAAGACGTCGATGTGGTCACAATGATTGCCCGCGAGATCGCCAAGAATCCGGCCATCGCCAGCCAGCAGGAGAGCCATTACCGCACGGCGCTCGCCGACCTGCCGCCGGAGATTTTTGAAACCATCATCCTGCCGGCCTACAACACCGCCGTGGCCGCCACCGAGGCCAAAAAGCGTCAACTCGGTCCGCTCGCAGACAAAGTCGTGGCCAGCGGCAATGCCGAGCACGGGAAGGCCAATTTCACCGCCGGGAAGGGCACTTGCATCGCGTGTCACAAGATCGGCGACACCGGCCGAGCCATCGGCCCTGACCTTTCCCACATCGGAGCCATCCGCACGGAGCGTGATCTGCTGGAAAGCATCCTCTTTCCCTCGAACACGCTTGCCCGCGACTACGAAGCCCACGTCATTGAAACCAACGATGGCCAGCAGACGCTCGGCGTCATCAAATCCCACACCGCCGAAGGCCTGCTCGTCATCGACATTGCCGGTCAGGAAAAGACCATTCCGCATCAGACAATCACTGGCGATACCACGCTGACGACCAGTCTGATGCCGCAAGGTCTCGATCAAACCATGCCGGAACCGGAACTGCTCGACCTCGTCGCGTGGCTGCGGAGCTTGAAGTGATCTCGGTCGTCAGTTCAGCGCCTTCAGTTCGGGAAGGACGAACTTGCCGTCCTTGCGGATGAGCTGACCATCGAAGCGGATTTCACCGCCTCCGTACTCGGGACGCTGAATGCAAACCAGATCCCAGTGGACCTGACTGCGGTTGCCATTGTCAGCGATGCCTTCGTAGGCCTGGCCGGGGGTGAAGTGGAAGCTGCCCGCGATCTTTTCATCGAAAAGGATGTCGCGCATGGGTTCCTTGATCTCGCGATTGAAACCAATGGCAAACTCACCAATGAAACGTGCACCCTTGTCGCTGTCGAAGATCTTGTTGATGGCCTCGGTGTTGTTGGCGGTGGCCTTCACGATTTTGCCCTTGCTGAACTCCAGCTTCACACTGTCGAAGGCGATGCCCTGGTAGATGGTGGGTGCGTTGTAGCTGACAAAGCCTTCGACGCTGTCCTTGACGGGTGAACTGAAGACCTCGCCATCAGGGATGTTGTGATTGCCACCGCAGGCGATGGCTTTCAGGCCTTTGAGGCTGAAACGCAGATCTGTTCCGGGGCCGGTGATGTGGACGTTCTGAGTCTTGTCCATGAGCTTCTTTAAGGCGTTCATGGCGGGGAGTAGCGCTTCGTAGTCGAGTAGGCAGACTCGGAAAAAGAAGTCTTCAAAGGCCTGGGTGCTCATGCCGGCCTGCTGGGCCATGGATGCGGTGGGCCAACGCAGCACGACCCAACGCGTGTGCGACACCCGCTGGTTCTGCAAGGGGCGCATCTTCTTCATGACCATTTTCATCTTCTCCGGCGGCACGTCGGCGGATTCGGTGATGTTGTGGCTGCCGCGCACGGCGATGTAACACTGTGTCTGCTTCATCAGGGCGAGGCTGTTTTTGGCGATGAGATCGTACTGCTTCTCATCGGCGTGGATCATCTGTTCGCGTGTGATGACGGCGTCATTGATTCGCACCATGGGTGTGCCTCCGGCGGCGGCGACTTCACGGATCAGGCTTTGGCCGACGGCAGCTGGGACGTCAAAGAGATCAATCCAGACGAAGTCTCCCTTTTTGACCTTGGTGGAGTAGCGGACGAGTTGGCGGGCGAGGGCGTCGATTCTTGAGTCGTGCATGGCAGGCAAAGTGTGGCAATAAAGACACGGACTGGCAAAAGGGAAAATCAGAGGAATGCTGGGCTTATGATTCGTCTGCTCGCCGCCACGTCACTTCTCTACGCCTGTGCGCAGGCAGCCGACCCAGTCCCTGCGTGGGTGAAGGATCTAACGACCGCGCGTCTGGGGCCGCATCTGACTGTGCCGCCTTGCGAGGTTGTTTACGAACTCGGCTGGAACCACCTGCTGACGGCCGGGAGGGCTTCACTATCGGTAAGAGAGGCCGGAGATTTTTGGCGTGCTGACGCTACGGCATCCAGTACGGGGCTGGCGCGTGGGCTGTGGAAATACGACTGTGAAATGACCTCAATCATCAATCGCCAGACACTGCAGCCGCGATTTCTCCGCCACAGCGAGACTGACCGTGCCGAAACCTGCCGCTACCGCGTGGCGTTCGAGCCGAGGCGGGTGCTGACCGAAACGACGATCATTCCCAAAAAAGGTGCGACCACCACAAGCACAGCGGTCTGCCCCTTTGGGCCGGTGGAGGACCTGCTGTCAGTGATTCTCTATGTCCGCAGCCAAACTCTAACTCCAGGCCAGAAGATCACGCGCGTCGTGCAGCCTTGGGACAAGCCATACCTGACGACTTTCGAGGTGCTGGGCCGGGAAGCGATCGATATTGCGGGCAAAAAAAGGCCCTGCATCAAGGTGAGTGTCAAAATCCGGAAGATCGACAGAACGACTCTGGATCTGAGCAGCTACAAGAAGATGAAGACTTCGACGATTTGGATTTCGGATGACGCCCTGCGTCTGCCATTGGAAATGCACGCCGAGATTTTTGTCGGTTACATGTTTGCCCGCATGACCGGTCTGAAGATGCTCAAAGGTACCGATAGCCAAACCTCGGTGCCCGCCAGAATGGATGTGAAGCCACCTGCTCCGCAATGATACGAATCCGTCAGGGAGCCGCTGTTTCGACCGTGATGCGAATGTCGTCGAAATAGACGGGTTCGCCGGAAAACGGAGTGGCCCAGATGGCGCACTTGCCCTGACCTTTGAGTCCCGAATCTTCGTGTTTGAGGACCGGTTTAGCAGGCTCGGCCGTTTCGGGCGACCATGCCTTGCCGGTGATTGACCATTTGTCACCCTCGCCTTTTTTTGCTTCCAACTTCAAGATCAGCCAAGCGTCGCTGGTCCAGGTGAATGGCACAGAGGCCTTGGTTTCGTCACCTTTGACCAGCTCGAGTTCTTTCTTCGCGGGGGTGACGAGAAGGCGGTAGCCGCTCATGCCGTGGACACTGATGCCGAAGCGCGGTGTACTGCGCGCTCGCTTCGTGGCAAAGACACGGGCTTCAATAGACGCATTGCCTGAGGCTGATTCGGCGAGCTGGGCGCTGGCGTCGGTCACCGGAACGGGATCGACCACGATGGCTTTGTTGCCGTCGCGGGCAGCAATCTTGAGGGTGCCATCGACGACAAAGACTTCTTTCGGCGGTTCACCCTCCGACCATTCGTCCGCCTTGATCTCGAAGTTTTTGACCTGTTGCGCGTGCAATGTGACGCCCAGAGCGCACAAGAAGGCGGGAATCAGTCGTTTCATGGTCATGACGATGGTCGAAACTGGATCAGCGCACGGGTTCTTTCATCAATGCCAGCGCCTCGAGGGCCGACGCGTCGTTGTGCACAATGGCGGCGAGGCTTCGCGCAATCGCGGCGGGATTAGGGTGCTGCCAGACGTTGCGACCGATGGCAATGCCTGCGGCACCTGCGTCCATGGCGTTTTCCACCATCTTCAGAAGGCCGGCGTCGTCACCCATGGCGGCACCGCCGAGGATGATCACCGGGACAAAACTCTGACCGACGATGCGGCGAAAGTCTTCCACGGTTCCGTTGGTCGGATAGGGAGTCTTGACCACGTCGGCACCGAGTTCGGCAGCGAGTCGAACGGAGAAGCTGACGTTTTCAACGGTGTACTTGTCTGGAGCTCCGAGCGCATAGGGGAGGGATTCAAGAATGACCGGGATGTCTGTGTCGAGGCTCAGACGAATAAGGTCGGCGCACTCCTGGAAATTGGCCTTCTCGTAGGCCGAACCAGGGTAGAGCATGTTCATGACGGCGTTGGCGCCGACCATTTCGGCCTCTTCCACGCCATAGACGCCGATGCTGCCGGCACCTTCTCCAGTCGTTCGGGTGTTGTAGACATCGGTTCGCAGAATGATGCCTTTGCCCGCCAGACTGTCTGCTGCCCGCAGGGCGACTCCCAGATTCAGGACGTAACCATCGACGAAGCCGTTGACCTTGTCGATAATCTCAAAGGGGTTTTCAAGTCCCGGGACCGGAATGGCGCAGCCGTGATCTATGGGGAGAATGACGGTTCTGCCGTTGTTGAAAAGCGCTTCGAGATTGTCCTGACGGTTCATGGGAATGGTGTGGATGGACATTTGTCATCGTCTCGCATGGACCCCGACGCAATGCGAAATCCCGTCCGTTGCAGCGACCCTGATCTGCGTGGCTTACCTAGCACCGCTGAATTTATCGATCTCACGTCCCGAGTTTTCGACTTCTCGCTCGTAGCTTGTTTTTTCTCGTTTGAACTCACGAACAAGGTCGATGGTCCAGAAAGCTCCGCTCAGGCTTGCGGCAAGCAGCAGCACAAAAAGAGTGTAGCAAGCCAGGGACATCTGCTTCTCCTGGATGCGGCGTTCTTCGCGGTTAGTGTCAACGTCAAGAACTCCAAGCAGATCCATCCACCAGAGACGCCAGAGACGAGGATCACGCGCCACATTCAGCACCCAGAAGCTGACGAAGAGCGCGAGAATCGATGCGATGGCAAGACCGATTGGCATGATGACTGGTTCGCCGCCGAGGGGCTGTCTTCAACTGCATTTCTTCTGGAAGAAAACTCCGAATCCCAAAGATTGAATCACCCGCCGTGGATTGGTCCTGCTACTTCCAGTTGGTGATCCATTTTTTGGATATCTGAGGCGACTCCATGGCCTCAATGGAAGTTTTTCTGGTGTTAACATCATCCTCGGCATAGGACCATAGGTCGTAAGTAGGATTAATCGTTGTTGATTGACTTGAATTACCACTGTCGCTGTTTGAGGTTGCCGCTGAAGCTTTGATGTACTGGAAGGGGCGTCCGAAAGCATCAATTAAGAAGAACACATTGCCACTCCGGCTCCACATGGTGTCCGGCATTTCTTTGAAGATCATGTTGGCGATTTCTCCATCTTCGATTTTACCGTCTGAAGAGGCATCGTCTTGGCCGGAGCCGCTGACGCCCGCGATTTGGTCATAACCGTCGCCACGGAGAGCTTGGTATAGGCAGGCAGCGCCTCCGACGTCGTACGATTTCCCCGGCAGAATTTCCGCAAAGCTGCCGACATTGGCCGGTGCCGGATACTCGCCAAACTGCGTCTGGTAATCGTCCAGAGCAGAAGCGATGGCGGTTAAGGATCCGACGGTAGTTCTACGCTTCGAATCGCGCATAGCGAACGTGTAGGCTCCGAGGGTTAGCGAGGCCAGAACTGCAATAATCGCGACGACCACAAGCAGCTCCACAAGACTGAAGGCGCTCTTGTGATTGTATCCTGGATAAATCTTCATGGTTCGGAAGGGCAATGTCTTGTTACGGATTCTATGCGCCACCGCCGCTGAGGTTCTTGATGACCTCGATCAACGGTAGGAAGAGAGCCATGACGATCACGCCGACGACGAGGGCCAGCATGACGATCATGAGGGGCTCTAGCATGGAAGTGAGGGCGGAAACCGAGTTGTCGACTTCGTCTTCATAAACATCCGCAATCTTCAGAAGCATCTCCGGGAGCTGACCAGTTTCCTCGCCGACGTCCACCATCGAGATCACCATTGGAGGGAATACGCCGCTTGATTCCAGCGGAGCGACCATGGATTCACCCTCTTTGACTGCATCATGCACCTTGTTGATGGCGTCGGAGACGATAGTGTTTCCGGCGGTCTCCCTGGTGATGTTTAGGGCCTGCAGAATGGGCACTCCGGACGTCACGAGAGTGCCTAGGGTGCGGGTGAAGCGCGAAATGGCGGTCTTGCGCTGGACATCTCCAAAAAGGGGAAGCTTCAGTTTCGCTCGGTCGATGGCCCGGCGTCCACCGGCGCTGGCGGCGATTACGCGCCAGCCCAAGACGATGATGACGATGCCTGCCAGCAGGTACCATTTATAGTCAAACATGTACTGGCTAAAATTGATGACTGCTTTGGTCAGACCGGGGAGCTTTTCCTTCCCGCCGGGAATCATGTCGTCAAAGATTTCCTCAAAGCGGGGCACGATGACCAGCATGAGGAATACGACGATCGCGGCGGCGATGCACATCACGATCATCGGGTAAACCATGGCCGCGACGATCTTGTTCTTCAGTTTCTGCGCTTTTTCCTGATATTCAGCGAGTCGGTTGAGGACGAGTTCAAGCACACCGCCGAGTTCGCCGGCCTTCACCATGTTAACATAGAGCTTGTTGAAGATTCGCGGGTATTGCTGGAGGCTTTCAGAGAAGGTGCTGCCAGTTTGCACGTTTTCGGCCAGCGTGTTGATGGTCCCCTTCATCACCGGGTGCGGCTCCTGACGACCGAGCACGGTCAGTCCGCGGAGGAGAGGCAAACCAGAGTCGATCAACGTGGCGAGCTGGCGGGTGAAAATCATCAGCGTCTTGCTGGCCACCTTGGCGCTGGCACCCACTTTGACCACCTTGGCTTTGCCCTTACCGGTGGTTTTGGCGCGCTTTTTGATCGCCGCGGCCTGTCCCTGACCCTCTGCGGCGACGCTGGTCGGATAAAGACCCGACTGCCGCAACTGATTAACGGCCTCGCTTTCAGAGGCGGCTTCAAGGTCACCGGCGGTTTCCTGACCATTTTGATCCAGGGCAATGTAATGAAACTTGGGCATGGGTGCGTGTCTGGGAGGCTGTGTAGTTCGGAAAAATTTAGATTACCGGGACGGTGGGTGTTCTGTCCAACAAATAATGATGCAGAACGAGTCACTCGAAAAAAAAACACTCCCATGCACAGGTGGTGGGGCTTGTCTCGAGACGAATCCCACCACTTTGTCCTAGCGTGCAGGATGCATCTGGGCACAAAAAAGCGGCGCCCGCGAAGGACGCCGCTTTGAGGTCTTGGTGTGAGATGCTGTTTTAGGCGGTTGTTTCGTCGATTCGAACCGCCTTGTATCCGCCAATGCTCTTGAAGTAGAGCAGCAGCAGCAGGTAGATCGCAGCCATCGTCGCGGGAATATAGGAATCCGTTTTCAATGTAGTGCGCGCACCATTGATGTCGGCATTGATAAATGACTGTTGATCGACTGCGGCGTCTTTCCTTGGCTTTGCTGGCTGCTGCAAGAATAGTCCATCGGGCCAGCTGCGGTGCTGTCAAGGTTGAACCGAAGGCTTGTCAGCTTTGTATTCGGCATAAGAGCGCCGCATCGAGCCTTGTTGAGTTCTTCACCGGCGAAGCGGTCTTTGCAGTAACCGAGGCCGGACGCCGTCAATGCGGCGGAGAGCATGCCGATGCGCTGATTGACATGGCCACAGCGCCGGATTGCGGGAAGCGGTCACCGACGACGGCGAGCATTGTTGGCCAGAAAAAAGGTTTTGCCGACGGCGTAGATGCCAAAGGGCGATCATAGCGACAGTGAAGGTGTGCATGCTGCTGGCCAGCACCAATCCGATGGAGGCGATGACGGAGCAAACGGGGAACCAGGTAGCGACGGGTGACAGCTTCAACTTGGTCTCGATGAAGTGCACGAAACAGAAGACTAGAACATGATCGCCAAGGTCAGATGAAGATACTTGCCCTGTTCGGAAGTGAAGAGATTTCCGGTGATGTTTTGGATCCAGCCATCAGTGCCGAGTTCCGCGCCCGCAGCGCAGTCACAAGAGGACAAACAGATAAGGAACCGAAGGAAAACTTGTGATGACCGCCTGCGATGAGGAGCAACCCTCCGATGCCGTGTAGATGGCCACCGTACTCAGGTGAAAGCGCCGTGCTGATGTCGCCAAAGAACAGCCACGCCAAGAGGTAGCATGCGACGACGGCTCCGAGAATGCCGACCGGCGAACATTTCGACGAAGCTGGCGCCTTTTCCGCGGCTTCTGACTTTGGAAACTTCTGTCCGAGGAACATGATTGCGTAGAGGCACCATGGGACTCGAGATAAAGGGCGAGCTGGGGTTCCAGCCAACCTGCATCTTGTCGTCAAGAATCGAAAGTAAACGACGGAGCCGAGGACCATGCAGGCCAGGATGCGTGCAGGATGTTGAGATGGTGGGGTGCGATTTTCAGGGAAGAAGGTCGCCACCAGCGGGTTGGCAACGGCTTCGAGCGTGCCATTGGCATAGGCGAAGATGAACATGCCCAGAACAGGAAGGTGTAGGCGTTCTCAGGGTGCTCGCCATGAACGTGACAACAGCCAGAAGATGCGGCAGATCAGGGCAAGGGCGACCAGTTTGCCATAGCCGTCTTGTCCCGATCACACCACCGAGGATGATGCCGGCAAAAACCGGAGAAACCGGCACCACCAATGGCGCCAAGCTGAGCTTCATTGACCGAACTCCCCGCCCCAGTTGTCAAAAATGCCGCCGCGGATGGCAAAGCCGACGCCTGCGGCAAGAATGTAACCATGAATCCGGCCCAGAGTAGTCTCATTCGGTTGTTTTTCATCATAATTGGAGTGTCGGGTGTGGTTGGTTTCAGTTACGGGAGATCGGCGCACCGAATTCGCGGGCGTTTTTATCAGAAAGTGCTGGGGCAACAAGGAAAATGTCTCAGAAACCCGGCTCGGCATCTGCGCCATGTGTCGGTCGCTACGGGCTTAGCCACCCTACCGCGGAAGTAGAAAAGAGGCCGATGTGAGCAGCATCAGGCGGGCAGAATGGCGATGGTGGTGAAGACGCTTTGCGCTTGCTGTGCGCCCTGAACCCTTTCGAGTTCCTTGGCTTGGTCTTCGAAGCCAGAGCCTTGATCCCAGCCTGATCGAGATTCGGAGACAGGCCAAACATGCTGGGTTTCGGTTCGCCTTTCACGGCTGTAGAAGGCCGTGTGTTCGGGATTGTTCGGCCTTTCAGGTCGCCGTCCTGTAACCGATGTAGGGACTGCCAAGCACGCCGAGGAACAACCATATGCGACAACCGAAACGCGGTGAGGTAGGAGCACCTCCTTGGGGAACTGTTCCGGACGTAAGACCGAGGGTGGTGCTCAAGGAAGGTCTTCCCTAGAGGGCATAAACAGTTCCGGCGGCAAGAATGGCCCAACCGGTGGCATTCGACGGGAGTCAGAAGGCCCACGATGGCTGGCGGCACTGATGACGAGGCAGGCCGTGCGGGGAAAAGCGATGAACGATCGGTCCGGCGTAGAAGCGCAACCTGGTGTGATGACCGAGGATATGAAAGCAGATCCAGGTGGCAGTTCGGGAAGTCGGGTCCTGAGCTTCAGCGAGCTCAGCATCCAGCGTCGGTGCCAAGTTCCGTGATCGCCAGCGGTCCGGTCGATGGTAGAACGACGAGGAACAGCCAGTTTGCCCGCCGGGCTGTCCTGGTCTGCATGTACATCGTCACTGCCGCGATCGAGAAAGTCGCGTGGTCAGGAGCTTCGGTGTTCATCATCTGAGCCACGTGGGCAATTGAGGGCGCTGATGATGAAGAATCCCACGGCTCCCACTTCCTTCGGCATGTCGCGGTAGCTGTTCAGCGCGGCGACGGCGCTCGTTGACAGGAAACTCCACGGCAGAATCAGCAGGGCATAGATGACAACGGGGATGAAACAGAGCGCAAAGCGGAACTGCGCCAAGCCTCCCCGAAGAAAGCTTCGGTTTCCGGCAACAGGAAGGCCGCAAAGGGCGCCCAGCACGCGAGTCCTGTAGGCCAGCCTGCGTGCAGAATGTTGAGCCATTTCGCCTTCTGTTTGTTGAAGATGGTTGCGACAACCGGATTGATGAAAGACTCGACCGTTCCGTTGGCCACGGCGACGAGGAGTGTGCTCAGTAGAAATCCTGATAACCTCCGCCCATAGGGTCAGGATCAACGATACGGTATGGCAGCCGATGGCGAAGCAGGCGACCGTCTTGTAGCCGATGTAGTCGATTACGAGACTGAAGAATGATCGAAATCGCGAACGGCCACATACTGATTGATGCTGCCCTTCTGCTGTTCTGAAGATTAGCTCTCCTGAAGTTCTCAATGGTGTTGGCACGAACGCCGAAGATGAAAGGATGTGGCGACCAGGGCGATAAAGCATGCCCAGAGAGTTTCATGTTGGCTTTTTCGGCGGTGGTTGGCTCATCAGGGCGTGGGGAGGAGATGATTAGCTCTCGGCGGGGAGCGGGATTCCAACAAACTCGTTCCTTTTGCGCAATCCTTTCTGGGAGAGAGGCTTTATTCGGCTGGCGCTGGCTTCCAGTCTCCCGGCTGGGCTACTCCGGGGACAACGGCTTCGATTCCGGGATGCGTGAAGCGAATCCGACGCTGGCGATAGAGTGCGCCGAGAGCCTGTTTGAAGGCCTTTTGCTATCGAGTCTGCCGGATTGCCTCGGCGCGCTGTCGTCGTCGAAAGCCAAGTTGCCGCCGTTGTTTTCAGAGCCTCGGGTATCCGTCAGTGGGGCCACACGCTGGTAGCCAGACGCATCGAGACTCAGGTCGATCTTGCCGCCGGGGTGGACCATCGCAAGCAGATCGTTCACCCGCCAGCCCGCGTTCAGGGGGCTCCGATGTCAGGTGATAGAGCAGGCCGCCGTGCGCTGCCTTCGATGATCGCATTGTAGCAGGGGCGTGCGGGCGGTGGTGAGCAGGCTCACCTCATGATTTGGCCGGAAGGGGGGCGCTCGCGGCTCAGATGCCGGTTGAGCCGTGTGGTCGCGATGAGCGGTCGGTCTTTTCGTCCAGCATCCATAAACCACCACTTTTCTCCGGGAGCGGCCCGTCACCTGCTCGCGGAAGGGGAGCAGCAGATCTTTGGGCAGGCCCCAGTCGAGAAAGGTACCGATGTTTCGGTTTACACTAAGGACTCGAAGCGCTGCAAATTCGCCGACTTCCACCAGTGGTCTTTCCGTGGTCGCCTGACGGGATATTCAGGTCGCGGTAAACAAAGCGTCAAGCTCTGTCCGATCTCGGTGCCTTTCGGGATGTAGCGGTTCGGCAGAAGAATCTCTCCCAGGTTGCCTGCATCCAAGTACACGCCGTGGGGGGTGCTGTGTAGGACGGTGAGGAGGTTGCGTTTGCCAATGTGTGCCATGGATCCCGGGAGTAGAAGCCTGCCGCGCTCAAAATCAACGTGCAGGCTGATGCGCGGACGCGCTGCTTTAGCGGCGATTCTTGTCGTTGAAGCTGGCGACGACGCGCGCAGCTTCGCGGTTCTCGGCCCGGGCCTTGAGGTCCTGGCGCTGGTCGCCGTGGGTCTTGCCTTTGCCCAATCCAATTTCGACCTTGATGCGCGGCCCCTTCCAGTAAATGCGCAGCACAGGAAGGGCGAGTCCCTTTTGCTGGGTGGCAGCGAGGAGTTTGAGAATTTCGTTTTTGTGAAGGAGAAGCCGACGCGTGCGCTGCGGTTCATGAGTCTCATGGCTGGCCTTGGCGTACTGTTGAATGTCGCAGCCGTAGAGCCAGACTTGGCCGCGCTCGACGCGGGCGAAGGCGTCTGAGATGTTTAGCTTGCCGAGGCGAATGGACTTGACCTCGGTTCCGCGCAACTCGATCCCAGCCTCGTATTTTTCGAGGATGTGGTAGTCGCGTTGGGCTTTGCGATTGGTGGCGATCTCGGACATGCGGTGCGAAGTTCGCGGATGGGAGGGTATAAAAAAGGGTTCCATGCACTGCATGGAACCCAGAAAAGCAAAAGTGAGGAATCCGTCTTCTACTAGGAAAGATCGCCGTCGATGCTTTCCTTGGTGATCTTTCCTTGAATGATTTCCAGCAGTGCAAGGTCGGCCTCACGGTAGCCCGGACGGCGTTCGACGAGGGGTGCACGGCCTTGAGCGAATTGGCGGACGCGCTTGGACACCATATTGATAAGGAAGGGTGGGTCTTTGATGATCTGGGCGGCCTGATCGACGAGTTCAGCTTTCATGATGGAGAGACGTGGCGGGGATTGGGGGCGCTGAGAATAAGGGGTGCGCGCCGGGGTGCAACCGATATGTTCCTGCATTTCCCCTTGCGGAAGGTTGGGGGGTGCGGTCTGATCGGCGCTCGTTTTTCCAACCATGAAAAAAGCACTCATCACCGGTATCACAGGGCAGGACGGCTCCTATCTCACGGAATTGCTGCTCGAAAAAGGCTATGAAATACACGGGATCATCCGCCGGGCGTCGAGCTTCAACACGGGGCGCCTGGAGCATCTGTTCCAGCCGGATTCGCACCTGCCCTCGGAGCATCTGCACCTGCACTACGGGGATCTGATGGACTCGGTGGCGCTGGTGAAGCTGCTGTACGATCTGCGGCCGGACGAGGTGTACAATCTGGGCGCACAGAGCCATGTGCGCGTGTCCTTTGACGTGCCGGAGAGCACGGGTGACATCGTGGGCCTGGGCACGCAGCGCATCCTGGAGGCGATCCGCGAGACGGGGCTGGTGGGGCAGGTGCGCTTTTACCAGGCGAGCTCGTCGGAGATGTTTGGCAAGGTGCAGGCGGTGCCGCAGATCGAGACGACGCCGTTCTGGCCGCGCTCGCCGTATGCCTGCGCGAAAGTTTACGGCCACTGGCTGACGGTGAACTACCGCGAGAGCTACGGGCTGCACGCGAGCAGCGGGATTCTTTTCAATCACGAGAGCCCGCGGCGCGGGGAGACCTTCGTCACGCGCAAGATCACGCGCGCGGCGACACGCATTAAGGTGGGCCTGCAGGACAAGCTTTTCCTGGGGAACATGGATGCGAAGCGCGACTGGGGCTACGCGAAGGACTACGTCGAGATGATGTGGATGATGCTCCAGCAGGACGAGCCGGATGATTACGTGATCGCGACGAACGAGACGCACAGCGTGAAGGAGTTCGTGATGGAGACCTTCGGCGCGCTGGGCCTCGACTGGGAGAAGCATGTGAAGTATGACGCGCGCTACGAGCGCCCGGCGGAGGTGGACCTGCTCATCGGCGATCCGGCGAAGGCGCGGAAGAAGCTGGGCTGGGAGCCGAAGGTGAAGTTCAAGGAACTGGTGAAGATCATGGTGGAGGCGGACCTGAAACTGGCGCAGCACGAACTCGCGGTGAAGAACGCAACTTCGGCGGCGTAAGGCTCTGTCCAACCCAACCTGCGTTTTTGACATGAAGAAGATCGGCATTGGCATCATCGGCGGCGGCCTCATGGGCCGGGAAATGGCAAGCGCGTTCGCACGCTGGTGCGCGCTGATGGATGTGGAGGTGCAGCCGGAGCTGGTGGCGGTGGCCGACCTCGTGGAGGACGTGCGGAACTGGTTCCAGCGCATTCCCTCGTGCGCACAGATCACGGGGGACTATCATGAGCTGCTGGCCAACCCTGCGGTGGACGTGGTGTATGTGGCGGTGCCGCACAACCTGCACGAGAAGATTTACTGCGATGTGCTGGCGGCGGGGAAGGACTTGTTTGCCGAGAAGCCATTCGGGATCGATCTCGCTTCGGCGCAGCGGATTGCGGCCGCGGTGGAGACGTCGGGGCGGTTCGTGCGCTGCAGCTCGGAGTTCCCCTTCCTGCCAGCGGCGCAACGCGTGATGCAAGCGGCGACGGGTGGCAAGCTGGGCCGCGTGCTGGAGGTCGTGAGCGGCTTTCATCACAGCAGCGACATGGATTCGACGAAGGCGGCGAACTGGAAGCGCAAATCGGCGACGTGCGGTGAGATCGGCGTGCTGGGAGATCTGGGCATGCATGCCTGTCACATCCCGCTGCGTCTCGGCTGGAAGCCGCAGCGCTTGTTTGCGCAGTTGCAGAAGGGCTTTGCCGAACGGCCAGATGGCAAGGGCGGCATGGCCGCGTGCGACACGTGGGACAACGCGCTGCTCAACTGCTGGACGACGATCGGCACCGATGAAGTGCCGCTGCGCCTCGAAATGAAGCGTCTCGCACCCGGGGAGACGAACACATGGTTCATCGAGGTGCTCGGAACCGAAGGCGGCGTGCGCTACAGCACGAAGGAACCGAAGACGCTGTGGCTCTTCGAGAACGGCAAGGAGCAGTATTGGAAGAAGACGGACCTCGGCTTCGGCATGCCCTTCAAGACCGTGACGGGCGGGATCTTCGAGCCCGGCTTCCCTGACATGATCCAGCAGATGTGGGCCGCGTTTCTTATGGAGCGCGAAGGATTGCTCGGCGGACGTTTCGGCTGTGCGACAGTCGCGGAGGCGGTCGGCACGCAGGAGATCTTCGCCGCCGCGCTGGAGTCGCACCGCGATGGCACTGTGGTTACCCTTTAAGCGGGGAATTGCGGAAAATCGCTGAGCTGGACGAGTTGCACACCATAGCGCACCGCGATGGCATCGGCCTCCGAGTCGGGGTAGTCCTCGCGGAAGTAGACTTCCTTGATGCCATAGGCGCAGAGCATCTGCATGCAACTGGTGCACGGCTTCGTGGTGCAGGCCACCAGGCGGACATTCCCGCGGGTGAAGAGTGAACAGAGATTTACCTCGGCGTGCAGCATGTATTTACGCCGCGCATCACGATCGGCCCAGAAATCGGGATCGGCGTTGTAACCGGGGGCGAGGCCATTGTAGGCCGTGCCGATGACGCGATTGTCGAAGTCGATCGCTACCGCGCCGACTTTGCGGAAGGGATCCTCGGACCTCAGGCTCGCCACGTGGGCGAGGGCCATGGCATATTCGGGAATGGAGAGCCTTGTGGAGTGATTTAGGGAGTCGGAAGGCATGCAAGCAGAATTCAACCATCTGGAATTGACAGGCAAATCAAAGATCAAAGATGAAGTCCTCTTTCGATGAATATTCATTTGAACATGTTCAAAAAGACATTTAAAGCAATTGCTTTCAGTCATTCGAAAAGAACAAGACCATCAAAAATGAATCCTCGCCGCACTCCCGCCCTCGCTAAATTGCTCGGAAAAATTCGCACCATGATGATTGCCTCGCCCGATGCGGGGCCACATCGTTCTTGGGACTCAGCAGCAACTCGTGAAATCCAGCTTGAATTTGAGTTCCGAAATCGATCACCTAGCTATTCCAGATGTGTCAAAAATGGCACTTTGGGCTCGGTTCGTTGAAAGGGAGGTGGGGCGCAAGCGGTTGATTTTCAAGGGGTAGCTACTCACTGATTGTGGCGAAAAGACAGCAATTTTGATATGGACAAAACATCAGAGAATTGCTTGTATCTAATTTTAATTCCCGATCCCGCTTCCCCCAACCTCAAGCTATGCAGATCACTCTCACCAGTTTCCTCAACAGACTGACAGCATCATTTAGTCTTGTTCCGGCAGTCGCTCTCTGCCTGTTTTCACTAGATGCAAACGCACAGTTTGGCGTTTCACCTTCCCAAACCAGCAACTTCTTCAATGACTTCCGTGGACGTTCTGTTCAATTGAAGAAAGCGAGTCAAGCTTCTACAAGGACTGGAGATGTTGTGTATGACTATGAAAGTGGTGCATACGTCAGCCAAGAAGATCAAGAGGGCTTTCAGAGTCTTCAGCAATTGCTGAGATCAGACCGTGAAATTTCACAGCCCTCCGTTCGCAGCGGCAGTTCTGCGTTCGCTGCTCGTTCGGTAGGCGATTACACCACTTATTCAGGCCAGTATTCCCAAGCACTGAGTTACTTCGCTCCGACCTACACTTCGGATCCGTTCCTTTCTGGCAAGCGCAACATGAAGCTCGGTCCTGTCAATATTGGATTGGGTCTCTACCAGGGCTTTGAATACAACAGCAATGTGCAGCGTGCTCCGGTCGCGGTATCTGATTTCATTAGCAGCACATTGTTAAATGTCAGTGCAAACTATCGTGTTACGCAACAGAATGTACTGAGCATCACTGCTGGCATTGGCGTTGATCATTATTTCGACCATCCGGAATTTGCAGCCTACGGCAATGGTAGTTATCTCCTCAACATCCTTCCGGGAAGCACGGTTGCTTTCGACATCAAGGCTGGGCCTGTTTACATTACCATCTATGACCGTGTTTCCGTGCGTCCCGCAGTCAACAATGCCTTCCCGGGTGTAGGTGCAGCAGGCAGCAGTTTCGGTGTTTTCCAAAATGACTTTGGTGTCGCCGCCAACTGGCAGATTAATTCGGCATGGGCGTTGGCGATGAATTACACCAACACATGGTCGAACGCGTTGGGCAGCAATTTCAATCAGTTCGATCGAACGATGAATTCCCTGCATGCTTCCCTAACCTACAGTCCTACGGCTACGTGGATTCTGGGCACCGAAGGAGGAGTCTCGCTTCTCGACTACAATCAGCCCACCCTGAACGACGCTACTCTTTTCAACTGGGGGGTGTTTGTCAGCGTTCCGCTTGGCAAAGCGACAACCATCAAACTTTCGGGAGGCTTCCAGCACTTCGAATTTGAGGATCCCACCGTGCTCGCACCGATCGGGCCAGGAGATTTCACGGATCTAGATGGTTATTATTACACTTTCAGCATCACCAACAGGCTGAACAACCGATTCAGTCATACGCTTACCATTGGTCATGAATCATCTGTCAACCTCTCCTCGAATTTCGTCACTGCGGATTTCATCAACTATGGTCTGTCGATGATTGCCTGGAGAGGTGGGAGGTTCTCTCTCTCTGGATACTTCGAACGGGCTCAGCCTTCGTTCAGCAATCCGCTGTTTCCAGGTTCGCAATTTGACCTTAATCAGTGGGGCCTCGATTTCTATTACACGCATGAATTGTCCAAGAAACTGAGGATGGGTGCAGGGTACCACTTCGGTGTGTCTGATTCCGTCGGTCCCGTTTCGAATTTTGAGCAGCATGGCTTCTCCTTCGACCTCAACTACATGCTATCGGCCAAGGCGGGTATCAATGCTGGTTACCGCTATTTTGTGACAGACACCAAGGGTGTGGTGGGCGATTCGACGCAGTCGCGCATCATTCTTGGTTTCAATTATAATTTCTAACGGCCGACTGGCCCCCGAGGTCAAACAAACCAAATTCCGAGACAGATGCTTTCCCAAGCATCTGTCTTTTCTTTCCCGAGCATTGAGCTAAGCTTTATATTCCTTCGCATGAACAAACATCTTACCTCCGCCATTATCGCCTTAGCGTTTGTCGGTTCCAACATGGCTCAAGACCCGGGTTTTCGTCCCGGGGAATCTCGCAGTTCACGTTCGGCTTCTGCCGCGCCCAGTGGTCCGGTCAATGCCGGCGCTGCCGTGTTGTCTTCCATGGACGTTCTGGACAACAACCGCCCGATTTCCGCCGGCGATACAGTCAGTATTAGAATTCTAGAGGATCGACGAGAACCACTTCAACAAGTGGTTGCTGTTACAGGCGAAGTCAACGCTCCATACGTGGGCTTGGTGAGTGCGCGGGGGAAGACCTGCCGTGAACTGGCCTTTTCAATCAAGCGGGAACTTGAAAAGAACTTTTTCAAGACGGCCACGGTTGTCATTGCGATTGACAAAATCAACGAAGCCGACCGGATACGAGAGGAAGTCGTTGATCTCGAATTCTATGTGATGTTCGGATTTGTGGCTCGTCAGGGGAAATATGACCTCCCCGCCAACGAGGACATCTCAATCAGTCAGGCAATTCTGCGCGCGGGAGGTTTTGCCCAGTTTGCGAACAAAGAAGAGGTCAAAATCGTCAGGAAGACACCTCAAGGTAACAAGAATATCCTCGTCAATGTGGATGCCATCATGGCGAAAGGTGAACTCGAACGCGACATCTATATACGCAAGGATGATGTGATCATCGTTAAAGAGTTGAACTGGAATTTCTAACGCTCAATGCATCTTGGCGTCAAATCATCTAGCGGCAATTTGCTGTAGCTAGCCACAAGACCAACCACTCAGGAGTCTTTCTTCTGCCGAGAAGATTCATCCCCAAATCCCCCCATGGAACAATCCCTCAATCTGCCCGGCGGAGCATCTTCCAGTACTCTGAACCGTATTCATGAGGCCTCTGCCAAATTTCAGCGGTACAAGATTCTGCTTCGACGTCGATGGTGGTTCCTGTTGCTGACGGCAAGCATCGGCGTCTGCGTTCAGGCATTGCGAATCACGGGCAGGCCGCATGAATTTCGCTCATTGGCGAAACTCGTCGCCGGTGGACAGATTGTTCTCAATGAAGGGGCCACTTGGCGTGAGGAACGCGCTGACTTCTACGGCACCATCATCGAAACCATTGAGAGTGCCGAGATGAAACGCCGTGCCTTGGAGCGTGTGCGCGCACTCAATCCGGACATGAAGGATTCAGACGTGGACATTCGCGTAGCTCAGACCAAGGGATCCGCCATTTTTAACATTATCGCTACGGGATCAGAACCAAAATACACTCGCATTTTCCTGGATGCCTTGTTGGAGGAGTTCACTTCGTTCCGTCAAAACATCCGCGAAGTGGCGCATGGAAAAGTGCTTCAGATGTTCCTTCAGGAGGTCGTGAGCAAGCAAAAGGTCATGGATGACGCCTTGGACAAGCTCACGAAGTTTCGCGTCGCCAACAACATCATCACCATCACCAATGGCAACAATGCCGCCGCCCAGTTCCTGCACAATCTGCAATCCCAGCGCGAAACGCAGCGCACCATCCTCGAAGAACTGAAACTTGCCACTGCTGACGTCAATGCAGCCATGGAAGCACGGGAAAGAAGCCTTTCTGCCGCCACTCCTGGGCAGCCGCAGCCGGTTCCCGTTGAATCGCCCCAGCCTACGGCTCTCAAGACCGATACATCTCCACACTCCTACGGAATGACGATGGCGGAACAGGATTATCTCCGAACCAAATCGCGTATCACGGAACTCAAGACGAAGCTCGACTCTCTTCTCATCGGCCTCAAGGAGCAGCACCCAGCCGTTCAGGATGTTCAAGAGGAATTGGCTGGCCAAAAAGCGCTCCTCGCTTCCTATGGTCAGCAGATTCAGCAGGAAATGCGCACGCAGATGAATGACATCGCGCGACGTCTGCAGGTGCTCGACGCTCAAATCATCGAGAAACAGAGGGAGGCATTAGAATTGGGGGCGAAGATAGCGGAGCACAACCGCCTCGAGAAGGCTGCGGAATCGGCCAAACTGGCTCATGAGAAGCTCTTTGAACGTGTCGAGCAGTTTCAGACGCTCTTCAGCAGCCAGCCTGACTATGTGGCCGTTCAGGAACCTGCTAGCGTGGCGGCTGAAAATGTCGAGGATTGGGTAATGCCCATCGTGATTGGTTTAATCGCAGGCATCGGCGGTGGCGTGGTTGTTCTTCTTTTGTTCGATCGCTTGGACGACCGAATGAATTCCTTTAGTGAATTCCAATCTCTCTTTCCAGGGGAGGCGGTTCTCGGACAGGTGCCTGAGCAAAGAAACCGTGGTGACGTGGCCTTGTTGCGTCCGAACGACGACCGGCATCTCTATGCCGAGGCTTTCCGCAACGTCCGATCCTCCATTTTGTTTAAGAACTGGGAAGGTAAGCCTCCAAAGACGATACTGGTTACCAGTGCTGTGCCAAACGAAGGTAAAACTACCGTTACGTCGAATCTCGCCGTCACCATGGCGTTGGCGGGTGCGCGAGTTCTTCTGGCTGACTGCGACCTTCGTCGTGGGGGTGTCAATGAACTGTTCAAGCTACCCGTCACGCCAGGTCTCAGCGAAGCGCTTCGTGGCAAGATCCACTGGCGCGATGTGGTTCAGGAATCCAACACGCGCAATCTCGATGTGATCGCCCGTGGCGAGGTATTCGACCAGACCTCGGAAATGCTGCTCTCCAAGACTGCCGAGGAAATGTTGCGAGAGATGGGCGAAGAATACGATTACGTCATCTTCGATAGTGCTCCAGTACTCGTTGCCGATGACACCGCCAGCTTTGCTCCGAAGGTGGACAGTGTCCTGTGTGTGGTCCGCATGTCATCCACCATGGCCCGTCTTACCGGCAAGATGCTCGACCTACTCTATGAGCGCCAAGTAAACATCGGTGGTGTGATTCTGAACCGCTCCAGCTCGAACCTGAAAGAGTACACCTACTACAACTACGCCAGCTACTACTACGCGCCGGTGAAGTCAGCCAACCAGGCGCAACCGGCACCTGCCGAAAGCTGATTTGGAGCTTCGAATTCCTTTCACCACGCCCGCCTCGGTCAACCCGTGGCGGGCGTTTTGTTTCAGATCGCGGGGCCCGGAATCTGTGCCCACTTGGCGTGCCATTCGTTGAAGACCAACGGTGAGATTTCGCTGGGTTTGATCTCACTTCGTCCTCCCCAGAACACATTGGTGTAATCCAGCGGGATGCCCACTTCTGCCAGATGCTTGTCGATGGCTGCCTTGTGGGCCAGCACGGTCTCTTTGTCGGTCCCGTGGATGACTCCCATGATGTTCACATTGGCAAAGCGGTCGCCGCCTTCGCGCCAGTAGCAGTGCGTCATGATCGGATGCCGCCCGACCTCGCTGCCCGCCCGTTCTTCCATGCCCTTCGGCACTTTCCAGTGGAAGAGGGCGTTGAAACGCGTGACGCGCTGGCCGGTGGCGCTGGGCTTGACGTGCTCCAGGAAGGTTGAGAAGCGACCGATCACGCCTTTTTCGTCGAGGCGCTTCGCTACTTCGCAGAACTTTTCCAGCGAGACACCGGCGGCCTGGGCGCGGCCCGCCCAGGGTTCCGGGCCGATCTCATCGGCGGAAAGGTCGCCTTTGAGGTGAAGCAGCACGTTCCACTCTTCGTCGTCGAGTTCGGCGATGTTGGTGGTCATCATTTTCGCCGGTTCGTCGGCCTTTTCTCCCGGCTCCATCGTCTTGCGCCGCACATGACCCACGCCAAGGGCGAAAATGCCGTGTGCCTGCATCGTGTAGTAGTCTTCCGCCCCGATGAGGCGCTTCAGGACATCGCAGTGCTCGTTGATGTCACGGCCCTGCGGCACCTTCAGCGTCGTCCACAGGCGGAAATCGCTGCCGCTAACCTCGCGGTCCGTGCTGCGCATCACGACGTGACCGCTGAAAGGGTCCTGTTTGAAAAGGAACTCAAAAGCCGCGTCCAGCTTCTCCGATGGGAGCTTCCACGCCACCAGGGCACCTTCGGCGAGCTTGTTGGCCAGCAGAGTCTGCCTCACCCGGCGGATCACCCCGGCGCCGAGCATGGCACGGATGCGTTCCACCACGGCTTCCAGGGGCAGGCCGCTTTCCTTGGCAATGAACTGGAAAGGATGCTGGTGGAACCCCTTCACCCTGTCCTCGCTCACGGCGAGAATCTGGGCGTTGACGGGGTCGGTGTGCTCGGTTGGAATGGAAAGGTCGGACATGATGGTTTTCGGGAAGCTGGCATCTTTAACGACGCCTTAAAGGATTGCGACATTTGAAATTTGCGATTTAGCACACGTCGATTGCCGTCTAGCATGCGCCCATGAGCATTCGGAAACCCGACGCACGTCACATCATTCGGTACCGGCTGGTCGCCGCCTGGCGCGGGGTCCCAGACGGGCCGCTCGTCGATCTGCCACCTGTTAGCGTGGCCGACTTGGCTCCAAAGATCGTTGCGCAGTGCGGCTTGGCGAATCGAGTGAAACTGGAGGACGTGCTCGCCGCGTGGGAGGAGATTGTCGGCTCGTTTCTTTCCAAAATGGCGCATCCTCAGGCCATCGAGCGTGGCATCTTGACCGTCCGCCTCCTGCAGCCCACCGCGCACCACGCACTTTCCCTTGAAAAGATCAAGATACTCAGGCGCCTGCAGTCCAAACTGCCCGATGCCAAGATCCGCGACATCCGCTTCCGCCACGGCTGACGTAGCTCTCGCTAAGCACTGACTTCCCCATCCATTTGAACGCACATTCAAACGCCGCACTCATCATCGTCGGTCATGGTTCCACCGTGAACCCTGATTCGAGCGCTCCCACCCACCTCCATGCCGACTCGATCCGTCGGCGCGGACTCTTTCGAGAAGTCGTCTGCTGCTTTTGGAAGGAGGAGCCGAACATGCGGGAGGTGTATGAAATGGTGGACAGCGATTTGATCTATATCGTGCCCAACTTCATCAGCGAAGGCTATTTCTGCCAGCAGGTGTTGCCGCGCGAACTTGGCCTCGATGGTCCAGTGACGAAAAGAAAAGGAAAAACAATCCGCTACTGCGATCCAGTCGGTATCCACCCAAATATGACGCGCCTTTTGCTGCAGCGTGCCGATGAAGTCGCCCCGGGCGTGCCGCGAGATCAGACCAGCCTCGTAATTGTAGGCCACGGCACCAGTTTGAATGAGAATTCAACTAAGGCCATTCAGGACCAAGTCGCCCTCATTCGAAACGGACACTACGGATTCGCCGAAGTTATCGACGCCTACATGGAAGAGGCGCCTTTCGTGGCCGAGTGGTCAAAGCTTACAACAGCTCCGAATGTTGTTGTTGTCCCATTCTTCATCGCCGACGGACTGCACAGTTTTCAGGATATTCCCGTGCTGCTGGGCATGCGTGAGGAGATCGGAGCCGCCCTGAGCGAGACCGGTGTGTTTCATCAAAACCCGCATCAGCTGCAGGGACGCAGCCTCTATTACAGTGGCGCTATCGGCACCGAACCACTCATGGCGGAAGTGATTCTCGACCAAGTGCACGACTTTGATCAAAAGCACGGCTTAGAGCCCGCAGCAGACCTCGAATCCTGCCTCAATCGAACTCTCGCTGAGTGGCTGGCAGACGGGCGAGACCAGATTGGCCAAGTCGTCATTACAGCAAGAGACGACGGCACATTTTCTCTCTGCCATGTGGAGGATCGTGGCATTTCAGATCTTCAGGTTCATCATTCGGCCGGCGATGCTCTTTTCATCGCCAGAAACGATTCAGCAGGTGCCTTTCGCCCGCTTCATTCCGCGCCCACCTTGAGTCGCGGCTGGCGTCTTGATCTGGAAACGCTGGATGAGCTTCGTCTAGCCTTGGATTTCCTCTATCCGGCCGCCGTCGGCATTGCCCACTCTTATGAGCATGAACAGCTCGCAGCGGTACCCTTACGCGATCTTTTGGCCCGCCAGACGGGCATGTATCGCTACGCGAACAACATTACTGATGATCAGGCCAATGCCATGGTCGGGAAGGTCTGCGCGAATACAAACTGCCTCCGCCGTATTCTATGGCCCCTGACCAGTTCCCAGCCCATGGCTGGGGCGGCAGCAGCCAAGATTCTGCCGAATCACGCCGAGAGGGCCATTCCGCTGCTTTGCATCGAGGCATGCACGCACATCGTTTCCGCTGCCCGCAAGGTCGCCCGTGACAGCGCCGAGGCCGCGTCGAGGGCGCACGAGAGTGTGCATTGACAAGCCCCCCCCCGCGTTCTATCCGGCCTGATGCGCATCCGCTCATTCAAAGGTCTCGTTCCCGCCCCGAAATTCGCCTCCGAAGTCGCCGCCGTCCCCTATGACGTTGTGAATCGTGATGAGGCGGCCGAACTCGCCAAAGGCAAACCCAACAGCCTGCTGCATGTGGACCGTGCGGAGATCGACCTTGATCCGGAGATCGATCCGTATTCCGATCCCGTGTATGCAAAGGCCAAGGAGAGCTTTTTGCGGATGCAAAAGGACGGCGTGCTCACGCGTGAGCCCAAGCCCACGATGTATCTTTACAAGCAGACCGTCGCCGGGTACAGCCAGACCGGGCTTGTCACCGTCTGCCACACCGAGGATTACGAGAAGGACATCATCAAAAAGCACGAGAAGACCCGACCGGACAAGGAAAACGACCGGACGCGCTTGGTGGACACGCTCGGGGCCAACACCGGCCCGATCTTCCTTACCTACCGCCAGCGTCCGGGTATCAGCGCCCTGATTGAGGGCTTCATGAAGCAGGAGCGGCCCATCTACGACATCAATGCGCCCGACGGCGTTCGTCATCAGGTCTGGCGCCTCTCCCTGGGACTCTGCGTCTCCCTCACGGGTTTGTTTGAAAGCCAGGTGCCCTGCGCCTACGTCGCCGACGGCCATCACCGCGCGGCGAGTGCCTTCCGCGTCAGCAAGATGCGTCGCGAGGCCAATCCAAACCACGACGGCAGCGAAAACTACAACTGGTTCCTCAGCGTTCTCTTCCCCGGCGACGAACTGAAGATACTGCCCTACAACCGGGCGGTGAAGGATCTGAACTGCCTCGATCGCGAGGAGTTCATCAAGAAGGTCGGCGACATTTTCACGATGAAGCCCACCAACGTGAAGTCCCCCACCAGACCCGGCCAGTGCTGCATGTACCTGAAGGATCAGTGGTATGAATTGCTCTGGGAGCCGGCGAAGGACGCGAGCCCCATCGATCAGCTTGATGTCAGCATCCTTCAGGACCGGCTGCTCAAGCCAGTGCTCGGCATCGACGATCCGCGCACCAGCAAGCGCATTGATTTCATCGGCGGCATTCGCGGCACGGCGGAGTTGGAAAAACTCGTCAATACTAAGGAGCACACCGTCGCTTTCTCCATGTTCCCAACAACGGTTGATCAACTCATGGCCATCTCCGATGTTGGCCAGATCATGCCGCCAAAGAGCACATGGTTTGAGCCGAAGCTGCGTTCCGGCCTCTTCATTCACACACTTGACGATTGACTCCCTGTCGAGCGGTACGCCACCCACAGTCGCTTCGCCTTGCGGCGAAGGTGGAGGTCCTGAGGCAGATTGATCTTGGCCGGACCTCCGGGAGACAGGAGAGACATCGCTGCCTCGATCTCAGCGCTGTCGATTCCAGGTAGCTCCAGCACTTCTCTGAGCCATGCGGCGAACACCCGTGACAGCACCGC
This sequence comes from Prosthecobacter sp., assembly GCA_041395065.1. Lineage (GTDB taxonomy): Bacteria > Verrucomicrobiota > Verrucomicrobiia > Verrucomicrobiales > Verrucomicrobiaceae > Prosthecobacter. The sequence continues at coordinate 52,765 of JAWLBG010000003.1, read as the reverse complement.
TGGATGCAGCGACAGCAACTGGGGCGTCACCGGCAGAGAGCGGTCCTCATTCAGGTTCTCCTCCTGCATGAGAAAGGTGATCGCCTGATGTCGCAGGCAGTCGTCGTCTTGGGCCGCCAACACCCCGAGGTGCAGCATCTGCGGCACCACATCACGGGCGCAGATGTCGTTGAGAAGCGGAAAAGCTTCATGCCGTAGGCGATTGCGGCGGTGCAGGGGGGACTGATTGCTCGCATCTTCGCGGAATTTCAGCCGCCTTGATTTGAGATACGCATCGATCTCTTTCCGTCGCGCTGATAGGAGCGGTCGTACTAAATGCAGACCGGAGTCCAGGCGCTGCACAGGGTGCATGCCCGCAAGTCCCGCCAGGCTGCTGCCGCGACAGAGATTGCCCAAAATCGTCTCCGCCTGATCTTCCGCATGATGCGCCATAAAGACCACCCACACGTCATTCTCGCCGGCGGACTTCTGAAGAAACGCATGTCGCGCCTCGCGTGCCGCTGTCTCAATGGAAATCCTCCGCTCCTTCGCCAAGGCCGCCACGTCCGTCTCTCCAATCTCGCAGGGCAGACCGTGCTTCTTCGCCAGTCGCTGCACGAACTTGGCATCGCCGTCCGATTCTTCGCCCCGCAGGCCGTGATTCAGGTGGCAAAGAATCAGTTTTCGAATCCCGCCTCAAGCAGGAGGTGCAACAGCGCCACTGAATCCCGGCCACCGGAAATCGCCAGGAGCGCCGGTTCGGACGGATCGCAGGCTGGTGGCAGATACAAGGGGACAGAGGCTGTCGGCATGCGCCGCAACATAAAGGGTCTGATCAACCTGTCGCGGAGCGATTCCCCAAGTCTCGGGTTTTCACTTTTGCCAGTATTTGACAATGGCGCCTACGAGACCGGGGATGTTGTTGGCTTTGGCTTCGACATCCACCTTGAGGCCGCCGGCCGTGATGGCGGTGCTGGTGACGGGTCCTATGCTGGCGACCTTGCAGCCTTCGGGCAGGGCGACCTTGAGGTTGAGAAAGTGCTCCAAAGTTGAGGCGCTGGTGAAGGTGATCATGTCAGCACCTTCGTTCTTGAGGCGGGCAAGGGCTTCGAGATTGTCCTCGGTCTCGGGAATGGTGCGGTAGGCGATGGCTTCATCGACAATCGCGCCCATGCCTGTGAGTCCGTTGGCGATGACGTCCCGCGTCTCCTCAGCGCGGACCCAGAGGACCTTCACATGTTCCATGCTTTGGTGGTCTTTGAAGGCCTTGACCAGACCTTCGGCTACGAAGTCCTTGTCCGGCAGGAGATCGACGGCGAGATGGCGAGCCTTCACCTTTTCCGCGGTGCCGGGTCCGATGCAGGCGATGCGGACGCCGCCGATGCTGCGGGCGTCGTTGAAAAGCTTGTCGAACATGGTGAAGAAGGCGTCCACGCCATTCGGGCTGGAGAAGACGATCCAGTCGTAGGTGTGGCAGTCCTGCACAAGTTCCCCGAATGCCCTCTGATCGGTGGCTGGCACGGTGCGAATGGTAGGCAGTTCGATGACGTTGGCGCCGAGCTGGGCGAGTTGACGACTGAGCACCCCGGCCTGCTGACGAGTGCGGGTGACGACGATTTTTTTTCCGAAAAGTGGGCGGTTCTCAAACCAGTTCAACTGCTCGCGCTCCGTGACCACATCGCCGATGACGGCGACGGCGGGAGCCTTGAATCCGGCAGCTTTCACCTTGGCGGCGATGTCTAATAGAGTCCCTGTGAGGGTCTGCTGACAGCCATGGGTGGCCCAGCGCACGAGCGCGACCGGGGTTTCCGGTTTGGCTCCGTGCTTCAAGAATTCGCGGGTGATTTCCTCTATTCGTTCAACTCCCATGAGGAAGACCTTTGTGCCGTCCGCATGAGCGAGCTTGGCATAGTTGAGAGAGGTATCGGGCTTCGTAGGATCTTCATGACCAGTGAAGATGGTAAGCATGGAGGCATGCGCACGGTGTGTGACCGGGATACCGGCGTAGGCGGGACCGGCAATGGCGGAGGTGATGCCGGGGACGATCTCGAAACGGACGCCGGCTTCATGGAGTTCCGCAGCCTCCTCGGCTCCACGGCCGAAGAGCACGGGGTCTCCGCCTTTCAGCCGGGTGACGGTTTTACCCTCCTTGGTGAGCTTGACGATGAGGGTGTTGATCTGGTCCTGCGGCAGGGTGTGATCCCCCGCTTTCTTGCCGACATAGATGCGTTCGGCGCCTGGCTTGGCATGGCGGAGGTGTTCGGGATTGCACAGATAGTCGTAAACCAGCACATCGGCGGCCTCGATGCATTCTTTGCCTTTGAGAGTGAGTAGTCCTGGGTCGCCTGGACCGGCGCCGACGAGATAACAGACGCCTGGAGTGGGGGTGGGGGATGCCATGGTTGGAAACGGGCGTGCAAGGTGCCGAAGCGACGGCTAACCGCAAGGAGGGGATTCGCGGGATTACATCGCCAGTTGGCCCCTTCGTCAGGCGGGGACGAGGGTGATGTCGTAGCCGTAGATTTCACGGAAGAGGTCGCACTTCGAGTTGATGGCGATCTGCTCGACAGTGACGTCATCGACGCCCTGGGTGAGAAGGCTGAGGCGGGAGCCTTCGGGCCGGAGTTGGATGGACTTAATGCGCTGGGAGTGGGAGCGGTCGAGGGCGTCGGCAACGCGGAGCAGCGCAGCGAGCTTCAGCACGGTCATGCGCTCTCCCCGGCTGAGGTCGGCGAAGTGCGGGTGGCTGGGCTCGGGATTGTAGCGGCGGTGGTAGCGGGCGAGCAGGGCGACCATTTCCCGGTCCTGGGTGCTGAGACCGAAAATCTCGGTGTGCAGGAGGATGTAGAGGCTGTGCTTGTGGTGCTCGCGCGGACTGATGAACATGCCGACCTCATGCAGGGTGGCAGCGACGCGGAGGACAAGTTCGTATTTGGCGTCGAGGCCGTGGAGGTGCTGGAGTTCGCGGAAGAGCTGGCGGGCGAAACTGGCGACGTGGTCGGCGTGACGGCGGTCGGTCTTGTAGCGGGCACCGATTTCGCTGACGGCCTGCATGACTTCCTCCTGGAAGACGGCAGTCCGGGAGCCGGACGTCATGAGGTCGAGCATGAGTTCGAGCTGGAAGTCGCCCTCAGGTACCCAGAGTGAGTCGTCGCCGAAGCGGCGGGCGAGCGCGAGATTGGTTTGCAGGGCGGGGATGACGCCCTCCCCGCCGGTGTAGTGGACGTGAAGCTCGCGGACGAGGTCGTCGGGATTAAGGCGGGCGAGCTTGTCGGTCAGAGTGGCGAGGACGGACTCCTGGACGCGATGGGCACCGTGCCGAGCTTTGCCGAGGAGTGGGGCGACACTTTGGATCTCGGCGCCGATGGCGACATGGTTGTCCACTTTGATGTTGGCGTAGTCTTGGGCGAGATGATCGACCACACCACGGATCTGCTCTTCAAGATGGAGGCGCTGGTGGGGGGTCTCCTCATCATGCATGGCGACGGCTTCACGGGCACGGAAAATGCCGAGGCGGTAGTTGCTGTAAGCGGCGAGGCGCCCCTGCTGAAAGTAGATGGCCCGGGTGTTGCCGGGACCGATGTGGGTGACGAAGGTGTTGCCTTGGGCGAGAGTGGGATTGCGATTGAGGAGGCGGTGAGCGATCTGATAGACGAGGCGAGTCATGTTGCCGTCGTCGATAAGGCTGGGAACGACGCCACTGTTGACCTGGAGACGATTGAGAAAGATCTCGTGGTTGGAGGCTTCAGCAAGAATGTTGGAAGTGAAGAGTCGCAGCTGCGAGGTGGGGATGCCGTATTCGCGCATGGACTGGAGGTAGTCGTGCAGGATGGCGGCAGCCTGGTCCACCGTGCCGCGTGTGATGGTGCGACTGCGGAAGATGTCGCGTGCGACGGGGAGGGGGCGATCGAGACTTTCGACACGGGTGAATTTCCCATCGTCTGCCTGACGGCCGATGACGAGAGTGACGGATGCCGCACCGATGAAGATGACGGCGTGCTCGGGCGGCGGCGTGGTGGGGGCGGGATCGCTCATTGCTTGTTTTCCTTGCGCAGCCAGGCCACGGCGCCTGCCGCGACGGCCTGTCCACCAAGCTTGGCGACAGTGTATTTCACTCCGCGTGAGAGTTCGGGCATGGCATGGCGATCAACCTCTTCCTTGAGGAGATTGAGGTAGAGTTCGGGCAGTTCCTCGACGAGACCGCCACCGAGGGTGATTCGGTCGGGAGCGAGAAGATTCACTATGTTGGCGACGCCCATGCCGAGGTAGCGAATGGAGTTCCGGAACATGACGGTGGCGGCGTCCTGACCGCTCCGGAAAGTGCCGGCGAGTGCCTTGCTGCGGATGTTCCGCAGGGCGCCTTCGGTCTTCTTGTCGAGTTCAGGGAGTTGTCCGCGGTAGCAGGCGAGTCCGGCCTGGGAGGCGAGGGCGAGGCGGCTCGTGAGATCTTCCAGTGTAACAGTGCCAAACACGGGACTGCCGATGTGGGTTCCGGGAAAAAGGAGGTTTCCCAACTCCATGGCGGAAACGGCGCGGCCCATGACGAGATGACCGTCATAGACAAAGCCCCCGCCGAGGCCGGTGCCGGGGAAGACACCGAGGAGGGAGCGGGCACCCTTGCCCGCGCCGATGGCGTATTCGCCGTAGGTTCCCGCGTCCACGTCGTTGAGCACGGCGACGGCGCACTTGAATTCGGTCTGCAGCATCTTGCGCAGCGCCATGTTTTTCCAGCCGAGGTTGGGGGCGAAAAGTAGGATGCCTCTGGAGGAGTTAACGAGGCCGGGGCAGCCGATGCCGATGCCCTGGATGCCGGCGGGATCCACTCCGGCGGCTTGGATGGCTTCATGCACGGCTTTGAGGATTTTACCGCGACCCTTGGCCGCGCCGTCGGAGCCGTTGGTGGACTTACGGGCGGAACCGAGGACGTTGTAGCCGGCATCGAGAACGGAGGCCATCATCTTGGTGCCGCCAAGATCGAAACCGATCCAAAAAGGGACCTTGCGAAGCTTCTTTTTGTCAGCCTTCTCCTTGGCGGCGCGTTTTGCGCGGGCGGGTTTGGATGCTTTTTGAGGTGCCATGGCCGTTCAAGACACACGGACTTGGCGGAGTCGGCAAGCGACATTCATTCCGCGGGTGAAAAACACCCGGCAAAGTGTGTCCTGCGCAAACGGCGTGGTTACTCGACGGGCTTTGCCTTGAAGACGCCGTCGCCGACGATCTGCAGGAGTGCCACGCGGGTGATGTAGAAAATGTCGGGGTCCCCTTTGACCTGGCCGAAATAAAACGCCGTCTCGGCGTTCGGTTGGGTGGGGGAGAAGAGAATCTCCACTTCGCGCACGGGGCCGTCCGTTGTGCCGGGTTCTCCAAGGACGATCTGGACGGTGAGGAAAGGGGTTTTGAGAGCTTCGATGGCGTCCGTGCGATCGGCAGCCCAGTCCTGCACGGTGAAGCGGGCGAGATCGCTGGCGAGGCGGTCCGCCTTCACCCGGTCGATTTCGTCGGTCACATCACGACCAGCGCGGGTGGCCTTCCATTGGGCGGTGACGGGGTTGTAGTCGAGAATGACGGGCGCGTTGGCGCCGAGGGCGAGGCTGATGCGGCGGAGGGCGAAGGTGGTGAAGCGGAGGGCACCGAGGCCCTTCCACTTGATGGCGTCGGTGGGGATGGAGGGCAGGAGGGAGGCCTCGATGCGGTAGATGAAAGGTTCGTGATCGTATTTGGCGTAGAATTTGGTGCGCTCAGGGTTGTGACCAAAGAGCAGCTTCACCGGCTTCTCACGCGAAGGTGTCCATGTGATGGTCTGGAACGGATCGTCGAGGCCGTAGGGTGTGAGGTCGGCGGCAGTGTCGGCGGCGAATTCGGCAATCTCGTGGGTGTTGAGGGCGTTGAGGCAGCGGGCGACGCGTTCGCCGTTGGCGGGATCCCAGTTGCCATGACGAAGGAGGTACCAGGAGCCGGCCTCGCGGCGCAGGCTGATCTCTGGATGCGTCTTGCTGGTGATGGTGATGAAGTCGAGCCGCTCACCGTCGATCTGGGCGAGCAGGTGGTCGCGCAGGTCATTGGGATTCACCCAAAGGGCGGCGATTTTCCCGGCAGCGATGGTGAACGACGGTTCGCGGTAAGAGGTGGTGGCGCCGGTCGTGGGCTGCTTCGCGTCGGTGGGCTTCTTGACGGTGAGTTCGTAGCTTTGTTTGCGGGGTTTGGACTCGACAACGATTTTGATCTCTTCGGCGGGGCTGGCGGGTGTTTCGCTCTTTTTGGCAGTGCCGGTTGCGGTGAGGGCGGAGTCCTTGGCCTCGGCGATTTCGAGATTGAGAATGGTGGAAAGGAGTTCGGAGATGCGCTCTTTGCTGCCGCGAGTTTTGAGCGGCTTTTCGAGCATCCACGAGGCGTGCTCGTTTTCACGCGCCAGGACGATTTGACCGGCGGGTTGGACGAGGGTGACGCCGGTGATGACCTCGGCCGGGAGGCGCAGGAGCTTGGGATCTCGCCAAGAAGCTGCGGGAATCTGCAGGACGAGAGGCGCTTCGCATTTGGAGAGATACCAGGCCATCTCGTCTCCTTCTCCCGGCAGTCCCACGTAAACACTGTTTTCGACCACGGCGGGAGCGCCAATCCAGCATTCCTGGAGGACGTTCTCCCCGTCCAGCAGACGCACTTTGTAGCGGGGCTTGTCCAACCCGGTCTTTTCCCACTCGCGGTCGTCAAACTCGCTGCGGTGGATTTTTTCAATCCATTCGATGCCGGCTAGGGTGATGATGAGGGCGGCGACCTTCTCCGGGTCGGCGAGGTCGCTGAAGGGAGATTCGATATGCCATGCGTGTCCGTCGCGGGCGAGGGTGAGGCCGGTGTTTTCGGCGGTGACGACTTCGATGCGCGTGACCTTTTCCTTTTCGAGCGGAGCGGGGCCGCGCTTGATCTCCCGCAGTTCGACGGCAGAGGGAAAGTACCGCTCGATGCCGAGAATCAGGGCGCCGAGGGAGACGACGAGAATGAATAGGATGAGGGTGGTTCGAGCACTCATGGGAAGACGGTCACGCCGAGCGCCGGGAGGTCCAGACCATGAAGCCAAAGACGAGGACCAATGCGGGGAGAGCCATGGAGGTGACCCAGAAGATCAACTCATGCTGGCGTTTGGTGAGCTGGATGCGGTAGGAGTGCTTTGGTTTCGACATGATGCCGGCCAGCTTTTCGCGACTCATGAGCCAGTTCAGGCAGGCGGCGGTGAAGTCGCGGTTGATGGCGAGCATGGTCTGCTGATCGAGCATGGCCGCGTTTGCCACGACGACCATGCGCGCACTGTCGGCGCGTTCGCTTTCGTCCTGGTAGGCTCCGCGTTCGACGGCGGCGGCGAGATTAATGGGGGAGTGTGTCCGCCTCATCGACGATGGGCAGTTCGTCGAGGAACTGCGTTTCCCCCCAGTAGCGTGGCGAGGCTTTCATAAGCGGGGTGATCTTAACGGATCGCTCGCGCAGCGCGGAATCGTCCACGCGCAGTTCGAGAGATTCGGATTGGCCGGCCAGTGTGATGCTGGAGGAAGTGAGGTGGCGTGTGAAGGACACGTCCTTCAAGAATTCGGCCTGTACGGAGAATTCCTTGCGCGCTCCGGTGCTGGTGCTCTCTGCCAGCAGGACGCGGTCGCCACGGGGGCGCACGCCGGTGGTGTTGAGGAGGGCGTCCAGCCGGGCAGTTTCCGCGGCGGGGTCGAGCATGACAAAGAGTCCTGCGCGCTTGCTTTCCCAGTAGTCGTGAATCATGACCACCTCGCGCTCGGAGAGATCATAGCGCGGGGCGATGAGCAGCAGTCCGTCGAATCCGTCCGGAATGTGACTCATTTCGGCGAGGTTGGCCTGGACGATTTCGAAGTTCTGCTGCTTTCCCAGATTGGTGATGGCGGTGAACGCGTCACCGAGCTGGGCTTCGGACCGGCTGCCCTTGCCGACGACGTATAGAAAGCGGCGGACTCCTCCCTCGACGACGGCGATGAGAGCGGAGGTGATGGCGTCCTCTCCCCGAAATTCAATGATCTGGCGGTTGGTGGAGGTGCCGGACTCGCGAATGACGAGTTCCTCTTCCGTGATGAAGCGCCGGTTGGTGCCGCAGCGCAGGAGCACGCCGTTTTGAGCAAAGGAAAGGCCGGTGTCGGCTTTGAGTTGTTCGGCCCGCTCAATGTCTCGGATCGGATCCACGGAGCGGACTTTGATGCGCTGCCTCCCGTGCAGGCGGTACTCTTCCAGCAGGGACTGCACCTCACCGAAGACCTTAGAGTCGCGGCCGAAGACGATGTGAATTTCCACGTCGCGCGAGAGGCTGTTGAGATAGTTTAGGCTGAACTCGCTGAGTGTATAGTCCTGGCCCGGGCTAAGATCCCAGCGCCAGTAGTGGCGGTAGTTCAGGCGGTTTACGCCGGCAAAAAGCGCGATGGCGAGCAACACCTGAATGAGAACATTCAGGCCAATGCCGCTGCGCTTCGGCATTTCGCGGGCGGGTTCAGTTGGGTGTTGAGACGGGGAATCCGGCATGTCGGTGGGGTCAGGGGCGCCAGCGGCGGAATTCGACGACGTGGTGGGTGAAGCTGAGGAAAAGCAGCGAGAGGCTGAGGTAGTAGATCAGCGGGCGGGAGTCGATCAGCCCGTTGGTGAAGATCCGAATATGCTCCGTTGCGGCGAAGTAGCCGACGACATTGACGACGGTATCGGAGAGCTTGCGACCGACGACCATGATGAAGATGCCGATGAGGAAGTGAAGCAGGCTGAGTGTGAAGGAAAGAATGGCCGCGACGATCTGGTTGGATGTCAGGGAAGAGGCGAAGCAGCCCACGGCCAGATTAAACATGCCCATCACAACCAGGATCAGGTAGGCGCCCTGCTCGGCGCCGGACGGCACCTCCACCGCTCCCGCACTGATCCATTCGGCGAATTCGAAGTTCAGAAGGCTGGGTATCCAGAGTATGCAGTAAACAATGACCGAGGCCAGATACTTCGATCCCACCACCTGCCAGGCCCGCACCGGTGCGGTGAAAAGCGTTTCCAGCGTGCCGAGCTTCTTTTCCTCGGCGAAAAGCCTCATCGTCAGCAGCGGAAAGATGAAGAAGTAGGACAGCCAGAACCACATGGCGTGGAAGGTCCAGGTCACGATCGAGCCTTCGCTGGGGGCACTTTCGAGGATGGACAGCGCAGCGCGGAAGGCGAAGCCATTGAGGATCATCACCAACGCCAGCACCACGTAAGCGACCGGGGAGACGAAAAAGGCGTGAAGCTCTTTCTTGAGCAGAATCCAGAAGATCCTCATAGGATGTGCGTGGGAATGTCCGAGGGGGCGCCGGAGTTCAGGGCGAACTCGACGAACACGTCTTCGAGCGTCGGGAGTTGGCGGTGCATCTCGCGGATGCGCCAGTTTTGTTTCGTGGCGAGTTCGATGACGGCGTCGCGCACGTCGTGACCGGGTTCGATGCGGAGCGTAAAGCGCCGCCACGGCTGCGCCAAAGGTGTCTCCTCCGCGACCTTGCGAACGCCGGGCAGGGCGGTGAGTTTTTGCGCTGGCTTGCCTGCAGCATCGAGTTCGATGTGAAGGAGAGTGGTGGAGCGCATCTGGGCGGCGAGATTTTGCGGTGTGTCGTTCGCCCGGATTCTGCCGTTATTGATCATGACGACACGGTCGCAGGTCTGCTCCACCTCGTGCAGGATGTGGGTGGAAAGGAGGACAGTGTGCTTGGATTTGAGATTTTGCAGCAGGTCGCGCACATGGCGGATCTGCACGGGGTCCAAACCGTTGGTCGGCTCGTCGAGGATCAGCAGTTTCGGTTGGTGAACCAGCGCATCGGCCAGGGCCACGCGCTGACGGTAACCCTTGGACAGGTTGCCAATGAGCCGGCGACGCATGTCGTTTACGCCGGTGAGTTCCATCACCTCACCCACGCGCTTTCTCATGGCGTGGCCGGAGAGGCCCTTGAGTTCGGCTCGGAAACGTAGGTACTCCTTTACCCGCATATCGGTGTAAAGCGGCGCCATTTCCGGCATGTAGCCGACAGAGCGCCGCACCTCGAGCGACTGCTGGAAAACATCAAATCCGGCCACGCGTGCGCTGCCGGACGTCGCGGGCATGTAGCCGCTAAGAATCCTCATCGTGGTCGATTTTCCCGCGCCATTCGGCCCCAGGAACCCCACAATTTGCCCCGGCTCCACTTGGAAAGAGATGTTGTTCACCGCGATACGACCGGCGTACTGCTTGGTGAGGTTTTGGACATCGATCATGGGCGGGAGAGAGAGGGGCGAAAATTAAACCTTATGCTCGTCTGAATGACAATCCGCAATCAGGCATTCGCAAAATTGAATGGTTCGGTCGGGTTGAACGCTCCATTCAGGGGACTTGTGATCCGTGAGGGGCGGTCCTAATCTCGACCCCAGAATGTCGATCTCCCTCCGAGGTTTCCCGTGGCGCTACGCCCTTTATTTTTTGGTCGCCTGTTACCTGTTCATGGACCTGTACGCCTGCAAAGGGCCTCTGCACTCACGGCTGATGTCCGGCCGTGGATCATCGGCGGAAGGGGAGGGGGGCGGGACGGCTGCGGAGGTCTACGGTCGGGCGCTGACGAGGCTAGAGTTGGAGGAGGGTATGCGGGCGCATCTTTGGCTGCGCCACGAGGATTGGAGCAAGCTCGGCCCGGAGGCCCGTCGGCAGGTCCGGTGGACGGTGCTGGAGAATCTGGTCAATGACCGCATCATCCGCGCCTTCCGCATCATGAACGGACTGGACACAGTGCCGCCGCTGGATGCGGCCAAGCGCGAATCGGATTTCATGCGTCGCCAGTTTGCTGACGAGGCGCAGTATCCCTCCCGGTTGGCGGCGATGCAGGAGACGCAGCAGTCGCTGGATGAGGAGATTCGCGACGCGCAACTCGATGAGCAGTGGATAGCCGAAAAGATCGCCCATCGCCTGGCTGAGGTCAGCGAGACGGACGCCCGCGCTTGGTATGACGACTACCGGGAGACGCTGCGCATTCCCGCGGCGTATCACGCGGCACACCTTTTTCTGACCCGGCATGATACGACAAAGCCGAATCGCGAAGCGGAACTCAAAGAAATCCAAAGCCGGCTGGATGCAACAAAAGGCTCCTTTGCCGAACTTGTGGCGCGGTATTCCGAGGATGAGCGCACGAAATTGCTGGGCGGCGACCTCGGCTGGTTCACTCGCGAACGCATGCCGGCGGATTTCATCGAAGCAGTGGAAAAACTGCCACCGGGACAAGTCGGCGGTCCCTTTTCGACAAAGCTCGGCTGGCATTGGATCGTCGTGAAGGAGCGGAGGGAATCCCGGGTGCCGGAGTTCGACGAAGTGCGTGATGAGATCCTGGCGCTGCTCACCAGCCAGCGGCGGGAGGCAGCAGTGAAAAGCCTCGTTGGCGAGTTGCGGCGGCGTTCGCAGGTTCCCACGCAGTTCGTATTTTATCACGCTCAGGTGATTGACCTGGCCGAGCCCGCGCCCTAAATGCCGGGCATGAAGCAAAACGTCGGCGTTCTCGGTCTTGGCATCATTGGCAGTCGTGTGGTGGAAAACCTGCGCAAAGCGGGGCATGAAGTCTTCGTCTGGAGCCGCAGCGCGCGCGCCGTGCCGAACTTCCTCTCCTCTCCGCGTGAAGTCGCCGAAGCCGCAGGAATCATTCAGATCTTTGTGCGCGATGGGGCCGCCCTGCTTGAGGCCATCGATGACATGCGCCCCGCTCTCAAGGCCGGACACCTCGTGATGAATCACGCAACGGTCAGCAAGAAGGCCGCGCTGCAGGCCGCGGCGCTCGTCGAGGAAACCGGCGCCGCTTTTCTCGACGCGCCTTTCACGGGCAGCAAGATGGCGGCGCAGAACGGCAAGTTGACTTATTATGTCGGCGGCAGTGATTTGATGCTGGAACGCGCCCGCCCCGTGCTGGAGGCTAGCGCGGCGAAGATCATGCCGCTCGGCGCTGTCGGCGATGCGATGGTGCTCAAAATCGTCACCAACCTCGTCTCCGCCGTCATCGTGGAGGCCGTCGCTGAAGCGGCGGCGATCACCCAAGCCAATGGTGTGCCGCTGGAGCGCCTTCATGAGGCGCTGGAGGCGAATGCCAACTACTCCACCCTTATCGGAATGAAACTGCCGGCGATCATCAAGGGCGACTTTGAGCCGCATTTCAGCCTGCGAAATATGCTCAAGGACGCCGACTTCGCCCGCGAACTGGCCGCCGAAGCGAAGGTGGCCGCTCCAGCCATCGACTGCACCGCGGAAGCCATGCGGCGCGGCGTGGATGCGGGGGAGGGGGATCTCGACTTCAGTGTGATCGGTCGACGTTGACCCCCGGCAATCATCACTTGCCGACTGAGTGCCGGAACGCTTTGATGTGACACCATGAACAGCCCCCAACAGTGGAAGAAAATCATTGTTCCCACGGACTTTTCGTCCTGTGCCGAGACGGCGGTGCACGCTGCGGCCGGACTAAAGCAAGCGTCCGGGGCGGAAGTCTTGCTGCTTCATGTCACCGAGCCGGCGCATACCGGGCTGCGCGTGCAGACCAGAGACCTGCATGAAGAGATGCGGAAGGAAGCCGAAGCGAAGCTCAGTAGGATCGCCTCTGAAGCTTTCGGAGACGATGCGAACGTGCGTCTGATGGTGAAGCAGGGGCATCCGGCCGAGACGATTTGCAAAACCGCTTTGGAAGAAGAGGCGGACGCCATCATCATCCCCACCCATGGCCACTCTGGGCTGGCTCACATGCTGCTCGGCAGCGTGGCCGAAAAAGTCGTCCGTCATGCCAAGTGCAGCGTGCTGGTTGTGCGGGAGTGACGTCTGGTGATTCCCACCCCAACGCGCCCGCCATGATACTCTCTGTTGCTTACCTCGTCGCGGGTGTCGTGCTCGCCTGGTTTGGAGGAGAGTTGTTTGTCAAAGGAGGCGTCGGTTTTGCCGAGTGGGCGCGATGGCCGAAAGCGGTGGTGGGCGTGACGGTGGCGGCCTTCGGCACTTCGTCGCCGGAATTGATGGTCGCGGTCAATGCGGCGCTGGACGGCGTGCCGAATATTTCACTGGGAGACGTGCTGGGAAGCAACGTGGCCAATATCGCTCTCGTTCTGGCGGTGGTTCTGGCTGCCTCCGGCATGAAGGCGGAGGATGACGGTGTTTGGCGTGATTGGACGGTGGCACTCCTGACGCCTGTTGTGCTTTACGCGCTGCTTTGGGACGGCTGGTTCTCGCGATTGGATGCTCTGCTTTTGCTGGGAGGCTTCGCCGTGTGGCTGGTGGTGGTCATACGCCACGCACGCGCTCATGCGCGAAGGCAGAAGAGCGCCGCACAGAAGGAGTCGCCCTACAAGCCCGGTTTTTTCATCCTTGCGGGTCTGGGTTTGCTCATCATTGCGGCAAAGCTCGTAGTCGTCGGAGGCAAAGGTGTGGCAGAGGCGCTTGGTTGGAGTCCTTTCATTGTCGGAGCTGTGGTGGTCGCGGCGGCCACCGGCACGCCGGAACTGGCCACGACGCTCGTTTCCCGCATGCGTGGCCACCATGATGTGGGGTTGGGCAATATTCTCGGCAGCAACATTTTCAACGCGCTGTGCATCGCGGCCGTGGCGGCGCTGATTCATCCTTATCCGGTGAAACTTCCGGAGATCCAGCCGAGTCTGGCCTTCGGCGTGCTTACCCTCCTGCTCGTGCTGCCCGGGAGAACGGGAGTCCTTCGTCGCTGGCGCGGCGTAGTCCTTCTGGCGCTCTACGGAGGTTACCTGCTGCTAACCCTCAACCAAAACACCCACGCAACCCACTGATGACTGCGACCCCCGTCGAAATCCTCGCCACCTGTCTTTTCGGCTTGGCCGTGCTGCACACCTTTTCCGTGAAACGCTTTGCGCACTGGGCGCACGCGTTTCCGAGAGGCTCCATTCAGGAGAACCTGCTGCACTTCATGGCGGAAACGGAGGTCGTCTTCGGCCTGTGGGCGGCGGCTCTTTTTACCGGCATCATGGCGATGACGGGCAGCGTCCATCACGCGGTCGAGTACATCGAGAGCTTGAACTTCACCGAGCCGAAATTCGTTCTCGTCGTCATGGTGGTTGCCGCCACGCGGCCGGTTGTGCGACTGGCGGAGTCGATCATCTCGTTTCTTGCGCGGTTGCTGCCCTTCAAGGAGAGCATGGCGTTCTATCTGGCCGCGCTCTCTTTCGGATCTCTGCTGGGCTCCTTCATCACCGAACCCGCAGCCATGACGCTGTTGGCCATCCTGCTGAAGCGTCGCTACTTCGACCGCGGCATCAGCGCGAAACTGGCCTATGCGACGCTGGGAGCTCTCTTTGTGAACATTTCCATCGGCGGCACGCTCACGCACTTCGCTGCGCCGCCGGTTCTCATGGTGGCGGCCAAGTGGCATTGGGATACGGTCTTCATGCTCACCCACTTCGGCTGGAAGGCGGTCGCGAGTTGCGTGACTTCGACGGCGCTCGTCGCGTGGGTTTTCAGGAAGGAACTTCTCGCCATCGAGCCGCACCATCACGCCAGCGGCGAGGTCCCTGTGTGGCTGACCCTTCTTCATGTGTTCTTCCTGGCCCTCGTGGTTGGCTTCGCCCATCATCCCGATGTGTTCTTCGGGATCTTCATGATGTTTCTCGGTCTCGTCACGGCTACCCGGGAATACCAGGACAATCTGAAGCTCAAGGAGGGGCTGCTGGTCGGCTTCTTTCTCGCCGGTCTCGTCACTCTCGGCTCGATGCAGTCATGGTGGCTCAAGCCGCTCATCAGCGGTCTCGACGGCGCCACGCTTTACTTTGGCGCTACGGGACTCACGGCGCTGACGGACAATGCCGCACTGACCTATCTCGGCTCGCTGGTGGAAGGCATCTCCCCGGACCTGCAATACGCGCTCGTCGCAGGTGCGGTCACCGGTGGCGGACTCACCGTCATCGCCAACGCGCCGAATCCCGCCGGTGTCGGCATTCTGCAAACCAGCGAGGCCTTCAAATCCGAAGGGATCAGTCCTCTCGGCCTGCTGCTGGGCGCGCTGCCTCCGACGCTGATAGCGGTCGCCTTCTTCTGGCTGCTGCATTAAGCCGCTACCTCCCTCTTTCCCGATTGCCACCACGGCGCCAGCCGCTAGCCTCGAACGCATGGAACGTTTTATCGGCCTTCTCGGTTTGGTGGTTTTCGTTGCGCTGGCATGGGCGTTGTCGTCAAACCGTCGCCTGTTTCCCTGGCGCGTGGTGCTGACGGGACTGTCGCTGCAACTGGTCCTTGGCTTGCTGCTGCTGCGCACCTCCGTGGGGCGGGGCTTCTTCGCGCTGCTGGACAAGGCTTTCCTCAAGCTGCTGAGCTTCGCAGATGAGGGCATGGGCTTCGTCTTTGGCGCGATTGGCAAACCGGCACTGATGGGGCCGGTGTTTGGAGAGGAAAACGGTGTCTCGCTCGCCATCCTGATCACCGGCAGCATCATCCTTGTTTCGGCGCTGTCCTCGCTGCTCTACCACTACGGCATCCTGCAGTGGGTGGTGAAAGCCGCCGCCTGGGTGATGCGCAGCGTGATGCGCACCAGCGGCAGCGAGACCCTGGCCGCCGCCGCGAACATCTTCATGGGCCAGACCGAGGCGCCGCTGGTCATCAAACCCTACCTGCCGCGCATGACGCGCAGCGAGCTGATGTGCCTGATGGTTGGCGGCATGGCGACAATCGCCGGAGGCGTGCTGGCCGCCTACGTTTCCTTTGGCATCTCCGCCGGACACCTGCTCACGGCTTCCGTCATGAGCGCCCCGACGGCCATCGTAATGGCGAAAATTCTGCTGCCGGAAACCGAAACCAGCGAGACCGCGCATGGCGCCCACCGCCCGCTGGAACGCGAAACAGCCAACGGCATCGACGCTCTCTGCCACGGTGCGAGTGACGGCATGAAGCTGGCCGTCAATGTCATTGCCATGCTCATCGCCTTCGTTGCCGTGGTGGCGCTGGCGAATTACCTGCTGTCACTCGGATTGCGCGCCTTTGGTCAAAACGTATCCCAGCCGCTGCAACTCGTGCTCGGCTGGCTCAATGCGCCCTGCGCCTGGCTGATGGGCGTGCCGTGGGAGGATTGCGGCAAGGTGGGCTCGCTGCTCGGCGAGCGGATTGTGCTCAACGAGTTTTTCGCCTACCTGAATCTCAGTGGAGAGGTCCGCGCGGGCGCGGTCTCGCCCCGCAGCGCGTTGATCAGCACCTACGCTCTCTGCGGCTTTGCCAACTTCGGCAGTATTGCCATCCAGATCGGTGGCATCGGGGCGCTGGTGCCGAAGCGGCGGGGGGAACTGGCCCAAATCGGTCTCATGTCGATGATCGGCGGACTGTTGGCGTGTTATTGCACCGCTTGTGTTGCCGGGTTGCTGCTCTGATGCCAAGAGTGCTGCATTCATGCCTGAGACCTCCGGCCTTCAAGTCACCGACCTCCGCTTTGCCTATCCGGGTGATGCGTTTCGTCTGCATGTGCCGAAGCTGGAGATCGCAGCAGGACGGACGCTGGCTCTGGCGGGACCGAGCGGAGCGGGGAAATCCACGCTGGTGCGCCTCCTCACCGGCCTTCTGACGCCGGCCTCGGGCCAGGTGCGTCTGGGGGATTCGCAGGTGGACGCGCTGAGTCTGGAGCAGCGCCGTGCCTTTCGCCTGCGGCATGTGGGCCTCGTGTTTCAGGACTTCGCATTGCTCGACTACCTGACCGTCGTCGAGAACATCATGCTGCCGCATCAGTTCAAAGGAGGCGCAGAGGCGGCGGTGCGCACTCGCGCGCAGGGACTGGCGGAGCATCTGCAGATCTCGCAGTACCTCGACAAACGTGTCTCCCTCCTTTCGCAGGGCGAGCGTCAGCGTGTCGCCGTGGCGCGCGCATTGGCGCATGAGCCACGCTTCATTTTCGCCGACGAGCCGACGGCTTCGCTCGACCCCTCGCGTGGCCGGATCGTCGTGGATCTCATGATCGATGACGCCCGAAGGCGTGGAGCGTGTCTGGTGATGGTCACGCATGATCCGAACCTGCTGCCAATGTTCGATCAAACCGTGCGCATGGAGGAGTTCCTAAACGCATGAGTGCCGCATTCCAACTCGCGGCGCGTTACGTCCTGAGGCACCGCTTTCAAAGTGCGCTGCTGGCTGGTGCGCTGGGTCTTGTCTTCACCCTGCCGCTCTGCCTCCGCGTGCTGATCGACCACGCGCAGCGCGAACTCCGCGCCCGCGCCGCTTCCACTCCGCAGATCGTGGGTACGCGCGGAAGTGCGCTGGACCTGATGATGACGGCGCTTTACTTCAAGCGAGAGAACCTCGCCGCGCTGCCCTTTGGCACGGTGGCCGAACTGAGACAAAAGCCCGGAGCCGCCGCGATTCCCCTGCATGTGCGCTTCGTGGCGCAGGGGGCGCCGATTGTTGGCACTGAGTTGGACTACTTTGCCTTCCGCGGCCTGCGCGTCGCCGCCGGCAGGCAGATCGTTCGGTTGGGGGACTGTGTGGTCGGAGCGAACCTCGCTCGTGAGCGCCAACTGCAGCCGGGCGGTCATGTCTTTTCCACGCCGGAACTCGCTTTCGACATGGCGGGAGTTTATCCGCTGAAAATGCGCGTCACGGGCGTGCTCGCGCCGACGGGGACTCCCGATGACGATGCCATCTTTGTCGACCTGAAGACGTCTTGGCTCATCGAAGGCCGCTCACACGGTCACGACGACTTGAAGGCGGATCCGAAGGTGATCCTGGCGCGGGAAGGCCACAACGTTGTCGGCAACGCTGCCGTGCGCATGTTCAATGAAGTCACCGACGCCAACATCGCCTCCTTCCATTTTCACGGCGACCTCGCCACCTATCCCATCAGCGCGGTGATTCTGCTGCCGGAAAACGCGAAGGCCGAGGCGCTGCTGGCGGGGCAGTTTGCACGGTCGAAGGACAAGCAGCTCATTCGCCCGCAGGATGAAATGGAGGAACTGCTGGCCCGGCTTGTGAGGCTGGAGGGTTTTGCCGCCAGTGCCCTGCTGCTGACCGCCATGGCGGCACTCTTTGTCACAGCCCTCGTCTTTGCGCTCTCATTCCGCCTGCGGCGGCGCGAGTTCCAGACGCTGGAGGATGTGGGTGTGTCGCATCGTTCTCTCGTCACCGTGAAGGTGCTCGAAATCTCTTTCATTGGCCTCGCAGCAGTTGGAATCGGTCTCCTGCTGCTCTTCGCCGCTTCCCTTGCCGCTCCGCACCTGCTGCGCATGGCGCTTTGATTCATCCTTCATGCCACACGCTCTCGACGCCCTCATTCATGCCCTTGACGTCAATCCTGAAATCGGAGAGGAGGGCCGCGTCCTTTTCATCCGTGCCCAGGAGCACCCCGCGCTGGAGCATTTTGCCGGACGCCTGATGTGCCAGCAGACGTGGAAGCCGCACGCAGACCTGTTGCAGGCCGCCGGTTACCGGGTGGAGCGCGAGGCGCACGGTCTGTTTCACCTCGTGCTCGTGCTGCCCGATCCTCAGCGCGACCTCATGGTGGCGGACATTGCGCGCGGGTATGACCATCTCGCTCCCGGCGGCACGCTCATGGTCTCGCAGCACAACGACGCCGGCGCGAAGCGCTGCCAGCAGCACCTCGTGAATGTCGCGGGTGAGGCGCAGGTCATGTCAAAACATCACAGCCGCGTGGTCTGGGTGGTGAAAGACGAATCCAAACCTTGGAATCAGGAAATGCTCCAGCAGTGGCGCGACGGCGCGGCGATGCGTCGCATTCTCGACGGTCGTTTCTGGTCTCGGCCCGGCCTGTTCAGTTGGGATCGCATCGACGAAGGCTCGGCGCTGCTCGCCGAGCATCTGCCGAAGACCTTGAGAGGCAACGTGGCCGACCTCGGCTGCGGCTGGGGCTTTCTCAGTGATCATCTGCTGCGCGAGTGTCACGACATTGACAGCCTCGACATCTATGATGCGGACGCCGATTGTTTCGAGTGCGCACGGAGGAATCTCGGACTCGTCATGACAAAGATAAAAGCCAAGCCGCATTGGCAGGATGCGACGGTGGCCATCGGCAGTCGGCGGTTTGACGCCATCGTGATGAATCCGCCCTTTCACGAGGGCAAACATGCCGATTCGCTGATTGGACTGAAGTTCATTGCCACCGCCGCACAGGCTTTGCGTTCGCATGGCGACCTCTGGCTCGTGGCGAACCGCCAGTTGCCCTACGAAAACCTGCTGAACGAGACCTTCGCCAGCGTCGAGAAAATTATCGAAAGCGGCAACTTCAAGGTCATCCACGCTTCCCATCCCACCGTTCAACCGGTCTTTGAACGCCGCGGCAAACGGCGCCGTTGACTCGGCTCTCAGGTCGCTATCGCACAGGAACAACCGCTTTCGAACTCCGGTCGCCGATTTGGAAATGGCCGAGTGGCTGTTGTTTGCTGTCTCGGATGAACCACACGGCGCCCGGCCTCGTGGACTGGCGCTTCTGCCCTTTGGCAGGAATCTGACCGTAGGACTTGGGTTCGCCTGTGGGAGACATCCAGCACAGCTCGACGGGTTGTGTGCGTTGGTTGATGAAGACGACGTCGAAGGTGCTGCCATCCGGTTTTGACGGAGGAGTGTGTTCCTTGGCGGGATGCCATTTCAGTTCTGGCAATGATGCTATGGGCACCTGCGGCACAGGTGCGGGATTCTTAGGCGCAAGGGCGCGGAGTTCGGTGAGTTTGGCAGTGTGCTCGGGATTTGCAGCGAGGTTGGTCCATTCGTGGGGATCGTTCACGATGTCGTAGAGCTCTTCGTCGCCGTTGCGGTAGTGGATGTAACGCCATGACTTCGTGCTGATGGCGTATTCTTCTGGCACGCTGAGTTGCGTGACAGCGGTGTGTGGCCATGGCGCGTCTGGATTCTGCAGGAGCGGCACGAGACTGTTTGCGCTGATATTTTCTGGAGCGGGAAGAGCACAGAGGTCGGTGAGGGTGTGGAAGAGATCAGTGAGACTCACGGGTTGTTCGCAGATAGTGCCAGACTTTCCTCCGGGCACGCGAATGATGAGCGGTACGCGCGTGCAAATGCGCCAGCCGGTGAATTTCTGCCAGTGCTGCTTCTCGCCAAGATGCCAGCCGTGATCGCTCCACAGCACGACAATCGTGTTGTCGCTAT
Source organism: Prosthecobacter sp. (assembly GCA_041395065.1). Taxonomy (GTDB): domain Bacteria; phylum Verrucomicrobiota; class Verrucomicrobiia; order Verrucomicrobiales; family Verrucomicrobiaceae; genus Prosthecobacter. The sequence goes on along the minus strand of JAWLBG010000003.1, from coordinate 32,685 downwards.
GCGGACTGTTTTCGAGGGCGTCGAGCACGCGGCCGAGCATTGCATCCGCGTAGTGAATGGAAGCGAGATAGGCCTGGATGGCCTGCTTCCATTGCCCGTGTTTCCGGATGTGCTCGAAGTAGCGGTTCGGACCCATCTTTTGACCCGAGGGCGGAAGGTCATCCAGATCGTCCTCCTTGTAGCCAGGACCGGGTTGAATGGATTCGAGCGGGAAGGGTTTGAAGTATTCCTTGGGCACAAACCACGGCTCATGCGGGCGGTAGATGCCGCAGGCGAGGAAGAAGGGTTTGTCATGCGGGCGCTGAAGCTGCTCGCCAATCCATTTCGTCACGCTCCAATCGCCACCGTAGTCCGAGTTGCTTACATCCAGAGCGGCCCAGTCGGTTTCCACGTATTGCCAAGGACCGCCGACAGGCAGGCTGATGGGACGATTCGGCGGATCAAAGGTCGGCGGGAACGGATTCTCTTTTTCCTTTTTGGGGCAGTAGTCGTCCCACGAAGCGGCGTCGATGAAGTAGTGCAGCAGCTTGCCGGAACCGGCGCTCCAGTAGCCGTGACGGGAAAAGAACTTCGGAATGATCTCCGCATTCGGCAGCACATCACGCATCTTCTGGCCGTTGTGATACACGCCGGATCGATAAGGCGGGATGCCGGTGAAAATGGCCGTGCGTGACGGATTGCACTGCGGTGCGGCGCAATGCGCGTTGGTGAAAAGCATGCCGCTTTTGGCGAGGCGGTCGAAGTTGGGCGTCTTCGTCTGCGGATGCCCGCCGAGGCAGCCGATCCAGTCGTTGAGATCGTCCACCGAGATGAAGAGGACGTTGGGCTTCGCATGTTCGGCTGCGGATGCAGCGCCAAACAAGGCGACACCGATAAGCAAGATGGTGAAGGTGCGCAAAGTCTTCATGGGGCAGGGATGATGGCATTCACAGGTTTGTCCGCCGTTCCTTGGATCTGAAAGTGACCGAGGGGCTTGTCGTTCGCATCTTTGATGACCCACACGGCTCCGCCACTGCTGCGGATGTTGAAGGCATCCTTGGGTTGAAGTGTCTTGTAATGCTTCTCTGTTCCCTGCGGGCTGATCCAGATGAGTTCCACGGCAGCCGGACTCTGGTTTTGGAAGGTGACAGCGAGCTTGGGACCTTTGGGTTCTGACTTCGGCAAGGCAGCGCCTGTCGTTGGATGCCATGGCAGCGGCACTGGCGATGCAGCGGTTGTTGTCATCGCGGGTTCCTGCCATTGGAAAGTCGGACGCGGCAGCGTCTTCCACATCTGCGCGCTGAGCCTGGCGAGGAGGTCTGCGTTTTCGGCCTTGGTGGCGATGTTTTCGTTTTCGTCGGGATCGTTCTCGTGGTCGTAGAGTTCCTGTGCGGCGATCTTCCGGGAAGACAGTTCCAGCCACTCGATGTAGCGATAGCGGTCAGTGCGCATCGCATAGCCCATGTAGTTGCCGTCTTTTTCCCGACGTGGAAACTGGCTGAAGGCGGCGTCTTTGACCTTCGTGGCAGTTCCGTTGAGCAATGGCTTGAGGCTGGTGCCTTCGAGCTTTTCAGGAACGGGCAGTCCGGCGAGATCGGCGAGTGTGGGATAGACGTCCACGAACTCGATGAGCGCATCCGACTTGGTGCCGTTCGCCTTCGCGCCGGGCATGCGGATCATCAGCGGTGCGCGCGTGTCGATCTCGTAGTTGGTCTGTTTGCACCAGCCGCCGTGCTCGCCGAGTTTCCATCCGTGATCGCTCCACAGCACGACGATCGTGTTGTTGGCGAGGCCGAGGTGATAAAGCTCATCGAGCAGGCGGCCGACTTGCGCGTCGGTGTAGGAAACGGCCGCGTAGTAGCCGTGTTTCAGTTCGCGCTGTTGCGTCTCCAAAAGCGGGCCTTCTCTCGGCCAGCGGGCGTCTGAGTAATCCATGTAGTCACGCAGTTCGTAGAATCCGCCCTGAAACTCGCCGAAGGCCATCGAAGGAGATCCGCGCGGCGGATACTCGTTCGTTGCGAGCGGAATCTTCGCGCGGTCGTAGAGGTCCCAATACTTCCGCGGCACGACGAACGGCAGATGCGGACGGACGAATCCTGCCGCGAGGAAGAAGGGCTGCTTTTCGGCGGCGAGCCTGCGCATGGCGTTGACGGCCTGTTCTCCAATCGCTCCATCGAAGTGTGCCTTGTCAGGCATGTCGAGCACTTCGGTGGCAACGGCCCGCATGCGGTCGATGCGGGACTTCGGCTTTCCTTCAGCACGCATGTGCTCGCGAAACTCCGCAATCTTCTTGATCGCCGCTTTGGACCACGACGGATTGTCCGGCCATACATGGGGTTCGTCCCATGAGACATTGTCCGGCCACGGATTGTGGAAGATCTTGCCGAAGCCGAGTGCGTAGTAGCCGTGCTTGCGGAAGTGCTGGGGAATGGTGACCGCGTCCGGCATGACGGAGCGCATTTCCGTTGAGAGATACCAGACCTTGGTCGAATCCGGCCGCATGCCGGTCATCAGTGAAACGCGCGAAGGATTGCACACCGCCTGCTGGCAGTAGGCCCGGTTGAAGAGCACGCCAGAGGCCGCGAGTCGGTCGAGGTTTGGCGTCAGCACGTGCTTGGCACCATAGCATCCGAGATCGCAGCGCATGTCATCGACGGCGATGAACAGCACGTTCATGCGCGGCTCTACAGCGTTCAGAGCCGAGGCGAGGAAGAGTAACGACAAGAAGTGTTTCATGGCCGGCGGATCGATGTTTCGAGGTGTTCACGTCCGGTGTCTGAATCTCAGATGAGATGCTGGCTCGGAAACGGAGTTACTCATTCTTGTCCTTTCTCTTCTTGTTCTTCTTCGGCTTGTCCGTTGGTGCGGCTTTCTTTGCCTGAAGGAGCGGCGCTTTTTGCTCCCAGGGAATCGTGCGGCTGAACAGAGCGGGATATTTCTCGTAGCCGTGGCCGGATACCACTTTGGCGGCCATTTGCACGAGTTCCTGATCATAGAACGATCGCATGGCGGTCAGCTGGGCGGCCTGCGGAGTGTTCTCTGCCGTATTGAACATCTCGATGGAATCGGAAGACAGCTGGAAGAGTTCCTCGGTTGGCTTCATGCCCTTGGCGTAATACCAGTGAATGTATTTCCAGCCGGGAGTGACAATGGCCATGGACTGCGCGGAGTCGATCCCCCAGAAATTAAAAAGCGGCAGATGGTCGCGCACCTGGCCGCCGGGCTTGGTCAGCAGTGGCAGGAGGCTTTTGCCATCAATGCCCTCAGGCGCTGCGACACCGGAGAGTGCAAAAATTGTCGCTGCCATGTCCACATTGGCGGTGATGGCATCACTGACCTGTCCGGCGTGTTGATTTGGAAGGCGCGGATCGTAAATGATCAAAGGGGATTTCGAACCTTCTTCATACGGAATGACTTTGTCGCCAAAGCCGTGCGAGCCGCTGTTGTAGCCATTGTCGGAGGTGAAAATGATCACGGTGTTTTGCGACAGGCCCTCGTGCTCCAAGCCTTCGCGGATCATGCCGACTGCGGCATCGACGCCGGTGATGAGGCCATAGTACTTCGCCACGGTGCCGTCGTAGTCCTCGATCCACTCGCGATAGCCGGTCGCGGCACGACTGGTGTGGACCTGAGGGGAAAGATGCCGCCCGTTTTCGACTCCGTAGTTTGCCGGACGGGTAAATGTTTTGCCCTCGTAGTGCTTCATGTCGATGGGATCCGGCGTGAAGGGCAGGTGTGGCGCCTTGAAGCTGATGCTCATGCAGAAGGGCTTGCCGCTGCCTTTGGCTGTCTTCAAAAGGTCCAGCGCCCAGGCACCGTAGGCGCGCGAGCAGTGCGGATATTGGGCTGCATATCTGGCGATCCCTTTGTTCTTGGCCGTCACGTAATCCGTCTGCCCAGGGCCGCCGGCCCAGACATCGAATTCGTTTTCGAAGGCTTCAAATGGTTCGCCTTTGAGCACAAAGCCGATCTTTCCGGCAAAGCCGGTGAAGTATCCGGCCTTGCGTAGTTTCACGGTATAGGAATCATTAAAGAAACGTCGCTCCAGGTCGCCATGTTCGAAGTTGCAGCCATGCCGGTATTCGTAGAGGCCGGTCAGCACACAGCAGCGACTGGCCATGCAGATGGAAGTCGTGTTGTAGTGATTGGTGAACCGCGTGCCATCCGCCGCCAGCTTGTCGAGATGCGGAGTCACGATGTCCTTGTTCCCGTAGCATCCAGCGGCGCGGATGGTCTGGTCGTCGGAGAACAGGAAAATGATGTTTGGCCGATTGTCCGCCGACAAAACAGTGCCGTAAAGCAGCGAGGCGATGGAGCAGAGGAGTAGAATCGATTTCATGAAGTTCAATGGCAGGCGCAGGAACCGCAGCTTTTGGATTTTAGAGAGTTCAGCTTTCGCTCGATTTCGAGAGAGGTCGGCGTGACCGCCAGACCACCAAGCGAGGTGCAACGATGCTCTCGCGGCATCATTTCAGAAACGTTCTTCGCAGTGTCGATGACTTCATCGAGCGGGATGAGCGGATCGAACCCTGCGAGGGCCATGTTTGCGTTGGAGAGCGCATTGCTCGCTGCCATGACGTTCTTTCCGAGGCAGGGTGCTTCGACACGGTTCGCGATGGGATCGCAAATGAGGCCGAGCATGCTCTGAAAAGCCATTGAGGCCGCGGCGATGGCTTGATCGCGTGTGCCCCCTGCGAGTGTCACCAACGCTGTTGCGGCCATGCTGGCCGCAGAGCCGCCCTCGGCCTGGCAACCGCCAACCTCTGCCGCAAAGGTCCAGCGGGTGGCGATGAACACACCAATCAATCCAGCGGCGAGCATCGCTTTGGCCATCTCTTCTTCGTCCCTGTTCATCGCCTCGGCCATGGCGATCACTGCTCCGGGCAGGGCGGCGCATGCGCCCGCAGTCGGTGCGGCGACGATGACACCCATGCTGCTTTTCACCTCCATCAAAGCAGTGACGTACAGAATGATGCGATTCAAGGCGCCGCCATCGAGCAAACGACCTGCGTTGATCATCTCCGCAAAACGGCCGCTCTGATGATGCAGGACGCGATCCTCGTAACTCGTGCCTGCAATGCCGCTGGCGATGGATTTGCGCAAAATGCGAACGATCTTGATCATCTTGTCGATGACTTCGCGTTCGGTGAATTGGCCGCGTGTACGCTCGTATTCGATGGCGAGCTGCCAGAGCGGTGTGTTTTTGCTGCCGTCGTGTGCGAGCATGCGAGCGCAACTTGTGAAGGGCACATTCAGGTCCTTGCGCGATGGCACTGGAAGCACGGGATGGAGCTTTTTGACCGAAGTGGGCTCCAAGCCGGTCGTGGGAACAAAACGATCGGTCTTGGCCTGAATGAGCTGACGATCACCCAAGTTGTGAATCACGATCTCGTCGGCATCGAAGGCTGGTTGAGAGCCATGGGGGAGCCAGATCAGCGTCTCGTGATAACCGCCGTCCATGTGCAGCGGCACGCCGTCGATGTCGAGAACCTCAATCATGCCGCCACCGGTGGAGATGGCGATCAGCGTGTGTGTTTCTCGCGTGTTTTTTAACGTGAGCCGATAGGTGTTCGGATGCGGATCGCCGACATCAATCGTTTCGATGCGCAGTTTGATTCCGGCATCGGCGAGCGCTTGTGCTGAGTTAGGCAATCGCTCGTCATCTGCATCCCAGCCGAGAAGGCCGCCGAAGAAGCCCATGTCACTACCCTGGCTTTCGTGTGTCGTCGGCAAAGAGCCTGCGCGATCAAATTCGACGAGCACTTCCGTGATCTCACCGTCCATCAAATCTCGTGCGAGACGCCCGATGCGCAGTGCCGCGGCGCAATGCGAGCTCGACGGTCCGCGCATCACGGGGCCGATGACGTCGTTGAAGATGGAGACAGGTGTCACGTGGTTTCAGGTTGATGCTTGGGACCAGGTTGAGTTCCGTGAGGGGCTAGGAGTCGAGCAAAGCGCAAAGGAACATGAATGTCTTGGAATGGGAAAATGGGTCACGGTGGCGAAACTTTTGACATACCCAGTTGGTCGAACAGGAAGGCGAACACATCGGCGCGCTGGGCGATTTTCTCAGAGAGGGCGGTTCCCATTCCGTGACCGGAGGCGGAACTGAGACGGACAAGGACAGGGGCGTTGGACGAAGTGGCGGCTTGAAGGCGCGCGGTCATTTTGCGTGAGTGTGCCGGGTTCACGCGGCCATCGGTTTCACCGACCAGAAAGAAGACGGCGGGATACGTGGTGCCGTTCATGACGTTGTGATAAGGAGAGTAAGCTCGAAGCGCCCGAAATTGTGCTGGATCTTTCACCGTGCCGAATTCGGTGACGTTGAAGGCTCCGTTGGGATCGAGTTCGACGCGTAGCATGTCAAAGATGCCCACATGGGCGACGACGGCGCGTGCGAGTCCGGGATGCTGTGTGAGAAAAGCTCCCATGAGCAAGCCGCCGTTGCTGCCGCCTTCGACGGCGAGTTTGTCGGAACGGGTATACCCCTGCGCGATGAGGTGCTCGGCACAGGCGGCGAAATCGTCGAACACGTTCTGCTTCTTGGTGAGATTACCCGCCAGATGCCACTCCTCGCCGTATTCCCCGCCGCCGCGAATGTTCGCAACGACGTAAATGCCGCCGCGATCAAACCACAGGCGATGTTCGAAATTAAAACCCGGCCTCAGGCTGATGCCATACCCACCGTAGGCCGTGAGAAGCGTGGGATTGCTACCATCGAGTGCAGTGCCCTTGCGGTGTAGAATGGTGAGAGGGACCTTGGTGCCGTCTTTGCTCGTGGCGAATTCGCGTACGGCTTCAATGTCACTGAAATCGACTGGCGACGTGTTGAACAGCGCTGACTTTCGGATGCTTCCGCTGGCGGGATCGTAAAGCATCCAGGCTGCGGGAGCGACGTAGCTCGTCTGTCGAAAAAGAAGGCCATCGTTGAATTCGATCAGCCCGCCTGCACCCGAGGCTGCAGGTAGCGGCACCTCTCGCCCGTTCTGCCCGTTCAAATCAAATTGACGGATTCGGGAGGGGCCGCCGATTAGGTCTGACACAAAGAGGTGAATCGCCGTGGGTGTGATATTCTCGATGACCGCATCGCTCTCCGGCACGATCATCTCGGCGTCGGCCAAGTTACCGGTGACGCTGACTCGAAGCACCTTGCCACGCGGCGCATCTTTGACCGATCGCAGATACAGGCTGGCCCCGTCGTGGGCGAAGGCGATTTGTTTAATCGCGTCTTCGTGTCGCGTGATCTGTCGCCAGGCGGCGCCGTCCTTGGTCTCGCGGATGTAGTGAGCAAATTCGCCCCCGTCGCCGTTGGCCACACTCGCTAGCAGCCATCGGCCATCCTCGGATGTTTCGAGTTCGATCTCAGCGATGCGTGGAAACTCGCGGCCGAGGGAGTACTCGTCTGTGCTCGCTGACGCGCCAAGCTTGTGGAAATAGATCTGCTGGTAGAAGTTCAGATCCGCGTCTGGTTTCTCGCCAGCGTGTGGGTACCGCGTATAAAACACAGCGCGGCCATCAGGAGTCCACGCAGCGCTGCCACCGCCGGTCGGATACTGAACTCGAATGATTCGATCAGGAAGTCGCTCGCCGTTGTCGGTGCGATAGAAATGCAGCGTGCCTTCCTCGCTGCCGTTTTCGGACAGGCAGACGGCAATGAGCTGGCCATCGGGCGACGGCACATACCAATCCATGGCGACCTGCCCCTTGGGCTCGATTTCATTCGGGTCGAGCACAATTTTCTCTGAAGTCAGATCATCTGCCGAGGCAAGCGTGACGAGCAGGCGCTGTTGTTTCGGCGGTTGAAACTTCAGTGCGAACAGCCGTTCCGGTCGTGACACGATGCCAGTGTGTGACGGCGTGTCTTTGGCATAGAGCGAAGTCAACTCGGCTTCAATCTCAGCGCGATCTGGGCGTGCATCCAACCATGCACGCGAGTATTGGTTTTGAACGTCGGTCCATGCCTTCACCGCGGGCGATCCGGACTCCTCAAGCCAGCGATAGTCCTCAACGACTTTCACGCCATGATACTCGTCGGTGACGGACTTCTTCTCTGTCAGCGGAGCGGAGGTGGCGATGGGCATGGCAGAAGGGGAAGATTTCTTGTTGGAACCGTCCGCGGCAAGCAGTGCGACCAGTGGCACGAACAGCAGGCAGGCGATGGAGAAAGAGGGGTTCATGACGGATCGCATTGATTCACTGCTTCGCCGGCAATCGCGCATCCATGGCTCGAAGCCAGGCATCGAGCTTGTCGGCCAGACGTTGGGCGAGTTTGGGAGATTGAGCAGAAAGGTTGTGCTTCTCGCCGATGTCCTTGTTCAGGTCGTAAAGCTCAAGCGAACCGTCGTCGTAGTTGCGGATGAGTTTGAAGTTGCCTTCGCGGATGGCGCTGCCGAGGCGGTTCTTTTGATGAAAAGCGTAATTCGGATAGTGGAAGTAAAGGGTGTCGCGCTCGAAGCCGGGTGATTGCGTGAGAAGCGGCAGCAGGCTTTTGCCGTCGAGAGGATGATTCTCCGTCGGTGGCAGGCCTGCGACCTCAAGCAGTGTCGGGTAACAGTCTGTGCTGATCACAGGCGTATCGTTGGTCGTGCAAGGCTTCACCTTGCCGGGCCATCGAACGATCCACGGCACACGAATGCCGCCTTCGTAGAGCATTCCTTTGAAGCCACGCAGAGGGCGATTGTCACCATTGTATCCGCCATTGTCCGACTTGAAGAGGACCAGTGTGTTTTCGCGCAGTCCAGTGTCGTCGAGAGCTTTGAGAAAGCGTCCAATGGCCGTGTCTATGGCCTCGATCATCGCAGCGTAGATCGGGTCTTTAATCTCCGTCCGCTTGCGGTATTTGGCGATCAAGGCCTCCCGTGCCTGCATGGGGTAGTGCACCGAGTATGGCCACCAGTTGAGGAAAAAGGGCGCGTTCTTGTGCTGACGAATGAAAGCAATGGCTTCGTCGGCAAGCCGTTCGGGCAAGTATTCGCCGGCTTGTCCATCAACAAGCGCGGGATTGCGATACGGTGCAAAGTAGCTGGGCGGTCCGCCGTTGGCGCAGCCGCCAACATTGAGGTCGAAGCCTTGCTTCTCCGGGCGAAGTGCCGTTTCCAGGACGCTTTTATCGCCCCGAGCCACATAGGAAAGGTGCCATTTCCCCACGTGTGCGGTGACGTAACCCGCCTCCGAGAGCCGCTCCGCGATGGTCACCGCGGCAAGTGGCAGGTGGCGAACGTTTTCAGCCTCATGCAATGGCGAGTCTTTGAGCGCAAATGCATCCGGGTTCCCAGGTGCATGGTTGGTGATGCGCAGCCGCGCTGGCGATTGTCCTGTCATCATCGCTGCACGGGTGGGGGTGCAAACGGGAGAAGCTGCATAGGCATTCGTGAAGCGCATGCCTTCGGCGGCCAGTTGGTCCAGCGCTGGCGTGTCCACCAGCGCATTGCCATAGCAGTGAAGATCCCGCCAGCCCAGATCATCGGCCATGATGACGACGATGTTGGGTTTCTCGCTGGCGGTGGCAACAATAGCGAGGGCAAGGGAACAAGACACGACGAGTTTCATAGCGTTCACTTCTTGAGCTGTTTAAGTTCAGCCATCGCCTCCGCCAATCCTTTGCCGATTCCGCCGAGGATTTTCGCGGACCCAAGGTAGTGGAACTCAGCGTTGGAGACACCTTTGTCGAGCACGAGACGTTCGCGCTCGGTGAGCCCCTCCTTGCGCATCTTGTCGGTCAGAGCACGTTCCTCGGCAGGCTTCATCTTGCCGTCTTTCGCGAGCTTCTTGGCCTGTTGTTTGACCGCTTCTTCTTTGGCTCGCGCGGCTTTCAATTCGCGATCCCAATAATTCTCCGTCAGAACTGCGGCCACGTTGCCTTTGAATTCCGGTAGTTTCGCGGGCGCGGCCATCGCATCGCGGATGTTTTGGTGGGTGGATTTGTAGCGCTGCTGATCAGGCCCATACTCTGAGGTCGGGCCGCCGACACCGATCACGCCGATGACGAAGGGCAGCTTGGGGGCGTTCAAGTCCTTGCGCACATCGCGGATGAAGTCCGCCATCACGGTGCTGTAGGCGTCGTAGCCGCCGGGCTTGTCGCGATTCGGATAGGTGCCCTGGTCCACCATGTCGTTCCAGCCTTGGAACCAGGCGAATCCGGCGAGCTCATAGCCTTGTGACGCATCGTAGCCTGGAACCACGCGTCTGATTTCAGCGAGCACCTTCTTCACGTGCTCTATCATAAGCCGGTAATAGACTCCGGTCTCCTTTTCCTTCGTCGCCTTGATGGCAGCAATGTCTTTGCCCTGCTTCTGCATCGTGGCGAACTGGGTTTCATTGAAGACGTAAGGTCCGGCGCTTGGCGGGCGGAAATCGGTGTTCAGGCTCTTGCCGCCCCATGAGGTTTTGATGATCAGGATTGGTGAGTCGGTGAACTTCTGCATGTAGAGGCCGAAGGTGAACTCCGGGCCGATTTTCGGACCATTCTGGCTCGCGCCGAAGCCTGCGGTCAGCTTTCCGGTTTGTTCCGTGTCCGCACATCCGATCGATGAAATCCACACGCGCTCGCAGACCTTGGGCTTGCCATCAGTGCCCACCATTTCATCCAGCATCGACTTCGTTGCTGGATCCATGCCAATGTGCTCGAAGGTGGTGACCTTGGCGTGGCCTTGCATGTTCGACTGCCCGGCAAGGATGAAGACCTGCAGCGGCTTCGCGTGGAGCTGTGCTGCGAGGAGGAGAATGGAGAGTAGGGAAATGGGTTTCATGGTTTCAGATGCTGGATGGTCGTTGAAAAAGGGTCTGCGTTCTTCATCATGGATGGTCGATGACGAAGGCGGGGCGTGAGAGCACGCCTTTGGAAAGCTCACCGTAGTGGTCGGAGCGCCAGAAGTTCTTCAAATCATCTGCGGCGATGAGTTGCAGGCCGGGCGTGGCGACGGCGGGATTGCAGAGAATGTAGAGGTTCTCAGATGCGATGTAGCCGCAGACGTTGAGGGTGTGTCCGGCGCTGCCGTTCGGGTATTGCGGCCCGATGTATTTGAAATCGACGATCACGGGACGTCCGGCGTCGAGTTCGCTTTTGAGCATGTCGGTGGCTTTGATGAAGCCGTCGTCATCGGGCGTGTAGGTGACGAGTTTCCACTTCTGTCCGATCTTCTTCGAGGCATCGAGAAGATGCCCCCAGTCGGTGCCTGTGCCGAGCGGCGAGGGGCACAGCTTCTTGTAGTCCCAGCCGCCGATTTTGCTGCCCTGAAAGCGGGCAAACGTGGCGCAGGCGGTGGAGCCGCAGTTGTTGTAGCCTTGATGAATGTGCGGCATTGGAACGAAGGCGAACTTCCCCGGCTCACTTTTGCGCATGCGGTAGTCGATGAGCTTTAACAGGTCTGCTCCCATCTGGGCGGAGGCATTGTCGGATGGCTGCGCCGGATGCCCGGTGACGCCGGTGGGAAAGAGCTTCGAGGCCTTCGTCCAGTTTGCTTTGGCCGCGTCCAGTTCACCAGCTTGAAACTGGAGTTCTCCCAGCACCACGAGGCCCGAAGGATTGTTCAACTCCGCGGCTCGCTCGGCGAGACGGCGTCCCAGCGTGGGATTGGGGGGAACGCCCTCGCCCGACAGATAAGCCATCGCCGCAGACGCTGCGGCTCGTCCATGTCCTTTCTCCGCCGCCTTCGTCCACCACTCGAGCGCCTTGGCACAATCCTGCTCAGTGCCCTGTGCCCCGAAGTAGCACTGGCCGAGATTGAATGCAGCTTGAGCCGAGTCATTCGCCGCCGATCTGAAATAGCCGAACGCGATCGTTGGATTGCGTTTGACGACCGTGCCACGGAGATAGGCAAATCCGACGAAGTCCATCGCATCCGCATTGCCGGCATCCGCCGCGCGATGTCCCCATCGCGTCGCCTCGATATCGTCTTTGTCGATTCCCTTGCCATCACGATAGCAGATCGCGAGCTCGATCTGTGATTTGGCATCGCCGTCGGCAGCGCGTTGCCGAAGTTCGGTCAGATCATCGGCTGTCAGCGAACAAGGGCTCATGAGTAGTGCGGCGAGTGCAATGGAGAAAAGATGCTTCATGGCGTGGCGAGTAGATGGATGGTTCCGTGCAGCACGCGGTCGTTGATCTTCAACTCGTAGCACTGGGTGGGGACGAGGTCGGGGATGTCGAGCGTGACGGTGCATTTGTCCTCGCTCAGCTTCACCGTGCGGATGGTCAGAGCATGCTCGTCGTAGTGTTTGGAACCGTAGTTCTTCGTGCGCTTGAGCGACCAGACCTTCATTGCGCAGTCCTTGGGATCGACGGGATCGCTGAAGGTCACGCGCATGCCGCCTTTCATCGCGTGAACGGTCAATGGCACCTGCGCTGGCTTACCCGTGCGACGAATGCGATGGAAACCACCCGGCGCGGTTGCGTTGCCGGCCCAGGCAAACATGCCGCAGGTGTAGAGGGCCTCGTCGCTGCCAAAGCGTCCGCGCATGATGCCGGTGGCAAAGGCGGGCATCGGGAGTTCACACACTGCACCCTGCCACTGGCCATTCACCTCCTCATGCGGCACGATGAAGGCGCGTCCGGTGCCATAGCTGAGATTCAGCAGACTGCCGCCCAGTTTGCCCCAAGCATGCGCGGGCACACGGAGCAGTTCGGCAGGGCTGCGATCCTTGTCGTTCGTGATCCACACCATCGGCTGTTCCATCGCGGAATCACTGGTGTCGGTGACGCTGGTGTATCCATACATGTTGCCGTAGAAGCCGCCGGGTTTCACGCGGTTGATGCGATTCTTCGGCGTCCAGAATCCTTCCTGGTCGGTGACAAAAAAGGTGTCATTGCCGTCGAAGCACACGCCGTTCGCGGCGCGAAAGCCGGTGGCGAGGATTTCGGTCTTCGATCCATCAGCGCTCACCTTGAGCAGCGTGCCGTGCTGCGGCACGACGCTGTCGAGCGCATGGCGACCCGATTTGGCGTAGTAGAAATTGCCCTTGTCGTCTGTCTGAAGACCCATCGCGAACTCGTGGAAGTGCTCCGTGACCTGCGCGTCGTCGTTGAAGCACTCGATGAAGTCGGTCTCGCCGTCACCATTGAGATCGCGCAGTCGTGCGAGTTGATCGCGACAGGTGACGAAGAGTTCATCACCCCGATACTTGACGCCAAGCGGTTGAAACAAGCCGCTGGCAATCCGGCGCCACGTCAGCTTCGCAGGCGCTTTCTCCATCACGCCGTCCACGCGCCACACATCGCCATTCCACATCGCTACGATGGCCGCCTTGCCATCAGGAGTGAAATCAAAGCCGCCAGGACGGAGCCAGCTTTGAAACGGGTTGTCGAGCGGCAGAGTGAAATCGTCCGCCGCGAACGGACCGTCATCGTTGCCTGCCACCGATGTTGTTGCGACTGTCTGCGGCCACTGGGATGGACCTCCTTTTATCAGGGGTTCTAAATCCAATGACGTGTTCAGCGTATTCGCCAATGTGTCGATTGATGCCTGATCTAACCGAGAGATGAAAAATCGTGCTTTTGAGCCAGACGGCAATTTAGCCACCCAGAATCCGTTTTCACGATTTAGAGTAACAGAATCGCCCTCCACGAGGGCATTTACTGAGTCTGGAGCGAGACGAAGGAATAGCGGCTGCTTCGTTTCAGCAATGTTCACTGTGCGCACAAATACCGGGGTAGTTCCATAGTCGATCCAGCCAAAGGACTCCAGCACACGCGTGCCGTGGATGCTCGCGGCGATGACGCTTTGGTTCAGATGCTTGTAGAGTCCGAGAAACTTCAATCCGGGATGCGGGCCGTATTTTTTGTCGTCCTTCGCGGGCTCGCGTTTGTCCTCGAACCCTTTGATGCTCCATCCGGGGCCCGTGGGATTGATGAAATGACGTTCGCCGGTGAGGCTCGTGTGCGTGCCGTGGCTGCCATCGAAGGCGATGCCTTTCCAATCGACGAACGATCCGGTTGTCGCCGTGGCCACGCGCATCGTGTCATGATCGTAAATCATCCAAGCACGTCCCTTGGTCACGCCGCCGGGGCCGTCATCGAGGCGAATGGCGATGCCTTTTTGAGCAATGTTGCCGGGGGTGACTTCCAGCGTCCAGAACAGCGAGTTGCCCAACTCCATGCGCTGATACGGCGGCATGGAGGTGTCCGGTTTCTCCTCTTCTGCACGTGCAAGGCCGCGTGGCAGGGATGCGAGGTCGATGTCCTTGAGTTGCGACGGATTGTGCGGGCGCAGGAAGGTTTCGCGGATGTAGTGGATGACGGCGTACTTCTGCGCGGTTGTGTATTGCGGCTGAGGCACCATCTGACCGAAGCCCTTCGTCAGCGTGAGATACATCGAGAACGGGTCGGAGCCATTTTTGAATTGGCCTTCGGCGAAGCGCAGCGCCGTGGGCAGTGATCCCGGCTGCTCCTTGGTGCCATGGCAGACGACGCACAGCGTTTTGTAAATCGTTGCGCCTTCTTCGAGCGTCTTCGCATTCCAGCCGCTCACGATCGCCGTATGATCGCTGCGCTCCAGCGCCTGCACCCAGCCGCTGCCGCCTTCGATTCGGGGTTTGCCCCCCGATTTCGGCACGTGCGCAAAGTCAGGTGTGTTCGCGCCCTTGCCGCCCTGCTTGAAGAGCCCTTTGATCTCACCTTCAGGCAAGGCGCGTTTCCACACCTTGACTTCACCAATCTTGCCGTTGGTGAAATCGCCTGCAAAGTTCGGCGCGGCTCGGCCCACTTTGAAAACATGCTCCGGTTTGTCCGCAGCGGTGAAGGGGGATTTTTCGGCAATGACCTTGCCATCCAGCCACAGTTGAGCTGCGCCATCGCGCACGGTGAGCACTGCCGTGTGAGGCTTGCTGTCATTCACCTTTGGCCCGCCGGTCATCGCGCCGACCCAGCCGATGTCATACACGAGCCGTCCGCCGCGAATGAACAAGGCCTTGGCGGCAGGCGACCACTTGCCAGTCGGCGCACACACGGAAAACAGCGTGCCCTGACCACTCGATTCAAACGTTGCCATTGCTGTGAAATCCGCGCCGAGGTCCAGCTTCGCCTCCGGGAAATCCATCGCGCCGGTTTTCGCCAGTGAGGCCACCTCCTCAGGTCCGCGCACGAGTTTGCCACCGCTCCAGACGCGCAACAACGGCGCTCCCTCAGCCGGATGCTCCACGGCGATGTCGTGCGGCTTCGAGCCGTCCAGCGACAACGTCAGTTCATCACTGAGCGTCACCTTGGCGGCTCCGTCGAGATGGAGGCGATAGTTCATCGGCCACTCCGGTGCATCCAGCGGCAATGCATCACGTGGCAGGGCAGCGTTCAGGGCGTTGCTTTTGGGAGTGCTGCGGCCTTCCGCTTTCGATTTCTCAAGCAATCCCTTCAATTCCGCCACGACCTCGGGATGCTTGAAATGAAGGTTGGTTGTTTCACCGGGATCGACGTCCAGTTTGTAGAGTTGTCCGGGGGCATCAGGCGCGGTCTCGGGCAGCGCAAAGGCCTTGAGTTCGCCCTTGTCGTAGTTGTTTCCACCGGAGCCGCGATGATCGAGGTATTTCCAGACCCCGCGTCGGATCGACAAAGTGCGGGCCCCGGCGAAGGCTTGTTCGAGCAGGTAGGGACGGACCGGCGCGGTCGCCTGACCTTCTAGCACCGGCAGCATGTTAAAACTGTCTTCGGCAGCATCAACGGGCAGGCTGGCACCGGTGATCGCTGCAACGGTGGCCATCACATCGGTCAGGCTCGTGAGTTGATCACTGACGGTTCCGGCTTTGACGTGACCTGGCCAGCGCACGATGAAGGGCACGCGGTGACCGCCTTCCCAGTCGTCGCGCTTCACGCCGCGCCATGGCCGCGCTCCATCGTGACCGTGATCAGCACGCATATGGACGACGCTGGTGGTCTCGGGACCGTTGTCGCTGGTGAAGATGATGAGCGTGTTGTCGGCCACACTGAGACGTTCGAGATCCTTCATCAACTCGCCGACGACATGATCCAGTTCGAAGATGAAATCGCCATGCGGTCCTGCGCGGGTCTTGCCTTTAAAATCCTTGCCGGGGAAGGACGGCAGATGAACGGCCTGTGCCGCGTGGTAGAGAAAGAAGGGCTTGTTCGGCGAGGTGCTCACGTGCTCCTCCAAGAACGCGCGGCTTTTCTTGAGGAAGACCATGTCCACTTCCTCCATCGGGAAATCCGGAGCGATGAGGCCGGGGCGGCAGTCATTCGCATACGGATGCTTAGGCAGCGCGGATTTGTCGATGGGACCCGTCGGCGCCACCGGAATGCGGTCACCATCGATGAACGCGTAGAGCCAGTCCGTCGTCGGGCAGCAGGCAGTGCCGAAAAAACGATCAAAGCCATGATCGAGTGGTCCACCCTCGATACGTCGCGAAAAATCGATGCGGCGGACATCTTCCAATCCTCCCTTGTGAATTGGCGCTCCGGTATGATCACGAAAAGTCCAGCCAATGTGCCATTTGCCCACGGCCGCGGTGGCGTAGCCTTGCTTCTTCAGCATCGCGGGCAAAGTCAGCCGTCCGGGTGCGATCAGTGATGGGCCGCCCGCACCCGTGAATACCGTGCCGCCATTTGGCACACGAAAAGCCATTTGGCCGGTTATGAGACTGTAGCGTGTGGGAGTGCAGACCGTGGCCGGGCTGTGCGCGTCGGTGAAGCGCATGCCTTCGCGTGCCAGACGGTCGATGTTTGGCGTGGGCGCCTTCGCTTCGCTGTTGTAGCAGCCCACATCACCGTAGCCCAGATCATCGGCGAGGATCAGGACGATGTTCGGCAGGCGGTTCACAGGGGCTGAACTGGCCGCCAGCAGTTTTGGCAACGGCAGAACAAAGGTCAGCAGGGCGAGGAACGCGGCTCTCATCGTGATGAAGTGATAACAAGGTAGGGGTTCACGAGGCAAGCATAGAGTCCGAAGACAAGCGGGCATGTCTTGACCGGAATGACCGGTTGGCATGAAGAAAACCGCACAATGCTGACGTGACGTTGCAAGGCGCCTGCCGCATGGTCGTTGCTTGGAACTGATCAGTTATGAGAACCGCCACCGCAGCATTTCCAAGCATCCTTTCCAACAAAGGGACCTTGCTGATCGACACGCGGCATGTGGAGCAGATCGCCGATCTGATGCATGACACGGCTTTTTTTATCAAGGATGCCAGCGGGCGTTACTTGGTGGTGAATCAGTCCCTCGTCGAGCGGCACGGACTGTCCGACAAATCGCAGATGATCGGCCGTCGCCCGGCCGACGTTTGTCCTGGTGACTTTGGTCGCATTCCCACCGAGCAGGATGCCCAGGTGCTCCGAACCGGGCGTCCCATCATTGAGCGGTTGGAGCTGTTCTGGCGGCGGCCCAATGTGCCTGTCTGGGGCCTCACCAGTAAGATTCCCATTCGTGACGAGGACGGTCGCGTGAGGGGTTTGATCGGCATTTCGAAGGACCTGACGGCTTTGGTGAGCCGCGAAGAGGTTCCAACCGCGGTCGCGCAAGCCTTGCGCCATCTGGAGACCGCCTACGACTCTCAGATCAGCCCTTCATCGCTCGCGCAAAAGGCGGGCATGAGCGCCGCACGTTTTGCGCGTGTCATCAAGCGCATCCACGGCCTCAGTCCGATGCAGTTGATCACCAAGACTCGCATCACGGCAGGCGCTCGACTTCTGCAGGAGACGGACAGCACCATTGCCCACGTTGCTCTCGAATGCGGCTTCGCAGATCACAGCGCATTCACACGAGCCTTTCGAGCAGTGACCGGTATGTCGCCGACGGAATACCGGCGGTTGAACCACGGATGATGTCGTGTCGTGGCGCTAAGGTTTCAGATGCCGTACCAGAAACTCCATGCGCAACCGTGAACCGTAGGGCGTTTCGGCCGCGCCGTGGCCGGTGCCGATGATGGGCATGAAGTCGAAGGTCTTGTTTGCGCGTTGCAGAGCGCCGACGACCTGCGTGGTGCTGGCGGGATCGACGTTCGTGTCGAGTTCGCCAACGATGAGGAGCAGATGACCTTCGAGCTTGTGGGCGTCCTCGAAGTTGGAACTGCGTTTGTAGCTTTCATCAACTGGCCAGCCCATCCACTGCTCGTTCCACCAGATCTTGTCCATGCGGTTGTCGTGGCAGCCACAGTCGGCGACGGCGATATGGTAGAAGTCGTGATGATCGAGCAGCGCGCGCATCGCACTTTGGCCACCGGCGCTGCCGCCGTAGATGCCGACACGGGTCAAATCCATCCAGGGACGAGTCTTCGCGGCTTCTTTGATCCACAGCTTGCGATCCGGAAATCCGGCGTCCTTCAGGTTCTTCCAGCACACATCGTGAAAGGCCTTCCCACGGTGATTGGTGCCCATGCCGTCGAGTTGGACCACGATGAACCCGAGTTCGGCGATCGTGTGATGCCCGAGCAGGCGACCGAACTCCTTCGGGGCGAAGGCCGAGTGCGGTCCGGCATAGATCTGCTCGACGACCGGATACTTTTTCGCAGGATCAAACTTCGACGGCTTGATGATGACGCCGTGGATGTCCGTTTTGCCGTCGCGCCCCTTCGACACAAAGCGTTCCGGCATCGACCAGCCAGTGGCAAGCAAGGCGGAGGCATCTGCCTTTTCCAACTCGCACACCAGACTGCCATCGCTGCTGCGACGCAGTTCAGTGACGGGCGGATGATCGGCGCGCGACCAGATGTCGATGAAGTAATCGCGCTTCGGCGAGAAATCGACGCGGTGATTGCCGTCACCCTCGGTCAGTCGTTTGAAACCACTGCCGTCAAAGTTAACGCGACAGAGATGCAGATGATACGGGTCCTCCTTCTCGCGCAGACCGCTCGCCATGAACCAGATCTCGTGCTTTGCATCATCGACGTGCAGCACCTCCCGCACCGGCCACGCACCTTGGGTGACCTGGTGTTTCATCGTGCTCTTTTGTGTGTCGTAGAGATAGAGATGGCACCAGCCGTCACGTTCGCTCATCCAGATGAGTTCGTGCGTGTCGTGCAGCCAGTGCCGCCAGGTCTTTTGGGTGTAATCAATGAAGGTCTTCGAGGTCTCCTCGACCACTTGGCGCACGGCACCCGTTTTCGCGTTCACGCCGAGCACGCGGTAGAGCTGATGACCGCGCTGGTTGTAGTCGAAATAGAATTCGCTGCTGTCAGGCGACCATGTGAGCTTGAAGAACTCGGCGTTGAGAAATGGTGTGGGGAAGAGGTCGGACTTCACGCGTGTCCATTCGCAGCCTTTGTCACTGACACGGAAGAAGACGGGGAAGGGCTTGGGCATCGGATCGCCCGGCTTCGCGTATTGGAAATCGCGCAGCCGCGGCTGCAGCTGGTCTTTCGGCGTGGATTCGATGAAACCGACTTTGCGAACGGGCAGAGGCGGGGCGCAGTTGATGACAAAAGAGCTGGAGTCCGGCGACCAGACAGCTTTGTCGCGAAAGGGCATCTGAGCCGCAGGCTCGACCTTCATCCGCACCAGCTTGTCGCTCTTTTCGTGGTGCAGGAGGATGAACTCCTTTTCATACATGACCGACCATTGGCCATCGGGCGATTTCACGCCGCGGCCCGTCTTCTTGGGCTCCACAGGAGCAGGAGCGATTCCTTTGCCGTCGATGATGAGGGTTTGAATCGTCGGGCCGGCTTCGATCACGGCGAGATGCTCGCCGGTGCTGCTGGTAATGAGCCAGACGTGACCTTCAAACGTGTGCTGCTCACGTTCGCTGCCCGCGCGAATGCGTCCGTAGCTGACGTGCTCGCCCTGCTGGTTGATCCAGAAGAGATCGACATTTTCATCCAGCTTGTTGATGAACTTCAGGCCGGATTCCTCACCCGTGCGGGTGGTCTTGCGGAGCTGGATCTTGGTTGTCGAGGTCTTTGCAGCCTCCTTTTCGGGCAAGCCGAGCTCTTTGAGTGTTTTGGAGGCTTTGCGACTTCCCGTCTTGGCGTCAATCAGCACGAACTCGTGACTGTCAGGCCCGGTTTGCACGCGATACCAGAAGGACTGGCCATCGGGGAGCCAGGTGGGCTTCACCCGGTCACGAAAGACTTTGTTTTCGGTTCGCTTGGGAAGGCTGAGCGCGGCGTCGAAATCTGCGGCCTGAAG
Organism: Prosthecobacter sp.; assembly: GCA_041395065.1. Lineage (GTDB taxonomy): Bacteria > Verrucomicrobiota > Verrucomicrobiia > Verrucomicrobiales > Verrucomicrobiaceae > Prosthecobacter. The sequence goes on along the minus strand of JAWLBG010000003.1, from coordinate 12,647 downwards.
TAACGGCATATCGCAGACGAGGCAGCTGAGCGTGAGGCTGAAAATGAGCGTGCGTATCATGCCTCTCATTAACCATGCTCCTGCTGGATTCTAGAGCTTGTTCAGACCTGAATCGTAGAAATCAGACAAGGCGGACGCAGTGGTTCAGAGCCCCGTACTCCAAGGTTTACTGGGCGAGGCGGACTTGGATTTGGTAGAAGCGGCGGTCGTTGGGCGGGGCGGTGTCGGTGAAGGTGATGAAACCGCCGGTGCCGGCGACTTCCGCGCCGAACGGGTCGAAGGACGTTAGATTGCTGCTGATGAAGAGCCGGTAGAGTCGGCCAACTTCGGATTTGAAGCGCACGGTGAAGCCGCTGGCGTCTTTGCCGGGTTCGGCACTGAAGAAGGAGGTCGGATCTTTGGAACTGGTGAGCGAGATGAACTCGAAGAGGTTGGTCTTGCCGTCGAAGTCGTTGTCGAGAAGCGGGTTGCCGCCGGTGATGGTGCCGAAGTTGTTGAGCTCGTAGTCGTCGCTCATGCCGTCGCCGTCCGTGTCCACAAAGGTGAAGCCGGGGGCGATGGTGAGCGCGGGGCCGAACTCGGAAGTGTTGCCATCGGGATCAGTGGCGGTGACGGAGACAAAGTGCCCGGCGGTCATGGCGATGGGTGACATGAGGGCGAAGTCGGCGTCGCCATTGCCATCGGTGGTGAGGTCGATGTGACCGAGGAAGGTTTCACCTTCGCCGTTGCCGGAGGGATCGGCGGCGGAGTTGGAGAAAAACTCGACGTGGAAGGTCGTGTTCGGCGTGGAATTGAACGCGCCGATGAGCGATCCGCCGGTGGCCTCTGCGAGGGTGACGGCTGGGAAGTTTTGAAAGTTGTTGGGGCCGGAGTCGATGTCCATGGCGTCGTTGGCGGTGATTCCGTCGTCATTGAGGTCGATGCCGAGGCCGCCGTTGTTGCGAATCGAGTTGCCGGAGATGCGGTTGTTGATGGACGGCGGAACGGTGCCGCCGGTGGAGAGCGTGACGCTGACGCCATCGGCTGTGTTGTTGGCGATCAGATTTCCCGCGCCGGGATCGATGCCGCCGATCGTGTTGTCCTGCGCACTGTCGAGATGGATGCCGTGCGTGCCGTTGCCGAGAGGATCACCATCGATGTTCACGCCGATGCGATTGCCCTGCACGGTGTAGTTGCGCGCCGGGCTGGAGCCAGCGCGGAGCAGGTGGATGCCGCTGGCAGTGTTGCCGGCGATGAGATTGCCTGCGCCGGGAAGGCTGCCGCCGATGGTGTTGCCCTCGACCTGGGTCGAGGAGCCGCGGATGCCGTCGCCACCATTCGCGATGGCTGTTTTTCCGTCGGGGCTGGTGCCGATGCGGTTGCCGACGACGAGCGAACCGCGCACGCCAGCGGAGTTGTAGGTCACTCCGTGGCTGGGATTGCCGGAGATGATGTTGGCATGACCTGGCAGCGGGCTGCCGAGCACGCAAGGCGAGGTCACGCTGGAGAAATTGAAGCGCACGCCGACGGCGTTGGGATCGACACCACCGACGGCCGCTGTGCCGGTGATGTCGAGGCCGATGTAGTTGCCGACGACGAGGCAGCGGTTCTGCATGCGGACGTTTTCGACGTTGTTTCCAGAGATGATGTTGCGCTGGGCGAATTCGGGTCCGCCGATTTGGTTGTTGAAACCACCGGCGACGATTCCGGCCTGGCTGTTGGCGGTGAAACCCGTGCCGTTGGGCAGCGGGGCGGTGCCGCTGAAGTCGGTGCCGATGAGGTTGCCGAAGACCTTGGTGCTGCTGCCGGCCAGTTGGATGCCTTCCTCGCGGTTGCCGGAGATCAGATTGCCTTCGCCAAACTCCGTGCCGCCGATGAGGCCGTTCGCGGCACTGTAGTTGATGCCTTCGCTGCCATTGAAAATGGCGGTCGCGCCGTTGGTGTCACAGCCGATGCGGTTGTTTTGAATGACGTGACCGGAGCCGCTTTGGATGTTGATGCCATCCGCAGTGTTGCCGGAGATGATGCAGGCCTGCCACGTTTCCGGGCCGCCGATGGTCACCTTGTTGGCAAAGGTGATCTGAATGCCGTCGCCGCCATTGCCAAGATCGACCGTGCCAGCGGGATCGACGCCGACGTTGCAGGCGAAGAGTTGGACGTTTTCGACCGCATTCGCGGTGTCGGGGCCGGTGATGAGGATGCCGTCGCGCGGGCCGCGATTGATCGAGAGCGCGCGAAGCGTCACGTCGCTGCTGCGGACGACGATGACATCCGTGAGTGCGCCTTGCCCGGCACCATTGATCTCGACGGCAAACTGCGGCTGCGACCAACCGTCGATCAAAACGGGTTCGGTGATTTCCGGGAGCGGTGATGTGGGTGCGATGGTCGGCACGACGCCGCCCGGAATGGCGAAGGCGATGCGGTCTGCATCGGGATTCGCATTGGCATCCAGCAGGGCCTGACGCAGCGAGCCTGAGCCGGAGTCATTGGTGTTGGTGACGGTCAATGTAGGCGCGAGAACGTTGGAAACGACACTGCCCGAGTTGTTCGCCGAGTCAGGGTCGGCTTGATCGGCACTGAGGGCGACGCTGGTGGTGAGGTCCCCGGCCGCCGTCGGCGTTGCGAGAACGAAGATCGTGGTTTCGGAGTCGGGAACGAGATCGGCGAGGGTGACGGTCACGGTTTGTCCTGCGGTGCTGCTGCCTGTTCCACCGAAAGCTCCGGTGAAGGTGAGCCCGGCTGGAAGCACGACTTCCGCTTCGATGCCAGTCGCGGTCGCGGGGCCTTCATTGCGTGCGGTGAAGGCGAGAATGGCAGTGCCGGTAGAGAGGAGAGGCTGCGGACCGGAGTGAAGACGCAGCAGAACGAGATCGGCGCTGGCGTTGGGCGTGGTGTTGTCGCTGCCAGTGTTGTTGCCGGGCGTGGAATCGGCGGGCGAGGTGGTGGTGGCTTCGGCGATGAAATTGGCCGTGCCGTCCGCGATGCCCTGCACGGTGATCGTCGCCGTTTCACCGGATGGAATCGTGCCGAGACTGGCGGCGAGATTTTGTCCGCTCAAAGCCGCGCTGCCTTGCGTGGCGGTGGCGCTGTTGGGGATGAAGGCGGCGGGAAGCGCGGAGGAGACTTGCACGTCCGGCGCTGGATCGGGACCGAGGTTTTGCACCGTGATGGTGGCGGTGACGGGCAGACCTTGCGCGGCAGGATCGGGCGTCAAGGTCAGCGTCGTGACGAGATCGGCGTTCGGCGTGGCGTTTGGCGGAATGACCTCGCGACGCGTGCGGTTGCCTGCGGCGTCGTAGGTGTGGAGGATGTGCGCGTTGTTCGAAAACGACTCTGCGCGCAGGCGGCCGAGGGCGTCGTAGGTGTAGTCCACCGCGTGGGCCGTAGTGGCGGCGAGGAGCAAGAGAATGGCGTGGATTTTCATGGCGCTAGATTTGGAATTCCGCAGTCATTACCAAGGGAAGAAAAAGTTGAACCATGCGCGGTTTTCCCGCTTTCGACGTTGCACCTCGTCATATCGGGGCTCGGGATCACCTCCCGCCTGGCTGGCCTCTCTTTGCGCGGCTTTTTCGGCATCGACATCGATCCCCATTGCCCGGCGAACCTCGTCAATCTGGTCTTGGATATCCTGAACTCTGCTTCCGTCGATATCGCCGGATGTCCACGCATTCGATTGGGCAGCAATCAGTTCAGTCGTCAACCCATCGAGCTCCCGTTTCAAATCGGCGAATCGATTTGCCTCCGCATTTTCTGCGGCTTGGTCCGCCAGGGCAGTGGCTTTCGCGATGGCTTTTCCGAAACGATTCGCGGCGTCAAATATAGCTTCGCTGAAATTGACGCCGGGGAAGAAAGCGGCGCCGCTGATGCTGCTGGATGCGTTGATGTCCGCTAGCGCCTCGTAGTCGCCATTGCTGAATTCCCACAAGTCATTGAAAAACGCATCCAACCCGCTCGGATCCACCACCGAGGTCACCATCCCTTCGACGAAATGATACGCGTTGGCGTGCTGGCCGTTGCGACCCATCAGCGCGAGGTGAATGGGGTCGCGGCTGAGGAAGCGGCCGCTGACGGGATCGTAGTGGCGGGCGCGCATGTGGACGAGGTTCGCCTCGGGGTCGTGGCGGACGCCGAGCTGGCCGGTGAAGGCGTAGATCTGGTCGCTCGCTCCGGTTTTGCCGAGCAGGCGGCCATGGCCGTCGTAGGCGTAGGCATCGGTGACGGCTCCGGCGGCGTCGGTGAGGAAGCGCGTTTCGCCGACTTTGCCGAAATGATAAAAGCGGACGGCGGGCGCGGGCGTGAGATCGATTTGATACAGCAGTCGGCCATCCGGCAGGGCGACGTAGAAGCGGGTGAAGGCGGCGCTTTTTCGTTCGGCCAAAATGGGCTGGCTGGCGACGGAGTAGGCGTAGCAGTAGTCGGTGGTCTGGCCATTCAGCGTGCGGGAGGTGATCTGGCCGGTGGCGGTGTAGTCGTAGGCGAGCGTGCTGCCGCCATTCACGACGCTGATGAGGCGGTCGGCGCTGTCCCAGGTGAAGGTGCGGGTCCCGTCGGAGGTGGGGCGGCCACGGTCGTCGTAGGTGTGCGTGGTGATTTGGTTGGCATCGTCAAAGGTCTGCGTCTCGACGCTGGCGCTGGTGAGGAAGGCGCCGCCATCGACAGGGAAGCCGGTGTCGGTGATGGCGGTGGGTTCGTTGGCGGCGTTGTAATTGAAATCGATGGTGCCGAGCGCTCCGTGGGTGATTTGGCTGATCTTTCCATCCGTGTCGTAGCCATGGGTGGTGCTGACACCATTCGAGCGGGTGATGCCGGTGAGCAGGCGGTCGGCGTCGTAGCTGAGATCGACCTGCGCGCCAGTAAGCGAATCGGTAACGCGGGTGACGAGGCCGCGTGCGTCGTAGGTGTAGGTGACGGTCATCTGCCCGGCGTAGTCGAGCGTGGTGAGGCGGTTGCGCGAATCGTGCAAGGCGGTGAAGGTCTGGCCGTGAATCGTGGTGGTGGTTAAATTCCCGCGTGAGTCGTAGTCGAGCGTCACCGGCGTGGAGGCGGTGGTTTTCAGCCGGTCGAGCGCGTCATAGGTGAAGCCGAGATTCAGTCCGTCGGAAAAACTGCGACCGGTGGGATGGCTTTCGGCATCGTAGGTGCGTGTCTCGACGACGGTATCGGGATGCGTGATCTGGGAGAGGCGACCGCGTGTGTCGTAGTCGTAGTCCCAGGTCTTCGCGTTCGGGTCGGTGACGGTGTCGAGCCGGCCCATGGCGGTGTAGGTGAGGTTCCACTGCTTGCCGCGCACGTCGGTGAGGCGGGTGAGGTGGCCATTGTCGTCGTATTCATACTGCGTGCCGCCGGAGACGGGTTCGTCGCGGCCGGTGATGCGGCCTTCGCCATCGCGCTGAAGCGTGTGCTCGCGGGCGAGGGGATCGGTGGACTGCGTGGTGCGGGAAAAGGCGTCGAGATCTCGCGTCGAGGTATCGCCACTGGGATCGGTGACGGAGGTGACCGCGCCGATTTCATCGCGTCCGAGCGAGAGCGTGCGGCCTTCCGGCGAAGTGGTGGCGGTGAGCTGCTCGACCTCGTCGCGCTGGAAAGTGGTGCGGTGGCCAAGCTGATCGATGACCGCCGACAGCGCGCGGCGGGCATCGTATTCGAAGCGAATCGTGGAGCCATCAGGCAACGTGATTTTCGAAACGGAATCGAAGTAGGGATGCTCGAAGGCGGTGGCGTTCCCGGCGGGATCGGTGGAGGTGGCGAGGCGGTCGAGCGCGTCGTAGGCGAAGGCGAAAGCTTGCTGCAAAGCTCCGCCGAAATCGCGGGTGAGCGCGGTGAGGTTGCTGTTCGTGTCGTAGTCGAACTTCGTCACCGTGCCGCGCTCGTCAGTGCGCGTGAGGGTGCGGTCGAGCGCGTCGTAGGTGTAGCCCATGATGCTGGTGTCAGGATGCGTGACGGAGGTGAGGCGGTTCAGCGTGTCGTAGCCGAAGGTGGTCACGCCGGTGTCGGAATCGGTGAGCGTCTGGAGATTCGCCGCTGCATCGTAGGTGAAGGTCGTGACGCCGGTCTCGGGGTTCGTGGAAGTGAGCGTCTGGCCGCGTGTGTTGAAGGTGCGCGTGGTGGTGTCGCCATCGCGGTCGGTGCTGGAAGTGGCGTTTCCTTTCGTGTCGAAGACGAAGGCCGAGAAGGTGTCATCGACATGATCGATCCGCGTGAGGTCGAAGAAGGTCACGTTCACCGTCTCAGCGTTGGCGGGATTCGTGATCGTCTGCACGACAGGCGTGAAGGTCGCGGTCGAAGTGTCGCCACGCGCATTGGTGATGCTTTTCACGAAGCCGCTGGCCTCGTCGTAAGTGATGGAAGACCGCGCGCCATCGCGATCCACGGTCTTGGCGATGGCGCGGCGGTCAGGATCGGATTCAAACGCCATGTATTTGCCACCTTCATCCAGCACGCCAGCCATGAGCGTGCCCTGCGCACCCGTGGAAAAAGCCGCGCCGCGAGCCGTCGGGATGCGTGATGGTGCGGTGTCTGTCGCCGAGACCGATGACGGGCGCTTCGCTCGAAAAGGTGAAGACACGCCCGAGCGCGTCGCTTTGCGTGAGCACGGCCGCATCCGTGAGCGTGGCAGAGTAAGTCTGCGAGTAGGGCGAGTTGCCGCGCGGCATCTGCTTGGCGGCGATGCGGTTGGTGCCCTGATAGGTGAAGGTGCAGACTCCGCCGAGCGGATCGGTGATCGAACGCAGCGTGACGAGCGGCGTGGCGTCGGCGGGCGGATTGTCGGCCGGATCGTTCTCGTATTGGAACGTCCACGCACGGCCCGTGTGGTCGGTTACGCTGGTGAGCATGTTCACGCCGCCCACGGACGTGTAGCCGAAGGCGAGCGAGCGTCCCAGCCCGTCGCTGACCGAAATCGGCCCGGTGGTGGTGGCCTCGTCGTGATTCGCGGGGAGTGTGTAGGTGAGGGTGTTGCCGTTGCGATCCACGACATGCGTGCGCGGCGCAGCATCCTCTCCGGCGGCTTTCACGAACATGTGCACGACGCCACGCCCCGGCTCGCTGAGGTAGTAATGCGTGGTCGTCTCGATCAGTTCGTGACGTTCCGGCGTATCGGAAAGCTGTTCCCACTGCGAAGTCGTGGTGTTGAGCTGAAACGCGAGATCTTCGCCGAGCCCCATGCGCACAAAAGCCTGGGTGAACTGAAAGCCGGGACCGAAATCAATGTTCACGCGCTGCACGAAGGCATGATGCGAGCGGCGAAACTTTCCCGCCATGCCGCCGAGCCCTTGCGGCGTCGTTTCCACGCCGCCCGTCGCCACACCGCCGCCCGAGGAGTAGGCGATGCCAAAACCCAGCGGCAGCGGTCCGCCAAGCGCCATGAGCTGCCGCGTGAAGTAGAACTCGCCCGTGGCCATGTTGACCGGGTCCGCAGCGTCGAGCGTGCTGTCGGCCAGGTTGTTCGCGTCAGAACCCGTGGCTCCCGAGTTCAGCCCGCTGGTGTCGGCGAAGCCGGGGATGGGATTGTTCGCCAGCAGTGGCGTGGCTAGGACGAGGGCGATGACGAACGTGGGCAATTTCATGGCGGAGTCGATTGAGCTGCGGCGGAGTGGGAAGGAATCCGTGGCCGAATCCAAGACGCTGATGCCTGGCGGCGGCGGAACTTGTGCAGATTTTGAATTTTTCTTTCCTGCTCCATGACGCCCGCGATCAAAAGGCACGCCCGGAGTTTCGTCATGTCGGGGGAAACACCTACATCGGGATGAAGCTCGTTGTTTGACGAGGCGGTCAGCGCTCCGTTGGTTTAAGAGAAGGTTCCACTCCCACCCATGTCACCGCACCGGGCAATCCTGCTGACGGGCACGACGATGCTGCTCGGCATCGCCGTGCTGGCGCTGCCGTGTCAGGCGCAGGAGATGCCGGACATGCCTGATGACGCCTTTGCGGAGATGCCGGCCACGGCGCTCTTCCGTGAGGGCGATGACCCGGCCTGGGCCGCAAACGAACTGGACACGACGGACTGGAACGAGGTGCGGCTGACCATTCCGCCAGCTCGTCAGGGGGTGGCCTTCGATGCGCCGGTGGGCTGGTATCGCATCACGCTGCCGCCCATGCGGTATCCGAGGGGAGGCTCGCTGCAGGTGCAGTTCGACGGCGTCGGCGGAGCAGTGGAGGCCTTTATGAATGGCAGCCCGCTGCGGGCTCGCTATGGCGGCGTCGCACGTGTCACACACGGCGTTCCGGGTGAGCATCCCGTTTTCCCGCCGCCGGGTGCGCCCGCCGGTTTCACCATCAAGGGACCTCACTGGAAGGAGAAGGGGAACAACACGCTCTGCCTGCGTGTGACACGCGCACCGCGTGCGGGCGGCATCGAGGAAGGCGTCGCCCGGCTGGGGTTTGCGCTGTGGATGTCCGGCATCGTGCATCCGGAAAACCGCCGCCTCGTGGCATGGGAGTATGCAGCCCTCGCCGCGTGCTGCCTTGGCATGCTCACGGCTCTGTTTATGGCCTGGGGAGACCGGCGCGATGCCTGGCACGTGTGGAACGCGGTTCTCTTTTTCGCCGTCGCGCTGGCCGTGCTGTTCGGCGGCTATTCACTCTTCTTCGACGCGCGGCTGACGCATGGCCTGATGCGGCTGGGATGGGGCATCGCGGCGCTGATTCCAGTGTGTCTGCTCTTGCTTGGCAGGAGCGCAGCCAGCGGGCCGCGGCCCATCTTTTCACGCACGACCGTTGGAGTCATCGGTGCGGCATGCGTGATGGCCGCGCTGTTGCTCATGCTGGCGCGGAGTGTGACGACGCTCGCCTTCGCGCAATGGCTCACCGCTGTCGCCTTTCTGCTGGCGGCAGTCTGCCTCGCGATCGCGTGCCGCTCATCCACAGGCCAGACGGAGATCGGGGTCGGCCTCTTCCTCGCCGCGGCGGCGGTTCTCTCATTCGCCTGGGCGCTGCACGTCATCGCGGCGCAGACAGGCCTGCCCCTGTTCTCCCGCACCACGCTGCATGTGACGGTCACTTGCCACGCGATCGCCTTCTATGTGCTGCTCGTCGTGCGCCTGCACATCCTGCGGGAGGCCAGCAGGCGGCGGCTGCGCCGCAATTTGGAAGCTCAGGAGGACGAGCGCAGACGCATCGCGATGGACCTGCATGACGGCGTGGGCCAGTCGATGCAGTCGCTGAAGCTCCGCCTGCAAATGGACGCGCAAAAAGCCGGGCGCGTGGAGGAATGTAAATCGCAGATCGCGGCGGTCGATGCGTGCATTCATGAGCTGCGCAACGTCGCCGCGCACCTCCGGCCCGTCTTCCTCGGCCGCCATGCACTGGCTGATGCGTTGCGTGCTCTGTGCGAGCAGTATGCCGCCGAGTCGGGCGTCAAAGTCCAGTTCGAGACCAATGTCTCGCGACCGGTGGAGGCACGGACGGAGGAGCACCTCTTCCGCATCCTGCAGGAAGCGCTCACCAATGCCAGCCGTCACGGGCATGCACGGCAGATCGAGGTGAGTCTGCGCGAAAATGCCGGGCGACTGAGCATGATCGTGCGCGACGATGGTGGCGGCGCGAAAGCAACAGATTCGTCCAGCCGCGGCCTTTTCAACATGCACGAGCGTGCGCAGCTCCTCGGTGGAGATCTGGCTTTGGCCATTCGTTCTGATGGTGCCGAACTGCGCATCACCGTCCCGTTTCCAGCCACGCCTGCCCCATGACGTCAAAAAGCATCTCCATCAGCGTCGTCATCGTGGACGATCATGGCATGTTCTGCGAAGGCCTGGCCTCCATGCTCCGGCAGCATGACGACTTCACCGTTCTCGCGGCCGTCCAGGACGGGTCGTTAGCGCTCCAATGCTGCCGCATCACACCGCCTGACATTCTCATCGCGGATCTCGCCATGCCCGGCATGGATGGCCTGGAAACGATTCGCAGGGCGTTGGAGAAGCAGCTTTGCAAATCCGCTGTGCTGCTGACCATGCACAAGCACGCCATCATTGCCGAAGACGCCCGGCGCGCCGGAGCGTCCGGCTACATCGTCAAGGACGAGGCCTTTCATGAACTCGCTGACGCCCTGCGGGCCGTGGCCGCCGGGGAGGAGTTTGTCGAGCCCGCCAGCCTGCCGGACAACTCCGGTTCGACACCCGCGCTCAGCCCGCGGGAGAGGAGCATCCTCCTCCTCATCGCCCAGGGTCAGATCACCAAGGAGATTGCCGACAGCCTGAACCTCAGCGACAAAACGGTGGAGACTTTTCGAGGTCGCCTGATGAAAAAAACCGGTTCCCGCAACGTGGCCGACCTCGTCCGATTCGCGCACGAGACCGGGCTCATGGCGACGTGAGATCTACACATCGCAGGCGATGCCATTTCGGAAAGGATCGGCGGGATCGCAAATCAGCGTCGATTCCGCCGTGATGAAAGCCTGTCCAGTGATCGTGGGGATGATGCCATTTTCGCCAACGTCGTAATGTCCCTCGAAAACGCTGCCGAGGATGCTTTCCTGACGCCAGACTTCACCCTGCGCGAGTTTGCCATCGGCGGCGAGGCAGGCAAGCTTTGCACTGGTGCCGGTACCGCAAGGAGAGCGGTCGTATTCTCCGCCGGGGCAAAGGACGAAGTTGCGGCTGTGATTTGCGGCGTCGTATGGCGGAGCGAAAAGCTCGACGTGATCGACCTCGGGATAACCAGCTGCGCGAACAGCCTCGCGCATTGCCAGGCTGGCCTGTGTGAGTTGCGGGACGTTTTTCAATGTGAGTTCGAGACCGTGATCGGCAACGAGGAAGAACCAGTTGCCGCCATAAGCGACGTCGCCAGTCACGTTACCTGCCTTGACTGCCTTTGCTTTGCGATAAGAGGGCACATTGCGAATACTGACGCGGTCGTCGTCATGAAGCTTCGCAGTGATGATGCCGACGGGTGTCTCAATGCGATGCTCTCCTGCAGCAATGCGTCTGAGATGTTTCAACGTGGCGATGACACCGATCATGCCATGTCCGCACATGCCGAGAAGGCCGACGTTGTTGAAGAATATCACACCAGCAGCACACGAGGCATCCTTGGGCTCCACAAGCAGCGCTCCAACAATCACCTCATGCCCGCGTGGTTCGCAGATGATGGCGCGGCGATACGCTTCCAGTTCCTCCGCCGTGACGCCACCAAGCACGACACGTGTGGGCTCGCCGCCGGTGTGGGAGTCGATGATGGGGATATGTTTCACCGGCGTAGCTATGCAGTAAACATTCGCCGATGTCTTTGCTGATTCCGGCAGGAGCGCCCGGAAAATGCTCAATTAGACTTTTAACTAAGTGAGCGAACAACCTCTTCGAGCAGTTGTGGCTCCATCTCTGTGAGGTTCGACCGTTCTGGGAAGCGGCCTTCCTTTACATCGGCGATGTATTCGCCAAAAGCAGCGACGCGTTCGTCTTGCAGGCGTCGGTGCTCTTCTGCGAAGTTGCGGTAGGATTTTGCATGCCGTGGAATACGCTCGTCATAGTCACCGAGAATGTCGCAGGAGAAAAGAAATTGAGTATCACAACCGGTGCCGGAACCAAGCGACATGAGAAGCATGCTTGTTTGTTTGCAAAGCCAGGTGGCAAGATTGTGAGGCACGATCTCTATCTCAGCGGCGTAGGCTCCAGCGTTTTCGAGATCCTTCATCTTCCGGTAGAGCATCTTGGCTTCATCAACGGTCTTCCCGATGCTGCGGTAGCCGCTCCAAGTGACATGACGCGGCACCATGCCAATGTGGCCGACAACGGGTATGCCCTCACGGGCCATGGCTTCAATGAGAAACGGGCTGCCCGAGCAATAGACTGAACTGGCGCCCATTTCGAGAGCACGGAAGCCCGTGCGGATGGCCTCTTCCTGCGTGGCCATGCCGTGGGGCGTGGAGCCGGAGAGAAAGGCGGTGGGCGCAGCGGCGACGAGCAGTGGCAGCCGTGCTTGCGCTTCCGGGGAGTCGAAGCTGCAACTCATCAGATCAATGCCAGCTGCCTCTGCGGCGTCGGCCTCCTCGGGAGACTTTACATGAATGTGCGTGAGGCAACGCTGGCCTTTGAGCTTACGGAGGTCGTGAACAGTGTATTTTTTGCGAGGGCGGACCATGTATTTTTGTTTATCGGATAGCGTCACGAAGCGCAATCACCGTTGTTGTTTTGTCGGTGCACTCTTGAGCAATCTTGGCTCCAGGGCACGTTTGAATTTGGATTGCATGGCTGTTGCATAGGCTGCTTCGGATGGATGTTGTCATGTGAGATGAGTGGGAGCGTTGGCACTTATCTCTTACGCTGAACTGGAGATAATGATTCTGATGGAGCGCTGGTCTGGTAATGGAAGTCAGAGTCTGAAAGTGACTTGATCGAATGCCCTCAGAGCCTTGTGCTCGATACAACACACAGGCCAGAACTAGATTGCGATGCACCCTTTGATGGGAGGTTTTGGAGATGTTTGCGATAAAAACATCAAATACCTGTTGCAGAGGTGAAGGGATGTACTAGTCTGCCCGTCCGCCAGCGGAAAACGGCGGCTGAAAAAAGGAGGTTAGAGAGGCAAAAAGCGGCTCAAAACTCCCGGTAATCAGAAGTGATCTTTCAGAAAACAGAAACGGTGACGCTGGGTGTCAAAACCTTGGCGGAGCCGTTGGAAAACAGAAGGCTAAATTGTGCGCTGCGCGTAAAAGTGCGCAGGCGCCTGTGGTTTAA